>JAJNQB010000005.1 GCA_021155045.1 Arcticibacter sp.
ATACGAGCAGGAGCCGGTAATTTACCAGCTTTTAAAATATTTACTAAATCGTCTGCTTCCTCAATACTAAATGTTCCTGTGATAGATGACGAACCACCTGCAATTTCATTTTGAACAGTAGGGAAAGAATAAACGCTATTATCAAGAACAATGGCAATTGATTTTCCAATATTATCACGTGTTAGGCGTTTCCAAATTTGAGCAGCCTCTGTATTCATGTTCATTGAAATACTTGGATGACCAGAACCGGCTTGATCAAATACTTTACGTGCATCAGTAATAATATCTCCAGACAAAGGAGCTTTTCCATTTCTATCAACTACTTTTATTGCTACTAGTTGCAATGTAGTTTCGTCATCACCAATAGGTTTGAAAGACCATAAAAATTTTGCTCTTGGTGGGAATATTCCTTTTAATTTAGGATGAGTCAAATATTCGTTTACTTTAGCAGTATCGGCAATGGCAGCATAACCAATAACAGGACCTTGTCCTAAAACAGGTTGTCCTTGCTCATTACGACCAATAGCAGCACTTAATACAGAAAACAATGGATTCTCTTTGCGTAATTTAGCTAGTGTATCAGCTTTTGAAGCTCCTAATTTATTTGAGTCAGTAGCCTCTGTTCCCATTTGAGCAGCTAAACTTCCTTTTGATGTATCAACAGCAGGCTTGCTTTCAGCTGTAGTGGATGCTTTTACTTCTGTTTTTGCAGTTGCAGCAGTATCAATTTTTACTGTATCTACTGGCGCAAAAATTTCTTTTAAGCGAGTGTTTGCTTGTTCAAGTGCAGGATAAATTTCTTTGTTATCATACGTTTCCCAAAACTCAAGATTCGCACTTCCTTGTAATAATTTACGAACACGACCTTTATCCGTAACACCAGGTAACTCAATTAAAATCCTACCTGAAGATGTTAATCTTTGAATGTTTGGTTGTGTAACGCCAAATTTGTCGATACGTGCACGCAATGTGTTTTCAGCAGTTTCAATTGCTTCTTCAATTCGCTCACGTAAAAATTTTAATACATCTTCGTCTGAAGTGTTAAAATCAATTTTTCCTTTTAACTCAATGGTTTGAAAATTGATTGCAAGTTTTGCTTGCGGATTTATTTTTTTAAATTCTTCACCAAAAATGGTAACAAAATCTTTTGTTGAATTTCTCTGAATTTCTTGAGCATTTTTTAATGCTTGCAAAAATGTAGGGTCGTTACTATTGTTTGATAAACCTTTAATGATATCAGCAACCGAAACTTCAAGTGTTACGTTCATACCACCTTTTAAGTCAAGACCTAAATTTAACTGGTGTTTTTTTACATAATCGTAAGTGAAGCTTGTAAATATTAAATCATAAACCGGTTTTTTCTTTAAAGAATCAAGATAAAAATTACGTTTAGCATGTGCTAAAGAATCTAAGTAGATTTTTTCTCTTGTAGGTGTAGGAGCAATTTTTTTAGCCTCTGCAATTACATTTGATTGTGATACATAATTTTGAGCAAACTCATCTGCCTCGTTTTCAATTTGGTTTGCTTTCCAAGTAAATGTTAAATAATAAATACAAGTAAGCGATAATAAAATTGCAAATAATCTTATTGCACCTTTGTTTTGCATAATCTTTCGTTAATTAAATTAATTGATAATTCGTTTTTTAGAAAAATATCTTCTTTTTCTAAAATTAAGGGTGCAAATATAGAATAACAATTGTTATTTACCAATTTTCTGTTAAAATTGACTTTGCTATGATTTTTTATAGAAATTCCAAAGGAAACTTTGAAATCAAAAAATGTTTCCTTAGTTTTGTTCGCCAAACATCATAAGATGTTTTAAACAATAAATTTATTTATTTGTAGTATTACAATCGGCTTATTAAGAATTGCCTTTCAATTATGTATAAAACAGTTTTAAAGATTAGCTTTCTATTTGTATTTTTCAATGGAGTATTGTTTGCTCAAGAAAAACAAAAATTTACAATTAGTGGTTATGTGAAAGATGCGTCAAATGGAGAATATAGCATTGGTGCAAATGTGTATGTAAAAGAGTTGTTAAAAGGAGGAAACACCAATCAGTATGGTTTTTATTCAATTACAGTTGAAAAAGGAAAATATCATTTAGTAGTTTCTTATATTGGATATGATAATTACGAAAAAGAAATTATTCTTGATAAAGATTTAAGGATTAATGTCGATTTAAAGCCTTCAGCAATTAATGTGAAAGAGGTAGAGGTAGTTTCTGAAAAAAGCGATAAAAATGTTTCAAGTACAAATGTTGGCGCTGTTAAACTCGACATGGAAGAGATCAAAAAAATCCCTGCATTTTTAGGTGAAGTAGATGTTTTAAAAACTATTCAATTAATACCAGGTGTAAAATCAAGTGGTGATGGCAATACTGGATTTTATGTGAGGGGAGGAGGACCTGACCAAAATTTAATTCTTTTAGATGAAGCTGTTGTTTATAATGCTGCACATTTATTAGGTTTTTTCTCTGTTTTTAATGGTGATGCAGTAAAAAGTGTAAACTTAATTAAAGGAGGAATGCCTGCACAGTATGGAGGAAGGCTGGCTTCTGTGCTTGATATTTCAATGAAAGAAGGAAATAACAAAACCTATCATGCTCAAGGTGGAATAGGTTTAATATCATCTCGCTTAACGATTGAAGGACCGATTAAAAAAGATACAGGCTCGTTCGTCATATCAGGACGAAGAACATATATTGATGCTATTGCTCGTCCTTTTGCAAAACCGGGCTCATCCTTAAAAAATTCAGGATATTATTTTTATGATTTGAATGCGAAAGTAAATTATAGACTTTCAGATAAAGACAGGATTTTTGCAAGTGGTTATTTTGGTAGAGATGTAATGAATTTTAAAGATAAAGATGCTGGATTCGCACTAAAAATTGGTTGGGGAAATGGAACAGGCGTTTTGCGATGGAACCATTTATTCAACCAAAAATTATTTATGAATGCATCTGCCATATTTAGCAATTATGATTTTAGCTTTGGTGCAGAACAAAGCGGGTTTGAGTTTAAGTTGTTTTCAGGAATAAGAGATTGGAATGCAAAAGTTGATTTTGGTTTTTTTCCAACGATACGACATGAAATTAAATTTGGAATAAACTATGTATTCCATACATTCACACCCACAAGTGTTTCAGCGCAACAGGGAGAAACCGTTTTTGATTTTGGTCCTGTAAAAAAAATCAGAGCTCATGAAGCAGCAGTTTATCTTTCTGATGATTTTGATGTAACTGATAAATTTAAAATTCATGCAGGTTTGCGTTATTCTTACTTTATGCAAATTGGTCCTTTTGAAAGATATAATAAAGACCCAATTTCTGGACAAACAATTAGTACTACCTTTTACAAGGCGAATGAAAAAGTAAAACAATACGGTGGTTTAGAGCCTAGAATTAATGCTCGTTATTCTCTTAACACTAAATCTTCTATCAAAGCATCCTATACTTACAATTTACAATACTTGCACTTAGCTTCATTGTCGGCAGTTACTTTGCCAACAGATACTTGGGTTCCAAGCAGCGAATTAGTAAAACCTCAAAAAGGTTCTCAATATTCACTCGGTTATTTCCGAAATTTTAAAGAGAATGCTTACGAAGCCTCTGTTGAGGTTTATTATAAAGATTTACAAAATCAAATAGAATATCGTGATGGCGCTTTACCCGGACAAACAGTGAATGATAATGTGGATTATCAATTTGTATTTGGAAAAGGACAAGCCTATGGTATTGAGTTTTTTGTAAAAAAGAGAGTAGGTAAGTTTAACGGTTGGATGGGATATACTTTATCCTATACAAAACGTAGATTTCCAGATATCAATAGAGGCAAAGAGTTTTATGCAAAATACGATAGAAGGCATGATGTTTCTGCTGTATTGAGTTATGATTTAAGTAAAAAATGGACGTTTGCGGCAATATGGGTTTACGGAACAGGAAATGCCATTACAATTCCTGTTTCTTATTATTTTATCGATGGCAATTTTATAACAGAATACGGTGAACGAAATAGTTTCAGAATGCCACCTTATCACCGCTTAGATTTATCCGTAACGTTTACACCAGATAGAGCTAAAAAAATTGAACGTAAAAAAGCAAAAATTACAAAACGTTATGAAAGAAAAGGAAAAGATGTTTCTACTATTCAAGTACCAAAACGATTTGCAAAAAATTATGAATCAAGCTGGAACTTCAGCGTATTTAATGTTTACAACAGACATAACCCTTATATTGTTTATTTTTCAAACGAAGGAAGTGCTTATGACGGAACATTAAAAGTAAAAGCAAAACAAGTTTATTTATTTCCAATATTACCTTCTGTAACATGGAATTTTAAATTTTAAAAAGTATGCAAACAATGAAAAAAATAGCAATCGTATTCATCTCATCAATAGCTTTATTCACAGGCTGTCAAGAAGATGTTGATTTAGAAATAATCAATGGCGATAGAAAAATTGTGATTGAAGGATTTATTGAAAATGGAAAAACAGCAGAAGTAATTGTTACTCGTAACAGTCCTCTTGGGCAAAGTGTAAATTTTAATGCAATTATGGTTAGTGATGCTCAAGTGTATGTATCAAATGGACTTATTACAGACACTTTAAAATTAGATACTTTAATAACATCTTCCAATCCATTTGTATATACAGGAAATACAATTATTGGAGTGGTGGGGCAAACTTATTATTTAACTGTAATTGCAGATGGAAAAACATACACAGCACTAACCACCATTCCTGCACCTGTTGCATTGGATAGTGTTTGGTGGAAACCGCAACCTCCAGAAGATAGTTTAGGTTGGGCTTGGGCGCATTTAAGAGAGCCTGTAGGTCTTGGAAATGGTTATCGTTGGTATGCAAAACGCCCAACAAAATTTGTGATATTTGAAGGCAATCCGCTTTTGCTTGATAGAAGGTATGTGGCACCATTTGGAGCTACTTTTGATGATAAATTTATTGATGGAAAAAGTTTTGACTTTGCATATAATAGAGGGTATGATGCATCGGAACAAAGCTATTATAGAGATGAGCCAGACAAAGAAAGAGGAATGTATAAATATGGCGATTCTATTTATATCCGATTTTGTACAATAGATAAAGCTGCTCAAGATTTTTATCAAACATTTGAAGCAGCGCAATCTAGCAATGGAAATCCATTTGCTTCGCCTGTTTTAATTTTAACAAATATTCAAGGAGGAGGATTAGGTGTTTGGGCTGGAATGGGTGCGTATTACGATACCATTTACGCTCAATAAATTTTATTTTTTAAGCACAAAGTCCACAAGTCCACAAAGATTTTTACACAAAGTTCACAAAGTTTGATTCTATTGATTTTGTGAAACTCTCTAAGGAATTACAACAATTCCCGCATTGGCAGTACCAATCCATTTTTTGCCAGAAGCATCAATAGCAATGGTTTTGATGTTATTATCGGGAATGTTTGAATTAGAAGAGTTAATGTTTGTCCAAGAAGAGTTATCAAACAAAGAAACACCAGCACCTTCAGTTCCAATCCATTTTTTATAAGACTGGAAACAAACAATCGGACGAACAAGGTTTAAAGGTAATCCTGAGTTGGAAGAGTTATAAGTAGTCCATGTGCTGCCATCAAATTTACACAACCCAGCATTGGTACCAATCCATTTTACATTCATAGAATCAATAACAATAGAATAAATTGAATTGTTTGGTAATCCTGAATTTGCAATGGTGTAATTAACCCAATTTGTTCCACCGTCAAAATGGGAAACACCAGTTGCTGTACCCAGCCATATTGTTCCATCTGCTGCTACCGCAATGGAAGCTACGGAGTTGTTTGGTAGTCCAGAATTAAATGGAGTGTAAGTTGTCCATATTGTTCCATTAAATTTAGCCAAACCGCCTCCACTAAAGGTTCCTATCCAAACATCGTTATTGGGTGCAATTAGAATAGAACGTATTTTATTGGATGGTAAACCTGAGTTACTCATATTATAAGTAGTAAATGACGTGCCATCATATTTTAATAAACCATTATTGGAGCCAATCCACATATTGCCGTTATTATCTTGTTTTATGGTATTAAAAACATTGCTAGGAAAAGCAAAAGCACTCGAATCATAAATTTGCCAAGCACTTCCATTGTATTTATAAAAACCTTTATTAGAAGCAACCCAAATGTTGTTTGTTGCATCTTTGAATATACGATTGATAGAGTTGCTTTGTAATGGAGTATTTGAAGTGTTAAATAAAGTATAGTTGGCTGTAGTGTTAGTGGGGATAGGTTCTACGGGTTTATCTTTTTTGCAAGAAAAAAAACCGATAACAAATAAAAATATAGTTAATCGTAGAGATTTATACATTGAAGTGTGTTAATATTTTATTGGTCTAAATGTATGAAATTAATTTGATTATCCAAAAAATAATCATAAATTTGTAGTGCTTATTTAACCCTGATAAGATTAAAAAAATTAGATAAAACTATTTTAATATGAAAAAAATATTGTTTTTTTCATTCTTGTTTTTGTTTTTTATTGAAAACTCGAATGCTCAATGTGACTCAACTAAATGGGCTAAGGATGGAACCTATGAAGTGTATATCATCCCTGGTAGCGTAGAATCTTCTGATGTACAACCAAGAGTGCTTTCTGGGGAGGAAAAATGTATGGTGGAAACCAACAGGCATTTGACTAATGTGGTAATTATGCAATTAGACTTATTTACAGAGGTTAAAATATATTCACTTTCTCAAATTACTGAAAAATGATAAGATTATACAAACATATACTTATTGCAGGCTTTTATTTTATTTCTCAATTAGCTTTTGCTCAGCCTGCTAATGATAATTGTGCGAGTGCTACAGCATTAACACCTGGAGCAGCTTTGCTTTGTGGTCAAACAACCAATGGTGCAACTACACAAGCTGGAGAGCATTGTGCTGCATCTGGCGGTGGAATTACACCGAAAACTGTTTGGTATTCATTTGTAGCAACAAGTACTTCAATGGTTGTCAATGTTTTGAGAACAAATGATATAAATTGTTATGGTTATCTATCTGTTTACGGTCCTAATCCAACTTGTATGCCTGGAGCTGGAGCTGCAATATTAAGTTGTGTATTGATGAATGGAGATCCTGGGTATTATCCTCAATTAACTGGATTAACTGTTGGAGCAACATATTACATTAATTACAACGGACAAGGTTGTGGAGGAGGAAATGATGCTTTTCACGTTTTTTGTATTGGTGTCTACAATACAGCAAATAACAATACGGTGAATTCTCCGTCTTTAATTACGGCATGCGGTGTTACATTTAATGGCTCGACTCAAGGAGGTTATTCTCCTTCTGGCACAGGAACTGGATTTAGAAATTTAGATAATAATAATGCTACTACCTGTCCTGCATGTGGTGCGCAACCTGGTGCTGATGTTTCTTTTGTAATTAATAACGATTCATGGTTTTCATTTTGCACAGTAAATGCAGGAACTTGGCAAATTGCTTTTAATGTCGGAACATGTGTTTTTTCTGGTGTAAACAGTGGTGCTCAGATGGCCCTGTTTACGGGCACACCTTCAGCTTTAACATGGCATTCTCAAGCAGCAAATCCAACTTATTCAGGAGGTTCTTGGACTTCACCAACTATTACACTGGCTGCGGGAGAGTGTGCGTATATGATGGTTGATGGCTTCGCTGGTGATGCTTGTGCTTATTCCTACACATTAACGAATTTAACAGGAGGTTGCATTGTTTTGCCTATTGAACTAATTTCTTTTAATGCTCATAAAAAAGGGGATGAAATAAAAGCTGATTGGGTAACAGCAACTGAATCTAATAATAGCTATTTTACTCTTGAGAAATCAAAAGATGGTATAGTCTGGGAAACTGTTGGTGTTGTTGTTTCACAAGCTGTGAATGGAAACAGTACCCAAGTATTAAATTACTCCAAAGTTGATACAAAACCATATAGTGGTACTTCCTACTATCGTTTAAAACAAACGGATTATGATGGAAAAACAACTACTTCGGCAATACAGGCAATTCAATTTGAAGAAGATGCAAATTTAGATTTTGATATTGTTCCTAATCCTGCTAGCCAAGATGGTTTTGTGTTAAATTTTAATCACCCTTCAGATTCAAATTATACATTAGAAATTGTTGATTTAACAGGTAAATTGGTTTATTCAAAGCCTGTTCAAATAACAGACACTAAATTAGAAATAAATGAAACATTATCAAAAGGAATGTATTTTTTACAACTAAAAAATGCAGATAATTCATTTACTAAAAAATTAATAATTAAATAATTACATTACTAAACATGAAAATTAAGTCTACTCAGCTTTTTTACGGTATTATCGTAAGCATTGCTACATCCGTTCTAATACTATCATTCTACGGAATAATAGTATTGTAATACACTCTAATAATAAATACAATCTAATGCTGTTACTAAAAATAACAGCATTTTTTATTTCATCTAATTTGTTGAAAACCTTTTGGCTTAATACTTGTTTAAAAGTAAATTAAATGTTTATAATTGTAAAATCGTTC
>JAJNQB010000020.1 GCA_021155045.1 Arcticibacter sp.
AACTTTTATCTTCTCTTTGTTTAACAGATTAATTTTTTTCTTCTCAAAACCAATATATATAATGTTATTTACTTTTGTTTTGGGGTCTGAAACCGAAAGAATACAATTAAACAATTTTTTATCTATATCCTTAGGAAATAACAATTCATAATTAATGAAATCAAGAATTGTAGATTTCCCTGTTCCATTTTCTCCAATTATTGCTGAAAGATTCTTAATGTTTTCGCTATAAAAGTTTTCTATATGATGATCTTTGGGAGATAAGTCCAGTGACATCTTATCTTTATCAAAATAAAACCTAAATTCGTTTGAAAAATTAAGATTAAAATCTTCAATTCCTCTGTACTTATCAATATATATGTAGTTTATAAGCATAACGAAAATTTAAATTAACATTCTATCAAACACTTTTAAAAATATTTTTTGCAACTTGTTCTGCCCTGTCATTATTATGAAAATGTATCTCATGCTGAAATAAAGGCCATTTTCCAGTTTTATTTCTAATAAGACAAACCAGTTCCGCTTCAATAGTTTCTGACATAATTTTTTCTTTTTCTAATGGAATTACAATCAGATCTAAATGCTTCTTTGACTTTTGATATTCTTCAATCCATTTATAACCAGTATAACCATTAAAATATGTTTTAGATTTCTTGTTTTTAAATGCATAAAAACTGCTTCCAAATCTTGCACGAATACTTTGCTTGGTTATTCCAACATAAATAAAACTCTTTTTATCTTTTAATATATACAAAGCATAATCATCTTTTGATTTTACATGTGTGAATCTTCCTCCGACAACAGGATAAATACCAGCTTTTGTAATTTTGACTTTGCATCTAAAATATTCTTCCATTACACCAATTTCCCTTCAAACGCTTTTTTTAATATACTTTGTCTTAATGCTTCTGCTTGCTGCAAGCTTTGATTTATGCTTTCTTCCATTTTGTCGGCAACACTTAAACGGCTTTCAATTTCTTGGATAATTAAGTTTTGTTCATCATTTGCAGGAAAAGGAAATAATGTTTTTTTTACAATTCCTAAATTCAAATTTGGTTGAACTCCACCTGAAGAAAGCATTCTTATATCATTATAGTTTTTAAGAAGAAAATATTTTAAAAATGGCTTAACCTTCATATCATGATTTTCAAAACTAATTGCTGCAATAGCCTGATTTGTGCTCGCCTCAATTAATAGCTCAGAACATTTTCCGCGTGTCTTACCTTCGCCATACATGGCTAGCAAAAGAGTGTGCTTGGGATAAAGTGAAAGATTAGTTTCTTTAAGTGCCAATTCTGTAACATAATCTGTTGCCTCTCTTACATATTCATCGTTTAATGCGCCACTTGTTATCCAAGCAATCTTACCATTTTCATAATACTTTTTATTACCTTTTAATGGCGTTGCTCCTGTTCCAACTTTCGCTACATCTTCAATACTTACCATCTTCCATCCCTTCGGCAACTCACCATCTTTAATATTTTTATTCGTCAACTTTCCTTCAAATGCCCATTTTAAAACAGCTTGCCTATATGTTTTTAATTGCTTTTGTGCAGTTTTTAAATTTTCTATTCCTTTATCTAATTCAGAAAAAAGTTTTTCTATTTTGGAAACGATGAGTTGTTGGGTTGGGAGGGGAGGGAGTGGAAATTCAAAATCTAAGATATGTTCTCTTTTAAGATTATTAATACTTGTCCCTTTAGCAATCTCTGAAATTAATTTTCTGTATGCATTTCCTTTAAAAATTAACGAAATATATTTTTTGTTAATAGAATCATCAACTCTTAAAAGACCACAAAAAGCACCATAACTACCATTAAAATCACTTTTAGCAACAGCTGTCTTTCCAACTAAATGCTTACTACCACTAGACATTGCAAATATGATATCATCTTTTTTTACAAGCTGCTCAACTTTTATTAATGATTTTGGCACATATACTAAATCATCAAAATTAAGTTCCATATTAATATTGTTACCTCTTAGTATTGGCAACCCATCCTTAAAAGGGAAATTAGACGAGACATCTTTAGTATAATTTATACCTCTATATAATTTTGCAACATTTGAAACTTTAACTATTTCCCACCCTTGTGGTAATTTTTTTTCATCAATCATTAATCAAACCCTCCTACCTCTTTAAATTTTTTTGTATTTAAAATTAAAATATTATAAAAATCTTTTTTGTTAAGGGTTACAGGTGTTGCTTGCCCTCCAACAATATTGTGTATTTGATTTACTTCATAAAATCCTAATCCTGAATTATGATCATAATTCTGTACTATTGTGAATTTCAAATCATAATTATTTAGTTTATACCTAGCTTCATGATGGTCAACATTTATGTTTAAAACTAAGGAAGGCAAACCTATGCTAGCAAAGTGTGAATAATTGAAATTTTTAGTTGAATTGACGTTGTATTTACAGTCCTCTAGCTTCGAAATAAGGGTATCAGGATCAAATAGTTTTGTTAGATAATGTATTCCAATAAAAAAGGGGAACTTAGGGTAAAAGTCTTTTGATCTATTATAGTTCCGGTTATTTAGATTTAAGAAAACTGAATAAATATCCAGTTTTTGAAGTTTTAATAGGTCCCTTAATGTAATTCCATTCGTGCTTACTAAATCTTCGATTATGCATATTAAAATTTCTACTATAATGTTTTGTTGGAAAACACTTTGTGTCCTTCGTATTCCTACAATGATTTCTTTAATTGCTTCTACATTGTTATAGATAAATGGCTCTGTGGAGTAGTATTTGTTAATATACCCATCGAATCGTACTTTTGGTCCGTATCTATATTCATAAATATTTTTGATATTATTGTAGTCGCCTACTAAAATTATCTTATCAAAACCAAATTTGTTTGAATACCCATCATATTTGTCTGAATCGTCAAAATGAGCTGCAAAAACATTTAATATTCTAAAAATATGATCGGGATCCATCCTGTCTAAATCTTCTATTACCAATACATTTAGCTTATTTGAAGAATCATGCAACTTTTCGAGTTGCTGGCGAATTAGTTGAGTATAAAAATTATCTTCAAAAACGGAGCCTTCTTTTTCATATAGTTCTTTAATAAACTCCTGAGCCTTCTTTTTATCATCAACTTTTAATTTATCATTATAATCAAAATACTCCTTTGCAAGTTTGTAAATTTTATCCGAAAACTCCGATGCACTTTTACCTATCTTAGGAATCAATCCTATTAAGGGTGAAAGAATTCGATAGGGATCATTCTTGAAAAACTGTGGTGCTGTTAAAAAATAAGAAAAGGTTTCCTTATCAAATTCCACATCCTTGCTAAATAATTGTGTTAGTATTTCCGTTTTTATATATTTAAAAACATCTTCATTGTGTGAGATAGAATAATTAACAGGAAAAACCCGAAATACGTCATACTCTTTGCTATGCTTTTCGAAAAAATGATTTAAAAATGTAGTTTTCCCTTGGCCAAATGGTGCTGAAAAAAGAATTTTTACATTATCTTTTCTTCCAATATGATTCTTGAAATTTTCAAAGGGATTCTCGAGTGAAACATTATTATTTATAAGAACACAATGTACCTCAATTGATAAATCATTAGCTGTAGTATTGCTATAGACAAGTTCCATTGTTGTATGCTTCGTAAAATCTATTTCAACGTCATTAACCTTAAACTCTCCGTTAGAAGGAAAGTGTAATTCTGATTCTCCATAAAAGAAAGGAAAACCGCTCCACCCATTCGCCTTTTCCCCACGCTGATTTAACGTCAATACAATGTTCTTATATATATAACCTGTTCGGTCACCATCTTTTTTAACTTCTTCAAGTACTTTAATGTGAGATATTCTAAAATACGGATTTTCAGGATTTAATTTAATTATTTCCTTATCGTTTTTTTTATTTAAAGTAAACACCTTTTTCATTTCCTACGCTGCTAATACTTCATTTAATTTATTAATAATCTCATTCTTATATTAATCGTTTTTCTTCCCAGAGCCATAATTACTTTCAAATAGATACATTAAACCGATATTAATTAAAATGGCAACTAAAGAAAATGAAATTATGCTGTATGATTCTTTTAGTTTCAAATAAAAAATTAAATAAACCAAAAGAGTGTTAAATAACCACATCAAAAGGAAATAGACATAAGTAAGTCGTTTATATATTCTGATTTTGAATAGCAGATTATCTTTTATAATATTGAAATCTTTAATTTCCTCGGAGTGTTTTTCAAAAAATTTATTCTTAGATATTTTAGCATAATCATTTTCAACAGCTTCTGAAAAATATGACAAATCTTTTTTGTATAGAAGCAAGAGGAACGACAAATAAATGGATGAGCCAATTAATGCCCCAATAATAAGTGTGCAGGAAAAAAGAGAACTTTCAACCCTTGTAATTGTAAATGCTGCTGTTGCAACAGTAATTGGAAGGGCTATGAATTGGTTAGTTATTTTGCCGATAACATCGGAGATCAATTCAAAGTAATTCTTTTTATAATCGTCATAATCCTTTTTTAAAGTATCAATTGAAAAATCATGAATAAATGTTTCGAAATTTTTCTCGGCAATTTTATTTACATTTAAAAAGTTTTCAAACAAATATTTAATTCGATCTTGTTCGGAAACATTTTTTAACTGTGCGTAAATTTCATTCTTTAAAAAAATAGGTAAATTTTTGTTGGTTGGTTCAAATACTATATTAAAATCATTCAATATGCTTGATTTGTTAATTGTCATATCACCTGTTACAATCGATTCAGGTATGGGCAATAGTAATTTTCCAGGCTCTTTTGATGATGTTATTAAAAAGCGCTTTGAAGACTGATCGAAATTATCAATAAAATGAAAATCATCCTCATTGCTTATGGATTTCTCTTTTAATAATGAAATAAATTCTATATACGTTATGGCGTTTACGAAAAAGAAGGTATTGACAATTGTAGTATCTTGGTACTCCTGATTATTCAGATAAAGGCGAAATAAACTTTTATTTGAATTGTAAACAAAAATGTTTTGTTCTTTAAGGTTTTGAACGTTGGAATACTTGGTAAGGAATTCGTCATCATTCCAATAAAATTTAAAAGCTAATTTTTTTGTTTCAATTTGGACACCCGAATTTTGAATGTTAGTTGGCTTAAAATCATTGGCACTTAAAAAGGAGGAATCATCTTCATTTGGATACAGCGTTATGATTTCTTCCAGCGCATCGTATTTTGCATCAGAAGTGTTTAAGATTAAAAAAAAACGTGAAAATATATCCAGCATAGCTTATTGTGAATTCATTTCGCTTTTTAAAGCATCTTGTAATTCTTGCGATCTTATTATTACTTGTTTTCCTGTCCCAATAGCAATTTCACCAGAGCTTAATAAACCTCTGCTGAACTTTAATTGGATTCCTCTAGTTTTCAAATCAATTAGATTGAACTTTTTAAGAGTAGAATTATCCGCTTTAAATTCATTGTCGATTTCAATTCCATGTTGATCTCTATAATCCACAAACTCTGAATCATTATTGTAGAAATGCCTTCCTAAATCATGCAAATCGACTACTTTATTTTTTTCTTTGATATAGCTTACAAGCTTCTGTCTATATAAATTTAACTCGTACGGTTGACTTGTTTCTGGATTGATTGGTAAAGTCATTCCATTAACCATGTTATATAAGTGTTCTGTAAATTCCTTACTACTCTCAGGTTGTGCGGCAGCAATCCAGTTAGTAAAATAATCAGAAACTTCCGCTTGACCTCTTCTTAAAAATGTTAAGTACTTCCCGTCATTAGCAGCAAACTTATTTAAATTGATTCGACATGCCAGCACAAGCTTATCCGTATTCATGTACGTAACTGAACTTACTTGAACATTATGTGCTGTTAAATCTTTATTGAAGACAACCCCTTTAGTATCTCTTACTATAAATACACCAATATAATTATGACCATCATGCGTGTACTCCACAAAAACTAAAAACCCGCCTTTCGCTAATGTTACATGCCTTATTTGATTTTTAAGATTCTCAGTTACGTTTTTTGTAAAAGTTAAAAATAATGAATCAGCCTTATCCGTTGCAGAATTATATTGTACGAATTGTGTTCGAAAATATTTATCATCCCCTGTATCGAAAATTGCATATACAATTTTGTCGCTTTTATAAGAATCATTTAATTTTTCAACAAGAGCCCTATTCATGTCATTAATAGCCAGACATCCATTTGTTATAAATGCTGTTGCCTCGTTTGTTTGCGATTCTTTTACAATTTCATGAATTGCAAGTTTGGTAAGGTTTATCATAATTTATTTTTTTTAATTTACACGAAACATTATGCAGCTAGCACCTCATTTAATTCATTAATAATTTCATCGGTTTTTTCTCCAAACAATTGCCACATTTTGCTTAATCCGCCATTTTTATTAAAAGGGTCTAAATCAAAATCGTCTTTATCTAAATGAAAACTGTTTGTTACATAATCTTTCATCATTCGCAACCATTGCATTTGTTCTTCTGTAAACTTTAGCTGTCCCGCTTGTTTTTTAAATACCCAATCTTGAAAATTTTTGTCTACTGTTTTATCATAAGCAGTTAATGTTTTATCAATCTCAACAACCCTACGAATTAATGAAACCAAAGCAATCAATTCGTTTTTAGCAGAACCGTTCGTTTTTTCCAATTGCTCATACGCTCGCCAAACATTTAATGGAGCTAATAAAGGTTTTTCCGTTTTTAATTTTTCGCATAGATCTTTAATCATTTTGTATGAAAATTCTCTTCTACGATAAGCTTGTGCATAAAATATTTGCAACGCAGTTATTTCATCTTTGTGGCTAATAATCCAAGCCTTGAAATCATTAATTGTAGTAGTTGCTGCTGCGGCTTGATCTTTAACCCAGCCTATGTTTGTAATTGTGTCAATGTTTACCACATCAATTATTTGATCATACTTTTTGCGGATGTCAACAATAAACTCTCGTAAGTCGGGGTTGTGGAATACTGCAACAGCTTCTTCAACTAATTTCGAATGTTGAGTTGTGATTGTTGAATTTATATCTGCTGGTGATTCCCCTTGTAGTTCTATTTTGACTTTTGATTTTATCCCTTCTAAAGTATCTGGGTCGTGCGCATTTAACAATTGTTTTACAATATGGTTAATGGTAAATCCATTTGCTTGCTCAGAAAACTTTTGTTTATCTTTTTCAGAAAGTTGTCGCTCCAAACGAATCAATCGGTTAGCAAGTGTACTTAGCATTTCCTCAGAAGTATTTCCCATTGCAATGTTTTGCAATACATCTTTCAAGGAAACATTTGGTGCTTTTTCTAATGGTCGAGAATCCGTTTTTTGTGAGCTTTCTACCCCAATCGCATCAATAATGACAAAATGGTCTTTACTAAATTTTGCTGAAGGGGTTCCTTTCGCTTTTAATTCTTCAACACTACAAGTTCTTGTTCCACGGCCTTTCATTTGCTCGTAATAGCTTCTACTTTTTACATCGCGCATAAAAAGCAATACTTCCAAGGGGCGAATATCAGTTCCTGTTGCAATCATATCAACAGTAACAGCAATACGAGGGTAATAATCGTTACGGAATTGTTGTAAGACAGATTTAGGGTCTTCTTCACTTTTGTACGTTATTTTTTTACAGAATTTGTTTTCTTCTGCAAACTCTTCACGCACAATTTCAATAATATCTTCTGCATGAGAATCCGTTTTCGCGAAGATGAGCATCTTTGGAACTTCGAAAACTCCATTAGTATCAACACGGTCTGGAAACATAGCTGGAAGGTTTTCTTTTACTGCTTTAACAATTGTACGAATAGTGCTTGGGTTTACAATTTCTTTGTCCAATTGTTTACCACTATATTCAATATCTTCATCAATGGCTTCCCAAAACTTTTTACGTGTAAGGCGTTCGCGCTTGTCAACTTTTTCACCAATCTTTATTTTACTTCCTTTTTTTGTAATTTCTGTTTCAACAGTAAATACATTGTACGGAACCAATACACCATCAATCACTGCTTTTTCATAACCGTAATCAGAAACTAGATTTTGGTTGAAATAACCAAAAGTTCTGTTATCGGGTGTTGCAGTTAAACCGATTTGAAACACATCAAAATAATCCAACACCTGTTTCCATAAATTGTAAATACTTCGGTGACATTCATCAATTACAATAAAATCAAAAAACTCAATAGGTACTTTTTCGTTATATCCAACAGGAACAGGTTCCTTTGCTTCAAACTTCGTTTCATTCGGGTTGTCTAATTCGGCACTTTCATCTAGCTCTGTTTCTTTCAGAATAGAATACATCCGCTGAATGGTAGAAATATAAACTTGGGAATCGTTAGGAATAAATGAGCTGTTTAATCGTGTTACACCGTATAATTCAGTAAACAAACGGTTATCATCATTGGCTGTGAAGGAACGAAATTCACCTTCTGCCTGTTCCCCCAGATTTTTAGTATCCACTAAAAACAAAATACGTTTTGCTTTTGCGAATTTTAGTAAGCGGTAAATAAATGTGATAGCTGTAAATGTTTTACCAGAACCCGTAGCCATTTGAATTAAGGCTTTCGGACGTTGATCTTTAAATGACTTGTCCAAATTATTTATTGCAGTTATTTGGCAATCACGCAAACCATCAATAGGTAATACTGGTATATCTAGTAAACGTGCTCGCAATGTTTTTGCTTCTTTTATCCATTGAATAAATGTTTCGGGACGATGAAAAGTAAAAACATTTCGTGAACGAGGTTTGGGGTCTCGGTAATCTGTAAAACGGGTAATCTCACCAGTGCTTTCATAAACAAAAGGCAAGGGTGCATTATCCAATAAACGAAGTTTGGCAGTTGCATATCCAGCAGATTGATCTTCTACAGTGGTTAGTTTCACAGCTTCATCCTCGCGTTTCGCTTCAATAATCCCAACAGGTTTTTTATCTACGAATAAAACATAATCGGCAGGGCCAATATCGGTTTGCAATTCGCGCACAGCAACACCCAATCCAGCTACTAAATTTATTTTTTTCTTATCCTGAATAATCCAGTCACAAGCAAGTAATTGCTTGTCGATATTGTCGCGTGCTATTTGTTCAGGATTTTGGTTCATTTATACTTAGTTAACGAGTAAATATATAAAATCTAGCTCAATTTCTAAGTAAAATAAGGAAGCAGTATACGCCACTCCCACAAAAAACGGAGTATTTTTCATGTTTCAATTAAAGTATTTAAAATTGATTGAGAGAGTAGCTCAGAATCCTTGCTAAAATAGTAAAAAAACATTGCCAAGCCACAATTGTGCTTATTTAATTAGAAAGTTTTCATTTTTGCATATCAAATTAAAATAATCATGAATAGCCAAACCCTAACCCGCCAAGAACTATACAACTTAGTATGGTCAAATCCCTTTACAACATTAGCAAAGAAGTATTCAATATCTGATGTAGGATTAAGAAAGATTTGTATTAAAATGGAGATTCCTTTACCAAAATCGGGTCATTGGGAAAAGGTAAGATTCAATAAAACGGTAGAAATAATCAAATTGCCTTCCAATTATTTAGGGGAGACAGAGATTACACTACAATTGAGAGAAGAAGGTGTTGTTGGCAATTCAGGTATTTTGAGCGAACTCGCTACACTCACAAAAGCCATAGAAAACTCTCTTGGAGATCTTCTTGTGATTCCAGAAAGATTATCTAATCCCAGCAAATTAATATCAGCTGCAAAAAACGATCTAACACAAAAACGCAATTTTTGCTATCGTGATGGTTTATCAAATACCTATGGAAGCAATTTACATATTCATGTTTCACAAGAAAATGTTAGTCGCGCACTTCGTTTTATGAACACCTTTATAAAGGCTTGCGAAAAAAGAGGTCATAGAATTGAAACTTACAATAACAAAACTTGTATAGTTGTTGAAGGGAAGGAAATACAAATTAATATAAGAGAAAAATTAAAAAAAATTCCCAAACCAAGTAATATGAGCTGGCAAGAGTATGATTTTGTACCAACTGGAATTTTGTTATTTAATGCTAGAATTCGCTATTCAAATGTTGAGCTAGTGAAAGACGGAAAATTGCCAGTTGAAACACAATTATCAAAATTAATTGCAAAGCTAGAGTTGGAGGGCAAAAGATTGGTGGAGGAAAGAATTATGCTAGAAAAAATATGGGCAGAGCAAAGAGAACAAAAACGTATTGAAGATGAAATAAAAGAACGTAGAGATAAAGAACTTGCAGATTTTAAACAACTATTACAAAATTCCAAACAATGGCAAGAAGCAGAAACTATGCGGAGCTATATTAATGAAGTGGAACGCAAAGCTGGAAGCAAAATAACAGAGGAACTTAAAAATTGGTTGGTGTGGGCAAGAAAAAAAGCAGATTGGTATGATCCACAGATTAAATCTCCTGATGAATTGTTGGATAAAAGACTATGAGGGAGTATTCAATAAACTGTGTCAGTTTATAATTTTATATATTTGTGCCGTTGAATAGAAACAAAAACAAGCTCTGCTGGGGAGCAACCTGCAAGGGATATTGGAGGAATACTAAAGAATACTGTTAAAAACTGATGAAATCGTTAGTATCCCACTGGAATACTGGTGAAAAACTAGAGAATGCTGATGGAATTGTTAGTATCCAAGAGGAATACTGGTGGAAAACTGAAGAATACTTGTGGAATCTTGATTATTCCAGTAGAAAACTGAAGAATACTTGTAGAATCTCGAGTTTTTCACTGGAAAACTCAAGAATATTGGTGGAAAAACTGAAAACGCAAGAAACACTCCATGATATAAGGGCAAAACATATTAGTATATTTAGTATTTTAAAGTATCCTAGCAGAACACGAAGAAAAAATGAAAACGAAAGAGCTTATCGCTGTTTTGATGAATATTCGTTGTGATAAATAAGAAATCAAAGAGGAGCTGGGATGAGGAAATATCCCATTAATGTTCTGGAAATTTGGTTTTCTTACTTCTTTCTTTTAAATTCATTCAATGAAAAGAGCCTTTTTTCTTCTGTTCTGTTTAGTATGTGGTTTTGTTCAGGCTCAACCAGGAGGTGGAGGCGGTCTTGTTATTTATTCTGTATTTGATGCTAAAAACAATCGACTGTCAATTCGGGACAATTTAATAGTTAGAGCCTTTATAATAAACGACTATTTTGGAAATGAAACTTCTTTAATTTCTCATGAAATTGAACTACCTAAAAGCGACACTATTTCTCTTTATCCCCAAAGCAGCCTCAATTTATACTACACCCAAGCTAAAACAATAAACATTAGATTGTATTTCTTATACGGTTCTGATACAAGTATTGTTGATTTTTATAATGTACTAGAAACTAATCCTGCTGGTAAATTTGGTCAAGTAGATACCTTGCGCCTAAAATCAGGCTACACTAGCTACTCTAGAGTATTGAATAAAGACTCTATAATTATTAAACAGAAGCCTAGTATTAATATTTCATTTTTACACGAAGACAATTTACCGCAGGCATTCTATCTGATAAAAGGGATTAATGCAATTAATAGAAGTCAATATAAATCAGCCATTGAGTTTTTAATACTTGCTTCAAAAAAAAGAAATCGATATGGGCGTATTGAAGAATTCTTATTGCCTGATGTCAATTATCGTTTAGCAGAAGCGTATTATAATATTAACGAATACACTAAAGCCGAGGAATATGCTAAGAAGGCAATCGAGTTAAGATCTAATGATTACGGATTTTATCAAATAAGTATAAAATCATTAATAAAATTAAAAAAGCTAAATGAAGCGCTAGACCAATACAATCTAGCAATGAAAAAAATTCACTACACTGAAAGCAATGTGGAGGAGTGGATAAGAAAGGATAGAGCATTTTTTAATATTAAGTATTTGCATAATTATGATACAGTAATTACGGAATATCAGAAAATTATAAAAAAGAACGAAGACTTAAAATTTTATCCTAATCATTCGATTTATAATGCCTTGCCAGACAACTATACAAATTATTTTGTATTGGCATCAGCTAAATATGCGAAAGGTGATTTTGCTAGTGCTTACAATGATTGGCTTAATGCCTTAGAATTTCCTTATAGCTCGATTTACTATGAGGAATCATTGTCCCTTTTAGATAGTGTTTTAGAAACACATAAAAAAGATGCAATGCCCTATTTACTGAGAGCAATTGCCCTCTTTGAAAAGTCTCATCATTCCGGAAGCCACGAACTTTCCATTCCTATTCTGACAAGATCATTAAACGATTTGTTAGATGCTGAAAAATTAGGATTGGTTAATTCCAAAACCAGTTTGTGGAAAGCAAAAGTATTAGTTGAATTGGAAAGAAATCAAGAGGCGTTAGACTGTATAAATTTAGCGATTCCGAATGATGATAAAAACCCTGAATTATATTGCTGTAGAAGTGGCATTTGGCGATTGCTTGGCGATAAAAATTGGGAAAATTTAGCAAATTCAGATTTTGAAAAAGCTAGTAGTCTATCTTACCAAAAAAAATTTAGTGAACTAAATATTTCTGCTTATAAAGAAGATGATTTTAGAAAAATTCTTTTTACAATATATGATTCTAAAACAAAACAAATTTTCCCATCCCCAAAAGATACTTTAATTCTAAAAACAGGTAAATTAACATTGTTAAAGGGCAAGGGAATAGAAAATCAAAAACTAAGCAATAATTTTGTTTTGGAGTCGCAAAATACCGTAAAGGGTTCGCCCAATGTAGATGTTGGGTTGTATAACGATACAAATACAGGAGTAGCATTTGCTTTTCTTTACCGTCAACAAGAATCAAAAACTATACAAATAAAAAAGGGAGATGAAACAATGATACTTGTTTTTTCAAACCTCATAGATGTTGGAGATATTTTAATTGATAGTATACCTTTTGAAAATGGAATTAAAACAATTAATGTAACAAACATCGGAATTGAAAAGGATTTGATTTTTAGGCATATTAAAAAAGAAGAAAGAGGGGCTTATTACAAACCATCAAACCTGAGTGTTAAGCTAATAAGGAATTCATCCGAAAGTAATAATAAATTAGTAAGTGCAGAGTCCTTTTATCAGCAATGGACTTCTCCTTATTTGCATGAAAAGAGAGAGCTTAATGACACCACTTATATTTACTATGGAGAATCTAAATTATTCCTATTTAGTAAAGGAATATATAAAACTTACAAATATAGATGCCCAAAACGAAATTCGTGGGTACCGAAATTTGACGAATATAAAAAAGATTGTTTCCGAGATGACAGGCTAGGAACATGGCAGTATTACGATATCAATGGAAATTTGCTACTTGAAAGCCATTTTTCAATTTCTTTTTCTGAAAAGAAAACAATTCCTTCAGGTACTTGGAAATATTACAACAAAGGAAACTTAGTAATGGAGCAGGTCTATAAAAGCAATAATAGTATCGAGACAATATATTACAGTCAATAATCATTTATGTATCTTTTTAGAAATTATCCGTTTAATAGTTAGCATCACTCTCATTTAGCATAATGAAAAACTATATTTTAATACTTATTGTTTCTTTAATCCTTTTGGCATTCACAGGAAAGGATAAAACCTATAAAGGATTTAATCTTAAATCCTTTGAAAACTCATTGGTGTTAATTCCAAAGGGATATTTTAACATGGGGGTTGGCGATGAAGATGTTCCTTTCGTTCATCGTGAGTTTTGTAAGACTGTTAATGTAGATTCATTTTATATAAGTAAATATGAAGTTAGTAACGGTCAATACCTTGAATTCCTATCTGAAATAATTCAAACAGATACAAATTATTATAAGAAAATGTTGCCAGACACTTTAGTTTGGCGGGAAAAATTTGCCTATAATGAACCTTTTGTTGAGTATTATTTACGGCATCCTCATTATAGAAACTATCCTGTTGTTGGAGTATCTTACGAGCAGGCAGAATTCTTTTGCGATTGGCTGACTAAAAAATATTTAAATGAGCAAAGACGAAAATACAAAAAGGTATGTTTTAAACTTCCTACAGATGAACAATGGGTTTTTGCAGCAAAAGGTAAAATTGATTTATCGCCTTTTCCTTGGAATGGAATAGAAATGCAAGAAAAAAATGGCAAATGGTTGGCAAACTTTTTAGTTGTTCCTCAAGGTTCAATAGGAAGAGATTCTATGTACATCAAAAATGTATATGGAAAATTTGAAAAAAAGGAATTCAAAATTACTAATGGCGGATTTGTTTCAGGAAATTTGTATACAAATGACAATGCTGATGTTACTGTCCCCGTTAATTCCTTTGAGCCCAATGGGTATGGATTATATAATATGGCAGGAAATGTAGAGGAATTTATGAGGGAAAAGGGTAAAACTCATGGAGGCAGTTGGCATGATACTGGATATTATTTACAAAATAGCACATTTGAAACTTATGATACCTTGCACTCTGCTTCAGTTGAAAGAGGTTTTAGATTTGTAATGGAAATACAAAAGTGAAACGAAAAGCTACTCATTTTTATTGAGCATTTCATGTATTTATTTGCTTTCTATTTTGTGGCTTTTTTGAGCTAGAATGTTTGACCTTTTAACTAAATTTTAACTACTCCGAGTTCCTAAAAATCTCTATCAGGTCTAAATCCTCTGCTAGGTTTGAAGTATCGAGGTTCCTTTCTACAGAGAAACCCCTTGATTATCAAAGGGTTTCTTTTTTTTATGAACATTCCTAGTTAATTAGGATTTTTTTTGAGTCGGGTTTGGAATCTCTTTTTTTTCAGCCATTGCAGGTGTATTTCACCTGCAAAGTACAATCTCCAGCCAGCAATAGAATGAATGCCAATACCCCAAATAAATTAAGCAATCAATTCTTTAATAATTTTTTCTATACTTACATTTTCTGCTTCTGCTTTGTAATTGCGTACAATACGATGGCGTAAAATAGCATTTGCTACTGCTTTTACATCTTCTATATCTGGAGAGTATTTTCCTTTTATTAATGCATGGCATTTTGCTCCTACAATTAAAAATTGCGAAGCGCGTGGTCCTGCTCCCCAAGATAAATAACTATTAGCCACTTCAGCAGCATGTTCGGTATTTGGGCGTGTTTTAGCAGCAAGTTTTACAGCATATTCCAAAACATTATCAGCCACAGGTATTCTGCGTACTAGTTCTTGAAAATAAATTATTTCTTCGTTGCTTAAAATCTTTTTTAATTCAACTTTCTTATCAGATGTTGTATTTTTTACAATGGTTACTTCATCGTTTAATGATGGATAATCCAACCAAACATTAAACATAAAACGGTCTAGTTGAGCTTCTGGTAAAGGGTAAGTTCCTTCTTGTTCAATTGGGTTTTGTGTAGCCAAAACAAAAAAAGGATTTCCTAATTCATATTTTTTTCCTGCTGCTGTTACGGTGCGTTCTTGCATGGCTTCCAGCAGTGCTGCTTGTGTTTTAGGGGGTGTACGGTTAATCTCATCTGCTAAAATAATGTTTGCAAACAATGGTCCTTTTATAAATTTAAAATGGCGGTCTTCACCTAAAATTTCGGAACCAATAATATCCGAAGGCATTAAATCCGGGGTAAATTGAATACGGTTGTATGTTAAGCCCAATACATCGGCAATAGTGTTTACCAATAGCGTTTTTGCTAGACCAGGAACGCCAACTAACAAACAATGCCCTTTGCTAAAAATAGAAATTAAAACATCTTTAACTACTTCATCTTGTCCAATAATTACTTTGCTTATTTCTGCATTCAACAATTTATATTTTTCTACAAATGCGTTTGCTGCTTCTACGTCTGATTTATACATATCTTAATTATTTCAAAACTAATTTAACCAATGATTCTTAAAATCACAATTTTTTAAATCATCATTTATTTTTACAAATATTGCAGGCAGTTTTTTATTTATCCATTTAGTAATTGCTGCTTGTTGTTTTACAGATGTTGCTCCGCTTTGTATCTTTTGATAATCGTCTTTTAAATTAGCTCGATGTGCTTGTACATTTGTTTTTAAATATAAAATGCGGTAGGCTTGTTTTCCTTCTGCGGTTGTAAATGGCATTGGCTTCGTGTATTCTCCTACTTTAAGTTTATTCATAGCAAATGCTACATTTTGGTCGTATTGCCCCAGTTCGTCCATTTCGAAACGTGTAGAGCCTGTAAAAGGATTTATCAGTAATCCACCGTTATGTTTGCTATCTCCATCTGTTGAATAACGTGCTGCTGCTTCGGCAAAACTAATGGTATCGGCAGAAAGAATGGTGTAAATTGTATCTAACGATAATTTTGCTTTTAATAAATCTAATGATTCTACTTTTGGTGCAATCAATAAGCTACGTGCATCTACTTCTTCGCCTCTACGTTCAACTACTTGTATGATAAAATATCCATAAACGGTTTCAAATACAGGGCTTAATTCGCCTGCTTTTAAAGTAAATGCTAATGCATCCCATTCAGGAACAAATTGTCCTCGTTGAATTTTTTCATACAAACCACCTTTGTTTGAAGATCCAGGGTCTTCAGAATAAAGTGCTGCCATGGTAGCAAATGAACTTTTTCCAGTTGCAATTTTACTTCGTATATCTTCAATTTTTTCTTTCGCCATTTTTTTTGCTTCAGGCGATATGCTTGGTCCTTTTACAATTTGTCCTATTTCTACTTCTTCGTTGATAAAAGGTAATGAATCTGTAGGAATACTATTAAAATATTCTTTTACTTCGTTTGGAGTAACGGTAATATCTCCAATTACTTTGTTTTGCATTTGTTGTGATAACAATAAGTTACGCATGTTATCTCTAAAATCTACTTTAAATTCATCGGTAGTTTTTCCATAAAATTCAGCAAACTTTTCTTCTGAACCAAACTGACGAATGTAGTATTGTAATCGTCTATCCATTTCTTGTTCTACTTGTGCTTCTGTAACGGTTAAACTATCTTTTTGCGCTTGTGCTAATAATAGTTTTTGATAAAGAATTTCTTCAAATACTTTACATCGTGTTGCTTCTTCTGCTGGTTCTCCTTGTTCTACAGCTTGCTTGTATTGTGTATCTACTTCTGATTGAAGTATGGGATTGTTTCCAACTATAGCCACAATTTGATCAATCACTTTTTCTTGCGCATTTAATGCTATGCTTCCAAAGCAGAATAGTAATAAGAATCTATTTTTTATTTTTTTCATCAATGTAAATTTCAATTTTATTTTTGTTTAATGCGTCATTGTAAACATCAGTCTTCATTTGGTTAATCAATTCCAGTTTTCGTTTATTTAAAATAATATTTTTAATATTTTCTTTCTCAAACGACAAGGGAGATAAGCTATTTCTGATTTTAAATCCTTTTATGTTTACAAAATAATTATATAACGAATCGCCAACTTCAATGAATCTATTGTTTTGCAAAAATAACTCTTTATTGTAAGCTTGAATAGGTATTTCTTTTAACAAATCATCAAAAAGTAGCCACGACTCCCCATCTAAATAAAAATTTTCAGCAAACTGATGGCAATAGTTTTCTAGTTGTTCAATATCTTTTGTATTATCAGATTTATACCATTTTTTTAGTTTATCAAGCTGAGGAGCTTTTTTGTTCACTTTTACATAAATCACTTTTATGATGTTATCTTTTAACCCAAAATTTGTTGGATTATTGTTGTAATATTCTTCAATTTCATTTTCGCTTACCGTAGTATCTAGTTTTTGTCGAACCAACTCTTTTTCATAAGCGTAGGTAATTAAAGAATTACGATAATCTTTTAATTGTTTATCTACATTTTTTTGTTCTTCTGATAAGTTGTCTTCCGCTTTTTGAATTACTAATATTTCCTTAACCCAATTATCAATAAATTTTTTTATTATTTCTAAACTGTCGGTTGTGCTTACGCCAGAAGGAACAATATCTTTTATTTGAGAGGAGTAGAGGAGTGCATCATTTACCTTTGCAATCACATCGCCTTCGCTCTCTTCTGCTTTTTTTGTTGGGTTGCAAGCAAATAAAAGAGACGAAGCAATTAAAAATAAAAAATATGATGTTTGTTTTTTCAATTGTTTTATTAAACTAAAAAAGTTTATGGTGATTTATTTCACCATAAACTTTAATAAATATTGATAGTGTAATCTAAAATTATTTAACAGTTGATAGCACATTTTTATCAATGCTAACAGGGTATTTCTTTTTCAATTCATCTACCCATTGTTTTTCTAAATAATTTTGATAATCTGCTGTAACCATTCCTTTTGCATCGTTGTATGGTTTTGGTTCTGGTTTCATTAATTTATTTACAACAACTATTACCACTTTTTTATCGGCAGTAAGAATATCAGCAGATGTTGCTGGTGTCCAGTTTTTATCTACAAATTCGTTTTCTCCTTTAGTAAATAATTTGCTGTCTGTTTGTAAATTTAATTGCGATGATTTATTTACTTCAGCTAAAATCTCTTTTTCTGTTTTTTTCTTTTTCATCAAAGTACGAACTTGTTTAGCAATTTTAGCATCGCTACATGTATAAATAGTTGCATCAGCGCGCTCATCCCACATATAGTTATTTTTATTTTTTTCGTAAAACTCTTTTGAACCAAGTGTATCTTTTACTGCTTTGCTCCATACTTTTTGGTCGGTTAGCTCAAACAGTAAAATTCCATCACGGTATTCTTGCATCAGTGCTTTAAACTCGGGGTATTTTGAATCAAGCATACTTTCTTCATAAGCAACAACTGTTTCATCTACATATTGTTTGTACGTTTGATCAATCAACATTTTAAAATCTGTTTTAGCACGTTTGCTTTGGTGGCTGTTGATATAATCGGCAAAATCTTTTTGTGTGTATGTTTTATTGCCTAAGGTAAATATAGGTTTAACAAGTTTTGCAGCTTTTGTAGCTTCCCATTTTCCTTCAAAAATGCTACTGTCCATTACTTTGTAAAACTCATCACGCATTTTCAAATTTTCTTTTAATTTATATTCTGCTTTTGCTTTAGCTATTAAAGAAGTACGTCCAACTTGAGAGCGAGAATCTTTAGAAACTTTTGCTTTCAAATCATTTTTCATTTCTTCAAATGATGCTATTCCGCGTTTGTCAATTAATTTAATAATATGCCATCCGTATTTTGTGCGCATTGGTTGGCAATATTCTCCTTTGTTTTTTAGTGCAAAAGAAGCTTTTTCAAAATCTGCAGGCATTTTACCGGTACCAAACCAAGGTAATTCTCCACCTTTTTTGGCAGATGTTTTATCGTCAGAAAATTGTGTTGCTAATTCATCAAATTTACCGCCTGCTTTAAGTTTGTTATAAAGTTCAGTTACTTTGGTGTAAGCATTTAATGAATCTTCTTGATTCATGTTTGGAGTGGTTTTAATCATGATGTGAGCAACTAAAACTTCACCTTGTGCTGGTCTGCGGTCGTGAATTTTCATAATGTGGTAACCATAACTAGTACGCACAGGCATTGATATTTCGCCTACTTTGGTAGTGTAAGCCATTGTTTCAAAAGGATAAACCAATGCTAATGCTGAAAAATAACCAAGATTCCCTCCATTTTCTTTTGCTGATTGGTCGCCTTTTGCGGCACTTTCACGTGCAAGAGCAGCAAAATCTTCTCCTTTTAATGCACGTTTACGATATTCCATAATTTTATTATAGGCTTCTAGCGTATCTTTTGGCAAAGCATTTGGGTTAATTTTAACAAGTATGTGAGAAGCATTAATATCTTCTTTCATACGTGCATAGGTTTCTTCTAAAAGTTTTTCGTTTACATCTTTGTCTGTTAAATAAGGCTGTGCCAGCTGTTTTCTATAGCCCGCTAATTCTTCTTTAAAGGCTTTAGCAGTATCTAAGCCCATATCTTCTGCTTCTTTAACTTTTAGTTTAAAGTTTACAAATAAATCAATATAATCACCTAATGATTTTTGATCAACTTCTTTTGTATTGTTTTTATGATAAACATTTTCGAACTCGGCAACTGTAACTTTGGTGTTACCAACAGTCATTAAAACGGCATCTTTATTCGATTGAGCAATAGCACTGCTAACTATAAGTGATGCAGTAATGCAAACAATTGATTTCTTTAACATCTCCATATTCATAATTAAGATTTTATTATTTTATTTTTAGGGTAACAAACGTACATATTTTTTTTGATTTCGGCATAGCATTTTCACATAAAATTTAACGATTCAAAAAACATATAATTTCTTCGAAAAGCTCATTTTTATTGAATTATAAATAATTAGCTGTTAAATTTACATGAATGCTGTAGTGTTAAAATTTGTTAAGCCTTATTTGTATTGCTAAACACGTTATTTTAAGCTACTTTTGGATGTAAAAATTTACCTAATGTTTAACAAAAAAACGTATATACTAACACTATTGTTTTTTGTTTTATTGAGCTTTAAAATACTAGCTCAAGAGGATGAAGCGCCAAAAATAGACACGGCTGATGTGTCCACCAAAATGCTGATGTCTGGTAATTATAAAATGGATTCTGCTGCTGTTTATGAGAAAAAAAAAGATATTAAAAAAGCAAATAAGTTTTATCAGCAAGCTTTAATAGATTATAAAAAAGCAACAAAACTAAATGCTAATTCTTATGATGCTTTTAATAAGTTAGGAATTGCTCAAACAAAAGTGAAAGATTATAAAAATGCTTTAATAAATTTTGACAAAGCCATATTAATTGATAATACAAGAGCTGATGTATTTAGAGAACGAGCAATGTTTTATTTAGCGCAAGGAAAAGTTAAAGAGGCTTTACAAGATTTGAATTTTGCATTGGAGAAAAATTATGATGATGCAGAATCTTTTTATCAACGTGGAATGATAAGAGAAAAAACGGAAAAAAACGAACAACTTGCATTAGAAGATTATGCCAGAGCTTTAGAAATAAAGCCAAATATGGAAGATGTGTATTTTAAAAGAGGTGTTATTTATTATGAAAGGAGAAAAGATTATGTACTTGCAAAGGGTGAATTTGATAAAGTAATAGAACTCAATTCAGAAAATAATGATGCTTATCTATGGAGAGGAAAAACCAAATATAATGGTGGAGATTTTAAAGGTGCAGATAAAGATTTAAGTAGGTATTTAGACTATGAGCCCACAAGTGTAGAAGCATACATCACCAGAGGAGCTTCACGCATTAATTTTAAAAATAATTCAGGTGCTGTAAGCGATTACGATGAGGCAATAAAGTTGGACCCTAAAAATGTGATAGCTTATACGAATAGAGGTACGGCAAAAGCTGCTATGAAAAATTTTACAGGAGCAATGGAAGATTTGGATATGGCTATTAAATTGAAGTTTGATTATTCGCCAGCATACTTGAACCGTGCAGCAGTTAAATTTGCCACCGGTGATAAAAAGGGTGCTTGTAAAGACTTAAATAAAGCCGATAGCCTAAATAATGAAAAGGCTTACGATCTTATACAAAAGTATTGTAAGGATCAATTTTAATGCACTTTCTTGTTTTATCATTTTTTCTTGTTTATATAACTTAATGCTCCTGAAGGACATTTGTTTATTTGCTCCATAATTTTTTCAGAACTTTCTGCATTCGGCTCTATCCAAGGGCGTTCCATCGGCTTAAATACTTTGTGTAGCCCTTTCCAACAGTTTTTTGAATGTGTACAAAAGTGTTGTTTCCAAACAATTGTAATATCATTATTTTCGTACTTTTTTATTGCATTTTCTTCCATCTTATCTTTTATGCTTAAACAAATGCAAAGGATTAATTACAATGGGACAAAATGAATTTTTAAATAACACTTTCCTTTTTTCAAAACCGCCCAATTTATTATCGTATATAATGCAGTAATAACCTTTTGTGTAGTTTGAAATATCTACTGAATTGCCATATCCTTGCTTTAATACAGAACCATAAGGGTCGTAAATAATGTAATAAGTATCGCCAGTAAATGATAGTGTTTGGTTTTTATTGATGATAGAATAATTTACTGCTTCTTTTTTTGAGTAATAAGTGATGATGTCAGAAAAACGACTCATTTTATCATAGCCTTTTTGGCGGACTCTAAATTTATTTTCTCCGCTGTGCAAAATTACAGGAATTGAATATGAATTTGGAGTTGGAGTTCCAATGCCTAGTACTTCCGATACTTTAACCCATTTGTCGAAAATAAATTGCTCTAAAATATACGGCAATGAACCATGCTCGTTTTCGGCTGTCCAGCTAACAAAGCCTTCTTTACTCACTTTAAATGATTTCATTTCAAAAGTGGCAATAGCTTTTTCTGATTTATTTTCAGGTGAGTTGCTATTTCCTTCGCCATTACCTGCATTCATTGTTGTGGAACAAAAAAACAAGATAGAGTAAATAATGCTTGAAAATAGTTTGCTTTTCATTGCTGTGCTTGATTTTTGGTAATGGAGCAAATTTAATTCAGGTTATTAACAAAAAAATAATTTTTTACAAAAGTAATTAACATTTAATTGTTAATATTACTTTGTTTTATTCAATTTATTTGAGTTTTTATTAGTTGTTAGTAATGTTTATAATCTCTATTTTCAATTCTTTCAATATTTCGGTATGGTTTTTTAAAAACTCCGCTGGAATAATTGCAAAAACAATTTGAAGCAATTACATTTGGACGTGAATTACAAACAAAGCGGTATAATTTATAATACTTTTTATGGTGGCGATACGCCACCTAATATTTGGAACAAGCGAAATACGCTCGCTTCATCGTTTTTTTTGAAAAAAGATACTTGAAAGAAAAAAATTGATTAAGCCTCTGTTATCTTAAAACCCACTTTTTTTAGGTCTTCCCAGAATTCAGGATAAGATTTTGAAACTACCTCTGGATTTTCGATTACAATGTTTTCGTATTTCATGGCTAATGTTGCAAAAGCCATTGCCATTCTATGGTCCTTATAGGTTTTGAATGGAGTAGGTTGAGTAATTTGTTTGTTAGGTTTTAACTCAATTGTATTATCAACAATATCAACAGTAGTTCCTATTTTTTCTATTTCATTTTTTAAGGCTGCAATTCTGTCTGTTTCTTTTATTCGTAAGGTATGTAAGCCATTCATTAGCAAAGGTATTTCTAAAGCACTTGCTGTAACTGCTGCTGTTTGGGCAATATCAGGGCAGTCAGAAAAATCATAACCAAAATGTTTATCATTTACTTTGATTTTAATTAAACGTATTTGATTGTCATTAAAAGTTGTTTTTACTCCAAAAAATGTAAATAATTCAGAAACGATAGCATCACCTTGCAAGCTAGGATACTTCAATCCTGTTATTGTTAAATCTGTTTCTATAGCAAGTGCAGCCATTGAATACCAATAAGAAGCAGCACTCCAATCTGCTTCAATGGTATAAGAATAATCTTTTTCACTTTTTCGATGATACGTTTGTTTACTTACCGAAATGCTATTTCCTTGCCATTGACCATAAACTCTGAATTCTTCCATCATTTTTAAAGTCATATTAATATATGGGCGAGAAGTGATTTCAGTTTCAAAATTTATAACTAAACCATTTTGTAATTCAGTAGAAATTAATAGTAAAGCAGAAATGTACTGGCTGCTTATATTTCCTTTCATTGTTATTTCTCCGCCTTTTAATACAGTTCCAGTTATTTTTAAAGGAGCAAATCCTTCTTTTTCTAAATACTCGATTTTTGCTCCAATGCTTCTTAATGCATCAACCAAAATTCCAATAGGTCGTTCTTTCATTCTTTGGCTACCTGTTAAAATACGAGTGCCCATTTTGGTAGATAAGTAAGCAGTTAAAAAACGCATGGTTGTTCCTGCATCAGCAACATCATACGTTTCAATAGCTTCATTGTTTTTTACAGATGTAAGAATATTTTTTAATGTTTGCGTATCTTTTGCTGTGGCTAAATTTTGTATCTCAAAAGGCTCATTGCAAAGTGCTTGAATGATAAGAGCCCTGTTGCTTTCACTTTTCGAAGCAGTTAATTCAATTGTCCCTTTTAATTTTTTTGTTGGATGAGATATGCGGTACATAATTACTTAGGTTAAAAAAAATTAAAAAACAGAAATCTCCTTATTAAGAAATTTGAGCGCCTCAATAATTAAATCAGGCTTTATATTTTTATTGATTTCAGCTTTTCCAATTATACTAATCAACGAAAAGTTAATGTCAGTATCATTATTCTTTTTATCGTTTTTCATTAATTCGATTAATCTTTCAAAATCATTCTCATTTATTTTTACTGGCTTATAAATAGAAAGAATGAATTGGGTTATTTCATTCAATTCTGATTTACTTAGTTTGCAAATTTTATGGGATAAATAACTTTCTACAATCATTCCTACAGCCACAGCTTCACCGTGCATCCATGTTTTTCTGTTATGACCTTCGAGCATTAATGTTTCAATTGCATGCCCAACAGTATGTCCAAAATTTAATGATTTTCTGATGTTTTTTTCTTCAAAATCTATACTTACTATATTATTTTTTATTTGAATGGAAGTATTTATTATTTCATCAAAACTTTCGATTTTCGAAAAGTTAATTTCTTTTATTTTTTTCCAATAGTCGTAATCAGCAATTAAGGAATGTTTTATTACTTCGGCAAACCCTGATAATACTTGGCGTTTAGGGAGTGTTGACAAAAATAGTGGGCAAACAAAAACAGCTTTCGGTTGATTAAAAACACCGATTTGGTTTTTTAAATTATTTAAATCAACTCCAACTTTTCCTCCAACAGAAGCATCTACTTGCGATAAAAGAGTTGTTGGTATGTTAATGAAATCAATTCCTCTTTTAAATGTGGAAGCTATAAATCCACCCATGTCTGAAATTACGCCACCGCCAATATTTACAAACAATGATTTTCGGTCGGATTTTAAATCGGACAATACTGTCCACATTTGAACACATACTTCAATGCTTTTTTGCTCTTCACCACTTTCAATCTCAATAATTTCGGCTTCTTCAAATTTTTGAATTTTGGCTACTAATTGCGGATAACAATATTTTAGTGAGTTTTCGTCAACCAAAATAAAAAGTTTTGAATACTTATTTTTATTAGCATTCAAAAATCGATTAATGTCTTTTTCGATATTATTATTAATAAATATTTTATAGGATGTAGCTACTATTTCCGACATATAGTACAAAGATAGAATGCTTTTTCTGAAATCAATATTGATAGCGGATTAATTTTTGTATTTTCGCAATCTCAAAAAAAATAGTTATGATATTTAGAAAAGCATCCAACAATATTTTAGAAACAATAGGAAATACTCCACTTGTGAAAATAAATAATATCACAAAAGATATAAAAGCAACTGTTTATGCTAAAGTAGAAACATTTAATCCAGGTAATTCTATCAAAGATAGGATGGCTTTAAAGATGGTTGAAGATGCCGAAAAAGATGGACGATTAAAACCAGGCGGAACAATAATTGAAGGAACAAGTGGCAATACTGGTATGGGTTTAGCTATTGCTGCCATTATTAAAGGATACAATTGTATTTTTACAACCACAGATAAACAATCAAAAGAAAAAGTAGATGCTTTACGTGCTTTTGGTGCAGATGTAATTGTTTGCCCTACTGATGTTGAACCTGAAGACCCTCGTTCGTACTATTCCGTTTCTTCTCGATTGGTTGCAGAAGTTCCAAATTCATGGAAACCAAATCAGTATGATAATTTAAGTAACTCTCAAGCACATTACGAACAAACTGGGCCTGAAATATGGGAACAAACAGAAGGAAAAATAACGCATTTGGTTGTGGGTGTTGGTACTGGAGGAACTATATGTGGAACGGGGAGATATTTAAAAGAAAAAAATCCTAATATTAAAGTATGGGGAATTGATACGTATGGTTCCGTTTTTAAAAAATATAAGGAAACAGGAATATTTGATAAAAATGAAATTTATCCATACATCACTGAAGGAATTGGCGAAGATTTTTTACCTGCAAATGTTGATTTTAATATCATCGATCGTTTTGAAAAAGTTACAGATAAAGATGCTGCAATAATGACTCGTGAAATTGTAAAGAAAGAAGGAATTTTTTCAGGAAATTCTGCTGGTTCTGCAATGGCTGGACTTTTACAGTTAAAAGATGAATTAAAAGAAGGTGATGTGGTTGTGGTAATTTTTCATGATCATGGAACTCGTTACTTAGGCAAAATGTTTAATGATGAGTGGATGATGGAAAAAGGTTTTTTTGATAAAAAAGGGTTGGTAGCTAAAGATTTGGTGAATAACAATACAAATGGAAAACTAATAACAATAGAAAGTTCAGATACTGTTGGAAATGCTGTTTCATTGATGAACAAAATGGATATCTCTCAAATTCCTGTGAGTAATGATAAACGTATTGTTGGTTCTATCAATGAAAATATGCTTTACAAAAAAATTGTAGCAAATCCTGAAATAAAAAATCAAAAAATTGAAACGGTAATGGATGCACCATTTCCATTTGTTGATATTTCTGCACCAATTGATTCTTTGTCATCTATGATAAACGATAAAAATTTGGCTGTTTTAGTAAAAGATTTTAAATTGGATAAAACATACATCATCACTTGTTATGATATTATGAATGCTTTAACAAAATAAGTCGGCTGCTTTTTTTAAGAATAAAATTTTGAATCAATTTACAGACCAACTTCAAAGAAAGATTATTCTTTCACAAACTCCCAAGAGAATTATTTCACTTGTGCCTTCGCAAACCGAATTGCTTTATGATTTAGGCTTAAGAGAAGAAGTGATTGGCATTACTAAATTTTGTGTACATCCTCAAGAATGGTTTAAGTCGAAAACGAGAATAGGAGGTACAAAAAAATACGATTTAGAAAAAATAAAGCAACTTCAACCCGACTTAATCATTGGAAACAAAGAAGAGAATGAAAAAGAAGGGATTGAGGAGCTGATGAAGCATTTTAACGTATGGATGAGTGATATTAATACGTTGAAAGATGCTTTTGAAATGATAACCTCTCTTGGAACAATTGTAGGCAAGCAGCAGCAAGCAATGTTATTAAAGCTTGAAATCGAATCAAAATTTAATAATTTTTTGAGCCGACAAAAACAAGTAAACAAAATAAAAGTAGGATATTTTATTTGGCGTAAACCGTACATGGTTGCTGGCCACAATACATTCATAAATGAAATGTTAGCTATCTGTGGATTTGAAAACTCATTTTTAAAACATTCATCTCGATATCCAGAAGTTTCTAGTGAAGAAATTAAAAACACCAATCTTGATTTAATCCTATTATCGTCAGAGCCTTTTCCTTTTAAGGAGAAGCACATCAATGAGCTAAAAGAAATATCCCCTCAGTCTAAAATATTAATTGTTGATGGTGAAATTTTTTCGTGGTATGGTTCTCGATTGCTAAAAGCTCCAGAATATTTTTCTGAAATAATTCAAAAAGTGATGTGAATAAAAAAGCAATAGTCTTTTTTCACTCCCTAATTCTTATTAGCTTTGTATTCAATCAATAAAACGAATGCAAATCAACAAAGGTTCTATATCTATTTTTATAGTTTGCTTGTTATTGCTATGCTCATCTCTTAAAGCTCAAAAAGTTGGTTTGGTATTAAGTGGAGGAGGAGCCAGTGGTGCAGCACATATAGGCGTTTTAAAAGCATTAGAAGAAAATCACATCCCGATTGATTATATTACAGGAACATCAATGGGCGCTTTGGTTGGCTCATTGTATGCAATGGGATATTCGCCTGAGCAAATTGAAAAGCTTGTAAAAAGTGAAAGCTTTCAAAATTGGTCGCAAGGAATTGTAGATAATAAATATGCTTATTATTTTAAAAGAGATGACAGCAATGCATCATGGATAACATTAAAATTATCATTGGATTCAGCCTTTGTATCAACATTGCCAACCAATGTAATTTCTCCAATTGCTATGGATTGGGGTTCAATGGAAATAGCAGCACCAGCAATAGCAGCAGCAAAGTATAATTTTGATAGTTTATTTATTCCTTTTAGGTGTGTTGCTTCGGATATAGAAATAAAAAAATCTGTGATTTTTAGTAAGGGCGATTTAGCACAAGCAGTTCGAGCATCTATGTCTTACCCATTTTATATAAAGCCTATTTATGTTGATGGAAAACTTTTATTTGATGGAGGATTGTATAATAATTTTCCTTCAGATATTATGTTTGATGATTTTTTTCCAGATTTTATGATTGGCAGCAATGTAGCTGGAAACAACCCTCCTCCAGATGCCGATAATATTTTATCACAAATAAAATCGATGTTGCAAAGCAAGTCCAATTATGATATTTTATGTGAAGCAGGTGTAATTATAGAACCAAAAATAGATGTTGGTTTATTTGATTTTTCAACTGTTCAAAATGTAATTGATAGTGGTTATGTTGCAGCTCAACGAAATATGGATTTTATTAAACAGCATATTTTAAGAAGAGTGGAACCTTTAGAATTAGCGACTAAACGTAAATTCTTTAGAGACAAACAACATAAAATAATGTTTGATAATATTTACATAGATGGCTTAAACAAGAAACAAACAGCTTATGCACTTAAAATCCTTAGGCATAAAAATAAAGTTGTAGAATTAGAAGATATAAAAAAAGGTTACTTCCGACTTTCTTCTGACAATAAAATTAAATACATCTACCCCCAAGCAAAATACAACGAACAAACAGGGTATTACGATTTGTTTTTACGCATTAAGAAAGAAAAAAATGTTGTAACTGATTTTGGCGGAAATTTCTCTAATCGCCCAATTAGTATGGGTTATATCGGGCTTCAATACAATTATTTATCGCGTTTTGCAACAAATATGAATGCAAATGTTTACTTCGGAAAACTATATACCTCTGTACAATTGAGAACAAGATTTGATTTTCCTTTTAAAACACCCATTTTTATTGAGCCTGGTTTTACATGGAACAAATGGGATTATTTTAAAAGTTCAAATGCTTTTTTCGAAGATGTTAAACCTGCTTATTTGATTCAAAGTGAAGAGTATGGACAATTGAATTTGGGTTTTCCTACGTCTAAAGAAGCGAGAGTTGTGGCTGGTGGTGTTGTAGGAAGAACAACTGATAAATATTATCAAACTAATTTTTTTACTCAAAAAGACACAGCTGATAGAACCGATTTTGATGTAGCATCCGCACAGTTGTATTATGAAATAAATTCATTGAATAGAAAACAGTACGCAAATCAAGGCGAATATTTAAAGATAAAAATTCAGTATGTAAATGGGCTAGAAACAAATACACCCGGTTCTACAACTATAGTTGATACATTGCCCGAATACAAAAAATATCATGAATGGGCTGTTTTAAAAATGACTGCTGAAAGATATTTTAATAGAAGAGGAACATTTAAGATTGGATTGTTTGGAGAAGGAGTTTACTCAACTCAAACCTTGTTTAATAATTATACCTCAAGTGTTCTTGCGGCTCCTTCCTTTCAGCCAACACCAGACAGTAAAACAATATTTAAAGAAAATTACAGAGCCCACCAATACCTAGCTGGAGGAATAAAATTTGTAGTTAATATTCGAAAAACTGTTGAATTACGTGCCGAAGGTTATATTTTTCAACCCGTTCAAATGATGATTAAAAAAGAAGACAATAAAGTGGAGTATAGCCAGCCGTTCGCTTTTCAACACTACATTGCAACAGGTGCTGTTGTTTGGCATACACCTGTTGGACCAATGAGTTTAAGTGTTAATTATTATGATCAAGTGAAAGACCCGTTCTCTGTTTTATTCCACTTTGGATATATTATATTTAATAAAAGAACTTTAGAATAAAAAAAATCCTGAGTAATTGCTCAGGATTTTTTTTATCGCCCTATTTTTTTATTCGTTTTTTTATAAATTTTACGAGTACGATTGTTCCTATACATAGTATTATCCATAATGGCCATGCATACATTAAGCCAACGATAAACGTTAAAAATCCATTCCAACCATTACCAAATGCATTGCCCATTCTTCCCCAAAAACCAGCCTTTTCTCCTGGTATATACTCAAAATCTTGATGAATGTACAGATTGATAGTGCTATAATCAACTTGATCGGATAAATATTTTAACTCCCCTTCCTTCGCTTCAATTTCTTCTCGTATTTCACCTAGTTTTTCTTCTATTTCTAGCATATCAGAAACTTTTTGAGCTTTGCTTAATAAACTAATATATCTTGCTTCAATTGCTTTTTTTGAATTTAACCGCGCTTGTATATCTACAAATTGAGCCGTTACATCTTCCACATAAATATTTTTTGAATTTACATCTGTTGCCGTTTTTAAAAGGTTATTGATTAATATTTCAAAATCTTTATTTACAACACGTATAACCATTTCGTTGGTTATGCTATACGTACTTTTTTGTTCATTGTCGTTGGATATATAACCATTTCCAGCTTTTACAATTTTTTCAATATCTGCTCTGGCTTTAGCGTAATCATCAACAGTAAAATTTAAGTTTGCCGTTTTTTTTATTTTTTCTGGAGTTTTGATTTTTAATGATTCATTGTTACTCTTTTTAGTGTATGACAAAGTATTTCCTGCTTCAGACTCATCACCGGGGGTAGTAGGTGTAGTAAATTTTACAGCTTCTAATATTGGTGGAGGGCTTTCTTCATAAGCATTTTGATTTTGATCCTGTTTAGCTTCTTTGCTATTACAAGATGCTAGCATTAATAATGCAATAAGTGTTAAATTAATTGTTTTCATGTAATTTTTAGATTTTTTTAGTGAAACGAATAAGCATTAATATTAGTATGTCTTTTAAAAGATGTATTAGATTTATAAATTCCATAACAAAAAAGTTTTTACTTTTATTAAAAAAAATAGATTATGGCAATTTGGTTTAAATCATATAAGGTTGAAGATATTTTGTGGATGCTGCAAGATAATATGAGTGAAACGATAGGTATAGAAATAACAGAGTTGACAGACCATTCTTTAAAAGGAAAAATGCCAGTAGATAAAAGAACTGTTCAGCCAATGAAATTATTGCATGGAGGAGCTTCAGTTGCTCTTGCAGAAACATTAGGTAGCATAGCATCTAACTTAATTGTAGATAACAGCAAATATACATGTGTAGGAATGGATATTAATGCTAATCATTTAAGACCTGCTAGCAACGGTTTTGTTTTTGGAGAAGCAAAACCTATCCATATTGGAAAAAAAACTCATGTATGGAGTATCGAAATTGTGGATGAAAAAGGACGGATGGTTTGTATTAGCAGATTAACAATGGCTGTTATTGAAATAGCTAAATAGTTGAACAATGAAAAGAATAAGTAGAAATAAATGTTATTTGTTAATTTCTTTATTCTGCTTTTCGTTTTTAGCCGTTTTTTCTCAAAACAATTTTAAACTAAATTCAGAGGTAGAAAAATTGAAAAAGGATGCTTCTTTGAGCCATGCACAATGGAGCGTGTGTGTAATGAACATAAAAAAAGATTCAACACTATTTGAGTACAATAGTAATACAAGCCTTATTCCTGCAAGTACCTTAAAAGTATTAACTACAGGAGCAGCATTAAATATATTAGGTAGTGATTTTAGGTTTGAAACCAAAATTGAATATGATGGCATATTCGATTCTGTTTCTGGAATTTTGCATGGTAACTTGTACATAACGGGCGGTGGCGACCCAACATTAGAATCAGAATATTTTAAAGACAAAAAAGATTCTGTATCTGCAGTTGAAAAATGGGCAACTATTATAAAAGAAAAAGGAATTAAAAAAATTGAAGGAGCGATAGTTGCCGATGCAAGTATTTTTGATGAAAATACTACTCCAAGCCAATGGATATGGGCTGATATGGGAAATTATTATGGAGCAGGAGCAAGTGGTTTAACATACCGAGACAATAAGATTACACTCTATTTTAAATCAGGAGTTGAAAATAGTTTAACAGAAATAAAAAAAGTAGTTCCTCAAATTTCAGACTTAAAAATTATAAATAATGTAAAAGCTGGAGGTAAAAAAGACAATGCTTTTGTTTACGCCTCACCCTATTCTTATCGTTATTTGGTTGAAGGTTCGGTGCCTACAAATCAATCTAATTACGAAGTGGATGCACTAATGCCAGACCCTGCATTATTTTGCGCACAGCAGTTTTATGAAGCTGTTTTAAAAAAACAAATTTCTGTTTCAAAAAAATTTACAACGTATAGAATATTATCAGAAACACAGTCCATAAAAAAAACAGAACGAAAAACGATTTACTCTCACTATTCTCCAACTCTTGATAAAATTGTTTATTACACAAACCTTAAAAGCAATAATTTGTATGCAGAACATTTGTTGAAATATGTTTGTTATAAAAAAACAGGTTATGGAAATGAGCATGATGCTACTGAAATAATTACGAATTATTGGAAAAACAGAGGAGTTGATGTGGCTGGTTTTTTCATGAACGATGGATGTGGTTTGGCTCGATCGAATGTTATTACAACAAAAACTCAAACTCAAGTTTTAAAAATTTTATATAAAGATAAAGTGTTTTCAAATTTTTATAATTCATTACCCATTGCTGGTAAATCAGGTTCGCTGGGCGGATTGTGTGATGGCACTTTTGCCGAAAATAATTTAAGAGCAAAAAGCGGATATATAACAAGAGCAAGAGGATATTGCGGTTATGTGAAAAATAAAAAAGGAGAAATGCTATGCTTTTCAGTATTAGCTAATAATTACGATTGTTCAGCAAGTGAAATGAAAAATAAATTAGAAAAAATACTTGTTGCAATTGCCGAAATGGAGTAATAAACAAAAACAATATCAATAATTATTTAACCGAACTTTGTCATACCGTGTACGATTTATAGGGGGCTAGAACATGCGTTGGTGGGCTTTTGAAACCGTAAACTGTCTGCCAGCACCAACGTTTATTAATTGGTCAAATGTGTTTCTATTCGCACTGTCCGCCCACTAACGCAAAATCCGTGTTATAGCCAGCGCTTTTATTCTATTATTAATTTTCCTGTCGCTTGTAATTCGTTGTCTGAAATTAGTTGAAAAAAGTACAAACCACTGCGTAAATTATTTCTTTCGATTTCAATTTTGTCTGATGAAATATTTGCATTTGTTCTCAAAAGGCGTCCCTCACTGTCAAATAATACCAAAGTAAAATTTATATTATTTGGATTTTCAAATCTTAATGTCGCAAACTGGTCGAAGGGATTTGGAAAAACAGTAAAAGTGGAATTAATTTGTATGTCGCTTAATCCAACAGTTCCATTGTTGTCAGTTTTAATAAATAAAAGTTCGTTCGTGATACCGCTAAACCAACCACCAGAAATCGCAAAACCGCCATCTAAAGTTTGAAGAATGGATCGCCTATCAGAACTTGTATATGCGGTATTAGTCGGTTCAATTTTGAACTCTTTTTCCCATTGAACAATTCCAGATGCGTCAATTTTTACTAGGTACAGATCAAAACCTCCATTTGTACTTGCGGTTTTTATTAAACCAGTAACGGCATATCCTCCATCACTTGTTTGTATTATGTCATTGCCCCAAGAATATCTGCCGACCTGTCCATATGTTTTTGTCCACAATGTGTCACCAATGGAATTCGTTTTAATAACATACATATTCTCAATCGGGCTTTTTAGCACAAACGTTCAGCCGGAGAACAAAACTTTTGGCTAATACAAAACTGTCTGCGAAGCATGAAACCCCGCCTATTGCAAATGTGCTGTTAGCGGTTCGTTGTTATTTTTGTTTTGTTGTCCACCGTGGAATTATAGAATAGTCAATAGTTGCAGACTGTCGGATGAAACATTCTCAAGTCTATGTATGTTTATAAACTCATCCAAAATAGCCATATACCTAAAATAATCATAAAGATAGCGCTGAGCATTTGTTTCTTTCTAAATCTTTGGGCTTGTCTGTATATAAGTTCAGGAAATCCGATTTTCATCACCCCCTTTATTAAGGTCGACCAGCCAAGAATTGTAATTGCGATCTTCCAGTCAGTCGTCCAGACATTGTGTAAAATAACAGTTACTAGTCCCATGAGTAGTGAAATATAACCTGTTGATATTACAAATGATTTGTTGTCCGTCAGCTCAATGGTTTTTCCAAGTTGTCCAGTGATAATAAATAGCAACCCAAATATTATATGAAAACTTCCCCATAGTTTAGCAAAAAAAATTGATACATCCATAAATCGTCTTATTATAATTAATATTTTAACTTGTTGTCCATTTAGCTATTGAATTGAACGTGTGTCCCACAATGACCGCTAACGGTTGGCAGCTACCCGAAGGTGGCAGTTTGGAACACTAAACTGTCTATACGCACCAATGTTTGTTGAAACTCAAATGTTCGTATTCGCACTGTCCCGCCACTTTTGGGTAGGTGCTGTTACCTGCTGGCGTTTTGCCCGTCATTTGCTTATAATAAATTTCCCATTTACTTGTTTGTCTCCATTTTGTAAAATAAAAAAATAAATACCATTAGTAAGGTCGGTAGTTTCAATACTTATTTGTCTGCTATTTATGTTTGAATAGCTTTTTATAATTTGTCCTGTTGGGTTGAAAATGTTTAGCTCAGCATTTCTTGTATCAAACCGCATTTCAATAATCAATTTATTTTGAGCAGGGTTGGGAAATACTAAAATATTTTCATTTTTGAAATTCATCTCTTGCATTCCTATGATCAAACCAATTGATTTATATAGACCTCCTCCATAAGTAGCTACATAAAGGTCATTGTTAATGGCTTGCAATGTATTTACCCCATAAACATGTGTACATGGCATATTCCCTGAAATATTTGTCCAAGTTGTTCCGCTGTCGGCACTTATAAATGTGCTTCCAATTAGATTTTGTGTTGTGTCTTTTTCTGCACCATTAATGCCAATAACTAATTTTCCATTATGTTCCATTATGTTTGTGATATGGCTATTACTTGGCCAAGAACCAGTAATGTTAGTAAAAGAAACGCCAATAATTTTAAATAAAACCCCATTGTATAGTGAAGCGTATATATGATTTGTCATAGGTTTTACTGTTGATACTGGAAGTCCGCTGAATAAATAAATATTCCATGTACTACCTCCATCGGTACTTTTATAAAGCCCTGAAAATGTTGCGGCATAAACGATAGTTGTATTGTTTGGATCGTACTCGAGTTTTGTTGTTATCAGACTGGATGTGTTAACAAATGTGCTCCCTCCATTCGTGCTTTTAAGAATTGCATAAGTGCTTGTTGCTATATCCAATTCACTAATTAGCACTTCTAAAGAATTTGAAGGATTGACAATCACATCTAAAATCACTTTATTGCCTGTTCGGATATTAGAATAAGTTGAGAAGCCGTCTGTAGTTTTAAATAACCCTTGTCCAAAAACTCCTAAGAAAAATGTATTAGCGTTATTTAGGTCTTTAGTTAAAACACCACCATGACCAACTGGTCCCTTTCTTGTCCAAGTAACGCCTCCATCTGTAGTTTCAGAAATACATTCTTTGCCACTTAAACCACCAATGTTATATGTACCTAAAAGTGATGAAATAATATGATTAGGATTTGTTGCTTCTATGTACAACCCGCCAATTTCAGTTGCTCGTGGTGATTGTGTTACAGAGTTCCAGTTAACACCTGCATCCATTGATTTTAAAATTAATCCATTTGTAAAATTGCTTAAATATATTACGTTATCCCTTGAAGCTATGCCCATCGCAAGGTGATTATTTAATTCTGTATGATTCACAGCAGACCATAACCCTGTTAGAGAATTGTATTTTTTTAGTCCGCTAAACGTAGATGAAAACAATTCTATGTTTGCTGTTTTTTTGAAAATATTAATATCAAAATTAAATTCGCCTGTTAATCCAGTATTTGTAAAATTATTACCATAGTCAGTACTTAGATAAATTCCTGCAAAACCAGCAGAAATCATCACGATATTACTGTCGGTTTCAATTTCAGTTATGTCAGCCGTTAATGGAATTTGCGGATGATTAGACCATGTATTACCGAGGTCTGTAGTAATTTTTAAACCATCCCCTCTTGTTCCAACCAAAATTGCCCCACCTACTCCATTAGAGGCAATGCAAGGAGTTGTTGTTCCTTGCATACCTGTAGCCGTCCAAGTTAATCCGCCGTTAACGCTTTTAAATACCCCATTTCCTGGTCGTGGAGGAGTACCGCTTTGTTCATACCCAGTACAAATAAACAATGTGTCGTGTGTTCCGTTTGCTATTACCAAACCTGTCACCATTCTATCATATTGGGTGATAAGCCCTGAATTTATTATTTGCCAAGTTAGCCCACCGTCAGAAGATTTTATAAGTCCATATCGGCTATAAAGGTCGCATGCATAAATTATGTTTGGATTTAATTTGTCAAAGACAACTTTCCATCCAGTAAAATTGGGAAACATTCCAGTAATTAAATTCCAAGTTTGTCCTCCGTCTGTACTTTTCCATAAGCCTCCACTATCATCACTGCCTGAAATTATGATTTGGGAGTTTGTCGGATGGATTGCGAATTCTTTAAAATATCCGCCATTTGGTCCTATTGGTGTCCACGTCTGGCAATGTATAATACTTGAAAATAAAATAAGTATCGAAAGTAAAAGTATTTTCATGTCTTTATGATCTATAGATTTATCATTCGTTCTTTTGTCACGCTTGCAGGTAACGTTTTGCAGCTACAAGAAGTTGGCGATTTTCACCACAAATGTTGATGCGGAGAACCAAACTTTGATTAACCACAAAACTGTCTGCGGAGCACTGAACCGCCAATTTCTTGTAGGTGCTGTTAGGCACAGTTAATTTGTTTTCTTTAGCATACTTTTCTTCACGATGAAATTTCCTTTTTTGTCTTTTGTCAGGTCTTTCATTATTAAGTCAGCGAAATATTTATTTCCTTTTTTGTCTATTGCCGTTACTTTAATTGTCGGTGATGAAATTTTAGGGTCTCCGAAATATTGAATGTCCCATAAATTTTTACTTTTTTCGGTTCCTTCAAGCAAAGCATTGGCACTTTCATAAATTACTTTAACACTTGTAAGTCGATATTTTTTAGTGGCGAGTTTTAATTCCCCATGAGTAGCTTTTAATTTTTTGCAATCCATGTTGGCGCATCTGCGATTCGGATCTGCAGCAGTAATTGTGATTATAAAATACTCAACACCATCTATAGTTTCGCTTTCCCATCCTGGAGAAGTCAATTCTAACCATTTGACTGAGCCACTAATGCTGTCCTTTTGTGAATTATAATATTTTACGTCTGGCACTCTGCAATAAGGATTATAAGTTGCTGGAACTCTAATTTTAATTGGTTCTTTTAATCCCGTGCTGTTCGGTTTCAATGTCCAGCACACCATAAGATTGGAAGTAAGCGGTTCTCCGTCAGTTGTCATTGTCGTAAAATTATTTGCTTCCATTTCTTTTGTATTGGAGATGGTAGTTAAATTTATTTCGCCAACTGAAGATGAGCCATACGAAATTAAAATGCCGTTGTCTTTTTTCACTGTAACAGTAGAGTCTTTTGTTTGTTGGTTTGAAGACGAAATTGTCTGTGGAGAACTAATTGAATTTGCATTAGTGAATGAAATCAATATTTCTACTCGTCTGTTAAAGGAACGATTGCGGTCTGAATTGTTTAGCGCAGCAGGATTTGTCTCGCCAAAACTATTGAGCCTAATTTTGGATTTGTCAATGCTATGTAATGTAAAATATTTTTCAACCTCTAAATTGCGTTGATTAGAAAGCGAGTCGTTGTAGGAATTAGAACCAATATCGTCAGTATTGCCACTAAGACTAATAGAGAAATTTGTCTGTGATTTAAGTTGTTGAATTAAGGTGTCTAAAGTTTGCTTTGCTACTTTGTCGATTGAAGAAGCATTAAATTCAAAATAAATTGTCTTTTTTAATACTGTCTGCCCAAACGACAATTTTGTCAAGAGTAAAATGGAAAGAGTCGCTAAAAATTTAATTCTCATGATGTCGTCTATTAATTGTGCCTAACGGTCTTGGGCTAAGAGCTGGTGGGCATTAAAAAGTACTTCACTGTCCGCCATTACAAAAGTAGATAAAAAGCACCAAAGTTTAATAACCTACAAACGCCCACTTGATTTTAGCCCATGTTACCAGTATGGGCGTTCGTTCAACTATTGCGGTCGGGTAGTCATGGTCGGTAGTTTAAATTTTTAGTGAGGGAATTTTTTATTTTTCGTGTTTGTATAAGTGTGTCAGAAAAATGGTAAGCTTATCCCGATTTTTCTTCGGGATGTGCTTGACATTGTGGGAGGTTAAAACTCAAATTTTAAATCCAATAACCAAAACATCATCTGTCTGCTCTGTATTTTTTTTCCAATTAATAAACTTTTGATGTAATTCTTCTTGTTGCTCGGCAATGGATTTATTTTGTATAGAAAGCAATAATTCTTTTAATGGTCTATACATAAATTTTTTGCCTTTTTCTCCACCAAATTGGTCAGCATAACCGTCTGTGAAGATGTAAACAGTATCGTCTTTTTGTAAGTCAATGTTGTGTGTTGTAAAAGGTTTCGGATTATCGTTTTGTCCAATGGGTTGTTTGTCGCCTTTTATTTCAAACAAGTTATTTTCTCTAATGTACCATAATGGATTATTTGCTCCCGACCAAAGCAATTCATTGTTTTTTGTATTTAAACAACACAAGGAAATATCCATGCCGTCTTTTACTTCTTCGTTGCTTTTTTCAAAAGTTTCTAATACTAATTCTCTGGTTTTGTCTAATATTTTTGCAGGTTCAGTTATGCCAAATTCTTTTACTGTTCGGTTAAGTGCATTGCTGCAAACTACACTTACCATTGCTCCAGAAACACCATGTCCTGTACAGTCTGCTGCTGCAAACAAAACAAGGTCATTCACATTTTCGAGCCAGTAAAAGTCGCCTGAAACGATGTCTTTTGGTTGGTATAAAACAAAACTTTGAGGCAAATATTTTTTCCAAAAACTGTCAGGCGGAAGTATGGCTGTTTGCAGTCTTTTGGCGTAGGTTATACTGTCGGTTATTTCTTTATTTTTCTCCGCAATAATTATTTTTTGTTTTTGCGTTATACGAAAACGATTGTACAAAAACCCCGAGAATAATACTAATAAGAAAAGACCAAAAACAACTGTATAAATAATCATATTTTTTCTTTTGTTTTGCTCGGAGCTTATCGCAGCTTGCTTTTCTTTTTCTTTATTTAAAAGTTCTATTTCTTTTTCTTTTTTTTCGGTTTCGTATCTTGTTTCCATTTCAGCAACTGCTTTTGTGCTTTCTTGGGTAATTAATGAATCTTTATAATTCGAATAGAGCATATGGAAGTGAAGAGCTTGTTTGTAATTCTGTTTTTTTAAATAAACATCAGACAAAGTAAGTGCTGACGTAAGAAATAAATCTTTCGCATCAATTTTGTTAGCAATAATGAAAGCACTATCACTAAATAAAATAGCATTATTCAAATCGTTTAAATCAAAGTATGTTCTACCAATATTACTATACAACTGACCTAATAGGTATTCATCTTTCAATTGATGAGCAAAAGTTAAAGCTTCTTTAAATAAAACAAGTGAAGTATCATAGTCTTTTTTTTCATAATAAATATTACCTATATTACCCATACTGCCAATAATTCCTTTTATGTTATTTAATTTTTTTTCAAGAGATAGAGTTTCTTTATGATAAATTAAAGCCCTATCAATATCACCTTTTTCAGTTAAAACAAGAGCTAGATTATTAAAATTAATTATTAATCGTTTATTGTTATTCAAAGAGGTATTCATTTCAATACACTTTTGAAAATAATATTCTGCTTTTTCATAATTGTTTTGCCAAAAAAAGATTAATCCTATATTGTTCCATATTTCAGTAGTAGTAGATTTATCGTTTAATGATTCAGCAATATTTAGTGCCTTAAGGTAGTAATCTAAAGCTATAGTATAATCCCCTTTCTCTTTGGCTATCATCCCTAGGTTATTAAGTGTTTTTGCTACTCGTAAAGAGTCTTTAGTGTCTTTAAATAAAGATAATGCTCTTGAAAATTCTTTCTGAGATAATAAATAATCTCCTTGTATATAATAGATTCTTCCTAAATCGAATGTAGATTTAGCTATTCCATTTTTGTAAGATATTTCTTCACTTAATAATAATGCTTGTTTATAATATTTCATCGCATTTTCTATAGAGTCTACCATACTTGCGTTTCCTAGCGACTGTAATACTTTTACTTTATTAGTGTCTGATATAGAACTTATTAATAATCCTTTTAAGGAATCAATATAAATACGGTCTATTTTCTCTTGAGAAATAGCTGTTGTTGTAAAGTAAGATAAAAATATAATCAATAGAAAACTCTTCATGTTAGCTAAAACTAAAAAAAATACTAGAAAAAAAGATTTTAAATGCAAAAATAGCTATATTTGTCGATGAAAACTGTTAGTTAACCTTAAAAAATACTATTATGGCAAATTCAATTGACGTTTCGGTTCCAGAAACAATGATGAAAAAATTACAAAAATTCGCAAAAGAAGAATTAAGTAAAGATGAAGCAGGTGTTCTTAATGCTGTGTTTAATGTGTACAATTATGCTATGGAGCACAGATGCACTGTGTTTAAAGACCACCCAGCTTTTATTAAAGAATTAAACAAGCTAGAAGAAGAGGTTGAAGCTTCGTTAGTAATTACCCCTACAATTACAACGATAACAATTACTACAACAATAGCAAGTCATCCAATTATTACTTGTTCAGCAGCAGCAAGAAATTGTGAATAAATTGGTAAACTATTTTGCCAAAGGGGAAAACTAATGTTTTCCCCTTTGGCATTTTATAACTGTAATATTTCTTCTAATGTTATTAAATTCTTCTAATATTGTTGAATATCTTGAAAATGAAGGTTATAAAGATTGTAAAATCATTTTCATTCGGAATTTAAGAAATTTTTGTGCACAAGTTGAAACGCACAAAGGAAATGTTATTGTTAAGCAAAGTGGCAATAATAACGATACTTTTGTTGATGCCACAATATTATCCGAATTGCAATTTTATGATACTCTAAAACAAAAAGAGTTTTTAAAAATTCAGCAATTAGCCCCACAATCCTTAAATATAGATATAGAAAATCAAATAATTGTTTTAGAATATCTAGATGAATATAAAAACTTTAATACAATCATTGAGAGTAATGATTATAATTCTTCATATGAATTTGGTGTACAAATTGGAAAATTGCATACTATTTCGATAAAATCTTGTTTAGATAAAGTACAAAAAACAAGAACAGAGAGTTACTTTAGAGTGTTTGATTATGTAACCCCAGAAGCGTATAATGCTGGAGGACCATTATTTGGAAAATGTATCGAGTTGATGCAGAAGTATCCTGATTTAAATGAAGGTATTAAAAAACTATCGAATGAATTTTTGTGGGAAAATCTTATTCATGGTGATTTAAAAAAAGATAATATCGTTTTTAATAATTTGAGCGAAAATCAAAAGGTAAAAGTTTTTGATTGGGAGTTAATTTCTATAGGGGATAAGTATTTAGATATTGGCTATGCTATTAGTAATTATCTATTATGGTGGATTGAGAATATGAAATTTTCAGATTCTTGTAGTGAAGAAAACGATAATAAAATGATAGAAGCACAGGAACATATTTTTAACTTTATTAAGGGATATTTATTTTCAATTAAGACGACAAGATTAGATTTTATTAAGTTAACGAAATTCTGTTCTATTGCCTTACTTAATATTTTCTATAGTAAGTCAATGTTTAAATATGAGTATTCTAAGCAGGATATAATGTTGTTAGAAGTAGCAAGAAAGATGCTTGTAACACCTCACGAGATTTACACAAAATTGTTTATGAAGCCGATAATGATAGGATATGAAAAAAAATATTTTTAAAGAAATAGAAAATGGTTTTGTTTTCGATAATACCAAAGGATTACTTAATTCAAGTAATGAAATTGTTGCTGAATTATCTGACATTAATGACTCTAAAAGGGCTATAATTAAGTTAACACACTATTACTATAAAAAATATTATTCAAAATCGCAGACTTTAAATAAATCGGATGATTTTCAAGAAATTAGCATTGAAACAGATAAGGATTTTATAAATAGATTAATCAAAATTTTTCCGAATAAAAAGATTATTAGTAATGGATGGCGAGTTGTTGGTATTGTATCAAAAGATATTTTAAGAGTAGAAAAAAATGGAATAACATTAACGGTAAATATACATTTACATTTACCAAAAGACTTAAAAATCACTAAAATTCATGTCAATGACATAGTTTCAATTTTGTTTTCATGCCATTTTCCTAATATTTCCAATGGATTTTATGTATTTAAAAGTGAAATAGGTGAAATTGATAAAACAAGAGGAGTAGGAAGGTTTTATTTCAATGCTAATTATAATTATGTCGTTGATTTTACCGAAGAAATACTTAGTAATCTATATAACAATAATATTATTTTTGATTTTAAAGTATTCAAAAATATCCGGAATGAATATAGAATTGATAGTGCTGTATTATATTTTTCACTTGAAGATTTTGAAATTATTAGAAAGATAATATCACTACTATCTAACAATGAATTATATTTTAATAAAGAAGTTTCGATGTTCCATCACTTTGTTTCAAATGGAATTGGTTTTGCTGAAGAACCAACTATGAAAAAGGAAAATGAGAGTTATGGACTAAATAGATGTAGGATTCTTTCTGAAATCACATTTAATTCATTAGATGATATAAAAAAAAACGGAAAAATACCTTGGCATAAATTTGATGAACAGTTTAAATATTATCAATTGGATTTTAATAATATATTTTTAAACCCACAAAGTAGAATGAAGAAACTATTGAACTTACAAAACAACTAAAAACAAAAAATATGAAAACAATTTTTAGAATAGCGTTATTGTTAACCGTAATTGGAGCAATAAATTCAGCAATTTATGGTCTTTCGGGGACAGATTTTTTTTCAATAATTACAGGGATTGATAGAACAATAGGAGGAGATTTTCTAAGAATATTGATTGGATTATCTGCTATTGTTACATTAATTTTTGGTTTAAAACTAAATTGGAAAGAAAAAAAGTGAATTATGTTGTTAACTAATTACACTTTTAAATAAGTATAGTAATTTATCCACGAAGTACCTGTGGGTAGGTGGAATTTTTTGACACTTGTTTTTGTTTTTTGTGGGTAGGGTTTAGCTCTTTTGCTGTTGGTGGCTTCGCCAATTTTTTATTATGCGTAATTTTTCTACGCATAATAAAAAATAAACAGCAAATGTGCTAAACGATGCGAAGGACAAAAACCGTGACAAAAAATTGTGCGATGGAATTTCTTTTTTCCTTTTTAAAAGTGCGGTAGGTAAAAATTTAAACTTCGAAGCGGTCGCCTGATAGTGTTGGCAAAAAAAAATCAATTGAGTAGTTTATTTGAAAACGAAAACTTATTTGTCGGCAGAAAAATTGCTATGGAAATGGATTTTACGCCTTACTGGTAACGTTTTTGGCGCTTGGCGCAGTGGCGGATTTCGGAGCACAAAACTGTCAATACACCACAAAAGTTGATGCGAGGTAGAATGTTCAATTAACCACGTCACACGCCATTGAGCCAAACGCCTGTTACCAGTAGTTGTTCTCATCGTCTATTCGTTATACGCTGTAAATTCCATAGTAAAAGCACCGTCAGTTAATAATTCAAGGTCATTCTGTCCGACTAATTTAATTGAAGATGAAAAATTCTCAGCTCCATACTTGTCGCCAAATACTTTTTCAAATATTTGTCCTTTTAATATACGTTTGCTTGATGTATTGCCAAGTTTATAGTAAACGTATGAGGTCGAAAAGTTGCCAATAACATCAGCCGCTTGAACAGCAAAAGAATTTTGGTCTTTTAAAACTGAAATTCCACCAGTTGCCAATGATGGTGAGTTTGCAAACTGAATATTTCTATAAGCGTTATAAAGTTTGTTCATTAAGAAGTCAGCAGTAAAATTGTGTTCCTTTATTATTGTGTCTAACTGCGGGAATTTTTCTTTTACACTGTCACTATCAACTTCAATTATTATCTCATTATTATTTCCAAAGTGATTTACAAGTCGCATAAAAGAAAACAGACCCGGTGTCAACTGTTTGCAAACATTAATTAAGTCGGTGTTTGTCACGCCAATTTGTGTGAATACGTTTGCCGTAACTCGTTCGCAAAACCCTAAATATTGTGCTTTCCAAGCTTCACTATTCAATGTGCAACTTAATATTGTCGGGACAGAACTCTCAGCATATTTTCTGATTATTCTTAAAAACTGCTCATATTCGTCAGCTTGGTCTGTCTTGAATTTTTTTCCGTGGAATGAAGTCAATTTGGTTGTTTCGGAGAATAGAGCTCTTACTTCAGTTTCAAACTTTATATACTCTGTCTGTGGAATGCAGAAATAACACCAACCGTCAGATTTTTGTGTTTCTGTTGCTATTTCATCAAGCCCTGCTATTAACTTTGTCATTGTTCTGTTGAGTTGTTTATCATTCGATTAGCTATTGGCCACCGAAAAGAGGTTTTAGTTTATCAAATAATTTATCAATTTCCTTGTCAAGTTTTTCATTTGTATTGACTTTTAGTCTCTTTATTGCTCGGATTGATTTAAACCAAACATACGGGTTTATTTTCCAAGCTATTTTCTTGATGTCATTTTCGAAATCAACCAATGTTTCTTTAAATATGTCTGGTTTAATAATGTTTAATGCCTGACTTGCTCCAAGTTGTATTTCATATTGTTCATTTGGAAACTGTTCTTTTACATTAACGAACAGACCTTCAATTGTGTCAAAGGTTTCAAGAATATTTGTTCTGCCACTTAAATAGTAAGCCGTTAAAGGGTCAATAGCAGCTAAAGTCTTTATTGAATTTTGATAATTTTCCTGAACAATTTTTATTTCTTTTAGCAAGTCTGGCTTTAAGTAATTTGTCATTATACCAGAATAAAGCGTTTGTATGAGTGTCTTTGCTTCTTCTGTCTGTTCGTTTAATGGAATTTTCGAATGAACTTTAACCGTAATTTTTTGAACGTATTTATCAAGGTCGCTGCGTATGAATACAAAGTAAGTTTCTAATAAGTTGAATAATACAATTTTTAAATTCTTCTTGTCTTCCTGTCTTGTTCTAAACCATTGTCCAAGTTGGTTTAGTGTCCAACCGAAAACTATGCCTACCACAGAGAATATGAAACCCCAAAATATTTTGTCAAAATCTGTCATTTAGTGTCGTTTTACAATTACTGGTAACGTTTTGGCGCTTGGCGCAGTGGCGGATTTCGGAGCACAGAACTGTCAATCCACCAAAAAAGTTGATGCGAGGTAGAATGTTCAATTAACCACGTCACCCGCCATTGAGCCAAACGCCTGTTAGCACCAGTTTTTATTTTGTCAGACAGTTAATGACATTAAAAAATTCTTCTTGATTGTCGGTAGTGAAATCTTTTTCTACATAACTATCGCTTGTCCAAACTCTCATTGTTTGTATTTTTTTAGTTTTTAATTCTTCTAGTTCGCTTTTCTTTCCAAACACACCTCCGAAATAAACTGTCGAGTTACCTTTACAATTAAATTTGCCGTTATTGCTTAAAACTAGTCTACTTCCGTCCGTAAAAAGAATATTTATTTTTGCTCCTTCGTCAATACAACTACCTGCACCAACAGCTTGGATTGATAGAATTACACCACCTTTTGAACCCTGCATCATAAAAATACCAAACCCTTTCTTTCCTCCGTCTGTCGAAACTATAATTGTATTTTTACTTGCAGTAGAAGTGCTGCCGTCCATCTTGTCCGTTTCTGTAGAAATCCAATTTGAACAGTCGTTTGGGTCTAATGATTTTTGAACGCTTTTTACTGTGTCAGCATATTTCCAAGTCCCATCGGAATTGAGAATTACTTTTTTTCCATTTTCTGTTGTCGCTTTTTGAGTCTGTCCGTAAGCGATAGTTGCAGTCATTAAAACTGTCATTAAAATTGTCGTAACTTTTTTCATACTGTCTATTTATTTGTTTTTGTGTTAAAATTGGTGCTAACGTTTTGCGGCTTTGCGAAGAAGCGGATTTCGGAGCACAAAACTGTCAATATACCACAAAAGTTGATGCGAGGCAAAATGTTCAATTAACCACTGAACCCGCTTTTTTGCAAAACCGCTGTTAGCACTTCGCCCTTCTTTTCTGTCGTGTTTGTTCGTTGTCATTACGTGTCTGTCTTTGGTGCGTTGGCTTGGTGGCTCTTTTGGATTTTTTAGCGTTGGTCTTTGCGTTGGCTAAAAATACAAATGTGCCACCAAATGCGTTGGCTAATTATCTTGTACTTGCATAATATTTTGCTCTACTTTCTTTGAATAATTTCAGTTGTTCAACGTGTTCTTTGTATAGGATTTGCATTCCATTTTTTGAAGTTTTCTGTTCAGGAAAAGTCAAAGAAAAGGCATCACAATCATTCGAATGGATTGCACTTTCTGGAACAGCTTCTTTAATTTTTTCTAAGGCGTTTAGATAGTATGTTTCACTAATTTCACAAGCAGTTAAACTCAACCCTGCATTGTAACAAGCAACTGCAATTGTTCCGCTTCCTAAATGTGTGTCCAAAATTTTGTCGCCTTGTTTAGCATACATTTTTAAAAGCCATTCGTAAAGTTCAACAGGTTTTTGTGTCGGGTGAATTTTGTTTCTGTTTTTTCTTACACTGTATTCAAAAATTTTTGAAGGCTTGTCTAATGATGACCAAGCCATTTCAGCCATTGAAAAATTATTTAATGTTTCAGGTTGTTTTTTGTCCCAAATTACAAATCCTTTATTGTACTGGCTTCTTTGCCAAAGTTGTCCAAAATAATTTCCTCCCCAAATAATTTGATTTTTTGAAACACGAAATAACTCATTAAAATACTCGTCATCGGGTTTTACATCCCATTGGCTGTATTCGTCCATATTAAATTTATGGTCTCCACCTCGTTTGGTTTTGTTCAAAATTCCATAAGGTGGGTCAACTATGGCAAGGTCAAAATAATTGTCGGGATACCTTGCCATTAATTCCATATTATTTTCTCTTGTAATTGTAATCATAGCAGGTTTTATTTTTGTGTTGCGAACCTTGAAATCGTCAAGTCCGAAATGTTTTTACTAATGTCTTTTCCAAGGTTATTGACGATGATACTGTCAAAATCCTCGTAGTCTATTTCTCTCATATCGTTGTCAATACAGTTGTACAAATATTCTGAAAAAGTATTTGAACGAATGATTACGATTGGGCTTGTGCGAATGTCTTGAAGCACAGCAGGAACGTATCTTGGTGTTACAACGATAGTGTAAGCACCTCCAATTTTTTCTCTGTGTCCTGCAAGTCTTCCTGCGTTTACGCTTGAAAGTTTATTTTTAGTTGATTTCGCTTCAACAGTAAATTTTTTCTTTCTTGGGATATATAAACACTCTAAATCTGTGTTTCCTGCTCCGCTAATTTTTTGTGCTTCTACATTGTGGAACATATTGAACCCATCTGCCAAAGCATCTTCAAAAAGATAGGCTTCTGCTCCGTCATTGTTATTTGCATACTGCTCAATAAGTTTTGGAAGGTTAAGCAATTCAAATTTAAAGTCGTCAACAGCTTCGCCAATTGCAACCAAAAGCGTTTTCGGATAGAAACTGTAAATTTCTTTGATAACATCAATTTTCAGACGTTCGGGGTCATTGAGTAGCAGTGGTTTTTCTAAAAACGAAAATTCGCTTTCTAATTGCTCAACAAATGATTTTAGATTTTCGGGAATTGAAACTTCGTTTCGTGTTATCTTTCGGAAAGTGTTAGTATTTCCGTGCTGTAATTTCGTAATCACGACACCATCTTTTTTCGCCAAAACGCCAGCACTTTCAAACAAACTTGAAACGTAGTAATCCCACTCATAAGCAGAATTTACAAAAGCGTGTCTATCTTCTTGAAATTTTCGAGTAAGCTCTTCATCAGAAAGTTTTCTTAACGCTAATAGTTCGTTTATTAATTCTTTGTATGTAGTTGTTGTTACTTCTTTTAGAAAAACAACCGAATAAGCAACTTCAAAAGCGTATAGTTTGTTTGAAAGTTTTGGCTCTGAAAGAAGTTTGTAAATCAAACGAAATGGATAAAGTTGAAACTCGTTATCTGTTCCGCTATGTGGATGTTGATATTGAACCGCCCAAAGCATAACAAGAAATATTTTAGCCGCTTTTTCTTTGTCTTCAATGTGTTTCAAAAACAAGTTACCAAGCGGACTGAATAAAAATCTGTCTTGTCCGTCAACTTTGGCTTGATAGCCAAACATATAATATGAAAGCTGGTTGATTTTGTGATTTATTGCATCAAGTGGTAAATCGGGGTTTCGTTCATTATACAATCCCAATTCCCGCAATTTTAAATTCAATTGTGTTTTCTCCTCTGTTGAAATTCCTGTTTTGGTGTACGACTTCAAAAATTCAGCAACAACACAAAGTTTTTCAAAATCCCTTGTGTGTCGGTACAAAATCCATTTTTTACTGTCAATTCTTAAAGTCATACTATTGGTTTATTTGGGCGACAATGTTTTTAATTAATAGTGGCGGAATACATTCTCCAATACATTTTCTGATTAATAATTCGGGTGTGTTGTCGGGAATATTCCAATCTTGTGGTAAAGAAGATAACAACATAAGTTCCAAAGGTGTCAAAACTCTTGCATCGGAATACGTCCCATTTTTCAATTTTCTGCCCGGATGTACGTTCAGTTGTGAACTGATTGCATCGTTACGCATTGTAATTGTAGGTGCAGGTTCATCCCAATTAATTCGTCTGTACGATGTTTTGTAGCTTTTGATTTTTTCTCCGTTTGGTTTTATAGGGAAAAAATTTTCATTGTCAAACGCAGTTTGGCCTGTTGGTGTATGCTTCATCCATTGAACGTGGCTATCCGAATGTTTTCTAGCAAAGTGCCATTTTATTTTTGAATTTTGACCCGCTTCAATGCTTGGTAAAAAACCAATTTTTTCTTCTACTGATATTGGCTTTTCAGACTTTAAAGGTTGTTCCCATTTTTTGCCTTTTAGATATAATTTTATAATTGCTCTTGTCCGTCTTTGTGCAACGCCAAATTCAGCTGCATCATAAACATTCGCTTCAATATTATATTCTTTACCAAACAGAAGAGTTAAAATTTCAACGACTTTTAATTGTTGGTTTTCGTATGGTAAAACCAATTTTAAAAATGTGGGAACATTTTCAATCAATACAAAATCGGGCGATTTTAGTTTGATAAAATCAATGATTTTGAAAACAAGATAGTTTCTTTCATCGTTGAGCATTTGCTCAATATTCCTATTTTTGCCTGCTACGCTCATTCCTTGACAAGGCGGTGATGCAATTAAAAAATCTAATTTTTTGGGTGTATTTTTTACAAGTGTTTTGAAAACATTTTCGTCCAAAATACTTCCTGTTATCATTTTAGATTTTGGATATAATGCCTGATACAAGTCAGCTCTTTCTTGAACCAATTCATTAGCGGCAACAATGTTTATTCCTACTTCTTCAAAGTAAGTTTCTGCTATGCCTGCACTTGAAAATAATGATGCTCCTACCATAGTTAAAACTTGATTGTACCTTGTTGAGTTTTTATTGTTCTGATATACTTTGCCTTTTCTTCGGCTGCTTTCAATAATGATTTGGTTTCTTCTTGTGGATAAATCAACTCAGCAATTTTCTCACTTAAATATTCGTGTTCTAATTTTTTTAAGTCAAGATTAAAATAGGATGAAAGTTTCGGTAAGATTTCTTCGGGTACATTTCGTTTTCCGTTTTCAATTTTTGAAAGTGTAGATTGGTCAATGTCCAATGCAGCGGCAAGTTTAGTCAAAGTCAAGCCGTTGTCAGACCTAAGTTTGTGAATGTACTCTCCAAATGTTTCTTTCATCTCCTTGAATTTTTTGTCTTGACAATTTTGGCAAATTTAATCATTTTGGTTTTGATACCAAAGTTTTAGATGAAAATTTTGTCAGGGTGGTGGGTGGGCTTGGGTGCGGTTGGGCAAAATTAAATGTGGTGTTTTTGTGTCGGCAAGCGCGTTGGCAAAACACCTCTTTTAATTTTGCGAAGCGTTTGCATTTGTCTTTCTTTTTTCTGTTCGTTTGTTGTCGGTCGTGTCGGTTTTTAGGGTGAGTGCTAACGGTTCGCCAACTGGCGCAGTAGCGGATTTGAAATACTAAACTGTCCTGTTGCACAACTGTAAATTTAATACAAAAATGTTGATATACGCACTTCCCCCGCTATTGTGCCAGTTGGCTGTTATAGGTAGGGCGGTTTTGTTATTGTTCATTTTGTGCTGTGACTGCCGAAAGTTTGCACTTGGTTTTTACGGTCTGCTGTGTGGGTGGATTGAGCGGTCTAGAAGTTTAAATTTTTACAAAAGGGAAGAAATTTTTTATTTTTTTCTTTTTAGCACGTACAGGTGGGTGTGAAAAATGGTAAGCTCTTTTACAGCCAAAAACTATTATTCCTTAATTCTAAAGCTGTAAATGTGTTTGATATTGTGAGTTTGCAAATCTTAACAGCAGAATTTTCGTTATGCTCTGAATATACGTGAATTTAATTCAGATTAGTTCTAAATAATAGTCATTGCGTTAATTTATTAAAAAAGTTTAATTACATTTGTTTTTAATAAATAGAATTACTAATCAAAATCTAATCCAATGACTAAGAAAACAGAAACTTCCGAAAAAAAAGACATTAATCTAGAAGAACTAAATGCAGGAGATAATATAACTATGTTCCCAGCCGATGTTAAATTTGATAGTGCAGGTAGAACCCTTGTTACTAACGACCGTGTAAACGAATTTATCAAAGAAACATTAGTCGAAGCAGGTTCTGTACTTCTCACTCCCGGTGGCGAAGATCCTCAAAAAATTGGCGACATAAATATATTCTGTCACTTCGATATTAATCTTAAGAAAGGTTGTAAAGAGAAATAGAACATCTCTAAACAAATAACAGTGATGTTTTTTTGAAGTATTAGGCTTCAAGACTATTTTTTAATATAATAAAACTTTGGGTTAATGAGCAATTCAAACAATCAACCTCTTGAATGGCTTCACGGTTTTACCAATTCTTCTTTGCATCTTATTTTGTTTGTGACAGAACAATGTAATTTTAGATGCGTTTATTGCTATGAAGATTTTAAGTTAGGTAACATTCAAGATGAAGTTGTAACAGGAGTTAAAAACCTTATTAGTAATCGTATTTCCGAGATACAGCATTTGGCTATATCTTATTTCGGGGGTGAACCTTTAATGAACAAGGTGGGTGTTTTGGATATGACATCTTGGGCGAAAGAATTATGTGAAAAACACAACGTAAAATATCACGGTAATATAACTACAAATGGTTATACATTAGATAAAAAAACTTTTGAAAGTATTTTTAATAATGGTATAACAGAATATCAAATAACAATTGACGGTGATAAAGTATATCACGATAAATTAAGACCAACAATTAACGGTAAAGCTACTTTTGATAAGATTATGCGGAATGTTAAAATGATGGCACAATCCTCATATAATTTTAAATGTGTCGTTAGATTAAATGTTTCTGATTCAAATTTTGAAGGAGTGAAAAGTTTTATTGAAAATGAGGCTTCTTCAATTTTCCTAAATGATAGTCGTTTTAAGATTCATTTTCACCCTATTTGGGGACGACCCGAACTTATTCTTGCACAAAAAAACAGATTAGAAATGCTAAACACTATAGTTGAAACTCTTGGTCTTAATCATACAGAAGAAAGTGGTCTTACTGTTTTACATAAAGAAAGTGAAGAAATTATATCTAATGCAGCTACTAACAAGGGGCGTGATGCTGATTATATTTGTTATGCTTCAAAAGCAAATAGTTTTTCTATTAGAGCTAATGGTCAAGTACAAAAATGTACAGTTGCATTAAAAGATGATGTAAACAATATTGGAAAAATAAATCTAGACGGAACATTAGAATTAGACCACGAAAAATTGTCAAAGTGGCTTTTTGCTAAAGATAAAGGGTGTCCACTTCAAGCATTGGCTTTAGAAAAATTAGCCGTTCCATACAAAGATGCAGGAAAATTTGATAGTGTTTCTACTTTATCAAACTAAATTTTCTAATTCATTTCAATTATGAAAAATTACCTGCATATTATAGTCTTTTTACTTTATACTTGTTGTAATTTATATGGGCAACAAGTTTGTAACTGTGAAAAAGAATTTCTTTTTGTTAAAGGTTTTGTAGAAACAAATTATGCAGGATTTAGCGACAAAGTAACAGATTTAAATAAACAAAATTATTCAGAACTTAGTGAAAATTTATTACAACAAACCAAATCCGCATCAACATTAAACCATTGCTATTTCGTCATTCAAAGTTTTTTGAATTATTTTAAAGACGGGCATCTTCGGCTTATCTATAACCCTAAAAGTATAAACAAACTTGATATTGAAAATCTGTTATTAGGTACAGAAACCGTTAGTGAATTAAAAGGAAAGCCGTTAACAGATATTGAGGGTATTTATACAACGCCTTCAAAATCGTATGAAATAGCATTAGTAAAAAATACAAATACATATCGAGATTATGTTGGTGTTATTTTAAATACAAAAGTAAAATCTTGGGAAAAAGGGCAAGTAAAGATTGAACTAAAGCACATTGAAGATGATAAATATCAAGGAATATTTTATTTTAAAGACCACCACCCCGAAATAATAAACTACACAATAAAAAACGGTAAATTTTACCCTGAAGATTTTGTAAAAGTCGATATACCTCAAAATAAAACAAAAGAAAAAACGGAACCTTTCGACAAATTTGAAAATTCAAATAAAGTTGTTTTCTATAAGGATATAGATGATAGCACTGCTTATATAAGAATAAAATCTTTTGACGACCATTTTGCAAAACAGGTAGCCGATGTTATTAAAGCAAATGAAACAAAACTAAAAAGCAAACCTTATCTCATTATTGATGTACGCTATAATGGTGGAGGAAGTGATTTTTCTTATACTCCTATTCTGCCGTTTATTTATACCAATCCTATCAAAACTATTGGCGTTGATGTTTATTCTACACCCGACAATATAAAATCGTGGCAAAAAGTTGTGGACGAAAATCCGCATTTACCCGAAAATGTAAGAAAAAGTTTGAATGACATTATTACTAAAATGAAAGAAAACCCGAATAAGCTAGTGAGTTTAGGAAACGATGAAACATACACTTTAAATACGGTTTATACTTTCCCCCGAAAAGTAGCCGTATTAATAGACAACGATTGTGCGAGTTCTACGGAGCAATTTTTATTAACTGCAAAACAAAGTACTAAAATCGTTTTAATGGGGCAACATACCGCAGGTGTATTAGATTATTCAAATATGCGTATGGTGAATTTAGATTGTATGCCTTATATTTTGGGTTATTCAACAACCCGTTCAAGACGTGTTCCCGAAAATGCGATTGATAATACAGGTGTTCTACCCGATATAGAAATAGATTTTGATAAGGTTTGGTTACAAACTGTCTTAAACAACCTAAAATAAACTCGCTAAGGTCAAAGGTGGGTGGGAAAATTGTAGCTTTTTTGTGAGCCTTTAGGGGGGTGGTGGCTTGTGTGGGCTTACAAAAGTGCTACAATGTGTGATAGCCAAACGTCCCCGTTTTTTTTCAAACGGGGCGAAAAAAGTGCGGTGGGGTAAAAATTTAAACTTTTTGAGCGGTCGGTGTGTGGTCGCCAGAGTGTCGCAAAGTCTGCTGATTTTTTTAGGAACCGAGATGTTTTTATTTACCGATAAATTATCTTAAAAGTAGGTCAGCCCGCCTTACCTATAACGGATACATGTATAAAACGTTGGGGATTGCGGGCTTCGTCCCTGTCTGCCGTTACAAATGCCGATGCGGGGCAGAAAACTTCAAATAACCACTTAACCCCCAATGTTTTATACATGATGTTAGGCACTGGCATTTTTCATTCAATAAATATGTGGCGACGTTAATATCATAAACTCATTTTGTTTTTCAATTATTTCAAACAGTTCTAAAAGCTCTTGTCTTTTTAAAGATTCAACTTTTCTGCCAAATAAGTAATTAGATAAATTTTCTATACCTGTTATTCTTCTTTTAACCGTATCCCTTTCAATAAGTTTAAAGTCTGCATTATGCAAATAATAGTCAAAGCATTTTTCTGGAGTAGAATACTTTTGAATTCCAAAACTGAACCAATACCCACGTAAAGTATCTTCCATTAAACCATTTGAAGTCAGAGGATAAATTACCCAATTTACTGGTGAATCAAGTTTATAAACACTCTTATGAATTGGATTATTTTCCAGTGAATATTCCTTAGTTTCTTCTAATAATCTATTTTTTAATCCCCAAATCGCTTTTCTATTTCGACATTTTCCATATATACTGTCATGGAACTGATATAAGGATTGAGGAAATGAAGGACTGTCGTTAATTATGGTTGTTATTCTTATTAATTCGTTTTTGGAAATCTGTCCTTTCCATGAATTGTTAAGTTTCAAAAGAATCCAAAGACAAAGCATAACTAACCCAACAGCAATGCCTACTCCAGTAATCTTCAGTATATAAAGTATTTTCTTCATATGCTTGTGCCTAACTTACTTATATGTACACCTTTTCACTCCAAAGGTATACATATACAACAAAAACCTGCTGACTTTGTATACTCCTTTTAGAAAAAGTTGTTCTTTGTTTTTATATCTCCAAATCATCTATTGGCGATTGTATTTGTTGTATTGCTTTGTTGCTTACATGAGTATATATTTCTGTTGTTCGGCTACTTTTGTGTCCCAAAATTTCTTGTATATACCGTAAATCTGTGCCCTTTTCAAGAAGGTGGGTTGCATAACTATGTCTCAACCAATGCAAACTCACCGGCTTGTTTATTTTTGCTAAAGTAACACTATTTTTTAATACTTTTTGTAAACTCTGTTCAGAATATTTTTCATTTTTATTTTGTCCCTCAAATAAAAAAAGCTGAGGCTTGTATGCTACATAATACGCTCTCAATAAAATAATTATTTTTTCGGGCAATGGCGCAATTCTATCTTTATTGCCCTTGGCTTTGCGTATTATCAATAATTTGCGCTTAGAATCAACATCATTAATTTTTAGATTTAATAATTCACTTCTTCTTAATCCGCAAGCATAAATAAGAGAAAGAGCCGCTTTGTGCTTGATATTTTTAGTAACCTTTAGTATTTTTTCTACCTCTTCTTTGCTTAAAACATTGGGCAACAACTTCGCTCTTTTTGGGCGGTGAATAAGCTCCACCTGCATTTTAGTGTTTTCAATTTTACTAAAAAACAATTTTATCGCATTTACCACTTGGTTCTGAAATGTTGCCGAAAACCCATTTGCCAAAATATATTCGTTATTAAACAAAATCATATCTTCATTGGTAATTTCCGAAATAGCTTTTTGATTATAAAATCGCAAAAAAGTTTTAAGCGCATTGCTATATGTTTCTATAGTGCTTTCGCTATATCGCTTGGAGCGCAACCAGCGTTTGTATTGTTCTATCTTTTTTATTCCTTCTTCATTTAGTGGTTCCAGTTTTTCTGCAGGATTTTTTCTTTCGATTTTTATATTCGAAAGTATATTGCTTTCTTTCTTTTTTAATGCATCCCAATTCAGCCACGTTTTTCCTTTAAAAAGTAAAAATATTTTATTGAAATTTTCTTTTGTATCGGCTACATGCCATGCTTGAAAAGAGTTGCTCCACCTAGCATCGGGTACTTGTTTTAAAATTAAGATAAGATTTTTATTATAAGGAAATTTAAGAAACAATCGTTTTTCTTTATGGTGTAAGCCTCTTTCAATAATAATTGTATCGTTGTACATATTTCCTGATATATAGTGTTTCAAAAGTAGAATAAAAAAACAATTCAAAAAAATATTTTGATTAGATTTAGCCATATTTTTAACCGCAATTAGACAGTAGAAAGCTTTGGAAAAAGCTACACTATCTGTCTTAATGCTGTTAATCCCGATTTAGTGTTTGTTAGAATTTCTTATCCCCATAAAACACAAGAAAGTCTTACAAACACTTAATCGTAGGCAGGTCAAATAATGAACTGCCTATTTAGGGTTAACTAACACCATCTTTTACCCTAAACAAACAGATGAAAAAAAACAGTCAAATCCCACAATTTTATTAGTTTTGTAAACTCTAAACTAATATTTTGTATGAGTAAATTATCCAACAGAATTAATAATTTGGCTGAATCGCAAACGCTTGCAATGGCTAAAAAAAGCCGTGAGTTACAAGCGCAAGGAAAAGACATCATCAGCCTTAGTATTGGTGAGCCTGATTTTAATACCCCTGATTTTATTAAGGAAGCTGCTAAAAAAGCGATTGATAATAATATAACTCGTTACACTCCAGTACCCGGAATTTTAGAGTTGCGCAAAGCAATTTCTGAAAAATTTAAACGAGACAATAACTTAACTTATACTCCAGAACAAATTGTGGTATCAACAGGAGCAAAACAATCGCTTGCCAATGTTATATTAAGTTTGGTAAACCCTGGCGAAGAAGTTATTGTACCCATCCCGTATTGGGTAAGTTATATTGAAACAATTAAATTGGCTGAAGGTATTCCTGTTACAATTCCAACTTCGGTAGAATCTAATTTTAAAATTACTGCCGAACAATTAAAAAAATCTATTACGCCAAAAACTAAATTAATTGTTTTTAGCACACCTTGTAACCCAAGTGGTTCGGTATATTCAAAAGAAGAATTAAAATCATTGGCTGATGTAATTATTCAGCATCCTGATTTGTATGTTATTTCAGACGAAATTTATGAATACATTAATTTTGTTGGAAAACATGAAAGTCTTGCACAATTTGATTTTATGTATGACAGAGTAATTACTGTAAATGGTGTTTCAAAAGGTTTTGCCATGACAGGCTGGAGAATAGGTTACATTGGCGCCCCAAAATGGATTGCCGATGCTTGTGATAAAATGCAAGGTCAGTTTACTTCAGGAACATGTTCTGTGGCTCAAATGGCTGCAATGGAAGCTATAAAAGCAAATCCAAACGTTACAATTGAAATGCGTGATGCATTTAAAAAACGAAGAGACTTGGTTTTAGATTTATTAAAAGAAATCCCTGGAATGAAAACAAATGTGCCTGATGGTGCATTTTATATTTTTCCAGATATTTCATTTTATTTTGGTAAATCATATAATAATTATCATATAAAAAATTCAACCGATTTAAGTATGTATTTGCTTGAAGAAGGAAATGTAGCATTGGTATCGGGTGATGCATTTGGTGATGATAATTGCATTCGTTTTTCGTATGCAACTTCCGAAGAAAGATTGATTGAGTCTGTAAAACGCGTAAAAGAAGCTTTAGCAAAACTTAAATAATGACTTTACAAGAAATATTCAAATCCTTCAACAAGCTCAATGTATTAATCATTGGCGATGTAATGATTGATTCTTATATGTGGGGAAATGTAAATCGTATTTCGCCCGAAGCTCCTGTTCCTGTGGTTTCTGTAAATAAAAAAGAGAATAGGTTAGGAGGTGCAGCAAATGTTGCCTTAAATATTCAAGCACTAGGAGGCAATGCAATTTTATGCTCTGTAATTGGTGCCGATGAAAATAGTAAACTGTTTTTTAATTTATTGAAAAAACAAAAACTTACGAACGAAGGAATAATAACAAGTACAAAAAGAATCACTACTGTTAAAACACGTGTTATTGGTGCTAATCATCAAATGTTACGTGTAGATGAAGAAATTGAAACAGCCATCAACTCTGCTGAAGAATCAGCATTGCTTGATAAAATAAAAAAGATGCTTGAGCTTAAAAAAATTGATGTAATTATTTTCGAAGATTATGACAAAGGTTCAATTACACCTGCTTTAATTAAAAAAACGGTTGTATTGGCAAAACAAAAAGGTATTCCAACAGTTGTTGATCCAAAGAAAAATAATTTTATGGCTTACACAGGAGTTACTTTATTTAAGCCTAATTTAAAAGAATTAAAAGAAGGATTGAAAATTGATTTTGATGTAAATAAATTGCCTGAGTTAAATAAAGCTGTTGATGTATTTATAAAAAATCAAAAAATTAATACGGCTTTAATTACACTTTCCGAAAAAGGAATTTACATTCATAACTCAAATTCAAAAACAGTGATACCTGCTCATCAGCGCGATATCACAGATGTTTCAGGAGCAGGAGATACAGTAGTAAGTGTTGCTGCAATGTGTACAGCATTAAAATTACCTGCTGCTACCACTGCAAAATTATCAAACCTTGCTGGCGGTTTGGTGTGCGAAAAAGTTGGAGTAGTGCCAATCGACAAAAAACAACTTTTAGCAGAAGCTTTAAAAGAAAAGTTATAGTTCTGTGGATGTATTTATTTTAAAGCTATATTTTAGATGACTAAAGTTGTAACCCCTTATAAAAATTCAGATTCGAGCAAAAAAGAACAAGTGGCAGAAATGTTTAACAACATTGCTCCCAAATATGATTTTCTGAATCAATTACTTTCATTAGGCATTCACAAAGGCTGGAGAAGAAAAGCTATTAAATTAATTTCTGTAAACAATCCTAAAACTATTTTGGATATTGCTACAGGAACAGCCGATTTTGCAATAGAAGCAATAAAAATAAATCCAACCAAAGTTGTGGGTGTAGATATTTCTTCTGGAATGTTGGCATTGGGAGAAGAAAAAATTAAGAAGTTAAACTTAAAAGATAAAATAGAATTAAAATTAGCCGATTCAGAAAATTTACCTTTCGAAAATAATGCATTTGATGCTATAACTGTTGGTTTTGGTGTTCGCAATTTCGAAAACTTAGAAAAAGGAATTAGTGATATTTATAGAGTTCTAAATAATGGAGGCATGCTTGCAATACTTGAATTTTCAAAACCTAAAAAATTTCCAATAAAACAATTTTACAATTTTTATTTTCGATTTATTACTCCCACAATCGGAAAAATATTTTCAAAAGATGCATCAGCTTATACGTATTTACCAGAATCGGTAAATGCTTTCCCTGATGGAGAAAATTTTTTAAATGTGCTTAAAAAATCAGGGTTTAAACAAACAAAGGCTTACCCTTTAACTTTTGGAATAGCCAGTATTTATATTGCACATAAATAATATTTTTATCACCTTTACGTTCCCTTACAATAAATCATAAAATTGAAAGCACAAACAAAATACATTTTAATTGGATTAATAATTATTTTTGCCCAGTTTGCAAAAGCTCAAGACCCAAACGAGCGCGGAAATTTAACTAATTATTACAATGAAACACTTCATTTTGGTTTTACATTAGGCGTAAATCGAACTAATTTTTTAATTTCTCCTGTTCAACATTTTGAACGCTTTGACACCTTAAAGTGGGTGCGTTCCTCCCCAAAATTTGGTTTTAATTTGGGTATTGTTTCTGAATTGAGATTACATAAATATATTACACTTAGGTTTGTTCCTAGTTTATCGTTTGCTGAGCGTAATCTTCAATATTATTTTGAAGGACATGATACTGTTATAAGAATAAAAAATATTGAATCTACTTTCTTAAACTTTCCATTGAATTTAAAACTTCGTTCCAAACGTGTTAAAAATTTTGGTGCATACATTCTTGGTGGCGGTGGTTATAGTTTAGATTTAGCATCAAAACGCAAAGTAAAAAATGATAGTACCGACCCGAACGAACAAATTGTACGCTTGAAACGCGATGATTTTTCGTATGAAGCAGGAGCAGGGGTGGAGTTTTACTTAGAATATTTTAAATTTGGTATTGAGCTTAAAATGAGTCAAGGAGTAAAAAACTTATTGATTAAAGACGATACCGTTTACTCTCGTTCCATAGATAAGCTCAATTCACGAGTGTTCCTTATTTCTATAACCTTCGAAGGTTAATTTATACGATTCGTTTAAGAAGTCTTAATTGATGTGAATAATCTTTTTTATCGTTATTAAAAATTCCATGATGGTCAAAACCATCAATACGAACTTTTCCAGCAGCATGAATAATTTTATTGTTGTCTAAAACAATTCCTACATGTACAATTCTTCCTTCTTCATTATCAAAAAAAGCTAAGTCTCCAGCTTCTGCTTCTTCCACAAAACTTAATATTTCGCCTTGTTCAGCTTGCTGGTAAGCATCTCGTTTTAGTTTTACACCATTGAGTTTATATACCATTTGTGTAAAGCCGCTACAATCTATTCCAAATGGTGATTTTCCGCCCCACAAATACGGTGCATTTAAAAATTGAACAGCAGTATCCAGTATTCCATTTTTGCCATTTGGTAAATTTCCTTTTATGGTTTCTCCTTCAAAAGAATAAGTTTGATTTTCTATCAAACATTCGCCATTTTCAAAATTTGGTAATGTGCTTCCAATAACTATGGGTAAAAGATTAGAAGTGTTTTTGTGATTAATTAATTGAACAAATTCATTGCTACAAACAATATCATCTGTATTTAATAAATCAAATGTTTGTTGGGCAATTGGTAAAAATTGTTTTTTATCTATCCAGCAATCGTAATTATCGTAAGCTGTTTTTATGTTACACCAATTTCCTTCTCTCGTTATAATTTCAAATATATCACCAAATAAAAGCTGAGTAACCATCTCGCTTCTGTCCGATGGCTCCTTTCTGCATGGTACAATACTTAAATTACATATTCCGTACATTTTATAGTTTTAGTCTTTACTTGTTAGTAGCTAATCTTTCGCTTCTACTGCTAATAAAGATTATACAAGTTCAACAACCACAGCGCTAGCACCCCCGCCACCATTACAGATTCCAGCAGCTCCGTATTTTGCTTTGTTTTGTTTTAATACATGGATAAGTGTTACCACTATTCTTGCACCAGAACAACCTAAAGGATGCCCTAATGAAACAGCTCCACCATTTACATTCACTTTTGAAGCATCTAATTTCATTTTTTGCATGTTCACTATTCCAACAGTTGAAAATGCTTCATTTAATTCGAAATAATGAATATCTCCTAATGTCAAACCTGCTTTTGATACCGCTTTTGGTACAGCCAACGAAGGTGCAGTTGTAAACCATTCTGGAGCATGTTCTGCATCTGCATACCCTTTGATGATAGCAATTGGTTTTACTCCTAATTTTTCAGCTTTTTCTTTGCTCATTAATACAACTGCTGCTGCACCATCATTCATTGTTGATGAGTTTGCTGCTGTTGCCGTTCCTTCTTTTGAAAAAGCTGCTTTTAATTCAGGTATTTTATCGAAGCGTACATTTTTATATTCTTCATCCTCTTTCATTAAAATTGGATCACCTTTACGTTGTGGGATTTCAACTGGAACAATTTCGTCATTGAATTTTCCTGCAGCCCAAGCTGCTTGTGAACGTTTGTATGATTCTATTGCAAAAGCATCTTGGTCTTCACGAGAAATATTACATTCCTTAGCACATAAATCAGCCGCATTACCCATTGCATAGTTATTGTAAACGTCAGTCAAACCATCTTTAGCTAAGCCGTCAATCATGGTAACATTACCATATTTATTTCCCCAACGTAAGTTTTCAGAATAAAATGGTACTTGACTCATGTTTTCCATTCCTCCAGCCACAACAACATCAGCATCACCGAGCATAATGCTTTGTGCACCAATCATAATTGCTTTCATGCCTGAAGCACACACTTTATTTATTGTTGTACATTGTACAGTATTGGGTAAGCCTGCAAACATAGCAGCTTGACGAGCAGGAGCTTGCCCTAAATTAGCTTGTAAAACACTTCCCATATACACTTCTTGCACTTCTTTACCATCAACACCTGCTTTTGCTAAAGCTCCTTTTATTGCCGTTGCTCCTAATTTAGTTGCCGAAACACTTGCTAATGCACCACCAAAACTTCCCATTGGTGTTCTTACTGCTGATATAATATAAACTTCTTTCATAACTTAATTTATTGTTTTTTTATTTCTTAATTATAGAACCCAAATTTACGGTTATTAAATACATTTTTATGCTTTTGTTTTTAAAAACTAAACGATAAAATTTTTAAAAATGTAAGTTTTTATGTGGAGTCGGAGGGACTCGAACCCTCGTCCAAACAAGGAATTAATATGCTTTCTACATGTTTATTAAACTTTTAGTTTTCGATAAGTTTAGGCAAGTTTACACGCCACAAGACTTACTTAGTTTCTTTATCTCATTGTAAACCGAAACTTTTTACAACTATTTCTTCATTTGTTATGCTTCACAGGAGACGCAGAAGATCAGAGCTTCTCCGGAAACAAAGGCACTTAATACTTGGTATTAAGCAGCCATAGCGTAGTTAGACTCGCCATATAGAATTTTGAGAATTAGGATTTAGGTGCCATATCCACAACACACCACATGCTTACATAAAAATCGCACTCGCTGTCAAAACCAAAACGACCCCATGTTTATTTTAAAGAACTATTTACTTTTTATCAAAAGCTATGCAAATATAAGTATTAAAGACATATTGTCATTGCCAAAAAACAACAAACCCAAGCAAAATCGTATTTGCTTGGGTTTGGCTTTTGAACTAATTAACTAACCACTTAATTTAGCACCAATTCAATGTGTTCTAATTTTTTTGATTTTCGAACGCTCAACGCTTTTGAATAGTTTAGAATGTTATTGATAATGCTGTTATTGGGTTCATCCAAATAGTTTTTAGCATTCTCAAATTCTTCATTCATTTCTGTTTTAAGTTCAATAATTTTTTTAGTAGATGTTTTACTCATTCAGTTTTGTTTTAGTTTGTTGATTATATAACTTATTCTTTTTAAAAATATTGTGTAGGGATTAAAAAAAATCCCGATAAATTTTATCGGGACTTTTTTTATAAACTATATACTAAGTTTTTTTCTGCCATCATTTTGCGAAGATTGATTAAAGCATAGCGCATACGTCCCAGTGCTGTATTCATTCCTATATTATTTTTTTCAGAAATTTCTTTGAAACTCATATCATAATAATAGCGCATCATTACTATTTCTCTTTGTTCTAATGGCAATTGCTCAATTAATTTACGAATTCCTTTACGGGTGTGTTGTTGAGCAATTTTCTGCTCTGCGTTTTTATCATCATTAGGGATAATACTAAAGATGTCGAATTCTTCACCATCAGCGTTAATAGTGTTTTTTACTCTTGGCATACGTTTATCATCTCTAAAACCATCAACCATTAGGTTATGAGCTATTCGAAGCACCCAAGAAGTGAATTTCCCTTCTTCGTTATATTGCCCTTTCTTTAAAGTATTAACTACTTTAAAAAAAGTTTCTTGGAAAATATCCTCCGCAAGCTCTCTGTTTTTAACAGTAACAATGATATAACTAAATATTTTGCGTTTGTGTCGCTCCAATAAAGTTACAAGCGCAGACTCGTCTCCATTAATGTAATTAATAACAAGCGATTGGTCGTTAAACTGTTTGTTAGGCATAGGTACCTCCTTTTTTAGTGATTAGTGTAAAAAAGTAACAGTTTATTCTATGGTGTATCTCCTATGTTTAAGGGCTTTCTTAATAAATGTTAAAAAGCCTATGGGTTAATAATAAATCTCAATTATTTCTGTTTAACGCAGATTTTTTAAAAATGTTGTGTAAAAACAATATTTTTTTTAATCTGTTATACAAATATACATTTTATAATAATAAAAACAAGGGTTAAAATCACTAATTTTGCAAATCTTGAAAAATCCAGAATGGCAGAAATAGAAGCGTTAGAAAAAATAGATACTAAAAAATTCATTTATATAAAGGGTGCCAGAGTTCACAACCTAAAAAATGTGGATGTGGCAATACCTCGCAATAAATTAGTTGTAATTACAGGTTTATCTGGCTCTGGTAAATCTTCTTTGGCATTTGATACTTTATATGCAGAAGGACAAAGGCGTTATGTAGAAAGTCTTTCAGCCTATGCTCGTCAGTTTTTAGGCAGAATAGATAAACCAGATGTAGATTATATCAAAGGAATTTCTCCTGCTGTAGCAATTGAACAAAAGGTAAACACTCGAAATCCCCGATCAACTGTTGGTACATCTACAGAAATATATGATTATTTAAAATTATTGTTTGCTCGCATAGGTAAAACATATTCTCCAGAATCGGGCAATCAGGTTAAAAGAGATACAGTTTCTGATGTAGCTTCATATATAAATAGTTTTGAGCCTGAAACTAAATTGTTGATACTTGCTCCTGTAAAAATAGCTGAAGGAAAAACATTAAAAGATCGTTTGGAGCTACTGGCGCAACAAGGTTTTATTAGAATTAAGGTGAAAGATGAAGTTGTAAGGATTGAAGAGTTTTTGGAAAGTAAATTTTCAAATAAAGAACTTGTTCAAATTGTGGTGGATAGAATTTCGGTTAAGCCAGATGATGAAGACAATGAAAATAGAATTTCGGATTCTGTTCAAACTGCTTTTTTTGAGGGTGAAGGAGAATGCTTTGTACAAATTATAAGTGATGAAGGAGTAAAGTCAAAAGTAAAACTAAAAGAATTTTCAAATAGATTCGAACTGGATGGAGTAACATTTGAAGAACCTTCGTTGCACTTTTTTAGTTTTAACAATCCCGTTGGTGCTTGTAAGCGATGCGAAGGATTTGGAAGTGTTATTGGGATTGACGAAGATTTAGTTATTCCCAATAAAAATATATCAGTTTATGAAGATGCAATAGTTTGTTGGAAAGGGGAGAAAATGAGTGAATGGAAAAATGTTTTGGTAAACAATGCTCATAAATTTGATTTCCCTATTCATCGTCCGTACTATGATTTAAGCACAAAAGAAAAGAACTTATTGTGGTCTGGAAATAAATATTTTGAGGGTTTAGATAGTTTTTTCAAACATCTAGAAGAACAAGCATATAAAATTCAATATCGTGTAATGTTATCTCGTTATAGAGGCAAAACAGTTTGTCCTGATTGTAATGGCACTCGATTGAGAAAAGATGCATCTTATGTTAAAGTTGCCGATTTATCAATAAATGATATTGTGTTAATGCCTGTAAAAGAATCGCTACAATTTTTTAAAACAATAAAATTAAATGCTTATGACAAAGAAGTTGCTAAACGAATAGTTGTAGAAATAACAAATCGTTTACAATTTTTGCTGGATGTTGGTTTAGGTTATTTAACATTGAATAGATTATCAAATACATTGTCTGGAGGAGAATCTCAGCGAATAAATCTTGCAACATCATTAGGAAGTAGTTTGGTTGGCTCGATGTACATTTTAGATGAGCCTAGTATTGGCTTGCATTCAAGAGATACAGAAAGATTAATTAAAGTATTGTATTCGTTGCGTGATATTGGTAATACTGTTGTAGTTGTTGAGCACGATGAAGAAATTATGCGTGCAGCAGACCAGATAATTGATATCGGTCCACTTGCCGGAACGCATGGAGGAGAGCTTGTTTTTCAAGGAAATCATAATGATTTAGAAAACGAAGAAAGAAGTTTAACGGCACTTTATTTAACAGGAAAAGAAAAAATTGAAATTCCTTCTTCAAGAAGAATATGGAATCATTTTATCGAAATAAAAGGTGCTCGAGAAAATAATTTAAAAGGTTTTGATATAAAATTTCCTCTTAACATACTTACTGTTATCACTGGTGTTTCAGGTAGTGGAAAAACTTCTTTGGTAAAACGAATTTTATATCCTGCATTAAAAAAAATGCATGGTGGTTATGGCGAACAAACTGGCAGTTTCGATAAACTTTCGGGTGATATCCATAAAATTTCGGCCGTAGAAATGATTGACCAAAATCCTATTGGTAAATCTTCTCGTTCCAATCCTGTTACGTATGTAAAAGCGTATGATGAAATTCGTTCTTTATATGCTGACCAACAATTGGCAAAAAATAGAGGATACAAACCATCTCATTTTTCATTTAACGTAGATGGTGGAAGATGTGAAGTGTGTGAAGGTGAGGGAGAAGTAACAGTAGAAATGCAGTTTATGGCAGACATTCATTTGGTTTGCGAAGCATGTAATGGAAAACGTTTTAAGCAAGATATTTTAGAAATAGCATACAAAGAAAAAAATATTTCAGACGTATTAAAAATGACGGTTGATGACGCTATTGATTTTTTTAATTCATCTGAAAGACCAACAAATACAGAAAAAAAAATTGTACAGAAATTAATGCCTTTATCTGAAGTTGGATTAGGTTATGTTCATTTAGGTCAACCATCAAGTACATTAAGTGGAGGAGAAGCACAACGTATTAAACTTGCTTCGTTTTTAGCTTTGGGGCAAAATAGTGTTAGTCCTACTTTATTTATTTTTGATGAACCTACTACTGGGTTGCATTTTCATGATATTTCTAAATTACTATTTGCATTTAATGCTTTAATAAAACAAGGACATTCTTTAATAATCATTGAGCACAATTCCGAAATTATTAAATGTGCCGATTGGATTATTGATCTTGGTCCTGAGGGCGGTAATGAAGGTGGAGCGATTGTGTTTGAAGGATTACCTGAAGATTTGATTAAATGCAAAGAATCTTTCACAGGAAAATATATCAAAACCAAACTTTAAAATGTTTAAGGCGATAAACAATAAAATTGCAATTCTAATTATTGTTGTTCTCTCATTTTTAATTTATGGAAAAGCTACAAACTATCAATTTGTATGGGATGATGAACGCTCACATCTCACAAAACACAATGACTTAATGAATAATAACTTAAGCGCATTATGGAAAAAACCTTACGATGGGATGTACATACCTGTTACTTATACTATTTGGATGGGAATTAAAAAGGTAGCTTATAACGATCATAAAAAAGAGTTGAATCCTAAATTATTTCATTTTGCAAATATTTTGTTTCATACATCCAATGCGGGTTTTATTTTTTTAATTTTATCATTGTTATTTAAAGACAAATTTGCTTCATTAGCAGGTTCATTGCTTTTTTTATTGCATCCTTTACAAGTTGAAAGCGTGGCTTGGGTGTCAGAATTTAGGGGAGTGTTAGGATCTTTTTTTTCATTTACATCCATCTATTTATTTATAAAACATATTACCGTTTCATCCGAAACAGATTTTTTTAGTCGTAATAAAAACAGCATTTTAGCTACTTTGTTTTTTATTTTGGGCTTGTTGAGTAAGCCATCTGTTGTGGTTTTGCCTTTTGTTTTAGCAATTATTGTTTTTACTTTTTATAAAGAAAAATTCAAAATTAGTTTAAAAGTATTTTTGCTTTGGTTGATTTTATTTATTCCTATTGCATACATCACAAGTAAAAGCCAAGGAAATGAATTATTATCGTTTGTAACACCAATTTGGCAAAGACCTTTTCTTGCTTCTTATTCTATATTATTTTACATTTTTAAGTTTATACTGCCATATAATTTAGCAGCTTGTTATGGAGTAATTCCAGAAAATATAGTTGGAACACCCAGCGCGCATATTTCATTTGCAGTATTATTGATACTTAGCATCTTATTATTTAAAAATGAAAAGTATAAAATTTATCGAGCTTCTTTTTTAATTTTTATTGTTTCTTTATTGCCTACAGTTGGGTTAGTTTCCTTCCACTATCAGCGTTTTTCAAATATGGCTGACCGATACGTTTATTTTGGAATGTTTGCTTTTGCAATTTTGCTTGCTCATTTATGGAAAAAATATGCCAAGCAAAATTATTTTAAATATGCTATTGCATTAGTTTTGTGTACTTGCACTATTTTAACTTCTGTGCAATTAAAAACTTGGGGAAACGAATTTGAAATGTGGAACAATGCAGTAATCAAACATCCTGAGCAGTGGACAGCTTTATACAACAGAGGTGTTCAGTATGGTAAACAAGGGAAATTTAAAGAAGCAATACAAGATTATTCTGACGCTTTATTATATCAGCCTAATAATAAAAACACGTTAGTAAACAGAGCAAATGCCTACGGAACAATTGATAAGTTTGATTTAGCAATTGCAGATTATTCAAGTGCTATAAAGATAGATGAAAATGATGCTAGTATATATTATAATAGAGCTTTAACTTATTATTATATGAAAAACATTAAAGCTTGTTCTTATGACCTTCAAATGGCAATTAGAAAAGGTTTTAGAGCTGACCCCGAATTTGTTGCAGAAGTTAAAACTGAATTGAAGCAACAGTTTTCAAAATAACAGATGTATTAAATATTTTGTACTTTTGGTTGATAATCTGAAAGATGAAATATAAATTAACGTTTCTATTTATTATTAGTTTTTTATTTAATTCCTGCGATTCTTCTTTTCATGTTGAAAAAAGAAGATACATGAAAGGTTATTATGTTAATTTCACTAACAACCATAAAAAAAACAATTCTATCAGTAGTATCGCTTCTAGCGAAACTTCATTGGAATATTACAGACTGCTAAATGATTCAATTCTATTTTTGAAAAACGAAACTGAAATTGTTATAAACACAAATCAAACTTCTAAAAAAACATTTAATAAACCATACGTTATCCCTATTAAAACTAGTAAATCAACTAATGCCGCTTCAGATACAAAAAAAGATAGCTATACTACTACACAAATAAAAAAAACGAATGGGAATAAGAAAAATGGCTGGTATTTTTTGGCTGCTATAGCAAGTTTACTTTCATTAGGTTATTATGGTGCTACTAGAAAAAAAGCAAGGCATGCAAATAAGTTTAGAAGCTGGGCATTTAAAAATAAATTCAAAAGCTTGTCTTTCGTTGTTTTTTCAAAAGTTGCAATTGCAATTGCTAGTTTTTGGATTGGAGTAAAGTTTTTTGAGTTAGACTATACATTGCCTTCATTTATTCTTCCTGCTTTAGGCGGAACCTATTTTATGATTTGGGCAACCACCTTGTTTAAAAAGAAGAATAGGGAAAATATGTTCTCTTTGTTGAAAAATAAATTATCTCACTTATTTATAAGTGTGATTGGGATGCTTTTATGTATTACATTAGGAAATAAAGTTGCTAATGAAAATAGTAATCACATTAACACAACAAATCATATTAATAAAAGATGTTCCAATTATTTTGAATCGAAATCATACAATAGCAATCATGCCAATTTTGTATCAAACGATGCTGTTTCTAAAATGGATGATGGTTCTAATGGAGGATTAAAGGCTGGTTTAACAATTCTTGCAATTCTTTCAGTTGTAGTACTTCAATTAGCAACTATTATTGGTGGTTGTTTATTGGCATGCAGCGGTTCTGAAGGTTATGCTGTTTTGTTAATTATTGGAGGAACAATTTTTCTTGTTGCTTTAGCTATTCTTACTATTTACTGGATAACTCGTATTGGAGAAGAAAAAGATAGTATAACACCTCAAACTTATTAAGTCGCACTGAACATATAGTGTTGCTTTTTCAAATTTTTCTACTCTCTAATTACCTCTTATAATACTTCATTGCTTCGGGTAAAAAAGCTTTTATTTCTGCAATACGTGTTTCATCGTTAGGGTGGGTGCTTAAAAATTCAGGAGGTTTTGCACCTCCTTGCGCTGCCATACGTTCCCAAAAGGTAACAGCGGCATTTGGGTCGTATCCTGCAATGGCAGCAAACACTAATCCCATTTTATCGGCTTCGCTTTCATGTGTGCGTGAATATTTTAATATTCCTAATGTAGATGTTAGCCCGTAGGATTGTAAAAATAAATTTTGTGTTTCTTGTGGTTTGTTTTGTAATGCTGCTGAAAGTAACAATCCCCCAAATTGTACTGCCATTCCTTGGCTCATGCGTTCGTTACCATGGCGTGCTATAGCATGCGCTATTTCATGTCCCATAACCACTGCAAGGCTTGCCTCATCTTGCGTAACAGGTAATAAGCCTGTATATACCACAACTTTTCCTCCTGGCATACACCAAGCATTTACAACTGCTTCATCTACAGTATTAAATTCCCATTGGTAACCATCAGTGCGTTTTGATAAACCTTTATCTGCCATAAACTTTGTTACCGCATTTTGAATTTTTACGCCAACATTTTTTACCATTTGAGCACGGTTATCTGTTATGGGCAACGGTTTGTGTTCATTCAAAAATTTTTGGTATTCGGTTAAACTCATGTTTACCAATTCGTATTCTGGAACAAGGCTTACTTGTTTGCGCCCTGTTATTGGTACTTTGTTTACACAGGTAGTTAGTGTTAATGCAAATAGGGTAGAGAGTAATGCAATTTTATTTTTCATAAAATTTATTCGATTTCGGCAGTTAAACCTTTTTCTAATAATACTGTGCAGATGGGTTCTAACTCTTCGAAGCTTCCTTTTTTTACAGAGCATCGTCCTTTGTAATGTACTAGGTAAGCACATTGTTCCGCTTGAATACTATCGTGTTTACAATATTTAATTAAACATTCGATTACAAAATCAAACGTGTTAAAATCATCGTTGTAAAGTATAATTTGTTTATCGGCAATTCCAACTTCTTCTAGTGCAATAAGCACATCGGTATCCGTGTTTATTTCTTTTGGTTGTTTATCAAAGTCTTTCATTTGTTCATTAATTCTTTTGCTTCTTCTAAGCTAATTTTCTTTCCATTGTTATAAGAAACTACAAATGCGTCTGTAATTCCAGCTTCTATCACTTCTGCTTTTGATGCTGTTGCTTCTTCATACGTTTTATAGCTTCCAACTGAATATATCGTTAAGCCATTATCATCTTTATAATTTTTAATTCCTTTTTTAGAAATTTTTAAAAATTTGTTTGCTATTTCTAATGGTACTTCATCTTTAAATGCTCCAATTTGAACTTTAAATATTATTCCATCTTCTATCTGGAATGTGTTGTTATTGTTGTTTGCTGGCTGAGTAGTGTTGTTTGTTGTCGGTTGATTATTATTAGTTACTGGTGTTTGATTGTTGTTAGTAGTTGTATTATTATTTGTTGGTTGGGTGTTGTTATTTGTTTTTGGTTGATTATTGTTAGTTGAAGATTGTTGAGTATTAGTCGTTGGATTGCTTTTTCCGCCAACTGTTGGTAAAACATTCATATTTGTTGCTGTTGAATAGGTTGCTTTTCCGTCAGCAATCAACTGATCTGCTTCGGTTGGTGTAATACGTTTTCCATTAAAATAAACTACTATAAACGCATCTTTTATTCCTGCGTTTACCACAATATTTTTTGCTTCAGTTGCTCTTGGGATATTATTATAAACTCCTGTGTTGTAACGTATATAGCCATTTGGAGCAACTTCTGTATAAAGCGGCTGTATGTTATATAGTTTATCTGAACTTACTTGTTGCGAAAAAACTCCAATTTGGACAGTATAAAATAAGCCTCCAACATTTGTTACATTTTGTGTGTTTGTGATATTAGTTGTTGGTTGATTATTGTTGGTTGATTGTTGTTGATTATTATTCGTTGTTGGTTGGTTGTTGTTAGCTACTTGAGTGTTATTGTTAGTTGCTGGCTGATTGTTGCTCATGCTTGTAATAGGAGGTAAGCCCATCATTTCCATTGCTTGGTTAATTGGTATTCTTTTTCCATTTAAAAAGGCAACCACAAAAGCATCTGTGTATCCTAAGTCTCTTATTTCTTCTTTTACTTTATCTGCTGTACTGTATTTAGTAAACAAACCTGCCGTGTAACGTGTTAAGCCTTGTGGTGTTGTTTCTGCAGTTAATGGACTCATTCCAGAAAATGTTTCAGGAGGAATGGGATTACGAAATGCTCCAATTTGCACCTTAAATACTAATCCTTCTGGCAAAACTTGATTAACAGGGATTGGTTTGCTTGAACTATAAACAGGTTGTGTTGTTCTCTCAAATTTTTCATCTGCAGCTAATACAACTGATGATTTGTTTTCGTTATTAATTGGCTGTTCATTATTTGTAGTAGCAGTTTCGTTGTTAGTTGCTATTTCTTGGTTATTGTTTGTTGTTGTTTGATTGTTATTTGTTGTAGGTGTTTCGTTGTTGTTTACTATTTCTTGATTATTAGTTGTTGCTTGTTTGTTAGTAGTATTAGAAGCAATAATTGTATTAGAAACATTCAAGTCAGGATTGTGTTTTTTATATAAATCCAAGGCTTTTTGTTGTTTTTCTAAAGCAATTAATTCGTTGTCGTTTGCATCTTGCATTAATGTTTCTTTAGCATAAAAAGAAGATTCATTTTCAGCAGCAGCTTTTGATTTTTTTGATTTTTCAAAATAGATTAAGGCTTCATCTTGCATCATCTCAGCCATTGTTAACTCATCTTCATTTTTTGTTTTAGATGCTGTTGCGTATTGTTCTAATTTAGATTTGTTAGCTTCAATTTCTGATTTATTTCCTTCGGATGTTGTTTGTAATGCTTCAATACGTTTGTTTTCAGCTTGAGTGGTTACTTCAGCAGCTTGTGTTACAATTTTATTTTTTTCTGTAGTATTTTTTGTAGCAGCAGCTTTGTTTTCTAATTCTTTTGCTTGATCAAATAATTCATCTGCTTGTTGGATTTGTTCGGCTGCTTTAGTGTTTGATGCTAGGGCAGTTGGAGTAGTGTAAGTGTATGTTTTTTGAGAGTCAGTTTCAGTTTGATTGTTTGTTTTACTTGTATTTTCAGAAGCTATATTTTGTTCTTGAATAGTTTCTATAGAAGCATCAATACTTGCAAGTTCTGTGTTTTTAGTTTTTATATCATTTTCAAGTGCAGCAATTTCTTTTGATAATTCTTTTTTACGGTTTTTATCTTTTGTTGTTTTTAATTCTTCTTTTTTAGCTGCTAAATCTGTATTTGCAGCAGAAATGTAATTTGTGTAAGCGGCTTGCTTTGTTTTTTCTTTATCTAATTGGTTTGTTTTTGTGTCTGCTGTTTGTATTGAATTTGAGAACTGTTCGCTGTAAGTTAAATTTGTTGGTGAACTTTCGTTGTTAGTTGTTGTTTGCTCGTTATTAGTATTGTTTATTGTTTCGTTAGTTGTTGCTAAAGTATTTTCGTTGTTATTGTTTGTTGTTTGTGTATTGTTTATCGCTTCATTGTTGCTAACTATTTCTGTTTGATTATTGTTAGTGGTAGCAAGTGTTTGTTTTTGTTTTAAATCTTCCACTTTGTTTTCAGCTTCGTTTGCTTGTGTTTGTTTTTCTTCGCTTTGTTTTTTCAAATCAACAATTTTTTGTGCAAGCAATGCTTTCACTTCTGGGTCATTAGAAGCAGACATTTCTTGTTTCTTTTTTTCTATGTCTTTATCAATCGCGTTCGACCATGCTTTTAAAACTTCAGCTCTTTTTTGTTCTTTTTCAACTTCGTTTGTTATGTTTTGGGCAGTATAAAGCTCTTCTGCATATTTCTGATTTATATTAACCGGAGTTTCTGAAGCGGTTTCGTTTGTTGACGATTCGTTATTTTTATTTTCCGAAATTTCGTTAGTAGTATTAGAATTATTGGTTGCAAGAGTTGCTTGTTGTTCTAGTTTTTTAGCATTAGCCAAAGTTGTGTTTGCTGTTTTTTGTTTTTCTTTTACATCCTTTTCAAGTGCAGTTATTTCAGTATTTAGTTCTTTTTTACGAACATTGTCTTTGGTAGTTTTTGCTTCTTGCTTTTTGTCTGTAATGTCTTTATTTATTGCTGTTGCCCAATTGTTGTAAAGTTCCGCTTTTTTGTTTTCGCGTTCAACTTCGTTTGTGATATCTGAAATTTTTTCTAAAGCAGTATTGAAATTTGCATTGTAATCAACTTTTGTTTCAGTTGATGCCGTTTCATTATTTGAAGTAATATTTTCTGTGTTTGTATTCTCAACGTTTTTATTTTCATTTGTAACGTTGTTGTTTTGAGAGTTATTATTTGAAGCAACAGATGTGTTGTTATTATTTTTAATTGTATTTATTTGTGCTTCTAGCTTGTTTTTGTCAATATTAGCAACACTTGTAGCAGCCGATTCGTTTGTGGTAGTTTTTGATTGGTTTACAACATTGCTAACCAATTCCATTTCATTTTTTACAGTTTCGTATTCTTTTTGAAGTTTTGCAACTCTTTGCTCGTTGAATGCTAAATCTTTTTTGTTTTCTTCATTATCTTCTTGTAATCCTATAACTTGGTTTTGTAAATCTGTTTTTATCTTTTCATTTTTTGTTTTTTCAATATCTGCTAGCAAATTTTTTATTAGGATTTCATTGTCTGCAATGCCTTGTTTTATATCGTTATTTGTTTCGGTTGCTTTATCTAATTCATATTTTTTATTGTCTACATCAATTTTTAAACTGTTGGTAATATTTCCTTTAGCAGCATTTTCTTGATTAAGTACATCTAGTTGTTTTTGTAATTCATCAGCCTTTGTTAAAGCTTCAGTTGCATTTTTAGATTTTACAGCATCTTCAATTGCTTTTGCATATTGCAATGATAAATCAGCTTCTTTTTGTTTTGAAGTAGCTTTTTGTTCCAATCGTTTTGCCAGATTAAAAGCTGCAACCGTTTCTTGGTTCAGTTGTTCTGCTTCTGAGAGTGCCTCATTTGCTTCTGTTATAGCTTCTTTCTTTTTGTTTTCATCTTTCATTTTATTAGCATCAGCTAATAATTGATCTGCTTCATTTTGTTTGTTTTGAGCAAGCATCGCTTTTTGATTAGCTATGTTTAAAGAAATATTTGCTTGTTCCGTTAATTCTTTTGATTCCGTTTCTACTTCTTTTGCATCGTTGTATGCAATTCTTACAATATCATTATTTGAAATATTTATTGGTTGATTTTTATTTTCAGTTTTATTGTTAGTATTATTTACTATTTCTTGATTGTTTGTTGTACCAATGCTATTTTCAGGTGTTGTAGAATTTGTTGTTTTATTTTCCACAGCATTTGCTTTGTTATTTGCAGCAGCAATTTCATTAGCCGTATTGGTTTCTAGTTTTGAACGTTCTTTGATGTATTTCATTGCCGACAAATAATTAGCATCATCATCAATAGGTTCATCAAACAAATTTTTTATAATTAATTTATCTGTTCCTAACTCATAACTTATTTCTTGCTTTAAAGGTTTAAACTCATATTGCACAGGCAAATCAACTACTTCTGATTGTGTTTTGAAACCAGTAGCTTCAACGGTATATAAAAATTTTCCACCATTCGGTAAATTAATTACATAGGCTCCTGTTTCTTTTGCATTGTAAATTCCAAGCATGGAATTGTCTCCCAAATCTTTTACTGTAATTCTAATGTCCAAAGCTTGTCCATTTCGATTAGCTATTGCAGCACCTTTAATAACTGCCACATCAATCGGTTTGCGTTCCACATTGATATGAAAAATGCCTATTTTTCCTGTAACACTATTTCTTCCTGATGAAAAAAATGCTTCTTGCTCATTCTCATTCGTTACATATAAAATATCATCATCAGGCGTATTGATTGGAAAATCCATATTTACAGGTTTATTCCAAGTATTGGTTTCTTCATTTAAAGTTGTTTTAAAAATATCGTACCCTCCCATTGAATTATGACCTTTTGAACAGAAATACAAAACTTTTCCATTCGGATGAAGAAAAGGATAATCTTCATCGTATTCAGTATTTACAGGATAACCAAGCGTTTGAGGTGTACTCCATTCTCCGTTAGGTAATTTTTTTATGGTGTAAATATCTTTTCCTCTTTCATCATTTTCGCCATAGCTGGAATAGAATATTTGATTATTATTGGAAGCTAAATAAATAATTGAATTCTCTTTTCTTTTTTTGTCAATAGACGATTTAAAAGCCTTTTCATCAGGTTTAACTAAAAGTTTCCCACCAATATCAGAAATATCGTAAGAGCGATAAAAATCGGCTTTGCTCATTTCTTTTTTATCCAAAACAATTAAATCTGTTATTTTACGTAAAAGCTTTTTTCCGTTTTTACACATTTCAATTTGTCTATCAACCATTAGCTTTTCAGCTTTTGCTCCAGAAGCCACTCGTTTGTATTCAGCATACTTTTTTATGGCATCATCAAATCGGTAATTCAAATGATACGCTTTTGCCAAATAAAACAATGCTTCTTTTTCAGCATCAGGTTTGTTTACAGCAAATTCAAGGAAAGGAATCGGTTTTTCTTTATCATCGCTAGCGTAAAGCATACAAACGCCAAGTCGATAGTTATAATTTACGTCCTTTTGGTATAAACTAACTAATTGAGAGTAGAGTGGGTAGGCTTCTTCAAATTGATCATTGTCAAACAATAAGGCAGCCTGTTTTTTAAGCTCATCTTCCGAGGCAAAGGTGGATTGAGCATTAACAAGATAGCTATTAAGCTCAAATGTTAAAATAAAAATAATAATAAAGCGAATATGCTTTTTCATATATCTTAAATTCTTCAAATTCAGAAGAATAGCTGTTCGTTACGTTGTCAATAAACTAAAAAACCTGTAAATCAATACATTTTTCTTTAAAGAGGCTAAACGTACAAATTTATGTTTTTTTATTAAATGATGCTTAAACTCCTAAAATTCCATAGATACTTAGCTTTTTTACTAAAAAACAATCAAAACAAAAACAATGCTAAAAAAATGGAATAATATTACATGAAAAGTAAAGTCTATTTTAAACGAATAATTTAGGATTGAATTTGTTCAATATTTAATATATAAAGAACTCAATTTAAATGTAATCTTAATTATAATTATTTTGTTATCAATTAATTAGCTATTTTATCAGTAGTAAGCATATAAATCAACTGAAAAATATAAAAAAACAGAAAAAGACTTTTTAATATGATAAAATTTCGTACATTTGCCTCCCCTTAAAAAAAGGGCGATAAATAAAATAATTAGTATTAACCTTCTTCAATTGCAAATAATTATAGTAATTGAATACAAAACAAAAAAGCCTAAAAAATGGCAGAAACATTAACAGCTCCTGTAGAGCTAGAAAATTTTGACTGGAGTACAGTTGGAAAAAAAGGAGAAAGTTATTCAAAAGACGAGCGTGATAAATTAGACGCTATGTATGAGAAAACTTTAAAATCAGTTACCGCAAACGAAATTATTGACGGTAAAGTGGTTGCAAAAAACAACAAAGAAGTAGTTGTAAATATAGGTTATAAATCAGATGGCGTAGTTCAATTATCTGAATTCCGTTACAATCCAGATTTAAAAGTTGGTGATGTCGTTGAAGTTTATGTAGAAAGCCAAGAAGATAAAAGCGGACAATTGATTTTATCGCACAAAACTGCGCGTGCAATGAAATCATGGGATAGAGTTAACCAAGCTCTTAATTCAGATGAAATCATTAAAGGTTATGTTAAATGCCGTACCAAAGGAGGTTTAATTGTTGATGTATTTGGTATTGAAGCATTCTTACCTGGTTCACAAATTGATGTGAAACCAATCCGTGATTACGATGTTTATGTTGGTAAAACAATGGAATTCAAAGTTGTGAAAATCAATAATGAGTTTAAAAACGTTGTAGTTTCTCATAAAGCACTTATCGAAGCTGAATTAGAACAACAGAAAAAAGATATTATTTCTAAATTAGAAAAAGGACAGGTATTAGAAGGTACTGTTAAAAACATTACTTCTTACGGTGTGTTTATCGATTTAGGTGGTGTTGATGGTTTAATTCATATTACAGATTTATCATGGGGCAGAATCAATCACCCAGAAGAAATTGTTAAATTAGATGAGAAAATTAATGTTGTAATCCTTGATTTTGATAACGACAAAAAACGTATTGCTCTTGGATTAAAACAACTTTCCTCTCATCCTTGGGATGCTTTGAAAGCTGAATTAGCTATCAATGATAAAGTAAAAGGTAAAGTTGTTGTAATAGCTGATTATGGTGCTTTTGTTGAAATTCAACCGGGTGTTGAAGGTTTAATTCATGTATCAGAAATGAGCTGGAGCCAACATTTGCGTTCTGCACAAGATTTTTTAACTGTTGGTCAAGAAGTGGAAGCAGTAGTTTTAACTTTAGACAGAGAAGAGCGTAAAATGAGTTTAGGTATCAAACAATTGATGCCTGATCCTTGGGCTAGTGTGTTAGAAAAATATACAAAAGGTTCTAAGCACTCCGCTACTGTTAGAAATTTCACAAACTTTGGAATTTTTGTTGAATTAGAAGAAGGTGTTGATGGATTAATCCATATTTCAGACTTATCATGGTCTAAAAAAATCAAACACCCATCAGAATTTACAAAAGTTGGAGAGAAAATAGATGTTGTAGTTCTTGATATTGACGGAGAAAACCGTAGATTAAGTTTAGGACACAAACAATTGGAAGAAAATCCATGGGATGTGTTTGAAACAGTATTTACATTAGATTCTGTTCATTCAGGAACAATCATCAATGTAATGGATAAAGGCGCTGTTATTTCAATGCCTTACGGTGTTGAAGCATTTTGCCCAACTCGTCATTTAGTAAAAGCTGATGGTTCATCTGCAAAAACAGAAGATACATTAGAATTTAAAGTGATTGAATTCAATAAAGAAAGCAAAAAGATAATTGTATCTCATAGCAAATTAAACGAAGAAATAGTTGCTGGCGAAAAAGCTGCTGCTACTGCTGAGAAAAAAGCTGCTAGTGATGATGCTAAAAAAGCCGTTAAAAAAGTGAAAGAAAGCGTTGAAAAAACAACACTTGGTGACATGGGCGGTTTATCATCTTTAAAAGCTGATTTAGAAGAATCAGAAAAAAAAGGTAAAAAAGCTGAATAATATTTAGGAGTTATACGCAACTCCTAAAGTTCTAGAAATCATGCCATGGTTTTTAGACAAAACGCTCCCGATTTATTCGGGAGCGTTTTTATTTTGTATAACCAAAAAACTTACTACTTTTGTGGCGGGGTAAGTCTTGTACGACCAGCTCCCTAAACTCCTCCAGGTGCGGAAGCAAGCAAAGGTAATAGGTTGTAGCGGTGCGATATAAGTAGCTTGCCCCTTTTTTATTGAAATCAATTAAACTAATTTTATATTTTTGAATTTCATTTTTCGTTTCAAATAAAAACTTGAATACTACAAAAAAAATATATTTCGCTTCCGATTTTCATTTAGGTGTCCCTAATCATGCCAGTAGCTTAGAACGTGAAAAAAGAATCGTTCGTTGGTTGGACGAAGTAAAACAAGATGCTCAAGAAATTTTTATTATGGGCGACTTATTTGACTTTTGGTTTGAATACAAACATTCTGTTCCTAAAGGATTTGTTCGGCTTCTTGGAAAAATAGCTGAAATAACTGATAGTGGTATTTCTGTAACTTTATTTACTGGTAACCACGATATGTGGATGTTTGATTATCTGCCCAAAGAAATAGGAGTTACCATTTATCGTGAGCCTATTGAAAGAACTTATAATGGAAAAATTTTTTTGTTAGGTCATGGTGATGGACTTGGACCTGGCGATAAAGGATATAAATTCATAAAAAAAGTATTTGCCAATAAATTTTGCCAATGGTTATTTGCTCGCATACATCCTAATTTTGGAATAGGTATGGCAAACTATTGGTCTAGAAAAAGTAGGGTGTCGAATAATGGAGGCGATAAAATTTTTTTAGGAGAAGAAAAAGAATGGTTGGTGGTTTACTGCAAACAAATTCTTGAAAAAAAACAGTATGATTATTTTATTTTCGGACACCGCCATTTGCCATTAGATATAAAGCTTTCTGAAAATAGCCGTTACATTAACCTTGGAGAATGGGTAAATTATAATTCTTATGCTGTGTTTGATGGAAATACATTGAAATTAAAAGATTTTAAATAATTCTTTCATTATTAAACGTACCAATTCCCATATTTATCGAATATTTGGAATTTCGTATTTATTATCCTAACTTTAATCATTACTTTTATCAAACACACAAAAATTAATTTGTATGCTTACAACCGAAAAAGTTAAAATAAATATTCATCAAACAGAAAAATCTCGTTTGAATGATTTAGACCAAAACAATATTGTTTTCGGTAAACTTTTTTCTGATCACATGCTTCATGCCGATTATGAAAATGGGAAATGGGGAGATCCTGAAATTGTTCCTTATGGTAATTTACCAATGACTCCAGCTATTTCTGCCTTGCATTATGGTCAATCTATTTTTGAAGGCATGAAAGCTTACAAAAATGAAAAAGGAGAAGTTTCATTGTTTCGTCCTTTGGAAAATCAAAAACGAATAAATATTTCTGCCGAACGTATGGCTATGCCATCTATTCCCGAAGAATTATTTATGGAAGGTTTAAAACAATTGGTTTATTTGGATAAAGGTTGGGTGCCCGATGCTGAAGGTGCTTCGCTTTATATTCGCCCATTTTTAATTGGAACAGACGAATTCATTGGTGTAAAACCTTCGGATAATTATCGTTTTTATATCATTACATCACCAGCAGGTAAATATTACAACGCACCAGTAAAAGTATTAGTAGAAACAAATTATATACGTGCAGTTGAAGGCGGAGTGGGTTATATTAAAGTCTCTGGAAACTATGGTCGTTCACTTTTTCCAACAAAATTGGCACAGCAAAGAGGCTATCAGCAAATCATCTGGACGGATGCTCGTAATCATCGTTATTTGGAAGAATCAGGAACAATGAATTTAATGGTGATAATTGACGATGTATTAATAACACCACCAGTAGGTGATACTATTTTAGCTGGTATAACACGCGATAGTGTAGTTACTTTAGCAAGAGATTGGAAAATGAAAGTGCAAGAACGAAAAATAAGTATTGATGAAGTAATTGAAGCTCATAAACGCGGAACACTAGAAGAAATGTTTGGAACAGGTACAGCAGCCACCATTGCTCATATTTCTACATTTGGTTTTGAAGGCAAGGATTATGAGTTACCTTCCGTTGAAGGAAGAATATTCTCAAACCGTGTAGCACAAGAATTAGACAATATAAAAAGAGGAAAAACAGAAGACAAACACGGTTGGATGTATAAAGTAGGTTAATTGCAATTAAAAATTAGAAAGGGTATTGAAAAATTAATATTCTTTTTCAAAAGAACTTCCTGTTTTTACTTTAAAGTCCTTCCACTTTAAAGTTGTTCCATCTTTTGTTTTTACAACAATTTCTGAAAAAAAAAGTGTAGTGCTGCTATCTAATCTACTTAGCTGATATTGCATTTTTTTTGATAAGGTGTTGCCATTAATAAGTTCATCATAAGCAATTCCTTTAATGCTTGTTTTTATTCTGAATTGAACTACACATGAATCTAGCATATTACCATATTCGTCTTTGCCTATCATGCGAAAATAAACTTCGTCATACATAATAGCAAACACATTTCCCTTTTTTTGAACTTTAATAGTGCCTCTGTAGGATGAAGTATCAGTTTGAGAAAAAACCAAACTGGTAATAAAAAAGAAGGAGAAAAATATAAAAAGTTTTTTCATTAGTGTCATACTTCCAAATACGAGACCAAATTTAGCTTAAAATTTTAGATACATTTGTATTTGCAAAAATGGACGAGCTAAATTTACCTGAATACGATTTTAAAATTATCAAAGAAAACGATCAAAAGAAAATATTTGATTCCGTTCGTAAAAAATATGTAGTGCTTACACCTGAAGAATGGGTAAGGCAAAATTTTATTCAATACTTGATTCAAGAGAAAAAATATCCTGCTTCATTAATTGCTGTAGAAATAAGTTTGAAATACAACACATTACAAAAACGTGCTGATATAGTAATTTATAACAAAGAAGGAAAACCGGCTTTATTGGTTGAATGTAAGGCAAGCAGCGTAAAAATTACTCAAGAAACATTTCACCAAGCAGCAGTTTATAATATGAATTTTAAAGTAAATCATTTGATTGTAACCAATGGCTTGAACCATTATTGTTGCCAGATGAATTATGATGAAAAAACCTACCTTTTTCTTTCGCAAATACCTGATTTTGAGTAAAATTTGTTTTTTCGTAAAACATTTGTACATTGCATTAAAATAACCTCTAAACCAAAAATAAAATGCTACAATCAATCAAAAATGCAAGTCGTATTTTTATATTACTACTTGTGCCTACATTGGCATCCTCTCAGGCATTTAAAATGCAAGCTAATTTAACTCCTGCCGATTATATGGAAAAAACCATAATCGTTAAGGTGTTACCACAATACCGTTCATGGTGTTACGATAATAAGATTGATATTTCACTTTTTAATCAATTATTCAGTAGTGTTGGAGGAGGGCAATTGGTTAAGAAATTTCCAACAATAAAAGCTCCAGAGCAAATGTATAATGAACGTGGCGAAAAGCTTGCAGATTTATCACTGGTGTATGAGTTTAAATTCGCTATCAATGCTTCTTTAGAAAAAGTAATTAATAAATTTATTGGTTTAAAAATATTTGAATATGTTGAACCGCATTACATTCCTCGAGTAGAATATACACCAAATGATACTAATTTTGGTTTGCAATGGGGCATGACAAATATTCAAGCAGAAAATGCTTGGGGTGTAAATACAACTACAGCTCGTGGAGATACAAATGTGGTTATTGGTATAACAGATACAGGTGTTGAGTTATTGCATGCTGATTTGAGATATAATATTAAATACAATTATGCAGATCCAATTAATGGTTCAGATGACGATGGAGATGGTTTTATTGATAATTTTAGAGGTTGGGATGTTGGAATGAATGATAATGACCCTACTTGGCAAGGGAGTGCTCATGGAGTTCACGTATCTGGAATAGCTGCGGCAAGTACCAATAATTCAATTGGTGTAGCGGGTACCGGTTTTAGATGTAAATTTTTACCAATAAAAATTGCTGATGCTGCAGGGGCGTTAGTTGCTGCCTATGATGGAATTACTTATGCTGCTGACCATGGTTGTGCAATAATCAACTGCTCCTGGGGCGGTGGCGGAGGTGGACAATTTGGACAAGACGTTATTACGTATGCAACCATCAATAAAAATGCTCTAGTGGTAGCTGCTGCAGGAAATAATAATTTAGACGAAGCATTTTATCCTGCTGCTTATCAATATGTAATAAGCGTTGCAAATACTAAAACAGACGATAGAAAAGCAACTTCTTCTAACTACAATTATACTATTGATGTAGGTGCACCAGGAGAAAATATATACAGCACTTGGAGCGGTGGAGGATACACTTATAACTCTGGTACTTCAATGGCTTCGCCATGTGCTGCTGGTGCATGTGCAATAATAAAATCTTTTTATCCTACTTATACAGCATTGCAAGTTGGGGAACGACTAAAAACAACTACTGATATTTATCCTTCAATGAGTCCTATTTATACAAATAAATTAGGAACAGGACGTATTAATATGTATAAATCATTAACAAATACATTATCGCCATCTGTTGTTATGACAACAAGAACAGAAACAGATAACAACGATAATACATTTGTAATCGGTGATACATTGAGAATTAGAGGCGTTTATACTAACTATTTAGGTCCAACTACAAACTTAACGGCTGTTTTGTCAACTACTTCAGCATGGGTTACCATTATAGATGGTAATACAACGTTAGGTGCAGTTGCAACACTTGGTACTGCAAATAATAATGGCGACCCTTACACAGTTAAAATCAACACAGGAACCCCTCAAAATACGGCTGTGGTATTTAAATTAACATATACGGATGCAGCAACAAGTTATACGGCTGTTCAATATTTTACCATTACTGTTAATGTGGATTATGTGAACATTACAATTAATGATGTTGCTACAAGTATTGGTAGTAATGGTCGTGTGGGATATAGCCAATACGGACAAGCAGGAGGTTTAGGATTTAATTATATGGGAGCAGGGACATTGCTTTATGAAGGAGGTTTGATGATTGGTACAAGTATTACAAAAGTTTCTGATGGTGTTCGTGGAACAGGAGCAGCAGCGGATGCTGATTTTGTTTCTACAGCGGTAGCTCGTCAAGTTATCCCTGCTGTGTTTTCAGAGTTTGATGTAGCAGGAACATTTAACGATGCCGGTTCTGTAGCGCCACTGCCAGTTAGTGTAAATCATAAAGCTTTTGCTTGGAGTACTCCAGGGAATAGAAAATATGTAATTGTTCAATATGTTATTAAAAACACAGGAACTGTAGCATTAAATACTTTATATGCTGGAATATTTGCAGATTGGGATATTGATGCTGCTACATTTGGTTCAAACAGAGCAGAATTTGATGCTGCACTAAGAATGGGTTATGCATATTATACGGGCGCTGCTGGTAAATATTGTGGAATAAAACTTTTAACTACTTCCGCTCCTGTTGTACATTATGCAGTTGATAATTTAGCTGGCGGAGGCGGAGGTGCTGATTTGTCTGATGGATATACAACAGACGAAAAATACTTAACGCTTTCTACAAATAAAATTAATGCTGGTATGACTGGAGCAGGGGTTGATGTAATTGATGTTGTGAGCACGGGACCATATACTATCGCAGTTGGTGATAGTATCCGAGTTGCTTTTGCTTTGATTGCAGGTGATGACTTAACTGATTTACAATCAAGTGCTGGTAATGCACAAATCACTTATGATGGATTGTTTCCAACTTCGATAGTAAATAGTACTCTTGAAAACTCATCTATTATAGTTTATCCTAATCCAACAAACGATAATTCAATTGTTGAGTTGAAATTAACAGAAGAAACTATTGTCCAGCTTTCTGTTATTGATATTACTGGTCGTCAAATTGAAATGAAACAAATGGGTAAATTGCAAGTAGGAAACCATAAATTTACGTATGATGTTTCTAACTTAGCAAACGGAATTTATTATTATCAAATTAATACTGGAGGAAAAGTTCAAACAGTAAAATTCACAGTAGTTAAATAAAAATAAAAGAATATTTTTTTTAAATTCGCACTCTTAAAAATTGTAAACTAAAAAAGAAGAAGAAAATAATTATGGATTTAAGCGGAATAATATCAATTGCAGGAATGAGCGGATTGTATAAAGTAATTGCTCAATCAAAAAATGGAATAATTGTAGAATCATTGTTGGACAAAAAACGTATGCCTGCTTATGCAACTCATCGCGTGAGTACACTAGAGGATGTTAGTATTTATTCAACAGGGGATGATGTACCTTTGAAAGATGTATTTCAAAAAATATATGACAAAGAAAAAGGTGGTGCTTGCATTGACCATAAAAAAACTGATTCAGAATTAAAAGAATATTTTAAATCTGCTTTTGCAGAATATGACCAAGACAGAGTATATGTTTCTGACATTAAAAAATTATTAATGTGGTATAACATTTTGCAAAAAGAAGGGTTGCTAGATAAAAAAGAAGAAAATAGTAGTGATGAAAAGGCAAAAATACCTTCAGCAACAGAAACAAAAATACCTACGAAGGTAAATGTAAAAGAAACAATTGCAAAACCTGTAAAAACAGCCAGTGCAAAAGTAAAAACACAAGGTGTAAGAAAAACCGGTGCTGCATAAGCAACGGTTTTTCTCTTTTGAATAAAATAAATATTCTACTCATTTTATTATTTAATGGAAACTAAACAAATTACTCCACTACCCGAACGTGTTCGAACCTTTTTGCCGACAAATTTATTAATTAACTCGTGGAAAAACATCGAGCCTTTTTTTATTGATTTACAAAATAGAAAATACAATTCCTTACAAGAATATAAAAAGTGGTGGTTGGATAGAAGTGAATTGGAATCTGCATTAAGCGAAGATTTAGCTTGGCGTTACATCAAAATGACCTGCGATACATCAAATAAAGATTTGCTGGATTCCTATCAATTTTTTATTTCTGAAATTGAACCACATGTAGCTCCTTACATGAATGAGTTGAACAAAAAGGCAATTGAAAGTAGTTTTGTTAATGATTTGCCAGAAGATTTTAAAATTGCAATAAGAGGAGTGAAAAAAGCTTTGGAAATATATCGAGAGCAAAACATTCCTTTGCAAACTAAAATAGCAACCGAATCTCAAAAATATGGTTCAATAACTGCTGCTATGACAATAGAGTGGGAAGGCAAAGAAATAACATTGCAAAAAGCATCAAGTTTATTAAAAAATACGGATAGGACAATTCGTGAAGATGTTTACAAAAAACTTCAAGAAAGAAGAATGTTAGATAAAAACACCTTGAACGATTTGTTTTCCGAATTAGTTGAATTGCGAAATCAAGTGGCTATTAATGCTGGGTTTAAAAATTATAGAGATTATAAATTTGAGGAGTTGGGACGATTTGATTATACTATTGATGATTGTTATAAATTTCATCAATCTATTGAAAAAGAAATTTTACCGATAGTTGAAGACGCTGACCAAAAAAGAAAAAAAACACTACAACTTGATTCTTTAAAACCTTGGGATACCGATGTTGACGTTGAAGGCAAAGATCCTCTAAAACCTTTTGAAACAGGAGAAGAACTTATTAATAAATCTATTGAATGTTTTCATAAAGTTCGTCATTCTTATGGCGAATACCTTGAAATTATGAAAGAGATGGGGCATTTAGATTTAGAATCAAGAAAAGGAAAAGCTCCTGGTGGATACAATTATCCATTGTATGAGACGGGTGTGCCGTTTATTTTTATGAATGCTGTGGGAACACATCGCGATGTAGTTACAATGGTGCATGAAGGAGGACACGCCATTCATTCTTTTGTTACTAGAAATATGGAGATTGTTGATTTTAAAAGTACACCAAGCGAAGTGGCAGAGCTAGCATCCATGTCGATGGAATTAATTTCGATGGAACATTGGGATGTGTTTTTTAAAACTTCTGATGATTTAAAACGTGCAAAAAAAGAACAATTAGAAAAAACATTAAAAACACTATTATGGATTGCTGCAGTTGATAAATTTCAACATTGGATTTATGAAAATCCGAAGCACAGTAACGAGGAAAGGATGATTGAGTGGAAAAAAATTATAGATTCGTACACCAGTAAAATAATTGATTGGAGTGGAATGGAAGATGTAAAAGCAAGGGGTTGGCAAAGTCAATTGCATATTTTTGAAGTTCCATTTTATTATATAGAGTATGGAATGGCTCAGTTAGGGGCTATTGCCGTTTGGCGTAATTATAAAAATAATCCAGAAAAAGCATTAGACAATTATGAAGCAGCTTTGAAATTAGGATATACCAAATCAATACCTGAATTATATAAAGCAGCAGGAATAAAATTTGACTTTTCCCAAGCTTATGTAAAAGAGCTTGCCGATTTTGTTAAAAGTGAATTAGAAAAAATATAAGAATAAATTTATGAAGCGCCCACAAGAAAACGAATATCCAAACTATTACCAACATTACATAGATTTAGTTAGTGGAAATAATATTATTAAATCACTCGGAAGTCAGGTGATGGATATTCAAGCAGTAATATCTCAAATTCCTGAAGAAAAAGAAAACTTTGCTTATGCAAAAGATAAATGGACTATCAAACAAGTTATTGGACATATTATAGATACGGAAAGAATTTTAGGTTACAGAGCAATGCGATTTGCAAGAAAAGACCAAACTCCATTATCTGGTTTTGATGAAAATAAATATGTTGCCAATGCAAAATTTAATAATCAATCACTTTACAACTTAGCACATGAGTTTGCCATTGTTCGTGAAGCTAATTTAGCTTTGTGGAAACAATTTGAGGAAGAAGAAATGAACCAAACGGGAAATGCAAATGGTATAGATGTTTCTGTACGTGCTATTTTATATATGATTGCAGGTCATGCAACTCATCATGTTAATGTAATCAAAACAAAATATTTGATCGACTAATTTTTGGTTAAGTCTGCTATAGTTAATTTAGGAGCATAGTCTAAATACAATTCAGATTTTTCTTTTGAAAAAGTAGAAACATAATTCAAAATTTTATCGAAATTTCTTTTTTCAGGATAAGCAGGAACGCCTGTTTCTTGCATACACCAATATTTTATATTGATTGAAAAACTTCCGCTATCTCCAACTATATATTGTTGTATATGATTGGGTAAATTGCTTTTTAATTTATCAGACAAATAAATAATTCCATTGCTAGTATTTCCAGAATAAAGATTATGTGATAAATAGGAATCCCAGAAATTAAAAAAATTAAGTTGGGGCATCAAACAAAATAAAATAAAAATAATTTTTATGAAATGGTATTTTAATGCTGTTCTGAAATCATTAAAACTAAAAGTTGTTTTGTTGAAAAATAAGATGTAACAAAATCCTACCATTGCAATATTCCAGAACCATACTACTGGGTTGTAATTATGCCCGATCGGACCTATCACATAAAGGATGAATAAATGCATTAAGCAAATAATTATGGTGGCTATTTTTTTTGTTTTATTGTGTAATAATAACAAGCCAGATAAACATTCAATAATTGGAAATGATTTTGCTATGTATTGAAAATTATTTATTTCTTTAATATGAAAAGGTTTCATTAGCCATGGAAAGGTATCAGCAATAAAATTTGGATTTAATTTTTGTAATCCACTCCAAAAATAAATTGATGCAATCATTAATTTAATAATTGTAAGAATTGCATTTTGCTTTTTAATAGTAGTATATCTATAATTTAAAAAAGATAAAATAAAAAACATGGAGAGATATTGATAAAACCAAGGCTGCCAACGGTTCATGTCTTGAATGCTTATAATTAACGATAAAATTAAAAATGCGATTATAAATTTTTGAGGATTTCTCATCAAAAGAATTAACAGCAACAGACAAATTAATATTGATAGTAGAACATAATCGAAAGGAAAATTTAAGTTAGGAACAAAATCAAAAATAGGAGATAGAGGAAATTGCCTATCACTTGTCCATAGCTTATAGCTAATAGCAACACTTATTAGACAAGCCAATGCTGTGAGCCTTGTAATTAATCTTATTTGAAAACAGGAATTATCTTTTGTCATTTAATTCGTGCTGCTTTGTAGAAATATTTTTTATAATAAGGTTCGTTTAAATCATTTATCATTACGCCCTTTTTAGTAGTAGCATGAACAAACTTATTGTTTTGCAAATACACGCCAACATGCGAAATTTTATCACCATCAATTTTAAAAAACACCAAATCTCCTTCTTGTATTTCTTTTAAATCTATTGGCTTACATTGACTATATATTTTGGATGATGGGACTTCAATAGTTTTATTGTAAACTGTTTTACATAAAATAACAGTTAAATCTGAACAATCGACTCCTTCTTTTGTTTTGCCCCCATATTTGTAAGGAACACCCATCCATTCATCAATAAAAGAATAAAGTTCAATATTTGTTATGTTTTCTTTTTGTACTCCAAGCTGTTCTGAATATTTAATCTGAATTTTCTTTTTTGAAGAAATATTATTTTTTGTTTCCGTTTCTTTGTCATTTGTAGCATCTTTTGCAGATGTAATATTTTTAGTGTTTTTACAAGAACTAAAAACTATTGTAAAAGCCCAAAAGGAAACAAAATAAAATAAATGCCTATTGCCTTTTTGAAAAAACATGGATTTGTAGTTTTTTCAAAGTTAAGATTGAAACATTAAAATTTTGGGAGGTGATTGAAAGGTTATTAAAAATCAAATGTTGATTTCTAATTATTTAATTTCTAATTGGATTGGCAGATTGTATCTTGAGTTTACAGATTTTCCATTCTGTTGTGCAGGTTTCCATTTAGGCATTGCGTTTACAACTCTTAGCGCTTCGTTGTCAAGTGAAGTGTTTATCCCCTTAATGATTTTTGCATTTTTTACATTTCCATTTTTATCAATAATAAATTCGATATATAGTTTAGTTCCATTTACATTTCCATCTTTATTAATGCTTGAATATTTGAAATTACGAGCAATAAATTTCATTAAAGAATCATTTCCTCCAGGAAATTCTGCTATTTTTTCTGGTAAGTCGTAAACTAAAGCCGAATCTGTATTCCCCGAATTATCTAAATCAGAAGAAAAATAAGCTTCATTTTTTTGTGCTTCTGTTTTAGGTTTATTTTCCGCTCTAGAATATGCACCCGATTCCGGCTGTTTGTCATCTGTATTTTTTTTGGCTTTATCTGCTTTTGATTCATTTTCTTTGTTCCTGTATTTTTGGTCTTTAGAATTCTTTTTTGCAGATTCTTTTGCTAATAAAACTGTTTCATCTACTGGAGAAGAACCGCTATTAGATACATTCGGAGCAGTTGTGCCATTCGTGTTTCCAAAAATAGGTTGTTGGCTGTTATTTGTATTTTTTGTGATGGTTTGTGATTCTAAATCATTTAACTTCTCTGAGTTTTTATCACCCTCCATTTTTTGTACAAGTCCGCCAATGGTTTTTTCTTCAGCAATAACAGACTTGTATTCATCGGCAGCTATTCCATCTCCTTCAGCTACTTCTCCAGATTTAACTGTATTTGTAAAATAACTTGTAGTTATATCCTTTCTGTTATTTTGACTTACATTAGGTTGTTCTTGTGCTGTGTTTAGTCTGCTATCAATGACGATATCGCTTAATGATTTTTCATTTTCTTTTTGCTCTATTTTTTTTCCGCTCGTTCCTGTATTAGAATCTAACGCTCCTGCTGTTGATGGGGCTTCATTTAATTCATCTAATTTTTCTTCGGAAGCAGTTGTTGTTAAGATAGCCATATCAGCACTCTCCATTTTTTTAGAAGTAAAAAATTTAAAGAAAAATACAGTACCTATCAGCAAAACTAAACTTGCTGCTATTGCAGTAATGGTTCTATAGTTAAATAAAACAATTCTCGTTTGTTTTTTATCTACATTTAATTTTTTATCAATTTTAGAATTAATGAACTGAATTTTTTTTCGATTTTTTACCGTTTGCAAACCTTCTAATGCATCAGCGCACAAATCACAATCAAGCAAATGTTTTTCAACCAAATGTTCTTCTTTCGAGTTGAGTTTTTTATCAATGTAGTTGTACATTGTTTCCTCCGAAATACATTCAGTTGAATCAAAAAGATTATATTTTAAATCTTTATTCATTTACTTTTTGTTTCTATACAATTTTTTAAATTTCGTTTGCCATTTTGAATAAAGCTTTTTACATTATTCATGCTAAAATTTGTTTCTTCTGCCACTTGCTGATAACTTTTTTCTTGTAAATAAAAAAGCTCGACACATATTTTTTGTTCAATATTCAATCCTTTCAAACACTCTTCCATATAATTAAGTTGAGCTTCCTTTTTGTTTTCGATAGTAAGATGCAATTCATAATCATTTTCCATAACAACCACAAAATCTTTTTGCATCTCTGCAAAATGTTTTTGTTTTGAACCATCAGACCTTAATTTCATTAAACAAAAGTTTTTGCATACCATGTGCAACCATGCTTTAAATTGCTGAATTTCATGTTTTTTTAAATCTATCAACAACTTTTCGAATATCTGAATGCTGGCATCCTGTGCATCGTCTTCATTTTTTAGATATTTCATACAAACTCCAAAAATCAAATGTGTGTATCTTTTATAGAGTTCACCAACAAAAGTATTGTCGCCACTATTCTTGTAGCTGCTTATTAGTTCAGAGTCGTTTAGATGGTTAGTTTTTAATGAAGACATTTATAACTTCAAAAGTAATTAAAATTGACTTAAAATTTGCCATTTACTTATATCATAAATTATTTAATGTTATACCAAAATTATCTATATTTGTTTGCTAAATATAAAAGTGGCTTGCTATTTGTTTAGCTTTTTTAATTGAATGAAAAAAATACTTCTCATATTATTTTTACCCACGTTATTGCTCGTTTCACGAGCAATGATTGTTCCCGATCAGGGTGAGGAGGCTAATGCAAAGATTAAAGCAATCTATATTTACAATTTCACAAAATACATTGAATGGCCTCAAGATTATAAACAAGGCAATTTTATTGTGGGTGTTTTAGGCAATAATACATTGCTTATTAATGAATTGAATAAAATGGCGACAACAAAAACGGTTGGAGTTCAAAAGTTTGAAATCAAAAATATATCGTCTGCTTCTGAAGCTATTGACTGTCATATTGTTTATATAGAATCAGATAATTCAGCTCAATTGCCAGATGTTTTAGGGAAGGTTAAAAATAAAAGTGCATTAATTGTTACCGATAAATCAGGTTTGGTGGCAAAAGGAGCTGCTATAAGCTTTGTTATTATTGATAATAAGCAAAAAATTGAATTAAATAAAGGGAATATTGAAAAGTATAAATTAAAGGTTGCTGATCAGTTGGTTAGTATGGCTGTTCAGAATAAGTAATTTTTTTGTATATTTACATAATAATTAGGATGTTACGAATAAAAAGCATAGTATTTTTTGGATTGTTGTTTTTATCAACAACGATTTTAAATGCTCAGCAAAGCAAAATTGCTTTGGCGTACAATTATTTGCAACAAAGCAAATACGATAGCGCTAAGGTTACAATTGATGCTGTGGTGTTGCATCCTGATACTAAAAATGATGGACAGGCATGGTATTTAAGAGGCTTTGTTTACAAATCAATTTATAATCAAGGTGAAAAAGGAAACCGACAATCACCATCTCGATTAATAGCTTTAGAATCTTTTGAAACTTCATTGTCTGTGGATACTTCACTTGAAAATCGTCAAGAGAATATTAAAAATATAAAGTATTTAGCAACAACTTTATACAATGATGCAGCAGCTAGTTTGGATGCTGTTGATTACAAAATAGCAATAGATAATTTTGATAAGTTTATTAAATACTATTCTTTGGTTGACGATTCGCCAGCTAATATTAAGCAGAAAAAAATTGATTTTAATTTAGCTATTGCTTCTGTTTATACTAAAATATTTGAAGCTGATAGACAAGGAAAGTCGGATTTTTTAAACTTAGCAAAACAAGCTTATAACAAGATATTGGATGTTGATCCAAACAATATTGGAGCAAATTACAATATGGGAATTCTGTTTTATAATCAAGCGGTAAATTTAATTAATCAATCCGATTATGATATTGATATTGTTGCTCTTAGCGATATTCAAGACAACTCTATAAAATTATTTAAAGAATCATTACCATTTATGGAAAAAGCATATTCGTTAGATCCAAGAAGAAGAGAAACATTGCTCGGACTTTCAGGTATTTATTTTAGTTTAAATGAATTTGAGAAATCAAATATGTTTAAATTAAAATTAGAAGAAATAGAAAAACAAAAATAATACTCAGCGCTAATAAAACTGCTCCATTTTCCTTATGAAGTTAAGATTTACAATTGGTAGAAAGATAGGATTAGGCTTCGGGGTAATAATATTTCTAACTACCATAGCGTTTTTACTTACCAATGTTACACTTTCTGAAAGTCGTAAAAAAACAGATCAAGTAACCGAAGTATTTAATCCATCCGTTGCCGTATTAAAAGAGTTGGACAATTTGCTCAATCGTTCTAAATTACTTATTACTAAATGGTATTATGTTCAATCAGGAAATGATGCTTTAGATAAAAAAGCGCTTCGAAAAATTCTTGCATCAGAATACCCCACACTAAAATCTAAAATTAAAGAGCTATCTGTAAATTGGAATAAAGAAGAACAAGAAAGTGTTGATGCTGTTTTAGCTCTTGTTGATCAAATGTTTACAAGTTATCAAGAAGACATTATGTTGAAACTTGTTTCATTTGATACTTACAATGATTCAAATATAAAATTTGAAGCACTTTTACCTTTCGAAGATTTAGATGTAAAATTTAAAGTAATTAATGAAAATTTAATTACTCTCATTGATAAACAAAATTCGAATGCATTAACAAATTCTGATGAGATGCTTAGTTCATTCAGTTTTTTACGAAAAATTGTTATTTGGTTAGGTATCATATTGGTTTTCGGTGGAATTTTAATTGCTGTTTATACTGTTCGCACAATTGTTCGTCCTGTTGAACAGTTACGCAAAATGCTTGTTTCAATGGGAAAAGGAGTTTTGCCGTTAGAAAAAATAAAAGACAGAAACGATGAGATAGGTGAGATGGGAGAAGCTTTAAATGATTTGATTGATGGAATGCGTAGAACTACTGATTTCGCTAAACAAGTAGGGGCAGGAAATTTCGACTCACATTATCGCCCATTAAGTAAAGATGATACACTTGGGGCTGCTCTTTTGAAAATGCGTGAAGATTTGCGTGAAAATGAAAGAGTTTTGGAAGCAAAAGTAATTGAAAGAACAGAAGAAGTTGTTCAGCAAAAAGAAGAAATCGAACAAAAGAACCAAGAGCTTGAAGTTTTATATAAACATGTTACAGATAGTATAAAATATGCTAAACGTATTCAAGAAGCAATTTTACCTCCAGATAGCTTAGTTAAAAGACTTTTGCCCAATTCATTTGTACTTTATAAACCAAAAGATATTGTTAGTGGTGATTTTTATTGGATGGAAGAAAAAAATGGAAAATCAATGTTCGCAGCAGTTGATTGTACCGGACATGGTGTGCCGGGTGCATTTATGAGTATTGTTGGTTATAATATTTTAAAGCAGACAGTTAGCAACAATACGTTCACGGAACCCGCTTTAATCTTAGATGAATTGAATAGAGGTGTGAGTGAAACATTACACCATGGACATGAAGAATCTCAGGCGAAAGACGGTATGGATATTTCTTTTTGTGCTATAGATTATAAAAAAATGGAATTGCAATATGCTGGAGCTTATAATCCACTTTATGTTGTTAGAAATGGAGAGTTATTGCAAACAAAAGCAGATAAATTTCCGATAGGATTATTTTTAGGGACAGAAAAGAAAAAATTTACAAATCATACAATTCGTTTAGAAAAAGGAGATAACATTTTTATATTTAGCGATGGCTATGCTGATCAGTTTGGTGGTCCTAATGGTAAAAAATTTATGGCAGGTAATTTCCGCGATTTGCTTTTAGAAGTTAGCAAACATCCTGTGGACAAACAAAAAGATATATTAAACAAAACAATAGAAGAGTGGAGAGGTCCTCTTGATCAAGTGGATGATATACTTGTAATTGGTGTTAAAGTTTAATTTTTTCTTTTTCTTTATTTTTCACTTTCTTTTTTATGATTTTTGCCTTTGATTCTTCACGTCTTAATAAGCGCTCAATATTTTTTTGATGCGTTATCAAAATCATTATTGCAATTAGAATAGAAAATATTATGAGTGATGGTGTTTTAGTTTGAAAAACAACAATAACACTAATTGGAAAAGCAATACCTGCAATCATCGAACCAAGAGAAACATAACTTGAAATTAGTAAAATAATAACAAAAACCAACACAGAACAAGAAGCAGCCATTGGGTGAACAGCTAATACAACCCCAAGTAAAGTTGCTACGCCTTTTCCTCCTCTGAAAGAGGCAAATAATGGGAAAATATGCCCTATTAATGATGATATTCCAAGCACTAATTGTAAATTAATGAATTGATTAGAATTTGTTGCATAATTACTGAAGTGAGCCAAAAGTACAGCACCTGATCCTTTTAATATATCCAGAATCAACACAACTGTTCCTGCTTTTTTTCCTAATACTCGAAAAGTATTGGTTGCACCGGCATTTCCACTACCATATTCTCGTACATCAATTTTATAGAAATATTTGCCTATCCATACTGCACTCGGAATAGAGCCAAGTAAATAACCAGCTATTAATAATAATATGTTTGTGGTTGTGAGCACTATTTATTCTTCTTCTGCACTTTGGGTTTTACGTAAGAATTGTGTTTTTTTACTTGGCGGACAAACATTAAAATAATAGTTAGGCTCTTTCTTTTCTTTGTCTCCTGCCTTTTCTCGTTTTTCTGGTTTAAGTTCTTTTACAACATTATTAAATGCTTCGTTTGATGAAACTGCAAGCATTGTACCTCTTGTATAATTAAAATAATACCAATTGTTGGAATCAATTTCTAGGTAAATATTAAGAATATCTCCTCCTCTTTTTTTGATGATTTCAATTCTCCCATCAACATATTTGTTTACTTGTGTTTTGTCAATATTTCCAATACCTATTTTTCCATAAGAAGTATAAGAGCGTGTGCTTTTATTCCATTTCATTTTAACATCGGTTAAAACCATTGTTTTTCTTAGTTCATCTGGAAATTTTTTGTAAGAACCGTATAAATTTAATTGTGAAATAAGTTTATCTGCTTGTTCTTTTCCTAACATTTCTCTCATGCCTTTTTCAAAAATTGGTCGCGAAAAATCTGTAGATTTTAATTCAGCTGTAGTTGCAATTTGATCAGCCATTTTATCAATAGAAGCATCGGCAAAATAAAAGTTTATGCTCATTATCATATCAAAAATTGCTGAATCTGGAATTAAAAAATGCAAAGCACTTCCGAATGTTTCAATTTTAAGTTGCCCAAAATCTCCTCCAAGATTAATTTTACCTTCGCCATATACTTTACATTGGCTAACATTTAAACTTAAATAATTACCTGGCAACGAACGCTCAACCAATTTTTCTTTGTTAGATATTCTATACTCTCTTGAACCTTTATCGAAGAATAAAAAGCCATCAGCAGGTAACACATAAGGGTCGTTTGTTGATTCTTTTCCTGATAAAAATGCAGAATAAAAATGAGTAGAATCGGTAGTTACCATCATACTTGCAGCAATTGGTTTTCCTAATTCATTTACTGGGTCTTTTGAAATTGGAATGTAAATATTATTTGGATTTATTTCGGACTCAAATTTGAACCATGTTTTTGGAATACCAGCACAGTCATGCGATATTTTAGCAGCGCCATCAAAAACAAGAAATTGATTGATTGATTTTAGTTTCACTTTTCCTTTATACTCAAAATTTGGGCTTAGTCTGAATTTTGATGAATCAGGAATATCCGTTTCTGCAAATGTTTGAAAGGTAGTATCTACACTAATATTACTGAAATAAAACGTTTGTTTTGTTTTTAATTCATCTACATAATCATAGTATCCAGAACCAGCATAACTTTTTCTTGCAAAAACATTTGCAGTACAATTATAAAGATTGTGATATTTAGTAATGGAGTTAGCTACAATTTTTGCATTGGTGAATGTGCGAATTACCGCATCCTTTTCAATAATCACATCTCCTTTTTCAGGATAAATTCTTGCATCAGCCACATTGATATATTTTACCTCTTTGGCTGTAATCACATATTTTTTTAAATCATATTTTGCAGATGGAGATTGAAATCTCAAAGAATCTTGTTTTGGATGAACAGAAATAAATTCAGGACCAACTAAATCTAAATCTTCGTTGGCAGCTCTTGGTGTAGGATTTTTACTGGCTCCTAATTCAATGCTAGCATCATCCATGAACCATTTAAAATTATCCATAAAACAGATGTATTTGTTTACAGGAAATTCTACTACTGAGCCTTTTCCGTTTGATTTAAATTCGCCCATACGTTTATCAAAATCAATTTTAGCATTTACATTATCTGTTTTAAATGCCAATTGTGCTATATCCAATGCTTTTAGGCTAAAATTAGCAGTATCCGAGTTAAATGTATTTGCATTAAATTTAATAAGCTTGGCGTCTAGTTTTGCATTCGAAAAATCTGCTGTTCCGCTTCCATACAACTGTTTGGGCGTCATAGATAATCTTCCTGTAAATTCAGATTGACCATTGTATGAAACTATTTTTTTCTCTTTATTATTCCAAACATTCATTACATCTTTTAATGGCATCCAATGTATTTTAACCCCTTCTCCATGCATTTGTGGAAATTCGGGTTTTGTTTTTTGTTCTTTTACATCATACGTATCAGCAATAGCATTTGTGGAGTCGGGGTAAAATGTAAAATCTTTTGAAACGGAAACAGATGTTACATACTTTAATGTTCCATCTCCTTTTAGCCCTTGATTACTCAGCTTTATAGTGCTTTCATAAGTCCCTTTTCCACCATACATGGGATAACCCGATGGAGGAGTTTTAGTAATAAAACCTAAGGAATAATCTGATTGTAAAGTAAGCGGTTCTTTTATTGTTGGGAATATTCCCGCACTAACAAATTCGCCTTTAAAATTAATCCCTTCATTCGTAAAATTATCCAAACTATCAATTGTAAAAGGTTCTAAGTGAAAATAGAATTTATCTTTTGGGTATTTACCATTTTGAATTGTTTTCTTGTTGTAAAAAGCGTAGGAATCTTTGAAGCTATTGAATACAGGGTATTTTGGAAATGGCTTTCTTCCTGATTTGTTTGCAGGATTATCAATTTCCAAATTACCATTGATGTTTTCAATTACTGTTTTTACTTTTACCAAAGGGTATTCTCCATAAGCATCTTTTTCTCTCGACTGAACAACCATTCTCATGGAATCAACATTTTTCATATCCACAATAAATTTATCATAGTTAAATGAAAATTCTTTCCCGAAAAAATCAAAACGCCCTGCATGAACAACTCCTTGAAAAGTAAAATCTCTATTTTTTTTAAGTATTATTTTTTGTTCTAAAGGATATATTACAACATTTTGAGAGTCGCTTAAGAATATTTTTTTTACTCCATAAATGGTCATGTCATAATTCAATAAATTAATGCTTGCATTTTCCTTGCTACGTACTTCGGACGGAAATTGAATCACATCATAATCAATATGTGCGGCTCTAGCTGCTATGTATGCATATAGTTTTTCATTTACATGAACCATATCATCATCAAAATCGTAAGTAATAAAACCCATAACAGAAAGTTTAACTAAATTAGGGCGAACATCATTGATTGAGAATTTTAAATATCGAGCATAATCTGTTGCTGGAAAATCTCTATTGTCTCCATTTTGTTTTTTTACAAAATCGCGCATTTGAATCAAAGGATTCATTGCATCAATACCTTGAATTTTGTCGTAACGTTCGGTTCTAAAATAATTTGATGATTCGAACATTGCATCTTCTTGTGTATTTCCAACAAGCATTTTTAAATCAATTTTTGGATCGTCAATTTTCCAATGTAATTCTTCAAAATACATATCAACCATGTGAAAAGAATTAATGAAAGGGGCTTTTGAAACGCCATCGGCTGTTCTAACGAGTGATAAAATTCTATCGTTGATAGTAAATCGGAGATTTACACTTGGATGAGTTATGGAGTCTCTTTCAAAAAAGAACTTAATATTTGCGCTTTCTGCTGTCAATTTATCTTTTGTGATTCCAATAAGTTTTGCTCCTGCAACAAAGAATTTTTTTCCATCTTTTTTGAAGATTAAGAGCGCATCTTCTTCTTTGCTTCCAGAACCTAATACTTTTGCTCCTTTTTGGTAAAAGCCACCATCGTAATCGATATCTTTTGCTATTTCAGGGATTTTTAGTCTTTTATTGTATGTTTCAAAGCGAGGGTAAGAAATGTTATTATCCTTTTCAGAAACTACTTTTTCTTGGAGTTGTCCCAAAAGAGGTTTTTGGAAATAATTTTTATTATAAAATATAGCAGAATCTGCTGTAAAGCCACTTGTTTTTAGTGTTATTTGGTACTTTTTTAGTTCGGCATAAACAGTATTTTCATCAAAATTAACGCGTTTCCAATTTACTTTTCCTCCTTCGCCTACAAATATTCCTTTATACGGATAATAAGTACCTCTGGTATTATAAACAACTCCGCTATCGTTTTGGTTATTAAAAATTCGAAGATTTAAGCTTGGAAAAATAACTTTTGGAACACTATCGTATTCAAAAATATACTTATTGTTATTCGATTTATATTCAATTACAGAGGATTTATAGAAGGTGTTACTTGCAAAAAGGTTTTCGCTCATTTCTAAGTATTCAGAAAAATTTTTCAATGATTTTCCTTTTAAAATTTTAGTTATGCATTCTTGCCAAGTATTATAATTATCTTCACTTTGGTTAGAATTAATAAAGTTTACAATCGAATTCAAATAGCTTTTGTATTCAGGTAGTATTCGAAGCTTTTTTTGTATCATTAAATTGCAACCAGAATAAGTTGTTTTTTTTACGTTTTCGGTGCATTTTCCTGAGTTCCATGCCAAGGTAAAATATTCCATATATTCTTTTACCTCTTTTTTATCCATGTTTGTAGCTTCAAACATGATTTTTATTTCTTCCAAAAACTTTATTGGGTCTTCGCTGAATTGTTTTATAGGGTTTATTTGTGAAGAAGCAATTTGAATGAATCCTAAAAAGAATGATAAAAGGAATATATATTTTATTTTTTGCATAAATCAGTTTGTTTTAATAAAATGTAACATTGCCCATTGGTTACTAGCTATCTTTTCTTCAAATTTTAAACCAAGTTCTATTGCTTTAGCTTTTAAGTCAATTATATCTGTTTCAAAAAAACCACTTAAAACTAAATTACCATTAATTTCAAGATTTTTAACATAAATGGACATGTCTGCTATAAGTACATTTTTATTGATGTTTGCTAAAATAGTATTAAATGTTTTTCCTTCCAAGATTTGAACGTTTCCTTTTTGAACAATAACATTGTGAATATTATTTTTTTCTAAATTTTCTACTGTGTTTTCTATGCTCCAATCATCAATATCAACTGCCAGTATTGGCTGAGCCTTCATTTTGCTTGCTAAAATAGCAAGTACTCCTGTGCCACATCCCATATCTAGCAATGATTTATTTTCTATTTTTAATTGCATCAATTTTTGAATCATTAATTGGGTAGTATCATGGTGTCCTGTGCCAAACGACATTTTGGGTTCTATAATAATGTCAAAAAAATAATTTGGTTTGGCTTGATGAAAAGGTGCGCGAATAAAACATTTACCTTCTATATCAATTGGATTGAAATTACTTTCCCATTCTTTGTTCCAGTTTTGTTGTGGAATAATATTTTTTTTATAATCAATTTTTAGTTCGAAAGAGTATAGCGAGAATGTTTTTTTTACATCTTCATCATTAAAATTGTTTTCTTGAATATAAGCACTAAAACCAGTATCGTTTTCAACAAAACTTTCGAATTCTAATTCAGATAAATGTGCAATTAAAATATCGCATCCCTGTTCTTTGGGAGTAACAGAAACAACTAGTTCAATATAGTTCATTAAGTTAAATTTGTGACCCCGAGAGGATTCGAACCTCCAACCAGCAGAACCGGAATCTGCCATTCTATCCAGTTGAACTACGGAGTCGTTCAATATGGCATAAATATAACTATTATATCATTCAAAAAATATTACATTTTTATACAATAAAATAAGTATTTTTATGTTCTTCTTAAGATTGTTGATAAGCTAAATTTTTGTTCGAAGAAATATATGAAAAACTTTTTTGTCTTTTTATTTTTAATTACCTCAATTCCTTTTTATTCCCAAAATGTCCCAATTGGAGGTTGGGAGGAACACATGTCTTACAACAAAGGTGTTTCAGTAGCCGAAGGTTTTGGAAAGGTTTTTTGTGCAACTGATAATGGAATCTTTATTTTGAAAAAGTCAGATAATTCAATTGAAAGAATTTCTAAAGTAAATGGGTTGTCTGATGCAGAGGCAAATGTTTTAAATTATAATAGATATAACGATAAACTTCTAATTGCCTACAAAAATTCTAATATTGATATTATTGATAAGTTTAATAATGTAACAAATATTGCAGATTTAAAAAGAAAAATTATTACTGGAAATAAAACAATAAATAATATCTTTTTTTTTAATCAATATGCTTATTTAGCTTGTGGATTTGGTATTGTTGTAATTGACATGGACAGATTTGAGGTAAAAGATACTTATTATATAGGTGCAGGAGGAACGTATATTAATGTAAGAGACATTACAAATGATGGCACATACTTTTATGCTGCTACAAATACTGGAATTTATAGAGCATCTCAAAATGGAAATCTTGCTAATTTTAATGAATGGTCTTTGATGGCAGGGCTCCCACTAGGTATTTATAACACAATTACAACATTTAATGGAAAAATCTTTGCGAATTATTCTAAATACACGATGACAAACGGAGTTACTTATGATCAAGACACTTTATTTGAATATGATGGAACTAGTTGGTCAAATCATTTTGCTGGCTCTTTAATAGCAGTTACTTCAATCAAAAGTTCATATTCTCAAAATTATTTTATTTTATCCCAAATATGGTCTGTAAGTGTATTTTATTCAACATTCACTTACCATGGGTATTCGGCTGGTTACTTTGGAGATTTACCGAGTACTAAATCTGCCATTACAGATGATGCAGGTGTAACCTGGATTGCAGATAATAAGTACGGATTAGTAAAATGGGATTGGGGAAATGTGTATTCTTATTTTTATCCAAATGGACCAAACACCAGTTCTATTTTTAACTTAGCAATCTCTAATAATAAGTTGATTGCTGCTCCTGGAGGTACAAATTTAGCTTGGGGTAATTTATATAAAATTGGCAACGTTAATTTGTTGGAAAATAATTCTTGGAGTGCATTGAAAGGTAATTACCCTTCTGTGATAAATTTGGATACAATTTATGATATTTTAAATGTTGCATTCGACCCCCAAAATTCCAATAAATTTTATGCAACAACATGGGGGAGAGGTCTTATTGAATATAACAATGGAATTCCAACAAAGCAATATAATTCCACAAACAGTTCGCTTAAAAATGTATTCCCAAATACTTGTTTGGTTTATGGGATGGCTTTTGACGCTGGAAATAATCTATGGATTACAAATACGTATGTTGATAGTTCGCTATCTGTAAAAAGAACAAATGGAACTTGGCAAGCTTTAAATTTTTCTCCTATAATAGGTTCAATCAATATCGGACAAATTTTAATTGACAAAAATGACCAAAAATGGATAGTGTTGCCTAGAGGGAATGGTTTAATGGTTTACAAAGGGCACACAACCAATCAACCCAATTCATCGAATACAAAAAAACTTTCTACGTCAAATGGCAATGGTGCTTTACCTTCATTAGGTGTTAATTGTTTGGTAGAAGACAAAGAAGATGAAATATGGGTAGGAACAGATAAAGGTATTGCTGTTTTTTATTCCCCTGAGAATGTTTTCTCTGGTCAAAATTTTGACGCACAACAAATTTTGATTGAACAAGATGGGCAAGTTCAAATTTTATTGGAAACAGAAAATATTACATCTATAGTCGTAGATGGTTCGAATAGAAAATGGATTGGAACAACCAAGTCAGGTGTGTTTTTGATGTCTGCAGATGGAACAAAACAAATTCATCATTTTGATGAAAATAATAGTCCTTTATTATCAAATGAAATTACTTCAATTGCTATCAACAACGAAACAGGCGAAGTGTTTTTTTCTACCTCAAAAGGACTAATTTCATATAGAGGAACAGCTGTTGATGGCGCTGAAGATTTTTCTGGCGTTTATGCTTTCCCAAATCCAGTGAAACATGAATATAGCGGACCAATTGCAATAAAAGGATTGGTAAATAATACTACAATAAAAATTACTGATATTAGTGGGACTCTTGTATATGAAACAAAATCAGAAGGAGGATTGGCAATTTGGGATGGTAAAACTTTTGATGGTCGAAGGGTTAATTCTGGTGTCTATATGATTTTTGGAACAAATGAAGATGGAAGCCTAAAAATGGTTTCTAAAATTTTGTTTATCAATTAAAATTTATTTTTTTCGCTTTTATAATATGCTTCATAAAACATTAGGAATTATACTGCATACAATTCCTTATTCTGAAAAAAGCATAATCGCAAAAATTTATACTAAACATTTTGGACTTCAATCTTATCTTGTAACAGCCACAAGAAGTAAAAAAAGTGGAAATAAAACTCAGTTATATCAACCTTTAGCACTGGTTGATATTGTTGTATCTAATTCAGAAAAAACTAAACTTCAAAAAATTAAAGAGCTATCAATTGTACACCATTATTCTGAACTTTCTGGCAACATTTTAAAAAGTTCAATAGCAATGTTTATTAATGAAGTTCTTTATAAAACGCTTAGAGAAGAACAGGAAGATGAAGAACTCTTTGATTTTATTTTTAATTCACTGCAATTTTTAGATTTAAAAAACGACAATTATATAAATTTTCATTTGTCTTTTTTGGTACACTATTCAAAATATTTGGGATTTTTTCCTCAAGGAGTGTTTTCTCAAACAAATTCAGTTTTCGATTTGAGCGGTGGTAAGTTTATCAATTCAACACCTAATCATAATTATTATATTAAAGGAGAATTGTGTTCTATCCTTTTTTTATTAATGAATACAAATTATGAAACAATTGATGAATTGACCATTACAGGGTATCAACGTAATCAATTAATTAATGCTTTGTTATTGTTTTATCAGTTGCACATTTCAAATTTTGCAGAGATGAAATCGACAACAGTATTAAAAGAAATTTTGAGTTGAACCTATTTTCTTCTTTGATAAATTTTAGATTTGTTTAATCCAAGTTTATAAAAGAAATGGACAAAAGAAACTCTTAAAACACCTAATCCATATTTCATGCTTCTGGAGAAGTTGATAGAAGAAGCTTCTTCAAAATATTTTGTAGGGCAAGTTATTTCTGCTATTTCAAAGCCTGCCATAAATACTTGAGAAATCATTTCATTGTCGAAAACAAAATCATCGTCATTTGCATGATAGTTTACTGTTTCCAAAACTTCTCTTGAAAATGCTCGGTAGCCTGTATGATATTCGGATAGTTTTTGGTTGATTAAAATATTTTGAGTTAGTGTTAAACATCTGTTAAAAAAATATTTATAAAGAGGCATTCCTCCTTTTAATGCTCCTTTTCCTAATATTCTTGAACCAAACACAGCCGGATATAAACCATTTGCAATTATATAAGACATAGATTGTATAAGCATAGGTGTGTATTGATAATCAGGATGAAGCATAATTACAATATCAGCACCAAGTTCTAATGCTTTATCATAACATGATTTTTGGTTTCCTCCGTATCCTCTGTTTTTTTGATGCTGAACAATATGTTTTATCCCAACTCTTTTTGCAACCTCAATGGTATTGTCTTTACTAACATCATCCACTAGTACTACATCATCTACAATGTCAAATGGTATTTCGCTATATGTTTTTTCAAGAGTTAAAGCCGCATTATAAGCAGGAAGAACAACAACAATTTTTTTATTATTTATCATTTTTTAAATTTGAAACAAAAGTACTAAAAAATATTTTTTATTTTGTGTCTTTGTTAATGTACAAGTCAAGATATTCTGTTTTAATAGGAAAACGTTCATAATTACTAGGAACTAAAGTAGAAGGAAGTTTTTTTTCGATAGCAAAATAATGGTTTTTGTTTTGTGAAACATCTATGCTTATATAATTATAACGAATCATATAGGTGTGGAAGTTCCATGTGGAAGCCATTTCTAGTGGTATAGAAATTATTTCTCCTTTCGGAATTATTTTTCCAAGTTGATATACATCAGCTAACATTTCTTTATCCCGTTTGAACTTATCAAACTTGAACACCGTAATTGCTATCGAAAAAATGAACAAAATAAAGGCGACCCATTTTAATGTAATAAATATTTTTAAAGTGTTATCCATTTTTTTAGTTATGTATGAAATTGAATTTACTCCAACGATAGCAAAGGCTACTGAAAATAGCGGTAATGCGGTAAGAAGATAAAATCCTCTTTGCTCAAGCGTTATCATTAGAGGAAGGGTTCCTGAAAGCCCTACTAATATAAACCATAATAATTTGTGTAGGTCTTGTTTTTTTATAAAAAAAATATTGCTCAATTTTCTACCTAAAAAGAGTATAATAGTTAAAATAACCATGGCAGGAATTAATTCACTAAATAGTCGAATAATAATTTCAAATCTGTAGCCTGCAGAGCTTCTTTCTGGACTGTTAAAGGAATTTCCTAGTCTGTTTTCTAAGTAGAGTTTAAGAACTTCAAGAATATGATTATTTGACAATATTAGCAAAACGTAAATAATTATAGGGGTTAGAACTAATACACAAGAATACATTACATTTTTTTTAAATGTAAAATCTTTTTTTACCAGCCAAAATAAAAAGATTGCAGCAATAGGAAACATGCCTTGAATTCCTTTTGTGAGGCTTGATAAAAAAACACAAACTCCTGCAAGAATAACATTCAAAATTATTTTTTCATTTTCGAAAAAAGCTTTACATAAATAATAAACCGACATGGTTGCAAATAATGTCATTACCGTTTCTTCAACATGATTTGCGTATGCCCAAAAGCAAACTGGAATAGTTGCAAAAAATAAAATGGGTAACCAGCTATGTTTAGATATTTCAATATTGGTTTTAAAAATGGATTTCCATATTTTGTGAATGAACAAAAGAGTCAAAAAATAGCAAATAAAACAAAATAATCTTTCTACATACATACTCGTTCCGAATACTTTATAAAAACAGGCTAATAAACCAAAATATAGAGGTGGTTGTTCTCTAAATGTGGACATTACAGTTTTGCTAAAATGAGGCTCCCAAAAAGTACCCAAACCATCAGCTAAATTTTTACTTACGCTTATATAAAGCATCCCATCCATAAAAACGCCATCTTGCACTAACTGAGAAATTGTAAGTATTAAAATAGCAGAAATTGTAAACAACCAGAAAGGAAGGGTTTTGTTTGTTAAAAAATGTTTCATTGAATAAAGGAATTGTTAAGCGTAGCCAAATATATCACATTATTACTATCTTTGTTTACTCTGCTAAAAAATAATGAAAACGCTTCATAAATTTATCATTAAGTCTTATATCGGTCCGTTTATACTTACCTTTTTTATAGCAATGTTTTTTTTCTTTATGTTGTTTATTTTTACTTATATAGATGATTTTATAGGGAAAGGATTAGGAGCAGGAGTTCTTTCAAAATTATTTTTTTATTATTCGCTCACAACTGTTCCTATGGCATTGCCATTAGCAATTTTATTATCATCATTAATGACTTTTGGAAATTTAGGGGAGCATTTTGAATTAACAGCAATGAAAAGTGCTGGATTATCATTGCAAAGAATTATGTTGCCATTATTTGCCTTTACTGTAATCTTATCCGTTATGGCATTTTATTTTTCTAATAATATCTTACCTTATACAAACTTAAAAGCAGGTTCTTTGCTATATGATGTGCGAGAATCGAAACCTGCTTTATTATTTAAGGATGGAGTTTTTAATAATAGCATTGAAGGTTTTAGTATTAGGGTTGGTAAGGTTGATAAGGATGGAAAAACTTTGCATGAGATTTTAATTTATGACCATAGAGCAATGCAAGGAAACAATATTGTTATGCGTTCAGAAAAAGGTTTTATGGAACAAACACCAGATAAGCTATATTTAATTCTCACACTAACAAATGGTGTAAGTTATAAAGAAATGATTGATAATCCGAGTGATGTAAACACACATCCTTTGGTGCGTGATAAATTTGAACAGCGAACCATTCGCTTTGATTTATCTGGGTTTAAAATGAACAGAACAGACGAAGAATTATTTAAGAGTAATGCTCAGATGATGAATCTTTCCCAATTAAATCAGGCGGTTGATTCTCTTCTAATAAAAGACGAAATAAGGAAAACTACTTTTGAGAAAAATTTAAAGCAAAGCTATTACAGTAAAACAGGCGAAATGTTTTCTAAAATTGAAAAATCCAAATCAGACTCAATTGCAACCGATTTTTTTGCATCACTTCCAAAACACCAAAAAGTAAATGTGATTGAAACAGCATTAAATATTGCACGAAGCGCAAAAGCTTATTGCGAGTCAGTAGCAAGTGATATGAGTTATGATTCGTTTAATAAATCAAAACTTAATGTTGAATGGCATCGCAAATTAACATTATCTGTTGCATGTATTGTTTTGTTTTTTATTGGAGCTCCATTGGGAGCTATTATTAGGAAAGGTGGATTGGGTATGCCAATGGTAGTTTCTATTTTATTTTTTTTATTGTTTCATATTTTATCAATTACAGGCGAAAAATTAGCTAAAGAAGAAGAAATACCAGCTTACCAGGGAATGTGGTTGGCAACAATGGTTTTATTGCCGATGGGTATTTATTTAACATATAAAGCAACATCAGATAGTAATCTTTTTAATATAGATACTTATATTGAACCAATTAAAAGAATATTTAAATCAAAAAGGAATCAATAACTCCGAATGAATATTTTACAAATATGTAATAAGGTTCCTTTTCCTCCAATAGATGGAGGCAGTATTGCGATGAATAATTTAACTCAAGGCTTGTTAGATTTAGGGTGTAATATTAAAATATTGGCAATTAGTACTTCAAAGCATCCTTTTGAACCAAAAAACATTTCAAAAAATTACCTCGATTCTACAAAAATTGAGGCGGTACAGGTTGATACGTCTTTAAACTGGATAAAGGCATTTATTCATCTTATCTTCAATAAGTCATATAACTTATCTAGATTTTATTCTGTTGAATTTGAAAAAATAATAATTGAAACACTATTAAAACAAAAATTTGATATTATTCAATTAGAAAGTATTTATGTGGCAATGTATATAAATACAATAAAAAAATATTCATCAGCAAAAATTGTTATAAGAACTCACAATATTGAAAACGAGATATGGCAACAAAAAAGCAAATTAGAAAAAAATATTTTCAAGAAAAAATACTTGTCTATATTATCCAATCAACTTAAAAAAGAAGAAATTACATATATCCAAAAAGCAGATGCAATAGCTAGCATTACTGAACATGATTTAAATTGGATAAAAAATTATACAAAACAAATAAATGTAAGGTCGTTTCCTTTTGCAATAAATATTAATGAATACAATATTGTCGTAAATCAGGTGGAAAAAAAATCACTTTTCTTTATTGGTGCTTTAGATTGGTTCCCAAATGAAGATGGTTTAATTTGGTTTTTAGAAAACGTTTGGAATCAATTTCTAAAAAAACACCCAGATTATAAATTATATATTGCCGGAAGAGGAATGTCAAATGAATTTAAACAAAAACAAATTAAAAATGTAGAAATTTTAGGTGAAGTAAGTGATGTTAAACAGTTTATATTATCAAAAAAAATTATGATTGTTCCTTTAATGTTAGGAGGAGGTATGCGAGTAAAAATAATTGAAGGTATGGCATTGGGTAAATTAATTATTTCAACTTCTATTGGCGCTGAAGGTATTTTGTGTAGAGACAAAAAAAATATTTTAATTGCCAATACTGCGGATGAATTTTTAAACGCATTAACATATTGTATTGATAATGAACAATTAATTGATGAGATTGCTAAGAATGCTAAAAAATTAGTAGTTGAAAATTATGATAACTTAGCTGTTACGAATAGGTTACTTCAGTTTTATAAATCGCTTTAGCTTAATATTTTGAAAATACTTGTTGTTTTATCACGTGTTCCATATCCTTTAGAAAAAGGGGATAAACTTCGTGCATACAATCAAATAAAAGAACTTTCGAAAAAACACAAAATAGTATTATTTGCGCTTAACGATGAAAAGCTTCATGAAAATGCAATTGACGAATTGAAAAAATATTGTGTTGCAATTTCTGTTATGAAATTTTCAAAAAGAACCATTTTTTTTAATCTTTTGAAGTCCTTTTTTAATGGCTCACCTTTTCAAGTTGGCTATTTTTATTTTTCAAAAGCTCAAAATAAAATTAATGAACTGGTTAAGCAGCATAATCCCGACCATATTTATTGCCAACTAATAAGAACAGCCGAGTACGTTAAAAAGTTTTCTTCTATCCCAAAAACACTTGATTATATGGATGTTTTTTCAAAAGGTATAGAAAGAAGAAAAAAGACAGAACCATTTTACCTACGCCCATTTTTATCAATGGAATACAACCGCCTTTTGAAATATGAACAAGAAGTATTCTCTTTTTTTACAAATAAAACAATTATATCAGAGCAAGACAAAAATTTTATACCTCATATAAATAAAAATGAAATTGTTGTTATTCCTAATGGTGTTGATATAGATTATTTTAAACCGATTTCAATAGAAAAAAAATATGATTTAATTTTCAATGGCAATATGAATTATCCTCCAAATATTGAAAGTGCAGAATATTTGGTTAATAAAATTTTACCTGAGGTATGGAAAACCAATCCTTCTGTGAATTTAATTATTTCTGGAGCTAGTCCTAATGCCAGAGTTCTGAATTTAAAATCTGAAAAAGTTTTTGTTTCTGGTTGGGTTGAAGATGTTCGTGAAAATTATGCTCAATCAAAAATACTCGTAGCACCGATGCAAATTAGTATAGGTTTACAAAACAAGTTACTAGAAGCAATGGCTATGCGAATTCCATGCATTACTTCCGACTTGGCGAATAATGCTTTGGGCGCTGAAGTTAATAAAGAAATATTGATTGCAAATAGCCCCGAAGAATATGCTAAATATATATTAGACTTACTAGCAGATGAAGAAAAGATGAGGCTACTAGCGGTTAACGGATATAAATTTACCTTAAACAAATTTAATTGGAAAAATACAGTATCCGTTTTAAGTAACTTATTTGAAAAAAATAAAAAGAAATGAATTTATCTTTCAGAAAAGCTAATATAGCTGATGTTGAATTGATTTCAAAGCTTGCAGAAAAAATTTGGAAACAGCATTATATTTCAATTATTTCCGCTGAACAAATTGAATATATGTTACAAAAAATGTATTCCAAAGAAAGCCTAATTAATCAAATTAATTCTGGTCATGAATTTACTATAGTTTTAAATAATAATATTTCATTAGGATATATTTCATTAAGTTCGATGGATTCTAAAAATTATTTTTTGCATAAATTTTATATTGATATCGATAAACAAAATATGGGAATTGGCTCAAAATTATTTGATTATATATTGTCTCAAATACCTAACGCTATTTCTATTGAACTTACAGTTAATCGACAAAATTTTAAAGCTATAAATTTTTATTTTAAAAAAGGATTTAGTATAAAAGATGTTGCAGATTTTGATATTGGAAATGGTTTTTTTATGAATGACTTTATTATGATTAAAAACTTTTTTAACTCGTAATATGGAATCATTTTTAGAAAAACTTGTAAAACATATCTGTTCAAAATATCCAAATGATATAAGTAAATTATGCATCGTATTGCCCAATAGGAGAGCCGCAATTTTCTTAAAAACGTATTTTGCTAAATCAATAAATAAAACCTTTTGGGCTCCTCAAATTATTGCTATTGAAGATTTTATTGCTCTTTTATCAGAATTGCAACCAGTTGATGCTTCAACAGCATTATTTGAGTTGTACGATGTAGTAAAAAAAACAAATACTGCTAATACTGAATCATTCGATGAATTTTGCAAATGGGGACAAATACTTTTAAATGATTTTAATGAAATAGATCGCTATTGTGTAAATGCATCTGA
>JAJNQB010000004.1 GCA_021155045.1 Arcticibacter sp.
AAGTTTTTCTGCGGTAGTAATTATTTTTTTCTACACCTCTACTTTTGCTTTAACAATCACTACTCCCAGAGTGATCCGAAAATCTGAAGAATAGAGTAGGAGAAATTAAATTATTATTAAAATGAAAAAAGTATTTTTAATTGTTGGACTATTGTCTTTTGCAAGCAACTTTTCTGTTGCGCAAAATTATATTCTTAATCCGGATCTCGAAACGGGTTCTATTCCAACTCTCGAGGGTCAATTAAATTATGCAACAGGCTGGACAAAAAAAAGTGCCGCATGCGGATTTAGCGATTCACCCGACCTGTTTGACATTCGTAGCACGAATTGCAGGGTCGATATTCCTGCTAATAAATGGGCATACAATACAACTGTGAGGGCTTCTGGCAACCGATACGTGGGTTTTAGTGGCAGTGAAGATATTTGGGGCAGTATCAATTCTCTTTCTTCCAGCTGTCCGACATATGTATTACAATTTTATGTGCATACAATAGATAATTACGCATCTCTTAGCATTCCTTGTGCACCGGTAAATGCTGCACCTTATCTGAACAGCAAGGTAGAAGTTCGCCTTGTTAACTCAGCTACCTGTGCAAGCACTTTGGTTTATTCATCTCCTACTATTAATCCAAGTGCTTCTTGGCAATTTCTCACAACCAACTTTACTCTGACAGCAGCGCAACTGGCTGCAGGATATAACAAAGTTGAGTTCAAAATTGTTGCGCCTACTGGGTATGCAACGGGGCAGATTTTGTTCATGGATGATTTCTCACTTACGACTCAACCTTTAACACCTTACTTATCAGGACCAGCTGGTACCATTTGTCAAGGCGATCCGCTTACCTTCTATGGGTTCGCGACATCGGGCACACCTCTTAATCACTTCTGGGAAATTGCATCATGTGACGCTCAAGGTAATTATACGGGTCAAGTGTGGAACAGTTGGTTTGCTGGAACTCCCGGGTCTATCACTTTCGGACATTTTATTGGTTTCATTCCTGTTTGTGGAAACTACTATCGTATAAAACTTGCACTAAATAATGGTTGCGTGGATTGGGTAGAAACCACAACTATTATCTTTATTGAATGTCCACCGAAAGTTATTACAGAAACACCGGAACCGGTCTGCGAGGGAACGTCTGTCACCTTGAGTGTTTCAGGAGATGCAGATGATTATGAATGGCTGCCCGGAAATATTCATAATACTTCAATAGTAGTTACGCCATCCGCCACAACTACTTATACTGTGATAGGAACAGGAGCTAACGGTTGTTCAATATCCGTTCCTATAACAGTAACTGTATACCCCGCAAATATTGATATTGATCTTTCTACCGGTTTGGATAACACAGGAACACTTATACTTCCAGGCAATGATGACGACACTTGGAAAGTAAGAGGTGTACCCGGAACGATATACACATCAGCATTTTCAGCACTCACACCAACAAAGGTAGTTTCTCCTCTAGCGGGAGTATGGGTATCAAGTCCAAATGAGAATTGGATCACAGTGCCTACTGCAATCGCAGATGACGGAACCCCGATAGAAGTATACGGTATGGATTCAGACAATACTCCTGAGCACGATAACTATCATTGGTTTGAAACCGAGTTTACACTTCCATCAAACTTATATTCCAATCTTCGTATTGAAGGCAATGAATCTGCTGTGGATAATCAACTCTACTTATACTTGAATAGTCAGGCTTTAACTGGCACGTCAAACAATGGTATATATGCACTTCCGACTTGGGGTCCATCAAATTTTAACACATTACACTATCCTGGAACATTCGCAACATATCAGCCGCTTTATCAATCAGGCACAAATACAATCTTGGCTAAAGTGCCAAGTAACGGAATAAGTTATTTAGGACTGCTGTTAAATATTCATGTAATAGGAGAATGTGTTAGGGGAAGATCCATGATTATTTCAGATGATGAATTTAAAAACGAACGCATCGCTGCAACAACTTATCTATACCCAAACCCATCAGCCGGTAATTTTACCATCAGTTGTGATAATGAAATTATTTCATCAGTGATTGTGAAAGATGCTCTGGGCAGAATAGTCAAAGATGTGCAGAATGTAATTTCAAAAAGCGTAAATATCTCGCTCGAAAATGAAAATAAAGGTTTTTATTTTGTAGAGATCATTTTTGTAGGACAATCAAAACCAGTCTACAAAAAAATGATTCTGGAATAAATTATATTACAAACTCAAATTCATCCACTTCACATCTCTTTTCTTGTAGATAGGAGGGTTCAAGGGGACGTAGGTCGAGGTTTAAATCCCCTTTCTTCATTGAAGAAAGGGGATTTGTATTAATGGGCATTAATAATATATAGTGCCAATACTGCAATTGTTTAGGCTAATGAAATCAGACTATTAAAAATATTCTATAGGTATAAATTATACTGAAAAAATTTCAGAATATTGCTTTTCGACCATATCCAAAATTTCAATAATTTCTTCGTAAGAGTACGTAGTAACTAATTTTAATCGGTGTTCTTTAAAGTTCGGTAAGCCTTTGAAATAGTTGGTATAATGTCTTCGCATTTCTACAATTCCTGCATGGCTACTTTTCCAGCGCATCGAAAAATCTAAATGCTCCTTACATACTTTTACTCTATCTGCAATGGTTGGCGGATTTAAATGATTTCCAGTTTTAATAAAATGTTTTATTTCATTAAATATCCATGGGTAGCCAATGGATGCTCTTCCAATCATTACGCCATCCACACCAAATCGGTTTTTCATTTCCAATGCTTTTTCTGGAGAATCAACATCTCCGTTTCCAAAAATTGGAATTTTTATGCGTGGATTATTTTTTATTTCACCTATTAATGTCCAATCTGCTTGACCTTTATACATTTGAGAGCGTGTTCTGCCGTGAACACTTAATGCTTGTATTCCTATATCTTGTAACCGTTCTGCTACTTCAGTAACATTTTTTGTGTTATCATCCCAACCAAGTCTTGTTTTTACAGTTACAGGTCTATCTGCAATTTTTACAATTTCAGAGGTCATTTTTACCATCTTTGGAATGTCTTGTAACAAGGCAGCTCCAGCTCCTTTGCATGCAACCTGTTTTACAGGGCAACCATAATTTATATCAATCAAATCGGGTTTTGCTGCGTTGGCAATTACTCCTGCTTCTCTCATGGAGTTAATATCGGAACCAAAAAGTTGAATTCCTATCGGACGTTCATATTCAAATATATCGAGCTTTTGAACACTTTTAGCAGCATCACGTATTAAACCTTCAGAGGAGATAAATTCAGTGTACATTAAATCAGCTCCATTTTTTTTACAAACAGCACGAAATGGCGGATCACTTACATCTTCCATGGGTGCAAGCAACAAAGGAAAATCTCCTAATTCTATAGTTCCAATTTTAACCATTTCTTATTAAAGATTTGTAAATTCGCACTTTACCGAAGCAAGAGCGAATGCAAAATTACCAAAAAAATTATCAATTGATGGAAAACACACAACAAGAAAAATATTCCTGGATTAAATTAACTGTGATTTTATTGTTTATTGCACTATATGTTGTAATGAATGTTGCTGGTAGCAATGCAGATGAAAAATTAAATTTAGATAATCAAAATATGATTTTGACGCTAAAATTATTACAAGCTGTTGCGGTGGTATTAATTTTTATTTCTCCTGCTCTTATGTTTTCAATTTTTTGGACCAAACAAAAAATTCATTATTTGGGAATAACAAAACTAGCATCATTTAAAATGTTTTTGATTGCAGGTTTAGGGATGGTATTGGCATTGCCTTTTATTAATTGGTTGTCGGATATAAATCAACAAATGAGTTTACCTGAATATTTTTCTGGTGTTGAAGCATGGATGAAAGCCAGCGAAGCAAAAGCAGGAGAATTAACCGAAGCATTTACAAAAGGAACGAGTGTGGGAACATTAATTTTAAATTTATTTGTGATTGCTTTTATGGCGGCTTTGAGTGAAGAAATATTTTTTAGAGGTATGTTGCAAAAAGTATTGATAGAATGTTTTAAAAATAAACATGTTGCGGTATGGATTGGTGCTGCTTTATTTAGTGCATTTCACATGCAGTTTTATGGTTTTATTCCCCGTATGTTAATGGGCGCCTATTTAGGATATTTATTTTTATGGAGTGGCTCTTTATACCTTAGTATTTTTGCACACTTTTTAAACAATGGGTTGGCAGTGCTTTTAGCTTGGTTGGTTAATAGAGGTAAAATTTCTGTTGATATAGATAAAATAGGAACAGATTCGAATCAATTTTTATTTGTTGCAATAAGTTTTGTATTAGTTGCTGCTGCAAGCTTTCTGGTTTATTATTTTGGGAAGAAAAAAATGGAATAATGAAAAAGGGAAGCGATTGCTTCCCCTTTTTTATTAAAATTAAAATTCTATTAATCTACATTATCGTGTAAAAAAGAATTGTTGGGTTTTATATCCACTTTTTTATCTTCACCTTCTGATAAAGTATAACGGGATACTTGAGATTCTGATGAATGAGGAACAGCATTAAGAGAAATGTTTCTTCTCACATAAGCTGGTTCATTTTCTAATTCAGATAAACCATTTGGTGTTTTTATTTTAAAACTTAACTCTTTTAATTTTGCCACACGGTCAATTGATTTTTTCTCTTGTGTTTCTTCATCTACAACCTTTGATACTATTTTATTTTCATCAGCAGTAAATGTTGGTTCTTCTTCTTTTTTAACAATTAAAAAGGGTTCTTGAATAGCCTCAGCTGTGTTATTTGAAATTTCAAATTCAAAAGTAACCTGATTATTTTCTTCACCTATTTCTTCTTTTACTTCTTCAACCAATTCATTTTCGATAAGGGAAGATTCTTGACATAGTAAAAAAGGTTCTTCCATTTCTGGTGTTTCTTCAACGTCTGAAACCACTTCTTCTTTTATATAAGAAATCATTTCAGGTTCTGCTTCAACTTTTACTGCTTCAACAGGCGTCTCCACTTTTTTAGTAGTATCATCTGTTAAGCTGAATACTTTTTTCTCTGGAGCTTTTTCTGTTTTAAATCCTAAATCAACGTTTGCATTAAAACCTGTTGCGATAATAGTAACACTTACTTTATCACCTAAAGACGGATCAACACCGTAACCTTTAATAACTTCAGCAGTCATACCTGCTTCATCTTGGATATAGTCAGTTATTTCGCCTAATTCATCCATTGTAATTTCATCTTCGCCACATGTTACATTTACTAATACATAGCGAGCTCCACGAATATTGCTATCGTTTAATAGAGGAGAAGCCATTGCTTGCTCTACTGCACGTAATGCTCTTTGTTCGCCACTTGCTTGAGAAGAGCCCATGATTGCAACACCACTATTTTTCATTACTGTTTTAACATCGTTTATGTCAGTATTAATTTGTAATGTTGTAGTAATGATATCTGCAATTCCTTTAGCAGCTGTTGTTAAAATATCATCAGCATGACCAAAAGCTTCGGTTACTTTTAAGTTTCCGTATATCTCACGTAATTTATCGTTGCTGATAATTAATAAAGTATCAACATTTGCTTTAAGAGCACTTAACCCTTCTTCTGCTTGCAACTTACGTTTTTTACCTTCGAAACCAAATGGTATGGTGATGATACCAACTGTTAAAATTCCCATTTCTTTTGCAGCTTGAGCAATTACTGGGGCAGCCCCTGTGCCTGTACCGCCACCCATTCCAGCAGTAATAAAAACCATTTCAGTATTATTTGCTAAGATTGCTTTTATGTCTTCAATCGTTTCTATAGCTGCATTTTTACCAACTTCGGGCAATGAACCTGCTCCACGACCTTTTGTTAAGCTTGCACCTAATACTAATTTAACAGGAACCGGACTCATGTCTAGCGCTTGTTGGTCTGTATTACAAACAATAAAGTCCACTCCTTTTATTCCTTGTTTGTACATGTGGTTAACGGCATTGCTTCCGCCACCACCAACTCCAATAACTTTAATTATTGAAGAGTTGCTTTGCTGAGGTAAATCAAATTGTATCATGTTGATTTTTTTTTAATTAGTTGATATTATTAGCTTTTAGCCGATAATATTTTATAATGCCCTAAAATTCCTTAAAATATTAATGTATAATTAATGCTTACTTAATTAGTTACTAACTTATGAATGTTAATTACAAGGCATTATAAGTTATCATTTTCAAAAAACTTTTTGAATCCTTCAAACCAATTTGAACGATCTTTTGAATGTCCTTTTATCTTAGAATCATCTGTATTTCCTGTTGTACTGGTTTGATTATTTTTTTCAATTCGTTGTAATTCTTTAATAACCAAACCAACTGATGTTGCAAATAATGGACTTGTTAAATCTTCTGTTCCTTTAGCTAAATGTTCATTCGGATAGCCTACACGTGTATCCATTCCTGTAATATATTCAATCAATTGGGTGATATGTTTTAATTGTGCGCCCCCACCAGTAACAACGATTCCAGCAATTAATTTTTTTTCGTACCCAGAATTCTTAACTTCATAATACACATGTTCGATTATTTCTTCCATTCTTGCTTGGATGATATTTGATAAATTTTTTATCGAAATTTCTTTATGTGGTCTGCCTCTTAATCCTGGTATGGAAACAATTTCATTTTCTTGATTTTCATTTGCTAGCGCAGAACCAAATTTTATTTTTAATAATTCAGCTTGACTTTTTATAATGGTACAACCTTCTTTTATATCTTCAGTAATTACATTTCCGCCAAAAGGAATTACAGCAGTATGGCGAATAATTCCATCTTGAAAAATTGCTACATCAGTTGTTCCTCCACCAATATCAACAAGTACAACTCCTGCTTCTTTTTCTTCTTTGCTTAAAACAGCATCTGCACTTGCTAATGGTTCAAGTGTTAATCCTGAAATTTCTAATCCTGCTTTTTGTACACATTTGTAAATATTTTTTACGGCAGCAACTTGTGCTGTTATAATATGAAAGTTTGCAGCAAGTCTTATTCCTGACATTCCAATTGGGTCTTTAATTCCAGGTTCATTGTCAATGATATACTCTTGTGGTAGAACATCAATAATTTGTTCTCCTGGAGAAGTCATAACACGGTACATTTCATCAATCAAAGAATCAATATCTTTTTGTGCAATTTCTTCTTCTATGCTTGTTCTGGTTTTTATTCCATGATGTTGCATACTTCTGATGTGCTGACCGGCAATTCCAACATTTACAACTTTTATGTCCACACCTGATTTGTTTTCAGCTTCGGCAACAGCTGTTTTGATTGACTGAACGGTTTGGTCAATGTTTTGAACAACTCCTCGAGCAACTCCATAAGATTCGGATTTACCCATGCCAAGGATTTCAATTTTTCCAAACTCATTTTTACGACCTACAATCGCTACAATTTTTGTAGTTCCAATATCTAATCCTACTACTATTTCTGATGGTTCCATTGTAATTTATTTTTTAGTACAAACAATTTGATTTTTAAATTTTAAATTAATAGTTGAGTATTTGTCCCACCAGCCTGTGGTGTTTAGGCCTTGTTGATAGAATACCATTAGTTTCTTAAACTTAGTTTCTAAGTTGGTTGTATCACCAAATATTATTTTTTGATTTCCTACTAAAGGAACTAATTCCATATCATTATTTTCATTCACATAAATTTGATGAATTTGAGATTTCCAAAATTCATTTTCGTTTATGTAAGCTGCCATTGCATAAAGCTCATCAATCATACTTTTTTTATTAAGCGATGTGTCTTTAGATATATCCATAGCACTATACCTATATCTTAAAGCATAAGGTTCATTTATGTTTCCATTTGCAATCAAAACATTTGCTGCATATTTATCTGAAAGGGGCATAGGCTTTCCTTTATCATCAATATAATAGTCTTCTCCTGTTTTGGTAATTAGCCGAATGATTGGGTTGCGTTGTGTTATTTCTACACTAACATTACCATCAATGCTCATATATACTTCTGAGTTTTCAATAGCAAAATAACTATTTAATGCATTTTCAATGGCATGAACATTTATACTTGACTTGGGTTGATTTATAATTGAATCTCCTCTTTCTAAAATTAATTGCTTAACATCATCGTTGTCTAAAAAACCCAACTCGGTATCATTATTAATTTTTATGTTTAATTCTTTGCATAACAATTCATCTTGTTGAATGTTTACAAAGCCTAAACTCAACAATAAGCCTGAAATCAATACAAGCCAAAAGAATACAATTGCTATTTTTTTTAATTTTTTCAAATTAACTTTTTAGTAAAATATTTTTAATAGGGGCAACAAGCATATCAATATCGCCAGCTCCCATTGTTATTAAAACTTCTAATTTTCGTTTGCCTATTTCTTCAATCAATTCTTGTTTGTTATATATCCATTTATTTTTTGATGTCATTAAATCTAAAAGCATATTAGAGCTTACCCCTTCCACTGGCAATTCTCTTGCAGGATATATCTCTAACAAAATACATTCATCCAATAAATCTAAGCTTTGAGCAAATTCTTTTGCAAAATCTCTTGTTCTGGAATACAAGTGGGGTTGAAATATCCCTGTTATTTTTTTGTTTGGGTATAATTTTTTTGCTGACGAAATAGTTGCTTTCAATTCTTCTGGGTGGTGTGCATAGTCATCAATAAAAACTAAATTTTTATTTTTTATTTGATAATCAAATCTGCGTTTTACGCCTTCAAAACTTTTTAATGCTTCACGAATATTATTTTCTTTAACACCATTTTCTGTTGCAATTGCAACAGCTGCAATTGAATTTTCTACATTATGTAAACCTGCTAATCCTAAGGAAATATTATTAATTGTTGTAGTAGGGGTTACAATTTCATAATGATAAGTGCCTTCAATTATTTCAATATTTTTTGCAAAATAATTGGCAGCTGAATCATTTAAAGAATACGTTATTTTTTTTGCTGAATAATTAATTTTTTCAGCAATTGTTTTTTTTATAATTAATGTTGATTTTGTTTTTTGTGCAAAAAGAGAATACGACTCTTCGACATATTTTTTATCTCCATAAATATCCAAATGATCAGCATCTATTGATGTGATAATTGACATTTTTGGATGAAGAGTTAAGAAAGAACGATCGTATTCGTCAGCTTCTACAACAACATAATTACTGCTGTTAGAATTTAAAATTAAATTAGTATTGTAATTTTTTGTTATGCCTCCTAAAAAAGCTGTTGGTTTATAATTTGCTGTTTGTAAAATGTGTGCAAGTAAGGATGATGTTGTTGTTTTGCCATGTGTTCCTGCTACTGCCAAAGTATTGGAATGTTCAGTTATTAAGCCTAATACTTCAGCTCTTTTTTTAACTGTAAAATTATTTTTATTAAAAAATGCTAACTCAGTATGATTTTTTGGTATAGCAGGGGTGTAAACTACTATCAAATTTGATTTTTCTTCAATTATTTTTTTATCTATTAAATTCACATCATCGTTAAAATGAATTTGTATTCCTTCCGCTATTAACTCATCTGTTAATTTGGTGGGAGTTTTATCATACCCGGATACAATTTTTCCTTGAGTATTGAAGTAACGAGCAAGTGCGCTCATCCCAATTCCGCCAATACCGATGAAATAAAACTTTTGTATGTTGTTAAAATTCATTTAATTTTTACTGTTTATTAATCTTAAAACTTCATTTGCAATTACTATTGCTGCGTCTGGCATACCAAGTTTTGCAATATTGTTTGATAGTTTTTCGCATTCGTTTTCGTTTGAAATTAAATTCATTAATTTTTCATTCAGTAAATCTTTTGCTTCACTATCTTTTATTAAAATCGCTGCTCCATAATTTACAAGTGCCATTGCATTTTTTGTTTGATGGTCTTCTGCTACATTTGGAGAAGGAATCAGAATGCAAGGTTTTTGAACAATACATAATTCGGATATAGAGCTTGCGCCTGCTCTAGAAATAACAATATCAGCAACTGCATAAGCATAATCCATTTTTTGAATAAAATCAAAAGCTTTTATTCCATTGTTTTTATATCTACTTGTTGCTTGTTGAGCTGTTTCAAAAAACGATTTACCTGTTTGCCAAATTAATTGAATACCATTCTTATCTATATTTTTAAGACAATTTAAAATACTTTCGTTAATTGTTTTAGCTCCCAAACTACCTCCAATTACTAAAACTGTTTTTTTATTTCCATCTATCCCAAAAAACTCAACACCTCTATTTTTTTTGCCTTCTAATTTTAAAATATCTTGTCGTACGGGATTACCCGTAAAAATTATTTTTTCTTTTGGAAAATACTTTTCCATTCCATTATATGCTACACAAATTTTATCTACTTTTTTTGAAAGTATTTTATTTGTTATTCCTGGATAAGAATTTTGTTCTTGGATAAGCGTAACAATATTTTTATTTGCAGCCACTTGTAACATTGGTCCACTAGCAAAACCTCCTGTTCCTATTACAGCATTTGGTTTAAATTCTTTTAATATTTTTTTAGCTCTTAAAATGCTGCTTATTACTTTAAATGGAAAGCTGAGGTTTGAAAAGGTTAATTTTCTTTGTATTCCACTTATCCATAAGCCTTTGATATTATATCCAGCAGCAGGAACTTTTTCCATTTCCATTTTTCCTTCAGCACCAACAAACAAAAATTCTGTATCAGGTCTAATTTGTTTTATTGCATTTGCTATTGAAATAGCTGGGAATATATGTCCTCCTGTTCCGCCTCCACTTACTATTATTTTAAGCGATTTCATCTACTCCTCCTTTCACATTTTCTTCAATCTCTTTACTAACACTTAAAATAATTCCTAGTGAAATGCTTGTAAACCAAATGGAAGTTCCTCCCATGCTAATTAAGGGTAATGGTTGCCCTGTTACTGGGAATAAGCCAACAGCAACACACATATTTATTATAGCTTGAAAAACCAAACTAAAGGTCAGTCCTATGGCTAACATACTGCCAAAGGTTCGTTCACTTTTTCCTGCAATTCGAATTCCTCTGTAGAGTAAAATAAGGTATAAAAACACAATTAATATTGCGCTTAGTAATCCCCATTCTTCAATTACAATTGCGAAAATAAAATCCGATGATGCTTGTGGTAAAAAATTTCTAGATATACTGTTGCCTGGTCCTTGAGGAACTACTCCTTTTGCTATTGCAATTTTAGCTTGTTCTGCCTGGAAATTACTTTCACTATCCCCACTTGTAAAATTTTCAATTCTAGCTTTCCAAGTTGTTCCTCTTGGTATAGTGTTCGGAAATTTTAAAATTAGAGCAATTAAAATAGCGCCAAATAATAAGCCAGAGGCAAGTAATAGCAGCAAATATTTTGCGTTCATTCGCCCGATAAACATCAGTACAAAACAAGTAACGAATAATATGGCTGCTGTTGAAAAGTTTGCTGGTAAGATTAAGCCACAAATTATTGCAATTGGAATTATTATTGGTAAAAAAGCTTGTTTAAAATCTTTTATTACATCTTTTTTTATGGATAACATTCTTGCTACATAAACAATTAAAGCAAGTTTTGCAAAATCAGATGTTTGAAACGTTAGAGATGTTCCTGGTATTGCTAACCATCGATTAGCTTCTCCGGCACTAATTCCATTTATCAATGTGTATAAAAGTAATGGAGCAGCAAGAATAACTGCAATTTGTGATATTCTTGAAAAATATACATACTTTATTTTATGAATTAAATACATTAATAAAATTCCTGTTGATATAATAAATACATGTTTGATAAGATAAGATGCCGTATCTCCTCCTTTGTATCGGTATGCTAATGCAACTACAGAGCTGTAAACTACAAGCACCGATAATAATGAAAGCAAAAGGACTATTGTCCAAATAACTTTATCACCTTTTATGTATTTGAATAAGTTCAAAAAAATTATTTAATAAGTTTAACTACTGACTTAAACTCTTTCCCTCTAGCCTTATAATTGTCAAATTGATTTTGATTAAGACAAGCAGGAGAAAACAACACCACATCTCCCGATTGTGCATACATACTACTAATTTGAACAGCTTCTTTAATACTCATTGCCATTGAAAATAACATGGAGTGGTTTGAATAGTGTTTTAAAATATTATTAGGGTTTTCTCCCAAATAAATAATAGCGACTACTTTTTCTTTTATTTGTTTTGCCAACAATGAGTAATCATTTTCTGAATCATTCCCTCCTAAAATTAAAATAACAGATGTTTCAATTGCTTCTAATGAATTTTTTGTGGCTGACAGTCTTGCCGACTTAGAATCATTTACATAAGCAACTCCATTTATTTCATCCACAAATTCCATGTGGTGATCATCTTCAGATGACCTCACTCTTTCACGAGATAACAATGTTAAATCGAGTTTTGAGTGATAGTTTTTAATTTTAGAATTTTCTTGCATGGCTTTTTACATTTAAAATTCATTAATAAAAGTTATAGTGCTCTAACTGCTTGTTTAAATTGAGTTCCTCTATCTTCATAGTTTTCAAATAAATCAAAACTTGCACAAGCTGGAGATAATAAAACAGTGTCTCCTTTTTTACCAACTTTATAAGCATGTGCTACTGCTTCTTTTGCTGAATTAGCTTCCAAAATAGTATCAACAACTCCTGTAAAAGCTTTTACTATTTTTTTATTATCTGTTCCTAAACAAATAATCGCTTTTACTTTTTCTTTTACTAAATCATTCAGCATAGTATAATCATTTCCTTTGTCGATACCACCTAAAATTAGAATCACAGGATTGTTCATGCTTTCAAGAGCATACCATGTTGAATTTACATTTGTTGCTTTTGAATCATTTATAAATTCAATGCCGTGAACATTGCCTACTATTTCAAGTCGGTGTTCAATGTTGTGAAAATCAGATAAGCTTTCGCGTATTGTTTCTTTTCTGATTTCAACTAATTTACTTGCTACACCTGCTGCCATAGAGTTGTAGATGTTGTGTTTTCCTTGTAAAGCTAGTTCTTGGATTGTCATAAATAAAGGGTTTGTGTTGTTTGTGTTTATTATTAGTTGATTGTTTTCTAAGTATGCTCCTTTTTCCGTTTTTTGTTTAATAGAAATAGGAAATTGTTTTGCTTTTATTTTTTTATTTTTAATTAATTGCATTGTTACATCGTCATCTACACAATAAATAAATGCATCGAGCTCTGTCTGATTTTGAATGATTCTAAATTTTGATTCTGCATAATTTTCAAGTTTGTAATCGTATCTGTCTAAATGATCAGGAGTAATGTTTAATAATATTGCTATGTCAGCTTTAAACTCAAACATGCCATCTAGTTGAAAACTACTTAACTCTAAAACATAAAAATCAAAATCATTTTCTGCTACTTGCATTGCAAAACTTTTCCCTACGTTACCTGCTAATCCTACATTTAGTCCTGCTTTTTTCATAATATGATAAGTAAGTAGAGTAGTAGTTGTTTTGCCATTGCTACCTGTTATGCATATTTTTTTAGCGTTCGTATACCGTCCTGCAAATTCTATTTCAGATATAATCGGAATGTTTTTTTGCGCTATCTTTTTTATCAATTCTGCTTTGTCTGGAATGCCCGGACTTTTCACGACTTCGGTTGCATTAAAAATTAACTCCTCAGTATGTTTTTCTTCTTCCCACTCAATGCCATTATTAGAAAGAACGTTTTTGTAATTATCTTTTAGTTTTCCTTTATCAGAAAGGAAAACATCATATCCCTTTTTTTTTGCGAGCACCGCAGTACCCACTCCGCTTTCTCCACCACCCAGTATTACTAACCTTTTCATTTATCTTAACTTCAATGTTACTATGGTTAAAACGGCTAACATGATTCCTATAATCCAAAAACGAGAAACAATTTTTGATTCATGCATTCCTAATTTTTGATAATGGTGATGCAGTGGTGCCATTTTAAAAAGTCTGTTTGCACGAGCATATTCAATTCCATGTTTTTTCTTCATTCTTTTGAAATATGCTACTTGCATCATAACAGATAAATTTTCAACTAAAAACACTCCGCATAAAATTGGTATGAGTAATTCTTTTCGAATAGCAATTGCAAATACTGCAATGATTCCTCCTAGAGCAAGGCTTCCTGTATCGCCCATAAATACTTGAGCTGGGAAAGAGTTGTACCATAAAAATCCAACACAACCTCCAACAAAAGCTGCAATAAAAATTACAAGTTCTCCCGAGTTTGGGATATACATAATGTTTAAGTAATCAGCAAACACGGTATTACCAGATACGTAAGCAAGTATTCCTAATGTTACTCCAATGATTGCAGATGTTCCAGTAGCTAAGCCATCAATTCCATCGGTTATATTTGCACCGTTTGAAACGGCTGTTACGATTAGGATAACGAATGGAATAAAAATTATCCATGCCCATTTTTGATAATTATCTCCTAAAAATGATAGCAACGATGAATAATCAAATTCATTATTTTTTACAAATGGAATAGTTGTTTTCATCGACTTTGTTTCTTTTTTTGAATACACTGGCATTTGAGGTGTGCTTCCAGAATTACCCATAACATCGTTGGAATATGCGCTTTGTCCGCTTGTAAATATTTTTTCTTTGACCACTACTTCGTCATTACAATAGAGCGTTATTCCAACTATTAAACCTATGCCCACTTGGCCAAGTACTTTGAATTTGCCGGCTAAACCTTCTTTATTTTTTTTGAATACTTTTATATAATCATCTAAGAATCCTATTGCGCCAAGCCATACAGTTGATACAAGCATGAGTAGGATATATACATTATGTAGCTTTGCAAAGAGTAGAGTAGGAATAACTATTGCGGCAAGAATAATTAATCCTCCCATTGTTGGAGTTCCCTTTTTTTCTAGTTGCCCATCTAATCCTAAATCACGAACCGTTTCACCAACTTGTTTTTTATGTAACAGATTTATTATGCGTTTTCCAAAAACAAGTGAAATCAATAAAGAAGCAATTAAAGCTAATGCTGCTCTAAATGAAATGTATTGAAATACTCCAGCGCCAGGTAAATCAAATTGTTTATCTAAAAAATCAAATAAGTAGTAGAACATTATTTATATTTTATTTATTTTTCAAAAATTTTCAAATTTTCTTGTAATACTTCTATATCATCAAATGGGTGTTTTATCCCTTTTATTTCTTGATATTTTTCATGTCCTTTTCCAGCAACTAATATTATGTCACCATCGTTTGCGTAAGAACAAGCGGTTTTAATTGCTTCATATCTATCTGCTATTGAAACAGTTTTTTTAAAATTTACTGCATCAACGCCTGCTTGCATGTCTTTTAATATTTTTTCTGGTTCTTCACTTCTTGGGTTATCTGAAGTGAGAATTACTTTTGTACTTAATTCACAAGCAATTTTTGCCATGATTGGTCTTTTTGCAGAATCTCTGTCTCCACCACAACCTACAACTGTTATTACTTTTTCGTTGCCAGTACGTATATCATTTATTGTTTTTAAAACATTTTGTAAAGCATCTGGTGTATGTGCATAATCTACAATTCCAATTACTCCATTATTATTTCTGATGTACTGAAATCTACCTTCAACGGAGCCAAGTGTACTTAATGTTGTAAGTACATTTGTTTTGTCCTCCTTTAACAAAATGGCAGTAGCATATACAGCTAAAAGATTATAAGCATTAAAGCTTCCAATTAATTTGCTCCATATCTCATTGTTATCTATGTTTAAATGCAAACCACTAAATTGGTTTTCTACTACTTTGCATTTAAAATCTGCCATTGTGTGTAACGAATAAGTGCGTTTTGTTGCCTTAGTATTTTGTAACATTACTTCTCCGTTTGCATCGTCTCTGTTTGTAAGAGCAAATGCATTTGAACCAAGTCCATCAAAAAATTTCTTTTTTGCTTTTATGTATTCATCAAAAGTTTTGTGATAATCTAAATGATCATGCGTAATGTTAGTAAACACTGCACCTGTAAAATGTATTCCAGTAATTCTGTTTTGAACTACTGCATGTGAACTAACTTCCATAAAACAATGAGTACATCCTTTTTCAATCATTTGACGTAGCAAAGCATTCAGTTGAATTGAATCTGGTGTGGTGTGAGTTGCAGCAATAACATCATTATTAATTTGATTTTTTACGGTGGATAATAAACCAACTTTGTAACCTAGTTTTTTAAATAGCGAGAATAATAATGTTGCAGTAGTTGTTTTTCCGTTAGTACCAGTTATGCCAACTAATTTTATTTTTTCGGAAGGGTTGTCATAAAAATTGCTAGCAATTATTCCCAGTGCTAAACTGGCATCAGCAACTTTTATGTAAGCAATTTTTTCGTTAATGTTTTCTGGAATTTTTTCACACAATATCGCAACAGCTCCTTTTGAAATAGTATCATTGATAAATTTATGTCCATCACTTTGAGTACCCTTAATTGCAATAAATAAACTGTCTTTTTCAATTTTTCGAGAGTCGAAGCTTAAGCTTGTAATAGCAATATTTGTAGAACCAACTACTTCTAATATTCCTGCTTTATATAATATGTCTTTTAATAATTTCATTAAATCAGTTCTAATATTATTGCTGTTCCTTTTTTAAATGATTCTCCTGCTGGAATTGATTGTTTTGCAACACTGCCATTCCCAATAATTTTAACTTTTATACCCTTGTTTTCAAGAAGATAAAATGCGTCTCGTGCAGTCATCCCAATTACATTTGGTACAATTCCTTTTCTTAAATTTTCTTCAATATTTTTTGGAGATAGCTTAACTGAAATAGAATCAACAGCAGTTGTGTTTACCCATTTTGATTCGATTTCCAGTGTGTTTGTTTTTACTTTTAATGCATTTAAAACCAATGTAACATCAGACATTGCTCCTGATTTTACGCTTGGAACTTTATTTGCTAAAAGAGATTCTGTAGCATTTATTTCTTTGTGAATCTCTAAGCTTGTTGAATAAACTTTATCTGCCACATCTTTAAAAACAGGACCAGCTACAGCTCCTCCATAATAAGCATCTCCACTAGGCGCACTGATTACAACAATGCAAGAGTATTTAGGATTTTCAGCAGGAAAGTAACCAACAAAAGAAGCTTGATAAGTCATTCGTCCGTTTACTAATCCCATTTGTGCTGTTCCTGTTTTTCCTGCTATTTGGTAATCGGCTGCTCTCAAACTTTTTGCTGTTCCGTTTAAAACAACTCCTTCCATCATTTTTTTAGCCTTTTCAACGGTTTCATCCGAACATATTTTTTCATTTATTACTTCTGGTTCAAATACTTTAATTGTTTTTCCTCTTTTTTTAATTTCTTTTACAAAAATGGGTCGCATCATTTTCCCGTTGTTTGCTACTGCACTATAAAAAGTTAAAATTTGCAATGGTGTTATTCTTGATTCATAACCATAGCTTATCCAAGGCAAAGAAATTTTTGACCATGTTTTATCATTTGTGCTTTTTATATAAGGTGTAGCCTCTCCTGGAATGTTCACCTCCAAAGGTTTTCCTAAACCCATGCTGTAAAGTCTATCAATATATTGTTGAGGATTTTTTGAATAATATTTTGTGATAATTTTTGTAACACCAACATTTGATGATTCTTCAAAAACACGTTGAACATTTACTTTGCTCTCTTTAGGAGGATGAGAATCTCTAACTTTTGAACCATAATATTCACATTCTCCATTTCCAATATCTACTACTTCATTTAAAGAAATATTAAAATCTTCCATGACAGCTAACAATGATGGCAGCTTGAATGTAGAACCAGGAACTGTTGCTACGCCAACAGCATAATTTAAATTTTCGAAATAAATTGATGTGTCTTTTTTGTAACGTGTTAGATTTGCTATTGCTTTTATTTCACCTGTTTTAACTTCCATCAAAACAAGGCAACCATGGCTTGCTCCATGTTTTCTCAGACAATTCATTAAGGAATTTTCTGCAACATCTTGTACGTTAATGTCAATGGTTGATACGATATCAGAGCCGTCTTGAGGCTCAATTTCATTGTCTGATTCGATGGGTCTCCAAACTCCACCAGCAATTCTTTGCATTACTCTGTGACCATTAACTCCTTGTAAATATTCATTATAAGCTACTTCTAAACCATACGATTTTCCTGTTCCATTTTCATTTAACTTTCCAATTGTTCGTGCTGCAAGAAATTGAAAAGGTCGTTCACGTTTATTTGTTTGCAGGTAAACAAATCCTCCTCTATTTTTTCCTCTTCTTAATAGAGGAAATTTTTTCATTTTTTGTAATTCTGGATAGGATACATTTTTTTGAAGTACTAACCATCTGTCGCCTTCTGTTCTTGCTCTGCGGAGCATTTTTTTGTATTCTTTTGCTGTTCTATCATTAAATAAATTGGAAAGACATGTTGCTAAAGAATCAATATTTTTTTCGAAAACATCATCTGTAATTGCATCAGCATTTACATCTATTCCTGTTTCATAGTAAGGCAATGATGTAGCAAGTAAACTTCCATTTGCATCGTAGATGTTTCCACGAACAGCTTCTATATCAAAAAATTTGGTGGAAAAACTCTCCGCTTTTGCTCTCCAAGCATCGCCTTCTGAAAACTGTATGATTACTACTTTGGAAATAATAGCGACACCAAGAAGGCATATAATAAAATATATGAGATATACACGCCACAGTATGTCTTTTTTAATTTCCAATGAGTACTAATCTTCTTTTTTAGTTGCTTGTTTGTTTATAATAATTTTTTTAGGAGGAACAACGCTTTCCTTAATACCTGTTTGTAATTTTGCTAGTGCCTTTGCAACTTCTGTCTGTTTGCTTTTTACAACTAATGAATCTTTTACTACTATATACTGTGTTCTTAATTCTTTAATTTCATTTGACAATCGATTTAATTTTCTTACTTGATCATCTGCGTAATATCCATTTGCGATATAACAAACAGCCAAAAACGATAAGAAAAAAATAAATGGTAAATGTTTTAATGTTGTTTGTTTTGATAAAAAACTTCCACTTACAACATTGGCAACAGAACGCATAACTTTATTCTCTTTTGCCGGAGATTTTGTTTGTTTTTGTTCTTCTGGTTTTGGTTGCTCTTTAAATTTGTTGCCCATTATTTTTTTTCTGCTACTCTTAATTTTGCACTTCTTGCTCTGCTATTTGTTTCAACTTCTTCTTCTGTTGGAACAATTGGTTTGCGAGTAATTTGTTTGAATGGCGTAAGTTGATTTCCATAAAAATCTTTTTCAACTTCTCCTTCAAATTTTCCACTTCGCATATAATTCTTTACTAATCTATCTTCTAAAGAGTGATAAGACATCACTACCAATCTTCCATTTGGTTTAAGAACCTCTAAGCTTTGAACCAACAACTCTTGCAATGCTTCCAATTCTTTATTTACTTCTATTCTTAATGCTTGAAACACTTGTGCGTAATACTGATTTTCTTTCCCTTTTCTCACACACTTGGTAATAGCAACTTTTAAATCATTTACTGTTTCAATATTTTTTTCTTTTTTCGAATGAAAAATGATAGATGCCAAATAGCCAGCATTATTAACTTCTCCATACAATTTGAAAATGCGTTTCAAGTCTTCCTCACTATATGTGTTTATAACTTCAGCAGCAGTTAGTTTACTTTTTCTATCCATTCTCATATCTAGCTTTGCATCATAACGAATAGAAAATCCTCTATCTGCTTCATCAAATTGATGGGATGAAACGCCTAAGTCTGCAAGCAATCCATCTATTGGTAGTGCGTTATACAGTTTTAAAAAATTTTTGAGATATCTAAAATTTTGCTTTATCAAAACAAATCGTTCATCCTCAATTTTATTTTTAACTGCATCTTCATCCTGATCAAAAGCATATAATTTTCCTGTGGTTAAGTGCTTAAGTATCTCTTTTGAATGACCGCCACCGCCAAATGTTACATCCACATAAATACCTGTTGGGTTAATGTTTAATCCTTCAATACACTCTTTTAAAAGAACGGGGTTGTGATATTCCATTATTCGCTAGGTGTTGGAGTTATTCCACCCATAACATCTTCTGCAAGCTTTTCAAAATCATTAGCGCTGTCTTTAATAAACTTGTCGTAAGCTTTTTTATCCCATATTTCAATTCTATCTCCAGCAGCAGCCATAACTACATTTTTTTTAATTCCAGTAAGTGCCATTAAATCTTTAGAAATTAATAAGCGCCCCGTACTGTCCAATTCTACTGGTACTGCACCGTAGTTGAACATGCGAATGAACTCAACATTTTTTTTCACAAACTTATTTAGCTTGTTTACTTCCTTCACCATTTCATTCCAAGTAGCCATTGGATATAGCTCAAGCGACTTACTAAAAATGCTTCGCTTCATTACAAAACCAGCATCGAGCACGCTTGTCAATTGCTTTTTAAAGGCAATAGGCAGCATCACACGACCTTTCGCATCGGCATTGCATTCATATACTCCAAATAGACTATTCATAATGACTTTCGCTTAGTGGCGTAAAAATAAAGAAAATTTTACCACTTTTTACCACTTTTTACCACTTTTGTTGAAAACTTTTGGTTTTTAACACTTCTGAATGCCTAAAATGATGAGAAGTATTTGTTTTGAATAGCTAATAAAAATGATAGTTATAGTGTTTTTTGTTTCAAATAAAATTGTAGTGGGAAATGATTTTGTGTCTAATAAGTTTGTCTTTTTTCAACCCTAAACAAGCTTTTAAAAAAATAAAGCTCAAAAAGCAAAAAAATCTTGCAAAACAAAATAGAAAAGTATCTTTGCTTATGCTTCAAAAAATAAATTTTGATATTGATTTTAATTCTGCTGACATTAATATTGAAGCTTTAGACGAACATTTTGAAATATTTAGTTTGTTCGATTCTAATATTAATTTCAATAAAAATAAAAATTCAGAATTCTCTAAAATAATTGGTGTAGGCTCTGTTCGAGAGCTTGTAGTGAAGAATGATAAAAATGCATTGGAGCAACTTCAATATTTTATAAATCAAAAAAAATCATGGTTGTTTGGTTTTCTTTCTTACGATTTAAAAAATGGAATTGAAAAATTAACTTCTGAAAATATTGATGAATTAAATTTTCCTTTACTTTATTTTTATGAACCAAAATTTGTTTTGGAGTTCAATGAACACAAAATTCAGATTTCTTATGATGATGTTTTTGTAAACGAAGAAGGATGTGAAAAAATTATTTCGTTAATTACTTCACCCAAAAGCAAAAAAAGTACACTAGCATCAAACAAGGAGATAAAAGAAAGAATAAATAAAAAGCAATATGTGTTGGCTGTTAATGAATTAAAAAAGCATATTTCTGTTGGAGATATTTATGAAGTTAATTTTTGTTATGAGTATTTTTCTGAAAACATTGAAGTGGCACCTGTAGCTATTTACGAAAGCTTGAATGCTATATCTGCTGCACCTTTTGCTTCCCTCTGTAAATTTAAGACACATTATATTTTATCATCTAGTCCAGAACGGTTTTTGAAAAAGAAAGGGACAAAAATAATATCTCAACCAATAAAAGGAACAGCAAAGCGCTCATTAAATTTAGTTGAAGATGAATCAATAAAGCAGGAACTTAAGAATAATTTAAAAGAACAAACAGAGAATGTAATGATTGTTGATTTGGTAAGAAATGATTTGTCGAAAATTGCTCAAAAAGGAAGTGTAAAAGTAGATGAACTATTTGGGATATACAGTTTTAAACAAGTGCATCAAATGATTTCTTCGGTTAGCTGCGAATTAAAACCCGAATTAAAATTATGCGATATAATAAAAGCTACATTTCCAATGGGATCAATGACAGGTGCACCAAAAGTTAGCGCTATGAAATTGATAGAAAAATATGAATCAACAAAAAGAGGAGCTTATTCCGGCTCTGTTGGTTATATTGCTCCTAATGGCGATTTTGATTTTAATGTTATTATTAGAAGTGTTTTATATAATTCGGAAAATAAGTATTTATCATTCATGGTTGGTAGTGCCATTACAGCAAATGCTGATGCCGAAAAAGAATATGAAGAATGTTTGTTAAAAGCAAAAGCAATGTTAGAGGTTCTTAAATAAACAGCACTAAATTATTATCTTTGTTCATGCTTCAATCTTTTTTACAATACAATAAACATCAAAAATTATTTACGAAGTCTGATGCCGTATTGTTGGCGGTTAGTGGTGGTGTTGATTCAGTTGTAATGTGTGAATTGTTTCATCAGGCAAAAATTAAATTTGCTATTGCTCATTGTAATTTTAAACTTAGAGGGAAAGAAAGTGATGCAGATGAAAAATTTGTTGAACAGCTTGCTGAAAAGTATAATGTTTTTTTTCATTCATCAACATTTGATACAAATGCATTGGCAAAAAAGAATAAGCTATCCATTCAAGTCGCAGCCAGAGAATTACGATACAATTGGTTTGATAAAATTCAAAAACAATATAAATTTGATTATGTTGCAACTGCACATCATCAAGATGACGTTGTAGAAACTTTTTTTATAAACTTGCTAAGAGGAACAGGTATTAAAGGATTACACGGGATACTCGCTAAAAACAAAAATGTTATTCGTCCTCTGTTATTTGCAAACAAAGAAACCATTTTAAGTTTTGCAAAAAAACATAAACTTAAATATAGGGAAGATTCAAGTAACGAAAGCGATAAATATACAAGGAATAAAATTCGACATCATTTGATTCCTTTGCTTAAAGAAATTAATGAAAATGCAAGTGAAAATATTTTAAAAACAATAAGTAACATCCATTCGGTTGAAATAGTTTACAAAAAAGAGTTAGCCGCAGCAAGCAAAAAAATTATTTCTACAAATGGAAAAACGACAAAAATTTCTGTTAAAAAACTCAAACACTTACAACCAATAGAACCATATCTGTACGAATACTTATACCCTTTAGGTTTTAATTCATCTACTGTTGATGATATTGTTACGGCACTTGATTTAGAAAGCGGTAAGCAATTTTTTTCGAAAACACATCGCATAATAAAAGACAGAGAATATCTAATTGTTGAGCCAATTGTGCATGTGCAAGAAGAAGAAATTATAATTAAAGAAACAGACAAAAATATTATTGCAGAAACAATCAAACTAAATTTTAAAATCCAAAAAAGAGACACATCTTTTAAAATCAATAAAGAGGAGAATGTTGGGCAGTTTGATTTTGATAAGTTAGTATTTCCATTACAGTTAAGGAAATGGAAAAAGGGAGATGTGTTTCAGCCTATTGGGATGAAGGGTAAAAAAAAGTTGAGTGATTTTTTTATTGATAAAAAATTATCTCTACAAGAAAAAGAAAATACGCTTGTTTTGGTTTCAAAAAAATCTATTGTGTGGGTGCTTGGTTACCGAGCAGACGATAGATTTAAGGTAACAAACAACACCCAAAAAATATATTTTGCAGAGTTAAGTAAGTAGATTAACTTTGTGGATATTACTAATTGATATATTAATTGTATGCAAAACAATCTGCTTTTTGAAGAAAAACAATACATTGGTTATAATAAATGGTCAACATTGTGGCGTACAATTTTAGCATTGTTTTGTTTTACATTATATTATTGGAGTGAAAATCCAAAGCCTGTTGATGTCTCTGTTATTTCAATTCCTTCATCTCCTGTTGGTGAAGATTCCGGTCAGTTGTTTTTTTTAATGGGAATGGTATTGATGTTTTTGTCGCTCATCATGATTTTTGTATTGCATTTACATACTAAAGTTGATAACACCAATTTGATTCTAGATGGCTTGTGGACTTCTCGAAAAGTAAAAATTGATTTAACCAATATTGTAGAAGTTAAAAAAGTGAAGTATAGTAAATACCTTTTAAATAGACCCGTTTATAATTTACATTTTAAAAATCGTATCCGTTTTTTTACGCAAGGAAATGATGCAATAGAGCTTACTGATAAAGAAGGATTAAAATATAGAATTGGCACTCAAAAGCAGGAAGAATTGTATAAAATTCTTATGTCCTTGATAACTCCTTAACGGACTATTTATTGGACTATATATTTTGTATAATCGGGATTATCCATATTAAGACAGATAGCGCACTTTTCTAAAGCTTTCTACTATATAATTGTGGTTTAAACAGGCTCTAAGCGATAGCTAAAATTTTTTCTACTAAAATTTTTCCAATTTTTTCATTGCTTTCAATTGTCCATCCTGCAATATGTGGTGAGAAAATTACTTTTTCGGAATTAAATAAAAATTGCAAAGCCTCTGGAATTTTTTTAAAATCAACATTTTCAAAAGATACTGCCTCATATTCTAAAACATCTAAACAAGCGCCCAAAATTTTTCCTGATTGTATGTTTTTGACTAAATCAGATGTGTTCAAACATTTTCCGCGAGCTGTGTTAATGATAAAAATATTTTTTTGAAATGAATTGATAAATAAATCGTTTATTAAATAATTAGTTTCTTCTGTTAATGGCGTGTGCAAACTTATAATATCACATTCCTTATAAAGCGATTCCATGGTTGATTCGATTACAAAATCGTTTCCGTAATTTTTTTTGTATTTATCATAGACCAAAATTTTTACACCAAAACCTTTTAAACGTTCCGCAAAAGCACTTCCCATATTTCCGTATCCAATTATTCCAACAGTTTTACCCATTAGTTCTATGCCTCTGTTTGCTTCTCGCAACCAACTTCCTTCACGAACCTCTTTGTTTGCTCTGCATAAATTATTAAACAATGCAAGTAGCATTCCTAAAGCATGTTCAGCAACAGCATCTTTGTTTCCTTCGGGAGCGTGTAAACATTTTATTCCTTTGCTTTCGGCATAAGCAACATCAATATTTTCCATTCCTGCGCCTGCTCTTGCAATAAATTTTAATCGAATAGCTTTATCAATTATTTCTTTTGTAATTTTTAGTTTACTTCTAATAACAATACCATCATACACATGTATGTTTGAAATTATTTCTTCTTTTGTCCAGTTATAATTCAAATGACAAATATGCCCAGCTTTTTCGAGTGTATGGTGTAAAATAGAGTGGTTGCTATCGATAAATAGGATGGTCATTTGAGGATATTGGAAAATGAATCAATGTTATTTGTTAAAATTTTGCTAATACTTGGAGAAGATAAAATAGATTCATTTGATTTAATTAAATTGATTACCTCTGACCAATAATTTTTATTTGCCTTCCAAAAGTTAGGATTACTGGTTAAGACATTTATTAACAGATCCCCAGGATAAAAATCTCCCTCTGCCAAAATATTTGTTTTTAGAATTGAAATTGCTCTTGGAATAAGTTGGTTTAAATTTATATTCTGTCCTATCATTATCCTTAAGTCTTCGATTTCTAAATCCTCAATTGGTTTTTCAGAAAGTTCGTTGATACGTTGAACTAAAAATGATTTTTCTTTCATTGTTATGGTATCGTAAAATCAATAGTTGTGTTTACTGTTTGGTTTCCAAGTTCAGCTAATGTAAATGTATTTGTTAAATTAGAACTCATCCAATCACCTGTGGAAAATGTTCCATCACCATTTGAATCATATAATGAATACAAATAATAATTTCCTGGATGCATATAATTAAAAGTAAACTGTGTATCATCAGATGCTAAAAATACATAGCGTGAACGATATTTTAATTGTGAAGGGTTGAAAGCGAAACCGCTAAAAAGAGGTTGTGTTGTAATCATTAAAAAAACTTTTTTTGTTGGGTTAGGCGTATATCCTGCTCCAAAACTCACATTCACTGTTGTTTTTCCTAAATAAGGTTGAGCTGTTTCATTGTAGGGGTCGCCAGAAGTCCCATAATAGATAGCTTCTGAAAGACCATCAAAGGTTGTTGAGAAATCTTTTACCATTTGTTTTTGAGGAAAAGCAAAATGTGTTTTTGCATTTTGTGCAGAAGTAGTGTCTTGTAATTTTGCTTTCCAAAGCATGTGCGTAACGGCTGATGGTTGTGTGTTATAAATATTGGTGTAAGTATGCATAATTAAACTGTCATCTTTAAATTTTACATCCACATACACTCTGTTTTTTCCTGCTTTAAAATCAGCAAAGCGATAAAAATAATTATTAGGAGTTTCAGAAGCACTATCAATAACAGCATAAGCAATGCGTTGTAATCCAGCAAAGCCTCCGCCATTTCTGAAAGCCATTTTATAAGCATTGTTATGTTTAACAATAAAAAATCCCATTAAAATATTATTTACAGAATCTAATTCGTTTTTAGATGAAACTTGTGCAGCAGAAACAGGGCGAAAATCCACAATCCATTCTGGGTAACTTCCTAAAGCTGTTGATGAGGTAACTGGTCCATTCCAAATTGCAGGTAAACGATTTAAAATTCCATAACCTTTTACATCACTATTTGAATTTATCGGTCCAATATCGCCTGTGCTAGGCGTTGTATTTTCTGTTTCGCCTTTATCATTTTTACAAGAGTTAAAGAAAAGGCTTGCTAGCACAACTAAAATTAAAAAGTAGTTTTTCATTAGTTTATAAAATTGAATATTAAAGGTAAATAAAAATAGTATTTCAGAAATAAATTTCTTTTTCTAACTTTGAAAATATCAATCGAAGTAAATGTCATGGCAAAAATAACAAGCATTGAAGAATACCACCAAGAATATAAAAAAAGTGTTGAAAGCCCTGAAACATTTTGGGCAGAAAAAGCAGAACAGTTTATTTGGAAAAAGAAATGGGATAAAGTTCTGGATTGGAATTTTTCTGAACCTAAATCTGAATGGTTTGTTGGTGCAAAATTAAATATTACTGAAAATTGCTTGGATAGGCATTTAGCTACTAAAGGAAATCAAATAGCATATTACTGGGAGCCCAATAATCCAAATGATAAAACTGTTACATTAACGTATAATCAACTGTTTGAACAAGTTTGCAAGTTTGCAAATGTCTTAAAAAATAATGGAGCAAAAAAAGGAGACCGTATATGTATTTATATGCCCATGGTTCCTGAATTAGCTATTGCTGTGTTAGCATGTGCAAGAATTGGTGCTGTGCATTCAGTGGTGTTTGGTGGGTTTTCGGCTTCTGCACTTTCCGGTAGAATTCAAGATAGTGATTGTAAATTGGTAATTACTTCTGATGGTGCTTCTCGTGGTGCAAAAAATATTCCAATAAAAGATACAGTAGATGAAGCATTGCAGGATTGTTCTTCCGTTTCTAAAGTTGTGGTACTAAAACATACACAAACAAAAATAAATTTAGTAGAAGGTAGAGATGTGTTATGGAGTGATGAAATAAAAAAAGCAAGTGCTGATTGCCCAGCAGAACCAATGGATGCAGAGGATATGCTTTTTATATTGTACACATCTGGCTCTACCGGTAAACCTAAAGGAGTTGTACATACTTGTGGAGGATATATGGTTTATACACATTATACATTCGAAAACGTTTTTCAGTATAACGAAAATGATATCTATTGGTGTACTGCTGATATTGGCTGGATTACAGGACATTCCTATATTGTGTATGCTCCATTGCTTGCGGGTGCAACATCGGTGATGTTTGAAGGTATTCCAACTTTTCCTGATGTAGGAAGATTTTGGCAAGTGATAGATAAATATAAAGTTAACATTTTTTATACGGCACCAACAGCCATTCGTGCTTTGGAAGCCGCAGGTTTAAATTTTGTAAAGCCATATAAGCTAGATTCTTTAAGAGTGCTAGGAAGTGTTGGTGAGCCAATTAATGAAGAAGCATGGAATTGGTATAATGTAAATATTGGAAAAGAAAAATGTCCCATTGTAGATACTTGGTGGCAAACCGAAACAGGAGGAATTATGATTTCACCATTGGCAGGTATCACAAAAACAAAACCTGGTTTTGCAACATTGCCTTTGCCAGGTGTTCAACCCATTTTGGTGGATGAAAAAGGAAATGAAATTATTGGAAATGGTGTAGAAGGAAATTTGTGTATAAAGTTTCCTTGGCCCGCTATTATTCGTACAACTTATGGCGACCATGAGCGTTGCCGACAAAATTATTTTGCTACTTATTCTAATTTATATTTTACAGGTGATGGTTGCAAACGCGATGAAGATGGATATTACAGAATAACAGGAAGAGTAGATGATGTAATGAATGTAAGTGGGCATAGAATAGGAACAGCAGAAGTAGAAAGTGCAATAAATATGCATCCAGATATTGTTGAAAGTGCTGTGGTGGGGTATCCTCATGATATAAAAGGACAAGGAATTTATGCCTACGTAATTTCTATAAATCAGGAACGAGATAATGAATTGTTGAGAGAAGAAATTTTAGCAGAAGTAACAAAAGTGATTGGGGCTATTGCCAAACCTGATAAAATTCAATTTGTAAGCGGATTGCCTAAAACAAGAAGTGGAAAAATTATGCGTAGGATATTGCGCAAAGTAGCCGAAGGCGATGTAAACAATTTAGGAGATATTTCTACTTTGCTTGACCCTGCTGTGGTAGAAGAAATTAAAGCAGGGGCTTTGTAAAACCCAAAATGCAATACTTTAATTTTTGTTAAAACTTTTATACTTTCTTATTTTGGACTATCTTCGTAGGGCAAAAAACAAACCTAAGTGTCCGATAGTTTAGTAATCATACCAACATATAACGAAAAAGAAAACGTAGAGCGAATGATTCGCAAAGTATTTTCTTTGCCTTTTTCTTTTCATGTATTAATTATTGATGATGGTTCTCCTGATGGTACTGCAACCATTGTACAATCATTGATGCAAGAGTTTTCGGGTAAATTGTTTTTGGAAGAACGAAAAGGAAAATTAGGATTGGGAACAGCCTACATTCATGGATTCAAATGGGCGTTGAGTCGCAATTATGAATTTATTTTTGAAATGGATTGCGATTTTTCTCATAATCCTGACGACTTAATTCGTTTGCGCCAAGCATGTGTTGATGGTGGTGATGTAGCAATTGGTTCACGTTACACAAAGGGAGGAAAAATTGAAAATTGGCCCATGGGAAGAGTTTTAATGTCGTATTGCGCCTCCATTTATGTGAGAATGATATTGTGGGTTCCATTTAAAGATACAACTGCAGGATTCAAATGCTATCGAAAAAAAGTGTTAGAGCGAATAAATTTTGATGATATAAAATTTATTGGCTATGCATTTCAAATCGAAATGAAATACATTGCATATAAACTAGGATTTAAAGTAATAGAAGTTCCAATTACTTTTACAGATAGAGTAGAAGGTGCTTCAAAAATGAGTAAAGGTATCTTCAAGGAAGCTATTCTAGGTGTTTTGAAAATGAAGTTTATGAAGATAAGTTAATGATGTTAAAAAAAACAATTCTACTTTTTTCTTTTCTTTTATACTCGTTTTTAATTCAAGCACAAAAGCAAATTAGTGTTCCTAAGTTAAAAGCCCATATAAAATATTTATCTTCTTCAAAATTAAAAGGACGTTTAGCAGGTTCTCAGCAGGAATTAACGGCAGCAAATTATATTGCAAAAAATTTTAAAAATTTAGGTTTAATTCCTAAAGGGAATATTTCAAGCTATTTTTATTCTTTTAAATATAATCCACCTCGATTTCTTGGAGATTCTATTGGAGGGAAATCAATTTCATCTATAAATGTTGTTGGCTTTCTTGATAACCATTGCTCAAAAACAATAGTTATATGTGCTCATTACGATGGATTAGGCATGAATAAAGATTCTATATTTTATGGAGCCGATGATAATGCTTCTGGAGTTGCTGGTTTATTAGAACTTGCAAGAATGTTTTGCTTAAATAAAAAAAGCAAAAAATTTAATATTTTATTTATTTGTTTTTCAGCAAATGAAAAAGGGTTTTTGGGTTCAAAAGCATTTGTTGAACATCCAACTATTGATTTAAAGAATGTAAAATATGTTATTAATCTTGAAAGGATAGGACGACTGGATGAAAAGAAAGAGATTGAAATAATTGGAAAAGAAACGCTTGTTGAATTTGATTCCATTTTTATTGATTTACAAAGTAATCTTAAACCCACTTTTTTAGATCTAAATAAAAATTTTGACAGTTATTATTTTAATACGATTAACATACCTGCCATTACATTTAGCTCTGGAACTAATGCAGATACTCATACTGTAAAAGATGAAGATAAAAAGATTAATTTTGATGGTGAAAAATTGATTTTAGATTATGTTTTTCAGTTTATTGAAAAGAGCGAAAAATTGTCAGTATTCAAATAATAGAAAATGAAAATATTAATACAAAACGCAAACATTGTAAACGAAGGAAAAATTTTCAAAGGAAATGTTTTAATAGAAAATAATATCATTTCCGAAATTTCAGATTCTTCCATTCAATCAAAAGTTGATAAAGTAATTGATGCTGCTGGAAAATATTTGTTTCCTGGGTGCATTGATGACCAAGTTCATTTTCGTGAACCAGGCTTAACGCATAAAGGAGAAATATATACAGAAGCAAAAGCTGCTGTGGCGGGAGGTATAACAACTTATATGGAAATGCCTAATACTGTTCCGAATGTTTTTACACAAGAATTGTTAGAAGATAAATACAAAAGAGCATCAGTAGTTTCTTTGGCAAACTATTCTTTTTTTATGGGTGCTTCAAACGATAATTTAGATGAAGTTTTAAAAACCAATCCTAAAAATGTTTGTGGTGTAAAAGTCTTTATGGGCTCTTCAACAGGCAATATGTTGGTGGATAAACGCGAAACGTTAGAAGGACTTTTTTCAAAATGCAAAATGCTAATTGCTACACATTGCGAAGATGAAGAAACAGTTAGAAACAATATGCAACTGTATAAAGAAAAATACGGGGAAGAAGTTCCAATAGAATGTCATCCATTAGTAAGAAATGAAGAAGCATGTTATAAATCTTCTTCTATGGCTGTTGAGTTAGCTAAAAAATATAATGCTCGCTTGCATATTCTTCATATTTCTACGGCAAAAGAATTAGCATTATTTGATAATACAAAACCATTAAAAGAAAAACGAATTACAGCAGAAGCATGTATTCATCATCTTTGGTTTTCTGATAAAGATTACAAAACAAAAGGTTCATTCATTAAATGGAACCCTGCTGTAAAAACAGAAAACGACAGAGATGCAATTTTAGAAGCAGTTTTAGATAATAGAATAGATGTTATTGCTACAGATCATGCTCCGCATACAATAGAAGAAAAAAATCAAACTTATTTTAAAGCTCCTTCTGGCGGACCGTTGGTTCAACATTCATTAAATGCAATGATAGAATTTTACAAGCAAGGAAAAATATCATTAGAAAAAATTGCAGAAAAAATGGCGCATGCCGTTGCAGATTGTTTTCAAATTGAAAAACGTGGATATATTCGTAAAGGATATTTTGCAGATTTAGTTTTAGTTGATTTAAATGATTCTTACAAAGTTGATAAGTCAAACCTTTTATACAAGTGCGGTTGGAGTCCGTTTGAGGGAACAACATTCCATTCTAAAATTACTCATACTTTTGTGAGTGGACATTTAGTTTACGAAAATGGAAATTTTGATGAATCAAAAAAAGGCGAACGAATTACTTTTGAACGATAAATAATTTAATACTGTGCTATACTGGGTTTTAAACATACTCCAAAATATATTTCTTAGAGTTTTTTATAAGTTCGATTACAAAGGAGTTGAAAACATTCCACGAAATCAAGCTGTTGTAATTGCTACGAATCATGCCAATGCTTTTATTGATCCATGTATTGTTGGAATTTTAGTCCCAAATAAAATTAGGTTTTTTGCCAGAGGCGATGTGTTTAAAGGCAAGTTTGCAAAATGGGCATTGGAAAGTATGAATATAAGTCCAATGTATCGAATGATGGAAGGTTATGGAGAAATAAAAAAGAATGATAAAACATTTGAACAATGTCGCCAACTTTTAGCTGATGATAAAGCATTATTATTATATCCCGAAGGTATTTGTATTCTAGAACGTAAGTTGCGTCCTTTAAAAAAAGGCTTATCTCGAATTGTTTTTCAAACAGAAGAAGCATTTGAATTTAAAAAAAATGTATGGATTGTTCCTGCTGGAGTTAATTATGAAGCAGCAGACAAATTCAGAAGCAAAGTTTTTATTGACTTTGGAAAACCATTATCGTTAAAAGAGTATGAAGAAAAATATAAACAAGATAAAGTAAGAACCATCAATGAGTTTACTAAATCTTTAGAAATAGAAATGGCAAAACTAATGGTTATTATTAATGATAATGATAACGAAAAACTTTTGGCAATTATTGAAGATATTTATACAAATGAATATTTAAAGAATAAAAAACAAAATCCTAAAAAACTCGAAAATCGCTATTATGCAAGCAGGCATTTTGCCGAAATGATAAATTATATTGCTCAATACCATTCTTCTTTATTAGCTGAATTAAAAGCTGTTGCAATAGATTATAACAGACGGGTGAGAGGAAATGAATTAAGAGACCATTTGTTATATGCTGATAATATTAACACCATGAATTTTAGCCGGCTTTTAAAAGATTTTTTTGCATTATGGTTTGGCTTTCCTCTTTTTATGATTGGTTGTATAAATGCGTTGCCATATATTTTAGCCGAAAAGTTTGCTATTAAAAAAGTAAAGAACATAGAATTTTTTGCTTCCGTACATTCAAATTTAGCAATGCTTTTGTGGATAGTTTTTTATCCAATTCAATTATTAATAATTGCTTTAGTATTTAAAAATTGGTTATTGCTGGGTTTATATGCATTGATTGTTCCTATGCTCGGATTTTTTTCAATTTATTATTATCCAATAATGAAAAAAATAGTTGGAAGATTAAAACTATTAAGTATGGTTAGAAAAGAACGCAGTTTATTAGAAGATTTAATCCGTTTACGTGGAGAAACCATGACGTTAATTTTAAAGGCAGAATCTGTTTTTATAGATTCAAAAAAATAAATAAATTACTAATCATTAAAAAAAATAAAAAATGGCATTAGAAGAAAAAATAAACGCTGATATTAAATCAGCTATGTTAGCAAAAGAATCAGCAAAACTAGAGGCATTACGTGCTGTAAAATCGGCAATACTTTTATTGAAAACTTCACCTGAAGGATATACAGATGAAACAGAATTAAAAGCTTTGCAAAAAATGGTTAAACAACGTAAAGAAACTGCTGATGTTTATAAAGGACAAAGTAGAAATGATTTGGCTGAAGTAGAATTGTCGCAGGCTGCAATTATTGAAGCATATTTACCACAACAAATGAGTGAAGAGGAAGTAAGAGCAGAAATTCAAAAAGTAATTACAACTGTTGGAGCATCATCACCTGCGGATATGGGAAAAGTTATGGGTGTTGCAACCAAACAACTTGCAGGTAAAGCAGATGGAAAATTGATTTCTACTATTGTTAAAGAATTATTGAGTAAGTAATAAAAATGATTTAAATAAAAAAGTCGTTTTGAATAATTTCAAAACGACTTTTTTATTTTTAAAAATTAATTTGATTTTAATTCAATCTGTTTGCTTTCCATTTCGATTTTGAAATATTTTTTTCTTCGGAGCTTATTGTTGGTTTTTTGGAATTTGATAACATAAAAGCTGCTAATAAAGCTGCAACTTCTACTTCATCTTTATTTTCTTTAGTTATCATTTCTGGTTTGAAATAATGTTTGATAAAATGAGTGTCAAAATTTCCTGACGTAAATGCTTCGTGTTGCAAAACAAATTTGCAAAAGCTTAATGTTGTTTCTACACCAACAATTTCATAATCATCAATTGCGCGAATCATCCTGTTTATTGCTTCCTCACGGTCTTTCCCAAATGAAACAAGCTTTGAAATCATTGGGTCATAATAAATTGGAATATCCATTCCTTCTTCAAAACCATCATCAACTCTTACTCCTAATCCTTGCGGACGTTTGTAGGTTACAAGTTTTCCAATATCTGGTAAAAAATTATTGGTCGGGTCTTCTGCATAAACACGTACTTCAACACTGTGCCCGATTATTTTTAAATCTTCTTGTTTGAACGATAATTTTTCGCCACGAGCAACTTTTATTTGTTCTTTTACTAAATCCAAACCCGTTATCATTTCTGTTACGGGATGCTCCACTTGTAAACGTGTATTCATTTCTAGGAAGTAGAAATTTTTGTTTTCATCCAATAAAAACTCAACTGTTCCTGCTCCAACATAATCACAAGCTTTTCCAACATTCACAGCACATTCGCCCATTGCTTTTCTTATTTCTGGAGTAAGTACACTTGAAGGTGCTTCTTCAATTACTTTTTGATGGCGTCTTTGTATGGAACATTCACGTTCAAATAAATACACAATATTTCCATGTGTATCACCTAAAATTTGTATTTCAATATGTCGAGGACCAGCAACATAGCGTTCAATAAAAACGGCACCATCGCCAAAAGCAGATGTAGCTTCGCTTACTGCCAATTTCATTTGTTCTTCAAAATCTTCGATACGTTCAACAATACGCATTCCTTTTCCACCGCCACCAGCACTTGCTTTTACCAATAATGGGAAACCTGTTTCTAATGCAATTTTTTTACCTTCTTCAACACTTGAAATAGCGCCATCTGAACCAGGAACCATTGGTATTTTATATTTTTTTACTGCAGCTTTTGCTGAAAGTTTATCGCCCATAATATCCATTGATTCAGGAGAAGGACCAATAAATGTAATTCCTGCTTTTTTAACTTTTGCTGCAAACTCAGCATTTTCAGATAAAAAACCATAGCCAGGATGTATGCCATCTACTTTTAGCTTTTTACAAACTTCAATAATTTTATCTCCTAGCAAATAAGATTGATTACTAGGTGGTGGACCAATGCAAACAGCTTCGTCTGCATATCTTACGAAAGGGGCATTGCGGTCGGCTTCTGAGAAAACAGCTACTGTTTTAATTCCCATTTCTCTGCATGAACGCATCACGCGTAAAGCTATTTCTCCTCGATTGGCAACTAATATTTTGTTCATAAAATGTTGATTAATAAATTCTTATTGTTATGCTTCAAAAAATATATTTGTAACGCATACAAACCTACTAAAAAAAAAGATTTGCCCCTAATATATTTCTGTTGCACATTCTTTTAAATTGATTGAATAATGATAAAAAAAATTGCCACTTCATTTCCATTATTGCTAATTACATTCTTTTCTTTAGCTCAAAAAAAAGATACCAAAAAAGAAACACCAACAAGAGCAGAGGTTAATACCGACCAAGTTGCTCGATTGCTTATTCAAGGATTAAATTATTTTAGGATAGAAAATGGAATTGACACATTAGAATACAATGATATTCTTGGGCAAGCCGCTGAAATTCAATCAATGGATATGGCTGAAAATAATAAAGCATCATTGGTGAATAGCAAAGGAAAATATAAAACAACGGCAAAACGAGTGGTGGCAGTTGGTGGAACAATTAATGCGGAAGAAATTGTTTTTGCTGCTCCTACTGCAAAAGGAAAGCTGGACTTAAAGCCACAAGAAATGGCTGATGCGGCAATTGCAAAATGGAAAATGGATAAAAAAGCTTTGGTGATTATTAAAAATGGGAATTACATTTTTGGCAGCCCTAAAGTTACAATTGATGAACTTGGAAAAAAAGCATATATATCCATGGTTTTTGGTAGCTATAACAGTTTTAATTCGGGCGCTAAAAAAAATAAAGAATTAAAAGTTAAGTACACAACTAAAAATAAAAAAGTAAAAGCACCTGAATTGGCTCGTTATTGTAGCAATTGTGCTAAATGGAAAGATTATGAAGGACTTTCAAAAGGGATTTATGAAAAAGATGGTAAAGTATATTTGAAGTATAATAACCTTAAATACTTTTTGAAATTAATCAAAAAACCAAAAGATGGATTGGCTTTAGATATTGTTCAGCGTTCGCAATATGAAAATCCAGAATACAACATCATGGATAATAATTTATTAAGCAAAGGTGTTTTATTAAAAACTGTAACTAAAGATAAATTATTGAGCAAAAATCTTGTATTGCCTGAAAAGAAAGGGAAGAAAGTAAACAAGCTTGATGTGGAACTAGGAAAATTACCGAAAGGAATTACAGGAGATTATGAAATAAATTTATTGGTAATTCAAGATGGTAGAGTTTGTAAAACAGTAATTAAATCTTATATTGAACAAGGTGATCAAGATTCAAATACACCACTTACTATGTTGTTGATGCCAGAAGAAGCCGCCTACACAAAACCACCTTTTGAACCAAAATCAGAATCTACACTATTAAGTTTTACTGTTCCGTTCGAAAAAAATAAATCTGATTACAAAGAAACAGATATGCAACCGTTTTTGGAAGCATTACAAGAACCAGACTTTTTTATAGAAGGATTATATATAACGGCTTATTCTTCCATTGAAGGCGATGCTGCCGCCAATGCAAAGCTTCAAAAAAAACGTGCCGAAAGTATTATTAAAGCAATGAGCAAATTACAAAAACAAGGTGTTGTAACCAACGTGAAAACAAGTGATTCTTGGAATCTGTTTCAAATGGAAACAGAAGATGGTAAGTACGATTACCTTGCAAAAATGCCGAAAGAAAAAGCCATTAAGGAAATTAATTCAAAAGGATTAGCAACTGAGTTGGAACCCATTTTATCAAAAGAAAGATTTGCTCAAATTATTTTAGATGTTACTTATGATATTACTGGACCCAAAGAAGAAAAATTTTCATCTAGCAAATTTAACCAAGCAGTTAAAAAATCAGATTTTAAACAAGCATATAAAATTCAGTACTATATCGGTAAGCAATTAAAATCTCAAAAGTATAGCCCCGAAGTTCAAAACAAAATGCAAATTCCTTTCGAAGCAAAATATTCTGGATTGCTCAACAACCAAGTTGTTTTGAGTTATATGGCAAACAATAATATTGCTGATGAAGACGATTATACTGAGATGAAAAAACTAGCAGCATTAGACCCTTCAAATAACTACATCACCTTTAATAATTTATATTGTGCAGTAAAATTAGACAGTTCAATTGCAGATAAAAAAGTACAAGACGACATCCAAAAACGTATTGAAGCACTTTATACTTCTACTGTTCCTAAAAAATATATTGATGCATTAAATATTGAGTGGCAATTTAGAATTATAGAAACATATGATACTGTTGATGGTGCAGAGCCAATCATTCAAGCATCCATTGAAAAAATAAAATCGTTTTATAATATTAAAGAATCATCATGGCAAAATAATTTAAAGCTATCATATATTTTTGCTCGATTTAAAGATTTTAAATATGCATCGAGCTTATTGGCAGATTATGTAAAACAAGACAATACAGATGAAAATGTATTGTTTGCTTATGCCAGTTATTGTGCACAAATACCAGAACTAATAAAATCTAGATTGTTTGTTTTGGCACTTCAAAAAGCGGAACAAAAAAATCATGATAGATATTGCAAATTATTTGGAGCACCTTATTTAACATTTCAGGTGTTTGATAATCCAAATGTAAAATCAGATTACAATAAAGCCAAATGTAAATAATAGTTGTTGCATGTGTGCTGTCCTTTCGAGGTTTTCGCATATGCGAATGTGTTCAATCCGTTCTCGATACGTTTTGCAAAAAGCAAAACACTCGAACTGACTTTTTTCTTATAAATTATGTGTGTGCTGTCCTTTCGAGTGTTCGCGTATGCGAATGTATCGAGAAAGTGCGTAGGCGTTTTTTACTTTTTCTTTTTCAATCCGTTCTCGATACGTTTTGCAAAAAGCAAAACACTCGAACTGACTTTTTTCTTATAAATTATGTGTGTGCTGTCCTTTCGAGTGTTCGCGTATGCGAATGTATCGAGAAAGTG
>JAJNQB010000014.1 GCA_021155045.1 Arcticibacter sp.
GCTGGCGGTTGGATTTGGGATATTGGTTGCACTTAATCCTGTAGCGGGCGACCATAAATACGTATTACCTGCTGCTACTGGTGATGCATTTAATACCATATTGCCACCATAGCATATTGTATCATCTACGCCTGCGTTAACAGGCAAATTTGCATTAACAGTGATTGTATAATTGCTAGGAGTACCAACACAACTATTTACAGTTGGTGTAACGGTTATTGTTCCAGAAATTGCACTTCCAGTTCCATTGGTAGCATTGAATGCTGGAACATTTCCTACACCACTTGCTCCAACACCAATTCCAGTATTTGAATTTGTCCATGCAAATGTACCTCCTGCTGGTGTACTTGTAAAGTTGGTTGCTGCAACATTATTTCCAGCACAAACTGTAATATTTGCAGGAACAGTAACTGTTGGAGTAGGGTTTACAGTAATCGTATAATTACTAGGAGTACCAGGACAACCATTTACTGTTGGTGTAACTGTTATTGTAGCTGTGATAGCAGTAGCTCCAGCATTTGTTGCCGTAAATGCTGTAATATTACCTACGCCATTAGCTGCTAAACCTATTGCTGTATTGGAATTTGTCCAAGCGAAAGTTCCTCCTGCTGGTGTGCTTGTAAAGTTGGTTGCTGCAACATTGCCTCCATTACAAACAGTAATATTTGCAGGTACTGTTACTGTTGGTGTTGGATTTACAGTAATTGTATAAGAATTGGTTGGACCAACACATCCTGCCAAGGTAGGCGTAACGGTAATAGTTGCAGTTATTGGTGTGGTTCCAGCATTTGTAGCCGTAAATGTAGGAACGTTATTTAAACCATTTGCTCCTAAACCTATTGCTGTATTGGAATTGGTCCATGTATATGTAGCACCAGCTGGAGTACTTGTAAAATTAGTTGCCGGCACATTTCCTCCATTACAAACAGTAATATTTGCTGGAACAGTAACAGTTGGCTGTGGATTTATTGTAACAGTTACAGTTGATGTATTTGAACAACCTGCCGAAGTTGCAGTTACCGTATATGTACCTGCTGCTGCTGCTGTAACACCAACAATACTTGGATTTTGAATAGCAGAAGAAAATGAATTTGGTCCCACCCAAGAATAAGTAGCTCCTCCAACTGTATTTGCTGCTGTTAAGTTTAATGTTCCACCAACGCAAACAGGGCTATTACTTCCTGCTGTTGGAACAGGTATTGATCCAGCTCCCCCTACAGTTACTGTATTGGTTACAATACAATTTATTGCGGTATAATTTAGTGAAACAGTATAAGTGCCAGGTGCGAGTCCTGTTGCAGTTTGAGTTGTTTGACCTCCTGGAGCCCAAGAATAGGTTACTGCACCAGCACCCACAGGAGTAGCAGTTGCTGTACCATCATTTCCTGCACAAGTAGCAGCTACGGAAGACATTGTTGGAGGGCAACATGAACCTACTGCATTAAAAACAGTTGCAGGGTCATCCAAACATCCAGCATTATTCCAAGAACCAGTTTCTCCATCTCCACTTGTATTTATTGTAACAGATAAATTTGAACCTGGATTACAAGCAGCTGCTGTTGTTATGCTAAAACAAAATCTCCAATTGGCAGCATTAATTGCTCCTTGACAATTATCACCAAAATTGTTTCCAGGATTATTCTGTCCTGCTACGGTCTCAAAATAAAACCCTGGACCAAAAGGCACGCCTGTAGCAGTTCCTGTACACCCTCCTGGATAATACGCCCAATAGCCCGTTCCTTGACATGAAGGAGGAGGAGTTGTTGTTAAACTTGCTAAATTCCAACCTGAACCAAAAGCTAATTGAACACCATGCAACCAATTAGTATTTACTTGAGTATATTGATTTACTTTATAACAAAAAGTAACTGTTTGCCCTGGCAAATACATTCCATTAACAGGTAATGGTGTTACAGTTAAAACAGAAGCATTTAAACAATCATTGCAATCTCTATTGTTTCTTATTGAAAAATTAAATGTGCCCGTTTGCCCAGTATTTCCACTAACCTGAACGTAATATTGAGTACCTGGAACCATTTGTTCAACGGTAAGTGTTACTGTTCCTCCTGTTCCAACAGCACATCCACCTACACCTCCACCCAAAGAACCGCATGTACCAGAATAAAATGCAACATTAGGGTTTGCAAAAGTTGCACCTGTAATTGAAATTACGCATTGATAACCACTAGCTGTAAATGTGTACCAAACATCATTTGCAGGAACACCCATATTTGGTCCTCCAGCACCAGAACATCCTGGTTGATATAGATAAGGGCTTGCAGGTGTTGCTCCTACTAATGTTCCTGCCACGTTCACAGTAGCACCAGTTCCTGCTCCAGGACAAGCTGGAGCTGCAGGTAGTGTCCCTAAATTTTGGGCTGTAGCACAATCATCTCCTTGAGCATAAACTTGAAAAGACGATACAATAAAAAATAATATTAGCGATAATAATTTTGTTTTCATTTGAGAGAGAGATGATATTAAAAATACTTATTAATAATGTTTTCCTGACGAAGTATGTTGTTCAAGAATAAAATTATTTGCACCTAAAACAAATAAAGGAACTTGTCTAGTTGATGAAAAAGATTCAGGATAATCAGTTGCATTAATATTTTTACCACTTGCAATTAATTCGTTTGCTGAATACAATTCAATTTTTACACCTGTATCAAATATGATAATATTTCGATTATTTCTTAGCCTATGGTATTTAAAATTAGCGGAATTCATAGCGTCTATATACGGCTGTATATTTGTTACGCTACCATTATCAATTATTTTATAAGTTATATTGTTTTCTTCTTGAGCTTTTACCATAAAAGTAAATCCGATAAAAACAAAAACTATAATTGGTTTTAATAATTTATTTTTCATTTTCTTCTAAACATTAATTAATTTATTCTTTCCTATTAAATTTTTCTTTTAAAAGTTGGGTAAAGTTAGCCTTTACAATAAAAAAAACAAGAAGTCTTTGCAAAATCAGATGCAAATAATAGAGTAATAGTTGCATCCCTGAATAAAGAGTATCAAATAAAAAAGGGAGCAAATGCTCCCTTTTTTATTATTTAACAAGTGTTACATGACCTATATACTCATGATTATTTCCTTTAAAGTCTTTTGTTTTGACTTTCCAAACATAAACATCTATCTGTGCTACTTTATTTCCTCCGTTAGCTTTTCCGTCCCAACCTTTGTTTATATCGTTTGTTTTATAAATTTGATTACCCCAACGGTCATAGATAGTCATCTCAAAATTATTAGGGTCTATGCCAATTCCTTTAGGCATAAAATAATCATTATTTCCATCATTATTTAATGGGGTAAATGCATTAGGCGCATAAATTACATATTCTGGTTGTATTTCAATTATTTGAATTGCTGTATCTCTACAACCAAAAGCATTTGCTATAATTAACTGAACACTATAAAAACCACTATCTGCATAAGTATAAGCTGGGTTTTGTAGCGTTGAAGAATCAGAAGAGTTAAAAGGTACTCCAAAATCCCAATTCCATGAAATAGCTCCTAACGATTGATCTGTAAAATTAACTGTAGGATTAGTTGTAGTGGCAGGTTGTGGGTTTGCAGTAAATGCAGCTACAGGAGTTGGATACACATCAATATAACTTGTATTAGTAATTGATGAAGAACATCCTTGTGCCGTAGTGGTTGTTAATGTTACATTGTAACTTCCTGGTGTAACATAAGTATGTGTTACAGGAGTTCCTGTTTGGGTTGCTGTTCCATCTCCAAAATTCCAAACATAATTTGTTCCAATGTTGCTAAGTGCAGTAAATACAACAGTGAAATCTTCACATCCAGCGGTATCGGGGACTGACATAAATGAAACTGCTAAAGGATAAATTGTAACCGTAGCAGTATCAGTAGCTGGAGGGGAACAATTATCACTTGCTGTAACAATATAATTCATTGGGTTTTGATTAATTGTTGGTGATACTGTTTGTGATTGACCAGTAAATGCATTGCTCCAAGTATAAGTGTAAGGACCTCCTGTTCCTCCTGAGGCATTCGCTGAAATGACAACACTACTTCCATCGCAAACAGTAACATCAGTAGCTATAACATTTACAGGAGGATGAACATAAACTGTTGTTGTTGTTGTTGGAGATAAACAGCCATTATTATCAACTGCGTAAACGGTATATGTACTTGTAGTAACAGGATTTACAGTGTGTGGTCCAGCTGTATTCGGAATAGTGCTTGGATTCCAAGTATAGGTATAACCTGGTGTTCCTCCATAACCAGCAGCATAAATTTGCGTTAATTGTCCGATACAAATAGTGTCTGTAGGACCTGCAATAATTGAAACTGGTGCTGGCTGAGTAATTGTTACAGTTCCTGTAGCTGTACAATTGTTTGCATCTCTAATAATTACTTGATAAGTACCTGCTGGTAATGCAGAAGCGGTTTGAGTTGTTTGTGCTCCTGGGTCATTCCACAAATAGGAATAAGCAGGCTGCCCGCCAAAAGGAACAACAGTAGCAGTTCCTAAAGATGTTCCATTACAAGTTGGTGGTGTGAAAGTAATGGTACTCACAGTTGGACCGGCAATATTTGTAATAGTTACAGAGGCTGTTGCAACACAACCTACATTATCAGTAACAGTAACACTATAGTTTCCTGCAGCCACACTATTTATTACAGATGAAGGCGTGCTTGTTGGAGTCCAGAAATATGTATAACCTGGTGTTCCTCCAGATACATTCACACTTGCTCCTCCGTTGGCTAATCCACAAGTACTTGAAACTGTATTTGTAACTAAGTTTAATGCTGAAGGTTGGAAAATATCAATTGTTGTTGTTCTTGTACAACCATTTGCATCTGTTACCAATACTTGGTAAGCACCTGCCACTAAATTTGTAACAGAAGGACTTGAACCAACATTTGGTGTCCACTGATAAGTATAACCTGGAGTTCCTCCTGAAGCACTAATCGTAATTGCTCCATTATTTCCTCCATTACATGTTACGTTAATTGAAGATACCAATGCAATATTAATTACAGTTGGAGAAGTTACAGTAGTATTACTTTGAGTAGTACAACCATTTGCATCTGTAATTGTAACGGTATATCCTTGCGCACATAATCCTGTTGCATTAGGAGTTGTTTGTGTTGCTGGGTCATTCCATAAATAAGTATAAGGAATTGTTCCGCCTCCTGCTAATACATTTGCACTACCATTACATGATAATGCACAAGAAGTATTTGTGGTTCCCGTTATTGCAGAAACTAAAGTAGCTGGTTCATTTATGGTAACATTTGCTGAACCTGTACAACCAGCACCATCTATTACAACTAATGAATAAATTCCACCAGAAAGATTATTAGCAAATAAAGTTGTTTGGCTACTTGGCGTCCAATTTAAACTATAAGGTAAAGTTCCTCCAGAAATATTTCCTTGAGCACTACCATTTGCTAAACCAGCACAGGTAACATTTGAACTTACTGGAATTGTAACAACAGGCGCTCCATTATCATTTACGTTGGCAACATTTGTAACACTACAACCGTTAGCATCGGTAATTGAAATTGTATATGCACCAGCATTTAAACTATTAGCACAACTTGCTGTTTGTGAAGAAGGGTCATTCCAAGAATAAGCAAAAGGAGGCACTCCACCTGTTACTTGTGCACATGCACTACCATTTGCAACGCCACAATTTGAATTAATAGTTGTGGTTGTAACACCTAAAACAGTAGGCTCTGTAACAACTACTGACGTATTAACAGAACAACCCATATTATCTGTTACTGTTAGGTTGTGTACTCCTGCACAAAGATTTAATGCAGTTGGAGTTGTTTGTAATGATGGTGTCCACAAGAAAGTGTAAGGTCCTGTTCCACCCGTATAAACAGCTGTTGCTTGTGCATCACACATACCATTACATGTAACATTTGTATTTGATATTGTAGCAACTAAAGCTGCAGGTTGAGTAATATTAACCGTAGTTGTTGCAAAACAACCATTTGCATCTGTAACGGTAACGGTATAAGTTGCAGCACACAAATTATTTACATTAGAACCAGCAGTATTTCCTGGCATCCAATTATAAGAGAATGGAGCAGTACCTCCGGTAACGGTTGCTTGAGCAAAACCATCACAAGCACCAAAACAAGAAACATTTCCAGATGTAACTATTGAAGCTAACATTGAACTTGGAGCATTTACAGTTGCTATTGCTGTAGTTGAACAGCCACCTGCATCCGTAACGGTTACAGTAAATGTTCCACCACAAAGTCCAGTTGCTGTTTGAGTTGTTTGAGCATTTATATCAGACCACAAATAAGTGAACGGACCTGTACCTGAGGTTGCATTTGCTGTTGCTGTTCCATTACATAAACCACTACAAGTAACATTTGTAGAAGTAGTTGATGCAGTTACTGGAGGAGGTTGAGTTAATATTATTGGTTTAAATACTGTACATCCATTTGCATCAGTAACTAATAAAGTATAAGTTCCTGCGCATAAATTTGTAATATTAGGTGTAGTTGCTCCACCTGGACTCCAAGAATAAGTGTAAGGAGAGGTTCCTCCCACAGGTGTGCTTGTAATACTTCCATTACACATTCCGTTACATGTAGGATTAGTGCCAACTAAACTCACGTCTAATAAAAGAGGTTCAGTAATTGTCGCAGAAATACTTGCTATACAACCATTCATATCTGTTGCATTTACGGTATAAGTTCCTGCTGTTAAGTTGGTAGCAGTTGGCAATGTTTGTCCATTTGTCCAAACAAAAGTATAAGGCGAAGTTCCTCCGCTTACGGTTACCGTTGCTGAACCATTATTACCACCGTTACAAGAAACATTGTTTGTACTAAAAATAGTTGCTACTGGACCAGCCAAGTTTGAAATAGTAGCTGAAATAGTTTGAGAACAACCATTAGCATCAGTAACTGTACAAGCATAGGTATTTGCCGCCAAACCTACTGCAGTAGCAGTAGTTTGAACTGGTGTAGTATTCCATGCATAAGTATATGGACCAGTTCCTCCTGCTACATTTACTGTAGCGCTACCATTTGCTAAGTTACAATTTGCATCCACATGAACTTCACTTAAAGTCATTCCTGTAGGTTGTGTAACTGTTGTGAATGCTGTACGAGTACAACCGTTTGCATCCGTAATTACAACAGTATATGTTCCAGCTGTAAGATTGTTAATAGATTGAGTGGTAAATCCACCCGGAGTCCATAAATATGAATATCCTGCTGTTCCGCCAGTAGGGTTTACAGTAAGTATTCCATTATTACCATTAAAACAAGAAACAGGAGTCATTGAGAATGTACTCCCTAAAACTGTAGGTTGAGTAATAACAGTATTCGCAGAAGAAATACATCCATTTCCATCAGTTACTGTTACAGTAAATGAACCTGCAGATAAATTCGTTGCAGTAACTGTAGTCTGTGATGTTGGATTCCAAGCATACGTGAAAGGAGGTGTAGAACCAGCTCCCATAGATACTGTTGCTGAACCATTATTTCCTCCAGCACATGACACATTTGTACTTGAAGAAATTGTGGCTGTTCCGCCTGTATTAGCACCTACACTTACAAGAGCTGTTTGAGAACAACCATTTGCATCCGTTACAATTACAGAATAATTGCCAGCAGGAATATTACTTGCAGTAGCACTCGTTTGACCCCCTGGTGTCCAAGAATAAGTATAATTAGGTGTAGCACCGCTAGCAGTTACAGTAGCAGAACCATTTGACGCAGTACAAATTGCATTCACAGAAGATGTTGCCAACACCAAAGCTGTCGGTTGGGTAATTGTTACTGCAACATTGACTGTACAGTTGTTTGCGTCTCTTATTGTAACAGTATGAGGTCCTGCTGTTAATGAACTAAATGTTGCACTTGCACCAAATGCTCCACCATCAATCGAGTAAGTATAACCAGTTGTTCCACCTGATGCAGAAACCGTAACACTACCATTGTTACCTCCAAAACAACTTACATTTGTTTGTGCTGTTATCACTCCAGCTAACACTGTTGGTTGAGTGATTGTTACTGGAACTGCTAAAGTACAACCATTTGCATCTCTTGCTGTGACTGTATATGTTCCAGCAGATAAAGTCCCAAAAGTTCCACTACCTCCAAATGCTCCGCCATTAAATGAATAACTATATGGAGCAGTTGACCCACTCGCTGTTACAGTTACACTTCCATTGTTTCCGCCATTACAACTTACATTTGTTTGTGCGGTAATACTCGCAACCAATCCACTTAAATCTGTTACAACTGCTGTTGTAGAAAACTGACAACCATTTGCATCTTGCACAATTACGGGATATGTATTTGCAACCAATCCAGTATAGCTGGTTGTTGAAGTAAACGGACTACCATTTACTGAATAGGTGTAAGGAGCTGTTCCGCCTGTTACTGCACCTAGTGTAATTGAACCATTTGCACCTCCACAGGTAGAACTTGTTGTATTTCTAACTATTGCTGTTGGACCTGCAGTATTTGTTATTACTGGGTTTATAGTAAATGTACAATTGTTTGCATCTTGAACAGTTATTGTATAAGTGCCCGCTGTTAATCCTGTATAATTTGTTGTTGAAGTAAAACTGCCTCCATTAAATGAATAAAGATATGGGGAAGTTCCACCCGTAGTTGCACCCACATTTATTGCACCATTTGCATTTCCACAAGTTGAATTAACAACTGAACTTGCTAATGCAGTTGGTCCTGGTGTGTTTACAACAATTGGATTAACTGTAAATGTACAATTGTTTGCATCACGAACAGTTACTGTATACGTTCCTGCAGCTAATCCAGTATAATTTGTTGTTGAACCAAAAGCTCCTCCATTAAATGAATAAACATAAGGAGATGTTCCGCCTGTGGTTGCTCCTATTGTTATTGTTCCGTTACTTAATCCACACGTTGAATTTGTTGTGCTTGTGGCTTGTGCTGTTGGTCCTGGTGTATTTACAACTGTTGCTGATGTTGTAAACGTACAGTTGTTTGCATCACGAACAACAACCGTGTATGTGCCTGCTCCAAAACCTGTATAACTTGTAGTCGTAGTAAAAGCGCTACCATTCACTGAATACGTATAAGCTGGCGCACCGCCTGTTACAGCACCTAAATTGATTACACCATTATTATTTCCACAAGTAGAATTTACAGTATTTACAACTAATGCTGTTGGTCCTGGAATATTATTTACGGTAACAGTTGTAGTATATGTACAACCATTGTTATCTCTTACAGAAACATTATATGTTCCTGCCGCAACACCAGTATAATTAGTTGTACCAGAGAATGCTCCTCCATTAAATGAATAAGTATAAGGCGCTGTTCCGCCTGTTACTGCACCAATTGTTACAGTTCCATTGCTGGCACCACAACTTGCATTGGTTGAATTCACAACCAAATTTGTTGGTGCAGTATTATTATTTACAGTTGCTGTAGTTGAAAATTGGCAACCATTCGCATCGCGAACAATTACAGTATAAGTTCCAGCTGCAAATCCTGTATAACTTGTAGTACTAGTAAATGGGGAACCATTTACAGAATACGTATAAGCAGGTACACCGCCAGTTACAGCACCTAAAGTAATTGTTCCATTACTAGAACCGCAACTAGAATTACCCGTATTTACTACTATAGCGGTTGGTCCAGAAGAGTTGATAATCGTTGCAGATGTTGTAAACTGACAACCATTAGCATCACGAACAATCACAGTATAAGTTCCTGCTGCAAATCCTGTATAAGCAGTAGTAGCAGTAAAAGGACTTCCTGCAACTGAATATGTATAAGGTGCAGTTCCGCCTGTGGTTGCTCCTATGTTAATATTTCCGTTACTTGCTCCGCAAGTTGAGTTTGTTGTATTCACAACCAAAGCTGTTGGTCCTGCTGAATTAACAACGGTTACAGAAGTGGTAAACTGACATCCATTTGCATCACGAACAATAACGGTATAAGTTCCTGCTGCAAAACCGGTATAATTTGTAGTGCTTGTAAACGGACTACCATTTACAGAATAAGTGTATGGTGCTGTACCACCCGTTGTAGCGCCAATATTAATTTGACCATTACTTGCACCGCAAGTTGAATTTACAGTAGTAGCGGCTTGTGCAGTTGGTCCTGGTGTATTTATAACTGTTGCAGAAGTTGTAAACTGACAACCGTTTGCATCTCTAACAATCACAGTATATGTACCTGCAGCAAATCCTGAATAGCTTGTAGTGCTGGTAAACGGACTACCATTCACAGAATAAGTGTAAGGAGCAGAACCGCCTGTGGTTGCACCAATATTGATAACACCATTACTAGCTCCACAAGTTGAATTAACAGTAGTAGTAGCTAAAGCCGTTGGTCCAGGTGATGCTGCAATAGTAACCGTAGTAGTATAGGTACATCCATTTGCATCTCTCACAACAATTGTATGCGAACCAGATGCTAAACCAGTATAATTTGTAGTTCCAGAAAAAGCTCCACCATCCACAGAATAAGTATATCCAGGAGTTCCACCAGTAGGACTACTCAATGTAATTGTTCCATTACTTGCTCCGCAAGTAGTTGCAGTTGGTGTAGCTGTAATACCCGTAGGCATAGGGAATACTGTAACTGTGGAAGTAGTTGTTGATGTACATCCTCCAGTTGCAGTGGTTGTATGCGAAATATTATATGTTCCTGCTGCAGGAAAAGTAACTCCAGAAACCGTTCCTGAAGTTGAAGAAGAAGGTGTTCCTCCAGTAATTGTCCAAGTTTGAGAAGCTACATTTGTTCCTGTATTTGTAAATGTAAATGAGTTTCCTGTAAAACATTGATTAGCACTCTGTGTATATGTTGACGTTGGTAGAGGATTAATAGTTATTGTAAAAGTGATAGGAGTACCAGTACATGGACCTAATGTTGGAGTTACGGTAATGGTAGATGAAATTGGAGATCCTGTAGCATTCGTGCCAGTAAAGGCAGGTAAACTGGTAGTTCCACTTGCAGCTAAACCTATAGCTGTGTTAGAGTTTGTCCAAGTATAAGTGGCTCCTGCAGGCGTAGAAGCAAATGTATTTATTGGGATTAATGTCCCCGCACAAACAGAAATATTCGTTTCAGGTGTAACAACGGGACGAGGATTAACAGTAACCGTTGTGGTTGATGTACAAGTAGAGCCAGCTGTTGCAGTAACAGTATAAGTATATGTTCCAGCAGGCAAAGCAGCGCCAACCCCCGTGGGGTTCTGGGCAGTTGAACTAAACCCGCTTGGTCCAGACCAAGAATAAGTGGCACCAGCCACATTTGTTGCTGTAAGGTTAAATGCAGTTCCTTGGCATACCGGACCATTATTGCCAGCGGTAACCGTACAGGTGTTACAGGGAGCAGGAGAGGTATATCCTTGAGTTAAAGTACAAGTTGGATCGGCAGAATACGTTGCTGTGATACTGCATGCTCCTCCTGTCGCAGTAATTCCAGGTAATGTATAATTGTACGGACTTGTAAATGGAGGATTAAGAACTATACTTCCACCACAAGAACTGCTAATTGTTAGAGTTCCAGTTGTTGGTAAGTTAGTTGCCGTAACGGTACCTGTAACAGAATATTGATTTGTTGCAGGATTACAAGCTCCTGGGGTAGCTGTTAAGCCTGTCATATTACATAAAATAGCACAGTTTGTTGTTCCATCGGGATTTCCAGGAGCATTACCTGCTGTAGCAGAGATATTGGTTGGGACATTCGAAAAATTTGTTATCAATAACATATACCATTGTCCAACTACTGCGTTATTTATGTCTACTTGTTCGTTTGCAGCAGTTGAATAACTACAATCTATACCAGATGTTCCACCTCCCATTATCGCTCCACACATAGCGCCTTGGCTTGCAAATGGACCCCAAATTATAAAATCGATATCTACATTTGCACTATTAGATAAATTAATCATAATATTTCCTGCTGTAGCAATATTCAAATAGTACCAAGCTGGATTGGGTTGTGAGCCTAAACAGCCATAATTAGGACCGGCTGGAGCCGTTGTATTTGTAGATGCTGGAAACGATACTCCAGTAGAAGTACAAAAAGGTTGTGCTGAAGCACAAGTCCCTTGTGAATAAATTTTATTTGTTGTAAAAACACTTGTTAGGAGCAGCAGAAAGATTAACTTTTTTTTCATTTTCAATTATTTTTATTCCGTTTTTAAAATCTAATTTCTAACTAATGGTGATACAAAAAAAATAAAATAGGTTGCATGGTGTTAATAACTTATTTTACAATGGTAACATGCCCAATAATTTTCTTTTTTCTGTTTTGTAAATCTCTGTAATTTACTTTGTAAACATACACATCTTGTTGTACAATATTTCCATTGTTGTTCACAGAGCCGTTCCATCCTTCATTAATATCTCTAGACAAGAAAATTTTGTTGCCCCATCTATCAAAAATCATAAGTTCAAAATTTTGAGGTGAAATTCCATATCCATGAATTTGAAACACATCATTAACGCCATCTCCATTTGGAGAAAAGGAATTTGGAATATATATAGTTAAAACATCATTAATAATTACATAGTAAGTTACAGAATCAATACAACCATTGATGTTGCTTGCATACAAGGTAACAGGATAAGTTCCTACATCGGGAAAAGTATGCATTGGATTTTGTAAGATTGATGATGTTGAATCACCAAAATTCCAAAGCCAAATAGAAGAATAAGTTGATGCGTCAAAAAAGTTAATTGTAGGGTTTAAAATATCGGCTTCATTTGATGACATAAAAAAGTTAGCATCAGGTTGTGGATAAACAGTAATCATGCATGGAACAGAGTCTGTAGTTGTGCATCCAGAACCAAAACTAGCAGTAAGCGTAACTGTATGACAGCCTACTGTATTATAAAAGTGTGTTGGGTTGTATCCAACATTCGTTCCTGATGTTCCATCTCCATAATTCCATGTGTAAGTTGCTCCAGCATTACCAACTGTATCTGCGGTAAATGTTACTAATAAAGGGTTACAGCCGCTAGTTACATTTGAAACAATATTTACAACTGGTGGCGGATATGTTGTAACCGTTGCTATTGCTGTTGAAGAGCAACCATTTGTTGTTCCGGTTACAGTATAGGTTGCAGATGTGCCTGAAACAGATATCGTGTTAGTTATTTGTCCGCCTGGAGCCCATGAATAAGAAGTTGCTCCATTTGCTGTAAGTGTAACTCCAACACCAGAACATGTTGTTGGAGAATTTACTACCACAACTGGATTAGGATTGATAGTAACTAAAGTTGTTGAAGAGCTTGTGCAAAAAGCAGGCGTATTTACTGTAATAGTAACAGTGTAAGTACCGCTCATTGCTGGAGTTGCACCAGGTATTGTAGGATTTTGAAGTGCAGAAGCAAAACCTCCTGGACCAGTCCAAGAATAAGTTGCTCCAGCCAAGTTTGTTGCTGTAAGATTTAATGTTTGTCCTTCGCAAATTGGTCCGTTATTTCCTGCAGTAACTGGGCATGGCAAACAAGATGCAGGTGCTGTATAATTTTGTGTTAAAGTACATCCTGCTGCTGCCGAAAACACAGCAGTAACAGTACAAGCAGCACCATTGGATGCAATTCCATTTAATGCATAAGCCATCGGACTCACAAATGGAGCATTAAATACCTGGTTGGTTCCACCGCAAGAACTAGAAATAGTTAATGTTCCACTCGCTGGAGGGTTTGTAAATGATACACTTCCTGTAACAGAATAATTATTTGTTGCTGGGTCGCAAGCAGACGGACTTGCTGTTAAACCGGTTATTGAACAAGGAGTTAAGCATGGAGCAGGTGCTGTATAATTTTGGGTAAAAGTACAAGCAGCATCAGCAGAGAATACGGCAGTAACACTACAAGCTCCTCCATTCGCAGAAAGACCAGTAAAGTTATATGCTGCAGAACTAACAAACGGAGCATTTAAAACTACTGGGGCTCCACCACAAGAGTTAGTAATTGTAAGTGTTCCTGATGCTGGAGCATTTGCAAAAGTTACATTTCCACTTACATCATATTGCTGTGTTGCACTATTACAAGGAGTTGTATTAGTGGTAATAGCAGAAATATTACAAACAACAGCGCACGGTGCTGTAGAAGTGTAATTTTGAGTAAGCGTACAAGTTGGATCTGCTGAATAAGTTGCAGTTATGCTACATGCAGCACCATTTGCTGGTAAGTTGGGAAAACTATAATTAATAGAAGTTGCAAAAGGTGGATTTAACACCTGACTCCCTCCGCAAGAATTAGTAATGGTTAATGTTCCTGTTGTTGGCGGATAAGATGTTGTGATTGTTCCATTCAAAGTAAACTGATTTGTAGCGGGATTACATGCCCCTGGAACAGCAGTTAATCCAGTCATATTACATAAAATAGCGCAATTGGTTGCACCAGCACCACCACTTTGAGTAGCAGAAATATTTGTAGGCATACCAGAATAATTAGTTATTAAAACCATATACCATTGCCCAACAGTTGCTCCCACAATGTTTACATATTCTGTAGCGGCAGTGGAAAAACTACAATCAAAACCAGAAGTAGGGGGTGAACCAAATATGCCTGCACACATAGCTGCTTGTGAAGCAAAAGGTCCCCAAGCAATAAAATCAATATCTACAGAGGCACTATTTGTTAAAGTAATATCAATGTTCCCAGCAGTTGAAATATTCAAATAATACCAAGCAGGATTGGGTTGGCTACCTAAACAGCCATAATCTGGACCAGCAGGCGCTGTTGTGCTTGTTGACGCAGGAAACGAAACACCTGTGGATGTACAAAAAGGCTGTGCTGCCGCACACGTTCCTTGTGCATAAACTTGATTGTTTGTAATAAAAGCAAAAAAAGAAATAAATAATACGAGTAGTTGTTTTTTCATAAATCGCTTAAAAAAAATGGGGTGAAAAAATTCAATCCTAAAAGATTGATGCTTAAAGTTACATTTTAGTTGCATCAAAATATCAATTATTTGACATTTTGTTAAAAAAAACAAATCTGTTGAAAAAATCATACTGCAATATCCTTAACTTTTATAATTTAGCGCTCAGAAAAATAACAACCCCTTAAAAACATAAAAAATGAAAGTAACAGTAATTGGTGCAGGAAATGTAGGAGCTACATCTGCTGATGTGTTGGCGTTTCGCAAAATAGCATCTGAAGTAGTATTGCTTGATATTAGAGAAAATTTTGCTGAAGGAAAAGCATTGGATATGATGCAAACAGCAACATTAAATGGTTTTGAAACTCGTGTTAGCGGAAGTACTAACGATTATTCTAAAACAGCAAACAGCAGTGTTGTTGTTATTACTAGCGGAGTCCCAAGAAAACCAGGTATGACACGTGAAGAACTAATCGGAATAAATGCGGGGATTGTTAAAACTGTTACTGAAAACGTATTGAAACATTCTCCGAATGCAATAATTGTTGTTGTGAGTAACCCAATGGATACAATGACTTACCTTGCTTTAAAAGAAAGTAAATTACCTAAAAATAGAATTATTGGAATGGGTGGAATTTTAGATAGTGCTCGTTTTAAATGTTATTTATCATTAGCATTAAATGCTTCTGCGAATGATATTGAAGGAATGGTTATTGGCGGGCATGGCGACACTACAATGATTCCTTTAACTCGTTTGGCTTCTTATAAAGGAGTTCCTGTTTCTCAAATGATAGATGCTGATGCATTGAAAAAAGTGGCTGCTGATACAATGGTTGGCGGAGCTACTTTAACCGGAATGCTTGGCACATCAGCATGGTATGCTCCTGGAGCTGCTGTTGCTGCGTTGGTTGACGCTATTTTAAATGATCAGAAAAAACTTTTCACTTGCTGCGTTTATTTAGATGGTGAGTACGGACAAAAAGATATTTGCCTTGGAGTACCCGTTATTATTGGAAAAAATGGCTGGGAAAAAATTGTTGATATAAAACTAAATGACGAAGAGAAAGCAGCCTTTGCTAAATCAGCTGATGCTGTTAGAAATATGAATACTGTTTTAAGCACTATTACCGCTTAATTAAAAAAATATAAATAAAAAAGCGACTAAAGTTTTAGTCGCTTTTTTTCTGAAATTAAATTTATGACTTCTATTATTCCTTTTAAAATATTAAACATTGATGGAGAAGGCTTTCATCTAATGTTAAAACTTAAACTTAATGGCAAAATTGCCAATTTAATTATTGATACGGGTGCTTCAAAAACAGTATTTGATAAAGAACGAATTAAAAAATTTGTGAAAGAAAAAAGTTTTGATGCGCATGATAAACTATCCAGCGGATTAGGAACCAATACCATGAAAAGCGAATTAGTAACCATTAAAAAAATTCAAATTGGAAAATTTATTATTAATGATTACAAAACAATACTGCTTGATTTATCTCATGTGAATAATTCGTACCAACAAGTTGGATTAAAGCCTATAGAAGGTGTTTTAGGAAGCGATATTCTTTTAGAACACAATGCTATTATTGATTACGAAAAGAAAATATTAAAACTTAAAAAAGTTTCGAAAAAGAAAAAATAATTTAGGGTTGCTCTTTAGTAATTAACTAAGCTAAAAACAGTATCAGAATATTGTTTTAATTTTTCTTTCCCTTTTAAAAATTCAAGTCCCACAACAAAAGCAAACCCTGCAACAGTCCCTTCCTGCATTTTTATCAACTGAGCTGCTGCTTCTGCTGTTCCTCCTGTAGCCAATAAATCATCATGCACAAGCACATTCCAGCCTTTTTTAATTTCATTGATTTGCATTTCAACTTTTGCTGTTCCATATTCTAAACTATACTCATAAGAAATAGTTTTATATGGTAACTTACCTGATTTACGAATCAAAATAAATGGAATATTTAATTTATTAGCCAAAGCAAAACCAAACAAAAAACCCCTACTTTCAATGCCTACAATCGCATCAATTTTTTTAAAACTTAGCTTAGTTGCAAATTCAGAAACAATTTCATTACAAAGTTCTTGATTATGAAGTATGGGAGTAATGTCTTTAAACAAAATTCCGGGCTTTGGAAAATCAGGCACATCTCTTATCGTGTTTTTTATTTTTTGCTCTAGCATTTTACTCCACAATTAAATATGGTGCAATTTTACGAAGTGTTTCCTCATCTACCAAATCTGTATTCTTTATTTCATCAACACTTTTGTATTTACCATGTTTAATTCTATAGTTTACAATTGCATTTATTTGATTCCATTTTAAATAAGGATGTTTTAATTCCTGAACAGTACAATTATTAATATTTATTTTTTTGACTTTTGATTCATCAATTTCTATGTACTGTTCAAACTCCTTGAATTTATTTCTATCTAAATTCCATACTTCCATCAATTGTTCTTTTAAAATATATCCTCCTAATAAATTTCTGTACTTAATTATTTTACTTGCAAAATAAGCTCCAACACCTTTTAGTTTAATAAGCTGAACAGAATCTGCTGAATTTATTTCTAATAATTTAATTACTTCTCTGTTTGAAAAAATATTTTTTTCTGTTTGCGATTCTTTTATTTCAATCTTTTCAATGCTTTCAGGAATTTGAATATATGGTTCAAGAGTTAAAAATAATTTTTGACTAATTCCATATATTTTTTTGACATCTTCTTTTGTTTTAAATTTTCCGCCTTTTGATTCATAATTTTTCAGCGTTTTGATTTGCTTATCATTTAATCCTAATTGTTTCCATTTTTCTGCTGATAAATTATTGGGGTCGAAATAAAACAATTCAACTTTTGGAATAAATTCTTTTTGTATGAATTCTGTTTCAGAATTAATATTTTCTGATGAATCGGAAGAAACGCTACTTACTGCACTGAGCTGATTGGTTAGCTCATCCATTTTCTTAAAATCTGTGATTTCCTTATCCACAAATAAATGTGAAATATTCAACCAAACCAATAAAAGTGTAATGATAATTACTAAAACGAATACACCATTTCGTTCACGTTTATTAAACGTAAAATAGTCCCTGATAAAATTTTTCATAAATTCCCCTGAAATCGAAGTTAAAATTTTAAAAAACAAATTAATTATTAGCCTTTTTCATCATCCTTGTCTGAATAAGAATCTGGTTCTTGTTTTGGAGGCGTTTTTAATACTTTCCAAAAAAAGTAAAGTGTAATTGCTGTTACTGTAATTTCAGTAACAAGCATCATAGTAAGTGCTGTTGAATTCATTATAAAAATCTCCCTTCTTTAATTCGTTTTTTATATGCTATATAAACTAAATATGCTACCCCTAACCATACCAACAATAATCCCACACGCGAAATATTTACATACATCAATTGCGTTTTTAATTGTTCGATTATATTCGGGTCTGTTGCAGCTAATATTTGTTTATCTATTGCTTCATTTTTTATTTGGCTCCAAATATTTGGCAAGCTGCTAAAAAATACCCATCCTAAAAATAAAGGTGTAATGTATTTAATAATGTATTTAAAAATACCTGGCACTTTTATATCTGCACCTTCAGTAATTTCTTTCCATCCTTTATCGATACCAAATACCCAAGCAAATAAAATTATTTCAAACAATGCAAATACAACTAATGAAACAGTTCCTGCCCAATAATCGTATTCATCAAAAACACCATAATTAAAAAACAATACGGTTGGTAAGCCGAGCAAGAAAACGGCTAAACCAAATGTCCATGCAGCTTTTTCTCGTTTCCAACCAAATTCATCTTGCATAAAACCCATGCAGGGTGTACCCATTGCAAGTGATGATGTTATCCCTGCAAAGAATAAAAGTCCAAACCAAAATAATCCACAAATAATTGCTAGCGTTCCGCCCCATTGCTGAAATAAATAAGGAAGTGTTTTAAACCCTAAGCCAAGCCCACCATTTTTAGTCATTTCAATAACAGTATCAATACCCAGATAACCAACAGAAATAGGAATTATAATTGCTGAACCTAAAACAATTTCTACAAATCCGTTCATCCATCCTGCACTCATGGCATTTAATGCAATATCATCTTTTGAACGAACATACGATGCGTAGCATTGAATAGAACCCATACCAATTGATAACGTAAAAAATATTTGACCTGCAGCCGCCAACCACACTTTCATATTCCAAATAGAACTAAAGTCGGGTGTCCACAAAAAATTCAATCCCATTGTTCCGTCAAATTTAGCTCCGTGTTCACCAGCTTTTAAAGTAACTGCCATATAAGCTAATATTGCTCCGAAGATTAATAATAAAGGCATTCCAATTTTAGCAACTTTTTCAACACCTCCACTTAATCCACGAGAAAGTATCCATGTGTTTAAAACCAAACAGAGAACCCAAAATATAATTGGTTCCATTGTTTCAAGTGAAACATAATTTCCGAAAAATGATGCTACTTGTTCTTGTGATTGTCCAGCAAAAGTGCCTTTTACCGAATGCCATACCCAAGATAATGTCCATGATTCTAAATAGCAATAGTATGCTGCAACAGCAAGATTGGTAAATATTCCAAACACACCAATGTATTTCCAAAACTTGCGTTTATCCATAGCACCTAAAATAAAAGGTGTGCTATGATGCCCTTTTTTTCCACCAAAGCGCCCCATACTCCACTCTACATAAAGCAAAGGAATACCCATGAGTAAAAAACAAACTAAATAAGGAATAATAAATGCACCGCCACCATTTTGTATGGCTTGTACAGGAAAACGCAAAAAGTTTCCTAGTCCAACAGCATTACCTGCCATTGCCAAAATAAGTCCAACACGTGAGCCCCAAGCTTCTTTATTATTTCCCATAGGTTTTATTAGTTTTAATTATATCAAATATATACAAGTTTCTAAAATATAAAGAATTTTATTTAAAAAAATAGAGTTTTATTATTTTAATTTAATGTTCAATGAATTTAATTTTTCGAGCTCATTAACAAATTCCAACAACAATTTTCCATCGGAAACAGGTATGATACCAGATTTCACCTTAACTATAACGTTTAATAAGTATGAAGATTCAGATTGCATTTTTATCTTGCTTGAAATTTCGAAATAAACATTGCTTATTGATTTATTAAATTCTGTTTCATTTTCAATAAAAACGGGCTTATCAAATTGAAACATGAAATTATATACATCGGTATATTTAAAATCAACATAAAAATCATAGTTAGGTAACCTATTAAATTCAGCTTTTTGATATGTAAACGAAAACCAGTCATTCAAAGAAATAGAATTATTATATTTCATTATTATGTCTTCTGTACATGAAAATGTAGATTTAAAAGGGAAAATATTTGAATTAGATAAAGATTTAATTTTGATATTTTTCGAGTTTGGTTTTTCTGTACATTTTTTAAAATAAACAGGATTAACAGTTGAATCAATTGTTTGGTTAAGATAAACAGGTCGTATAATAGTTGAAAATTGTCCGTTCAAACTTTCTTTTATGTTAGCATGAATAATGCTAGAATCAAGATTTATTTTAAAAACAACATTTTCCGTTCTTACGTTTTCATTTTCATTGCTAGAAGATGTCTTTAAAAAACGTATGTCTTCTTTTGACTGCATATAGTCATCTTTTGAAGCTAAATCTGTTTTACCATAATTGTTATAAATTAATGCACCTAGAGCTCCCTCAAAATAAAATGGAATTTCATTTGCATGATACTGTAAACCATCAAATCGTGGCATGATATAAATCAAGCCATTGCCACTGGGTATAGCTGCAAATCTAGCCCCATATTGTTCCACATTTGTTTTGAAGTTAATTTCACCCATTCTTTTATCGTAAACAAGGATTGTGTTATAAGGAATTTTTTTTTCATTTATTAATCCCAAATAAACTTCTGAAACAAATTCTTCAATAAATTTACCTTTCAGTAGCCATTCATGATACTTAACTGAATATTGTGAGTTACCACTATAATTCATTACTTCAGCCGACATATATTTTAAATTATTTAAAGAGTCGCATAAAGCAATTAAAAAAAGGTTTAAGTTTTTTTTAGAATCAATACTATCAAATTTCCTTAAATATTTATTTAAATTATCATATTTTTTATCGTACAGCTTTTCTGTTTTTACAGTATCCCGCTTAAACTTCCAACCAAAAGTATTCGAAATTTTAGCATATGTATTATCAAGTTTTCTATATGTTCGTAGCCCTGCAAAAGCATCAACATAAACATGCGGAAGGTTCTTGCCTACACACATGTTTAATGGATAGTTATAAGCAGTAATGTTTTTAGAAGTATATATGCTTGTATAAAATCTGTGTCCATCGTTTAGAATAAATTCAGCTTTTAATAAACTGTCTGATTTAGCCAAATCGCATATTACGGTTGTATTATCGTATAAATTACTCGTAACGTATTTAAATTGAAAAACAGTATTTAATTTAGGTAAAGAGCTGTGGAAATAAAAAATATCATGCCCATAAAATGGTGAATAGACTGCTTTGTAGGTATATTCCAAAATATCACCCACTTCTAAATTTTCAAATTTGAAGCAGTAGGAATAATCATCAATATGATTACCCCCTTCTTCTACCCAAAAATCTTTTTTAACTCCCACTCTGGTTGGTAATAAGATTATTGTCCCGTCTTTTTTTTGAATTCTTGCTGAAAAAAATACAATTTTAAAATTGTAAATAAATGGAATTTTGTGCTCCACAAATCTGCCTATTCGACTGTGGTAAACATCCTTTATTTCATGAAAGGATTCTGGCAAACAGATGCTTGATCCTATTCTTATTCCCTCTTCTTTGTTAATTTTAATAATGCATCTTTTTTCGACAGTTTGGTTGTTTTCATCATACAATGAAAAAACTACTTTTTCGTCCACAACAAATAAATCTTCCGAAGAAAAATAATTTGTCAATTTTGATAAATCAGGGCTTTCTGAATCCCATTTATAGTTATACTTTTTAAATGAGTAGTCCTGAGAATAAGCATTAATTAAAAAAATAAAAAATAAAAATGAGATCAAATATTTCATATAATTATTTTATAAATTTAATCACACAATCATAAAATTCTTTCGGGTTTTCGGCATGTACCCAATGTCCTGCGTTTGAAATTGTTTCAAGCATACTTCTCGGAAAAATGTCTTGTATTAAACTTACATCTTCATCTAAAATATAAGTTGAATTTCCTCCACGAATAAAAAGCGTTTCCGTTTCACATATCTTTTCATTAAGTATAGCTTCTCCTACATTTTCAATTTTATTAATTATTACATCTAAATTAAAACGCCAAGCAAGTTTTTCGTTTTCTTTCCAATAAATATTTTTTAATAAAAATTGTTTGGTTCCAAAATCGGAAATGTATTTATTTAAAATTTCCTCTGCTTCTTTTCTTGTTGAAACTACATTAAAATCAACCGCCTGCAAAGCTTCTAAAACCGACTGATGATGAAGTGGATAATATTTTGGAGCAATGTCAACAACAATTAATTTATCGAGTAAGGTAGCGTTTTCTATTGCGAATTGCATTGCAACTTTTCCTCCCATAGAATGTCCAAGCAAAATACAATTCTTAAAATTATTATCATTTACTAATTCTAAAACATCATCGCTCATTGTTTTGTAATTCCAATCGGTACTATGTGGTGATAATCCATGATTTCTTGAATCAACTATTATTGCTTCAAATCCTTGTTCTGAAAATTGCTTTGCTAATGTATTCCAATTGTCGCTTTGTCCAAATAAGCCGTGAAGAATAATCAACGGTTGTCCTGTTCCGTATTTTCTAAAATGTAATTTCATTTAACTATTTATTGTTCAACTGACGTAAATAAAGCTGAATCGTATTTTCTAAACCAAGATACAATGCATCTGAAATAAGTGCATGACCGATAGATACTTCCATTAAATTTGGAATCTGTTGAGCAAAATATTTTAGGTTTTCTAAACTCAAATCGTGCCCTGCGTTTAAACCTATTCCTAATTCATTTGCTTTTTTAGATGCATCAATAAAATCTTTTATCGCTTCTTCTTTATTACTTGTATAATTTTTAGCATAACTTTCGGTGTATAATTCTATTCTATCAGTTCCTGTTTCTTTTGCTCCTTCAATCATTCTAACATCGGCATTCACAAAAATGCTTGTTCTAATTCCTGATGCTTTAAACAAAGCAATCATATCCATTAAATAATTTTTATTTTTTATTGTATCCCAACCATGATCAGAAGTTAATTGCCCTTGCACATCTGGAACAAGCGTAACTTGAGTTGGCTTTACTTCCAAAACTAAATCTACAAATTTTTTTTCTTTGCAATTTCCTTCGATATTAAATTCAGTTTTAAGTAATGGTTTTAAATCATATACATCTTTATATCGAATGTGTCTTTCATCGGGTCGTGGATGAACAGTTATTCCTTGTGCTCCAAAACGTTCACAATCTAAAGCAACTTTTACTACATCAGGATTATTGCCTCCTCGCGAATTTCGTAAGGTTGCTATTTTATTAATATTTACACTTAACTTTGCGTTCATAATTACAAATTAAAGTGTAAAGCTAAAAATTTGTAAGTTTGTATAATAAGTTTCAATGATTTTTGTTGATTAATTATTATTTGATTAGAAACTTTAACATATATGCTAGCAAAAGACCTTATAACTGACGAAATACCTCCACTAAAAACTTCGGACACTGGATTAATGGCAATTAATTGGATGGATGAGTTTAAAGTTTCGCACCTCCCGATTGTAAAAAATCATGAATATTTGGGGTTAATTTCTGATACCGATATTTTAGATTTAAATATAACTGATGAAGAATTAGGAAAAAGTAAACTTTCTTTGCTTCGTCCATTTGTGTTTGAATCGCAACATGAATATGAAGTTATTAAACTCATTTCGAGTTTAAAGCTTACTGTGCTTCCCGTTTTAAATGAACAACAACAATATGTTGGATTAATTCCACTAACATCACTTATTCAACAATTTTCAACACTTGCAGCAACACGTGAGCCGGGAGGAATAATAGTTTTAGAAATGGGATTACACGATTATTCTTTAACTCAAATTTCGCAAATCATAGAAGGCAACGATGCAAAAGTTTTAAGTTTATATGTAAATCCTATGGAAGATTCTACAAAAATAGAAATTACCATAAAACTTAACAAAGAAGACCTATCTGCGATACTACAAACATTTTACAGATACAACTATAATGTAAAACAATCTTTTCATCAAAGTGAATTTAGTGATGATATGAAAAACCGTTTTGACTCGTTTATGAATTTTATAAATATATAAACAGATGAAAGTAGCTATTTACGCTCGCTGTACAAACGACAATGTTTCTGAACACATTCAATTTTTGTTTCAAAAATTAAATGAATACAAAACAGAAATTTTTGTTCACGAAACATTTTACAAATTCATCAAACAAAAACTTCAAATTTCTGGTCTAATAAAAACGTTTAATTCGCATTCCGATTTAAAAGGAAATGTTGATTATTTATTAAGCTTGGGTGGCGATGGTACTTTTTTAGAAACACTTTCTTATGTGAGAGATAGCAACATCCCTATTTTGGGTATAAACACAGGACGTTTAGGCTTTTTGGCAAATGTTGCTAAAACAGAAATAGGAATAGCAATTGAAACATTAAATCAAAAAACATTTAAGTTAGAGCAAAGAGCTTTACTTGCTGTTGCTCAACCAAAAAATTTGTTTGGCGAAGTAAATTATGGTTTAAATGAATTAACTATTTTGAAAAAAGATTCATCAGCCATGGTTACTATTCATGCCTATATCAATGATGAATACTTGAATTCTTATTTTGCCGATGGATTAATTATTGCCACACCAACAGGCTCTACAGCCTATTCATTAAGTTGTGGAGGGCCATTGGTAATGCCTGGCTCACAAAATTTTGTAATTACACCCATTGCTCCGCACAACCTAAATGTTCGTCCGCTTGTAATTTCCGACAACAACAAAATAACTTTAAAAGTAGAAGGAAGAAGCCCACACTATCTTGCTTCATTGGACTCTAGAACAGAAACAATTGATTCTTCAATTGAAATTACAGTACAAAAAGCTGATTTTTACATCAACTTAATAAAACTAGAAAACCAAAATTTCTTTAATACCATTCGCAATAAATTGCTTTGGGGTTTAGACAAAAGGAATTAGTCACCACCCTTTAAACCATCTTGTATTTTTTGAAGTTCTTCAACATCAATAGTATCTTTAGGCCTTCCAGTTAGTTTTTTAGTTTCTATCAAATTTTGAATATGTAAAAATTTCACGGGAATATTCTGAATAATTGCGGTAGGAGCCATTTCAAAGCAAGTATCAAAATTTTCTTTTTCGAAGCCTTTGATGTATGACATAATATCTAATTCGAATCCAGAATTTAAATAAATGGAGGACCATCCAGGAATAAATTCAACGGTTTCTATATTTTCAAAATCGCCAACTTCTATTTCTTTAAGAGCCAAACGGAGGTTTTTTCTGTTTTCTAAAGTATCTTTAATCCAAATATCAATATCATTGGTTATTCTTGAAAATCCATTTAAATTAGTAGCAAATCCTCCAACCATAATATATTTAACATTATTTGAATTTAATGCGCTCCAAAGCTTTAATATTTCTTCATCTAAAATATCCATTTTGCTTTTTTATTTGTTATTCTCAGGATAAATAATTTTTGCTGATTTTAGCATACGACCAATGCGAATAAGTTTCATTAACATAAAAAAACGTTCTTCATAACTTCGAGATAAAGCAATTTTTAATTTTTCTTGTTCGCTGTATTGAAGGACTTTTTTCTTTTCCATTGTTTTTACTTTTTCAAACTAATCTGCAATTCGTCCAATTGTTCTTTTGCAATTGGTGATGGAGAATCAATCATTACATCACGTCCAGAATTATTTTTAGGGAAAGCAATAAAATCACGTATTACTTCTGCTCCTCCAAAAAGAGAACATAATCTATCAAAACCTAATGCTATTCCACCGTGTGGTGGTGCACCAAATTCAAAAGCATTCATTAAAAATCCAAATTGTGCTTGGGCATCTTCTTTTGTGAAACCAAGCAATTCAAACATTTTAGCTTGTAATGCTTTGTTGTGAATACGAATAGAACCTCCACCAATTTCTACTCCATTAATTACCAAATCATAAGCATTTGCACGAACAGCACCTGGGTTAGAATCTAACAGCTCAATATCTTCTGGCTTAGGTGAAGTAAACGGATGATGCATTGCATGCCAACGTTTTGCTTCTTCGTTATATTCTAACAAAGGAAAATCAATTACCCAATGACAAGCAAATTTATTTTTATCACGCAACCCTAAACGTGTTCCCATTTCTAAACGCAATTCTGATAATGCTTTTCGGGTTTTCGCTTCTTCTCCAGCAAGAATCAACATTAAATCTCCAGGTTGAGCGTTAAATGCAACAGCCCATTTTTTTAATTCTTCTTCGTTATAAAATTTATCTACCGATGATTTAATTGTTCCATCCGTATTGTAACGAGCATAAACTAATCCTGTAGCTCCAATCTGCGGACGCTTCACAAACTCTGTTAATTCATCTAATTGCTTACGCGTATATTCTGCAGCACCTTTCGCACAAATTCCAACTACCAATTGTGCATCATCAAATACTTTAAATCCTTTTCCTTTCACCAAATCTTTTTGAGTATTGGCTCCCTCTCCTTCGGAGAGGGTTGGGGAGAGGTGTACAAACTTCATTTCAAAACGAATATCTGGCTTGTCGTTGCCATAATATTTCATAGCATCAGCATAAGTCATTCGAGAAAGCGTTGGAATATCAATCCCTTTTACTGCTTTAAACAAATGACGCACCATACCTTCGAACGTATTTAAAATATCTTCTTGCTCCACAAAAGCCATTTCACAATCTATCTGAGTAAACTCAGGCTGTCTATCGGCACGCAAATCTTCATCACGAAAACATTTTACAATTTGATAATACCTATCAAATCCACCAACCATAAGCAATTGCTTAAATGTTTGTGGTGATTGTGGCAATGCATAAAATTCACCTGGATTCATCCGAGAAGGAACAACAAAATCACGCGCACCTTCTGGTGTTGATTTTATTAGAACAGGTGTTTCTACTTCTAAGAAATTTAATTTATCTAAATAGTTACGTGTTTCAATAGCTATACGATGACGCAATTCTAAATTTTTACGAACGGGATTTCTACGCAAATCTAAATAACGGTATTTCATTCTTAAATCATCTCCACCATCTGTTTCATCTTCAATGGTAAAAGGAGGTGTGATAGCAGCATTTAAGATGTTAATTTTTTCTGGACTAATTTCAATAGCACCTGTTGCAATTTTATCTGATTTTGAATAACGTTCAACAACTTTACCTTTTACACTTATCACAAATTCTCTACCCAATTTACGAGCAGTTTCTATAATTTCAGCAGAAGCATTTTCTGTTTCAATGGTAACTTGAGTAATACCGTATCTATCGCGCAAATCAATCCATAACAAAGAACCTTTATCTCTGATTCCTTGTACCCAACCGCTAATGGTAACAGATTGCCCAACGTGAGCAATACCTAATTCTCCGCATGTATGTGATCGTAACATTGTATTAAAATTATAAATGATTAAAGTGTTGCGAATTTACTAAAAATAATGATTGAGGAAGAAAGCAATTATAGCACGTCAAGAGACTCGGAATATAAATTTTTTAGATTAACTTTACTACCTATTTAACGAACGTTGAAACGCAATTTAAACTGCGTTTAGCTTCATATTATAGGCAATACTTAAAATGACAATAGACAGTTTACTGAAACCAATCAACGTAATTGTAGACTCCGTTAAGTACCTGAAAACGGAACTGACTACGAATCTTGACGCCTCAGATTCAAACTTTGATTATAAAAAGACACTTTTAGTTGCTTTGATTGGTGCGGCTATCGGACAAGCTCTGATCATATTTATTCAATGGATAAAATCAAAAATAGATCTGCGGACCAAAAAGAGACTTATTTTGACCGACCTAAATAATCAGAAATTAATTATCGTAAGGCTTAAAAAAGACTATGAAATACTCTTAAAAAAATTCGAAGAAAAAAATTTAGAGCAGTACACTTATGACGCTTACGAAGATCTGCACTCAGACATATACAATTCTATCGTTAAAACTGACCTGTATAAGATTTTTGGCAATGAAATTATTACCGTTGTGAAAATTTATAAGACTTTAGAATTTTTAGAGCGTATTTCACTTGACTTAATTTACAACAGTTATATCACAAAGTTAGACAATCACTTACGAGAAAAAAGAGACAAGCCAGAACATAAATATTTCTGTGCAACACATATTGGATACCTCGACACTGCAATTATCCAACTTAAAGAGAACATTAAGACATCTCAAGAAGTAACCGAAGAAATTGAAGCCTTTGTAAATAAGCAATAGTACTGCCTATAATAGCACCTAAAAAAATGCGGAGTTCCCTGCAAATTGCCACCCGTTAAAACCCGGCAGTAAAAATCAGCCATCCTTTTTCTTCCCAGCCACAAATTCTTTTAAATAAAACGGTTCGAAGTAAGCTAAATTTTCAAACTGTTTTTGGTTGTATGCTTTTTCAGAAAGGGCAATCATATTTTTTGCAGAAGGAAAAATATTATCTATAAAAATAGCATTCTCATTTTTTGAAAGTACATCCTTGCATTTAGCTGCTCCATCACCAATAAATATTATCGACCTCTCTCTGTCTCTCTCCAAAAAGGAGAGAAACTCTTCGAAAGAATGTTCGTCTATAATTTTGGCGCATGTGGGCATCAAACAATTTCCTTGTAAATCATAAATAGCACAATACACTTCCATTCTTCTTGCGTCAATCATGGGGCAAATAAAAACCTCTCCCCTTCCCTCTAATTTGTCTTGTGCTCCTTCGAAGGAGATGGCTAAGGAGTGGTGCTCCAACGTATTTATCGCAATCAACGGTTTGTCTAAAGCGTAACACAATCCTTTTGCTGTGCTTACTCCAATTCTTAATCCTGTATAAGAACCAGGACCTTTACTAACAGCAATAGCATCTAAATCATTTAATTTAATAGCTGCTTGCTTTATTATTTCTTCAATAAAAACGGTAAGATTTTCGGCATGAGAATAATCGCCATTTTGTTCTTTTAAAGCAATTAGTTGCCCATCTTTTGCAATAGATACACTACAAACAGTAGTGGCTGTTTCTATGTTTAATATTAATGCCACTATTTTACTTTTTTTGACCGCTGAACAACTCTTCTTTCAACACTTTTTTAACTTTCATATCATCTTTCAACTGCTTGGCAATTGCACTGTAAGGAGCACTCACAACTTCATCACCAGCATTTATTCCCGATAATATTTCAATATAATTATTGTCTTGAATTCCTGTTTTTACTTTTACTAATTTTACTTTCCCTTCCGAATAAACAAAAGCACATTCTTCTACTTTCAATAAATCTTTATTTACTTCTTCTGTTTTATTTTTAGAATCTGTTACAACTATTTCTCCTTCTTCAACTTCTTCTTTTTTCATTTTTGATTTTTCAAAAGCGCTGCTGTCTGTACGGGTAGTAACTGCTTGTATAGGAACAGTAACAACATTTAAAACTTTTTTAGTTTGAATATCTACCGTGGCACTCATTCCTGGCCGGAAAGGTGGGCGATTATCGTTTTTGTTCATTAAATCTTTGTATGATTCTTGTAAAATTCTAATTTTTACAACAAAGTTTGTTACTTGTTCTGCTGTAACTCCTATGGTGTTTGCAGAGTTTGCAATTTCTGTAACAATGCCTTTAAATTTTCTTCCTAAATACGCATCTACTTCAATCAATGTAGTATCGTTATGATGCACACGCACAATATCATTTTCGTTTACATCCACACTCACTTCCATTTCATTTAAGTTTGCCAAACGCATAATTTCTGTTCCTTCCATTTGTGCTGTACCAACCACACGTTCACCTTTTTCTTTGTTAAGTTTTGAAACTGTTCCATTTACTGGCGAATAAATATTTGTTTTAGCCAAATTATCATTTGCTTCTTTCAAAGATGCTTCACTACTTTTAACGCTAAATTCAGATGCATTTACATTTTCTTCTGCTGCTTTCACATCTGCTTTTGCTCCATCGTATGCTGCTTTTGAAGCATCAAAATCCGCTTGCGAAATTGCTCCTTGATCAAACAATTTTTTGTTGCGGTTAAAACTTGTCTCAGTATTAATAAAAGAAGCTTTGATTTGTTCTAACCTTGCTTTTGAATTTGCCAAATTAGCTTTTGCTCCATTTAATGTGGCAACCATTCTTGTTGTATTTGATTCATAAATCAAAGGGTTTATTTTGCACAATAAATCTCCCCTTTTTACTTGATCGCCTTCTTTAACAAGCAATTCCACAATCTCTCCAGAAACATCTGAACTTATTTTTACTTCTACTTCAGGCTGAATTTTTCCATTTGCAGAAACCAATTCTGTTATACTTCGTTTTGCTGCTTGCTCAGTTGTTACACGTAATTCATCCGAACTCGAACATTTTTTTAATGTAATAGATAAAACTATAACCAATATTCCAGCAACTATTATCCAAATAATTTTTTTCATGTTTTTATTTTTTGTTACACAGAGTTGCACAGAACTTTCACTGAGAAACACTGAGTTTATTTTTTAACTTAATTCACAAAATCGTTTTTTTTACTTTTTTATTACACAGAGTTGCTCGGAGTTTTCACCGAGAAACACTGAGATTATTTTTTAACTTAATTCACAAAATCGTTTTTTTTACTTTTTTATTACACAGAGTTGCTCAGAGAAACACTGAGGAACACTGAGTTTATTTTTAACTTAATTCACAAAATCGTTTTTTTTACTTTTTTATTACACAGAGTTGCTCAGAGAAACACTGAGCTACACTGAGTTTATTTTCTATATCTTTTTATTCCGTTTTTTAGCATTGTTACATTAAAATTAATCAGCAAGCCAATTGGTTTATTTGCAAACTTCATATATGTTAGAATTTGGGCTTCATGGACAACATTAAAAGCATCTGCTGTTTTAAGTTCAATAATCACAATATTTTCAACCAACAAATCTATCCTATAACCACATTCTAATTTTATATCTTTATAAATAACTGGAACTGCAATTTGTCGCTCTACTTTTAATCCTGCCTTCTTCAATTCATAAAACAAACACTCTTCATAAGCAGATTCGAGTAATCCTGGTCCTAAATCTTTGTGAACTTCAATTGCACAACCTATTATAATTTCTGTTATTTTATTTATTTCCATATTGTAGCCCCTATCTACAAAATTACAATCAAATGCTTATTAATAATCTCTGTGCAATTCCGTGCCTTCTCCTTTTTTCTCAGTGTAACCTAAAACTTAAGCGGTTTTCCTTGATAAAAATCAAGCACTTTAGTTTTAAAAATATAATCAAATTTTGCTTGTAACAAATCACTCTGCGATTTTATTAATTTGTTTTTCGCATCATTGTAATCGTTTGAATTCATTAAGCCTACATCAAATCGTTGTTGTGTATATTTAAATGATTCTGTCATTGCATTTAATGCTTTTAATGATGCTGAATATTTTTTTAATGCAGCATTTGCGTCTGAATATGCTTGCTGAATATTTTTTTGTATTTGTTGCTTAGTAGATTCTACCGTTAATTCTGCATTCAGTTTTTGAATACGTGCTCTATCAATCGCTGTTTTTGTTTGCAAACGATTAAACAATGGAACGGTCAGAAAAAAACCAAAAGATTTATTTACATTGTCTTTGTATTGGTCAAAATAGGGGATTTGTTCTGTTGCAGGATTTGAAAAATAAGGCGTGTAAACAGTATCGCCAGCTGATGTAATATCTCCATTTGGAACATACGCCTGAAATGTTGGTGCTCCCGTTACTCTTTTACTCAATCCCGAATATCCTGTACCATAAGAAGCACTAAAAGATAACCGAGGGCTAAGACCTCCCCAAGCTGCTTTCACCGCTTTGTCAGCACTCATTAATTTGAATTCAGCACTTTTTACTTCAGGCAAACTTGCAACTGCTGTATTATAAATTTGAGTAGTACTTGTTTCTAAAATAGGTTGATTGGCAATATTTAATTCTGGTATTGCAATAGTAAAATTTTCTGTTGATGTTAAATTTAATAATTGGGCAAGTGATAAATAGGCAATATCCAATTGATTTTGTGCATTGGTATAATTTAGTTCTTCTGAAGCTAATTGTGCTTCCACATCCAGCAACGCGCCTTTTGCGGCACTTCCTGCATCAACTAATTTTTTTGTGCGTTCCACAACAGATGCTGTTATTCCCATTTGATTTTGAGCGTTGGTAGCAGATTCCATAGCAAACAAAACTTGTAAATATGCTGTAGCAATATTTAATGAAATATCATTTTTCATTTTATCGATATCATATTTGTTTGCCAAATAAGTATATCTATTTTGTTGGATGGTATTAATATTTTGCAAGCCACTAAACAAAGTAACATCTGTACTGATTGAAAAATTTTGTGACAATACTTGCGCATCAGCAAACTGATTGGTAAATCTATCTATTGTTCTACCAATATTATACGAATGAGAAGCATTTGCATTTAAGGAAGGCAATAAATTTGCTTGACTCTGCGTTAAATTAGCTTTTGATAAATCTGCATTAAGTTCTGATTGTTTAATTTGAATATTATTTTTTAGAGCATAGTCAATACATTGCTCAAGTGTCCAAACTTGATTTTTTTCTTGTGCTTGAATAATGTTAAAACTAAAAAAGAATAACAACAAGATGCCATTAAACCGAACTGAATTCATAAAACAAATTTAATAATAGTAAGCTTTGCAAAGGTAGTTTTTTAATAACAGAAACATAAATTTTTCTGTTATATCAAAATACCCCAATTTGCTTACCTTTGACAGAAACTTTACAAAATGAATTTTATAACTGCAATAGGATTAATGGCTGCATTTTGCACAACGGTTTCATTTATACCGCAAGTGCTTCAGATATTAAAAACAAAAGAAACTAAAGGAATTTCATTAGGAATGTATATTATTTTTACAACAGGAATTGCTTGTTGGTTGATATATGGAATTTGTATAAAAGATATTCCAATTATTGCAGCAAATACAATCACTTTAGTTTTAGCAGCAACCATTTTGATTTTTAAAATAAAACATGGTTAGGAAATAAACTCCCAAGCACTTTTGTATGCACCAATACTTTCTGCGTAATCTAAAAAAGATTTATAAAAAGGATGATTCCCAAAAGTAGAACTATCGCCAATAACAACTAATTTCTTTTTTGCTCTGGTTAATGCTACATTCATTCTTCTCGTATCTGCTAAAAAACCTATTTCCTGATTTTCATTGGAACGAACTAAACTAATATATATAACATCTCTCTCTTGCCCTTGAAATCCATCAATAGTTTTTATTGCAATTTGTGATAGATAATTTTTGAAAAAATCGTCTTCTGAAATTTTCATTGTTATAAGTTGAACCTGCTCTTTATAGGGTGATATAATACCAATTTTAATTTTTTTATTTTGTTTATTCCCATTTTCATATTGCGACAAAAGTGATTTCAAATGATTTAAAAGCAATTGCGCTTCTTCTACATTTGATGTACTTAAACTTTCTAAATTCAATGTTTCGTTATACCCGCAACCTGCAGTATCAATAAAATCGAATGGTGTAAATAGTAAATGTTCGTTTTCATCGTAACTCAAACGAGTATCTTTAACAGAAACATCTGCTATTAAATCGTTGTTATAAAAATGTTTATTGGAAAAATTCATGATGTTTTCATGCATTCTATATTGAGTATTTAACATCACAGAAATGTGTTCTATTTTCATTCCTTTTTCCATTAATGTTATTTTGAATCCTTTTTCTTCTGCAATTTTCGATTTTACTGTAGGTGGTAATTGAAAATGATCACCAGCAAAAATCACACGATTGCTTCTACTTATCGGAATCCAACACATCGGCTCCAAAGCTTGTGCCGCTTCATCTATAAAAACGGTTGTAAATTGTTTATCGCGCAACATTCTTCCAGATGAAACAACGGGTGTGCATGCAATTACTTGTGCTTTATCTAATTGTTCTTGTAAAATAAAATCTTCTAATTGTTTTGCTTCTTTTAATATTTTTCTTGCTTCTATGTACAATAATTGTCGTTGCTCTCTTTCTGCTTTACCAAAATTGCGTTTATACTTTCCTGCCATTCTAAAATATTCATCCGCTGTTTTTTTATAGCTTTTTAAATCTTTGTAAGATTCATGCATTGCTATTTTTGCATCCAAAGTATTTGAAATTACATCTTCCGAAATTCGTGCAGGGTTTCCCAAACGTAAAACTTTTATTCCTTCTCGATGTAATTTTTCGGTGAGTAAATCCACGGCTGTATTACTGGGACTGCATACCAATATCTGCTTTTCAATATCTAATGTTTTTCTGATTGCTTGAACCAAAGTGGTTGTTTTTCCTGTACCTGGAGGACCGTGAACAATAGCAACATCTTTTGAAGACATAATTTTTTTTACTGTTTCATTCTGCGATGTATTTAAACCCGAAATCTGTAATTGTTCATCTTGTTTTTCAAACTCCGGCAATTTAATTCCATATAAAACATCACGCAAATGAGCCAGACGGTTATTACTTGCATTTATGGTTTTTTCGAGAGCAATATCCATTTCTTTATAACTTGTTTCATCAAACATCAAGTTTATCCCGAGCTTGCCATCATCACACCAATCCGGAAGCTCATCAATTGTAAGAGAAAGTTTTAATTTGTTTTGATTTATAACTTTTACAGTTCCAGTAATAGGGTGTATATCATTATAATTATTTGAAAAAAGTGATGCGACTTTTCCACCAGAAAATTGATGGGGTTCATTAATATTTGTTGTTCGTTCAACTTCAATAATTAAATATTCTCCCAAACCAATCTCAACATTTGAAATTACAATAGGATACCAAGTAACTCCATTTTGTTTTCTGTGATTTAAATTGTTTTTTGAAAAATGTTCTTTGTATAATTTAAAATCTTCATCGCGTTCAATCTTTAAAAGCTGGCGCAAATCAGACAAACGGAGCAATGCATTATCCATAATAGTTATGAATGAAGCATTTTTTTTACTTCAGAAAGAAGATCTTTCGTTAAAATAGGCTTTAACAAATAAGAAGTATTTGTAATTTCTTTAATTAGATGCAATGTTTTATTATCTGAATTCCCTGTAATAAAAACAATAGGGATATCTGATACTTCACGTAGTTTTTCTACTGTTTCAATTCCTGATAAATTACCTTTTAATGTTATATCCATTAAAATTAAATCGGGTGTGGCTTCATCGATTTTATTTAGAGCTTCTTCTCCTGAGGATACGCTTGCAACAACCTGATAACCTGCCAATGACAAATTCATTTTATTTTCCATTGCAACAATGGCTTCATCTTCTACTATAAGTATTTTTTTCTTAATCATGCTTCAAAAGAAATATAATAAGCTGTTCCGTTATGATGGGTTGTATTTAATTTTCCACTGACTTGTTCTACCAAAGCATTAATCAAAGTTAAACCCAAAGAATTTGATTTTTTCAAAGCTGTTTCCGCATCATATCCTACTCCATCATCAGCAACCATCATCGTAAATTTTTCCCCCATTTTTGTGCAAACTATTTTTATTTCTCCTTTTTCTCTTCCTTTAAATGCATGTTTACAAGCATTTGAAATCAATTCATTTAAGATTAATCCGCAGGGTACAGCATTTTTAATATCAATAAAAATATCGTTGCAAACAATTTCAAAATTTATTTCTGCTTCGGTATTATTATAAGATGCTTTTATATGGCTAACTAAATCGTTTATATATGCACAAAAATCAATTTTAGCAAATGTTTCGTGTTGGTAAAGTTTATCATGAATTAATGCCATAGAATGGATTCGATTTCTACTTTCTTCAAAAAGCTCTTTTGCTTTTTCATCCTCTACATAATTGGATTGCAATCCAATTAATCCGCTTATAACAGCCATATTATTTTTTACTCGATGATGAATTTCTGCTAACAAAATTTCCTTCTCTAATAAAGTTGCTTTCGTATATTGTTCTGCTTTTTTTTGTTGTGTAATATCTGTAACACGAACCGACTGATATGCTTTACCACCAATATAAATAACCTGAATTGCCAATGCGCCCCAAAATTCATTTCCTAAATTGGTTCTGTATAAAATTTCTGTTTCGTATGATTTTTTTGAAGTAAGTTCATCACTCATCTGCTTTAATTCTTCAGGTGTTAACTCATTTTTATGAAAATCTAACCCGTACATATCAAAAAAGTCAGATTCCTTTTCCATTTCAAAAAGAGTAACAGCTCTTTTATTTGCTTTTACAATTTTTCTTTCTTTCCAATCAACTAAAAACAAGGCATCATAAGAGTTATCAAACATGGTTTGAAATTGATATTGTAATAACTCATTCTTTTTGTCTAGTTTTTTTTCGCTGCTATCGTAGTTGCTAATTATTGCATAAATCACAATAAAATAGCAAAGAATGGCTGTCATATTAAAAATAAAGCGAAGCGAAAAAAGATATTCAGGATTAATACGAATTAAAAAATAATCATTAAAATCTACAAAATAAATTGTAGAAAAGAGAAATACTGTAAAAGCAGAAAGAACGACTATGGTTTTGATGTTTTTTAGTCGAAACAGCACCACAGGCAAAGCCGCCACAGGCAAAAAAAGTATTTGAATTTGCGATTGTATCCCAAAACTTAAAGAAAGAACGAATATTTGTAAGTTTAAAATTACAACAAACAAAAAGCGAGATAGCCTGAAAAATTTAAAATGATTCAGCATCATAAATGAAACATACAGCAAAATGGAAGTAATCTCTACCTTAAGAATTTTATACAACTCAAAGTATGAATAAATATAAATAAAAACAAATGATAAAATTATTGATAACGCTAGCAACTGGTTGCTTAGCCTAATACGTTTATGATTAAAACGATTAACCGAGCTATCAACACCTAAGTCGCTTATTTTATGCCAATATTTTAAAAACACTTTAATTTGGAGTAATGGTTTACAATGGTAATAAATTTTAATGAATTCTCAATACTTTGTATAGCATATGTATTTAATATTAAGCATATTTTTTATGAAAATGATTTTTCTCATATCATAAATTCAAAAACAGTAAGTATCTTCGATAAAAATTAAAGTTATGGATAAAGATATTTTAAATGCGATAGAAGAAAAATATAAAAGTGCTGGGCAAGACCCAAATACATACTTAAAAGGTTTGCTCCATAATAAATACTTAAATTATTGGGATTATATTGAAGTGGATACTTTATTATCGCTTCAAAAACCAAGAACCAATTTTTCGGATGAACCCATTTTTATAATGTATCATCAGGTTACAGAATTATTATTAAAGCTAATTACACATGAAGTAAAACAAATAGTTGATAATCCTTCTATTGAAATATCTGTTTTTGCTAATAAAATTGAAAGGGTAAATCGTTATGCTGGAATATTAACACAATCTTTTTCTGTTATGCGCGAAGGAATGGATTATGACCAATACAATCAGTTTAGGTTATCCCTTGCCCCTGCAAGCGGATTTCAGTCTGCACAATTTCGTTTTTTAGAATTATATTTTACCGATGTTCATTTACTTGTAAACTCAAGAGTTAAAAACCAAGTTAATGCAGAGTCAGAAATGAATTATTTGTTCGATAATTTATATTGGAAAGATGCAGGCCTTGATCATAAAACGGGGAAAAAATCGTTGCTATTGCAACATTTTGAAGATAAATATATTGATTCATTAAAAGCTACTGCAAATATTTATAAAGGAAAAAATGTTTATCAACGTTATCTTAAATTAAATCAAAACGATGATGAAGTAAAAAAACTAAAAATTGCTTTACGAGATTTTGATAATACATATAATGTTGTTTGGACCCTTGCTCATTTAAAAACAGCAGAATATTATTTAAATTCTAAAGGAGAAAACAAAGCAGCTACAGGCGGCAGCGAATGGCAAAAATATTTACATCCTTCCTACCAAAGAAGAATATTCTTTCCAGAACTTTGGACAAAAGAAGAAATTGAAAATTGGGGAAAATAACCCAGAAAAGCTGAAAAAAATAATTCAACTTTTTTTAGCTAATAGCTATAATTAACAATTATTCATTTTATTATAAAATTTTATTTATTTGATAATCAATGTATTATAAAAACATTTAATACATAATTACATTATACATAATAATCTTATGTATATTTGTGTTATGTATTCATCAGAGTTAATAAAAGGCACTTTAAAAACTATAGTTTTAAAGTTATTATCCGAAACAAAACAAATGTACGGGTATGAGATTACACAAAAAGTAAAAGAGTTAACAGACTCAAAAATTGTTATAACAGAAGGCGCGCTTTATCCTTTGCTTCATCAGCTGGAAGCAGAAGGAATTGTAACAACAGAAACTGTTAACATTGGCAAACGCATTAGAAAATATTACTCACTCACTCAAACCGGAAATGAGCGAGCGAAAGAAAAAATCTATGAGTTTACCGATTTCATTAATACCATGAATATTTTACTCGATCTCAAACCCAATGTAAGATATGTTTAGTTTAACGGAGGAACAAATTGCCTTTATTGAAAACGATATTAAAGTCAGGGGAATTACTTCTCCTGACTTAAGTATCGATTTGCTGGATCATATTTGTTGTTTAATAGAAAACAAACTCGATGAATACAGGAATTTCGAGTCTGTATATCAAGAAACAATTTTGCTTTTTGGCAAAAATGGGTTGAAAGAAATACAGAACGAAACAAATCGACTTTTAACATTTAAACACTATTATATTATGAACTCAACAATGAAAATTAGTGGATATATATCATCATTGATGATATTATTCGGAGCATTCTTTAAATTAAATCACTGGCCAGGTGCAAGTATATTAATGGTTACAGGCGTTTTCTTTTTTAGTGTATTATTTTTACCCTTGTTATTTATTTTAAAGTTTAAATCCAGTGCAGAAAACAATAGAAATATTGTATTAAGTAGCATTGCTTTTATTGCATCTTTAGTTATATCTATTGGAATTCTTTTTAAAATAATGCATTGGCCTAATGCTAGATTATTGATAATTATTGGATGTGTGTTACTCGTTTTAGGATACTTGCCAATTTACTTAATTAGCATTTACAAGAACACTACCAATAAAATAAATGCAACAGCAACAGTAATTATGATTATTGCTGGTGCAGGTTTGTTTATTACGGAATCAAATACAGGTATTTCAAGGCAAGTGTCTGACAGCTTTTGGAGAGGCGTAACAGAAAACGAACAAGTTTTAAATTTTCTGAAAAATGAAAACAAATTAAGATATGATTTGCTTGAAAAAAAGTTGTCAGTAGATTCTACTACTAACAAAATAAATGTTTTTCGACTAAAAGAAAATTCGGCAGCACTAATAGAGTATATTGAAAAACTTAAAGTTTATTTAATTTCAAATACCGAAAATATTTCGCTAGAAGCAGCTAAAAATTTAAAAACTGATGAATTAAGAACCAGCGGAGGATCCGAAATATCTTCAGAAATTTTGTTCGGAGAAAACAATTCTGAATTTTCGGCAGCAATATTGAAAAATGAAATTGAAAAATTTAAGTCTACGGTTATTGGAATAGACAATTCTATTGATTTAAGCAATTTAGCAACTTCTAATATTGTTGTTTATGGAGAATCCATTCCTTGGGAAAAATCAAATTTCGAAAAACTTCCTATTCCTTTAATAATATTTAATTTGAATAGGATTGAACTGGCAGTTATTACAACTGAAAACGCTTTATTAAGTAAATATTAAAAAGAAAATGCTCTTTCAAATTTCGAAAGAGCATTTTTTTTATTCAACTCGCTGACCTTTGCGGTTCATAAAATAGGTTTGGTCATTTAGTAGTACTTTCGCCTTATCACCTTCAAAATCATATATCCAATCAAAGGTTGGTTTTATGATTACAGTTCCATTTACATCAACCATTCCCCACTTCTCATTCACTCTTACTTTTGCTAATCCATCATTAAAATTTGTTACCTCATGATATATTATTGGAACTATCTCAACTCCAAGAGTATCAATAAATCCCCATTTTTTATTGTATTTAGCTTTCGCTAAGCCATTATTAAATGATCCTACATAATCATACTTAGGATATTTACTATTCTTTTTTTCTTTTTGAGAAAAACAATTGTGAGAATTAAAAAAGAAGAAAAAACAAATAAAAAGTATTCTTATAACTAATTTCATACTACAAAAATAACATTTTTAATACGCCAAATTTGGTCCCAACCAACGTTCTACTTTTTCGAGATCCATGTTTTTTCTTTTCGCATAATCTTCTACTTGATCTTTATTGATTTTACCAATACCAAAATAATGTGAATCAGGATGAGCGAAATACAAGCCACTTACAGCTGCCGTTGGAACCATTGCCATGCTTTCTGTTAAAATCATTCCTGTATTTTTTTCTACTTCTAATAATTTCCAAATAATAGGCTTTTCAGTGTGATCTGGTTGTGCTGGATAACCAGGCGCAGGTCGAATTCCAATATATTCTTCTTTAATTAATTCTTCATTTTTAAGTTGTTCATTTTTTGCATATCCCCAATATTCTTTACGGACTTTTTTATGCATCAATTCAGCAAATGCTTCTGCTAATCTATCCGCTAAAGCTTTTAACATAATAGCAGAATAATCATCATGATCCTTTTCGAAACGAGCAATATATTCATCAATACCAATACCTGTAGTTAATGCAAAGGCTCCAATATAATCTTGATTAATTGGAGAAATAAAATCTGAAAGCGCTACATTGTATTGCCCAGCAGGTTTTTTGGTTTGTTGGCGAATTGTATGGAATACGATATCTCCCTCTCCTTTGGAGATGGTCGGGGCGAGGTAAATATCATCGCCTTTCGCTTTTGCTGGATAAATTCCAATAACCGCTTTTGCTTTCAACCATTTTTCAATAATTAATTGTTTCAACATTTTTTGGGCATCATCAAATAACTTTTTTGCTTCTGCTCCTCTTTCAGCATCGTTAAATATTTTTGGATAGGAACCTTTTAATTCCCAACTATGAAAAAATGGTGTCCAATCAATGTATTCTGCTATTTCGTTTAAGTCGTAATTATCAAAAACTTTATTTCCTGTAAATGTCGGTTCAACAATTTCTGTTTTACTCCAATCAATTGGAAATTTATTTTTTCTTGCTTCTTCTATTGAAATAAATTTATTTTGTGATTGTGCATTTTTATTTTGTTGTCTAACTCTTTCATAATCCTTATTCACATCTTCCATAAATGCATCTCTGAGCTCATTTGAAATTAAACTACTTGCAACAGGAACAGATTTACTTGCATCATTAACATGCACAACAGATCCAGAATAATTTTGTGCAATCTTTACAGCTGTATGAACTTTTGAAGTTGTGGCACCACCAATCAACAAAGGTGTTTTAAAATTTAATCGTTCCATTTCTTTGGCAACATGCACCATCTCATCCAATGATGGAGTAATCAATCCACTTAATCCGATAACATCAATATTCTGTTTCTTGGCTTCATCTAAAATTTTATCGCAGGAAACCATTACACCTAAATCAATAATTTCATAATTATTACAGGCCAAGACAACTCCAACAATATTTTTTCCAATATCATGAACATCACCTTTAACAGTTGCTAGAAGAATTCTTCCAGCATTTTTTCTTCCATCACCAACAATACCTGCTTTTGCATTTGCTTCTTTTTCGGCTTGTAAAAATGGCTCCAAATAAGCAACTGCTTTTTTCATCACTCTTGCACTTTTTACTACTTGAGGTAAAAACATTTTTCCACTTCCAAATAAATCTCCTACAATGTTCATCCCATCCATTAGCGGACCTTCTATCACATGTAATGGTCTTCCAAATTTTTGTCTAGCTTCTTCTGTATCAGATTCAATATGTTCTATAATTCCTTTTACTAAAGCATAACTTAATCTCTTTTCAACAGGCTCTTTTCGCCATACCTCATCTTTTTCTGTTTTTTCTTTTGTAATTCCTTTTAATGATTCGGCATGTTCTACTAATCGTTCTGTTGCATCTTCTCTTCTATTTAATAAAACATCTTCAACCAATTCTAATAATGTCTTATCAATATCGTCATAAACAACCAACTGAGCGGGATTTACAATCCCCATATCCATCCCTTTTTTAATTGCATGAAATAAAAAAGCAGAATGTATAGCTTCACGCACATGGTCATTGCCTCTGAAAGAAAAAGAAACATTACTTACTCCTCCGCTTACTTTTGCGTGAGGTAAATTTTTTTTGATCCATTCTGTAGCATTAAAAAAATCAAGTGCATTGAGTTTATGCTCATCCATTCCTGTAGCTACAGGAAAAATATTAGGGTCGAAAATAATATCTTGCGGAGTAAAGTTTACTTTACTTATTAGTATGTCGTATGCTCGTTTACAAATATCTATTCTTCTTTGCAAAGTATCTGCTTGTCCTGCTTCATCAAATGCCATCACTATAACAGCTGCTCCGTATTGTTTTATTTTTTGTGCTTGTTCAATAAATTTTTCTTCTCCTTCTTTAAGCGAAATAGAATTTACAATTGCTTTGCCTTGTACACATTTTAAACCTGCTTCAATTACAGTCCACTTAGATGAATCAATCATTATTGGAACTCGAGAAATATCGGGCTCTGATGCAATTAGATTTAAAAATTTAGTCATGGATGCTTCGCTATCAAGCATTCCTTCATCCATATTTACATCAATAACTTGTGCTCCTCCTTCAACCTGCTCTCGGGCAATTGAAAGTGCTTCTTCAAAATTTTCTTCTTTAATTAACCGTAGAAATTTTTTAGAGCCAGTTACATTTGTTCTTTCTCCAACATTTAAAAAATTACTTTCTGGTCGCAATGTCAAAGGCTCTAAACCACTTAAATGCATTAGGCTGTCAGCAGAAGGTTTTTTTCTCGGTTTTGCTAGTTTTGCTAGTTCTGCTATCCGTTTTATGTGTTCTGGGGTAGTTCCACAACAACCACCAACAATATTGATAAATCCTGCTTTTAAAAAATCTTCTATCTGATGTCCCATTTCATGGGCATCTTGGTCGTACTCTCCAAATTGGTTTGGTAAACCCGCATTAGGATATGCACTCACATAAAAAGGGGCTTTATTGGAAAGTTCTTCCAAATAAGGGCGCATGTCTTTTGCCCCAAGTGCACAATTTAAACCAACGCTTAACAAATCAATATGTGAAACTGAATTTAAAAAAGCCTCTGTAGTTTGCCCTGACAATGTTCTTCCGCTAGCATCTGTGATAGTTCCAGAAACCATTACGGGCATTTTAATGTTTTTTTCTTTACAAACATCTTGAATAGCAAATAGTGCAGCCTTTGCATTAAGTGTATCAAAAATAGTTTCTACCAATAATAAGTCAGCTCCTCCATCAATTAATCCTTTTGCTTGAACGGTGTATGCTTCCACAAGTTCATCAAATGTTATTGCTCTGTAGCCAGGGTCGTTTACATTTGGCGACAATGATAATGTTCTATTGGTAGGACCAAATGCTCCTGCAACAAAACGAGGAGTTTTATCTCCAAAATCCTTTTGAAATTCTTGTATCGATTCTTTGGCAATTTTAGCTGATTCAAAATTTAATTCATACGCCAAATCTTCCATTCCATAATCAGCCATTGCAATAGAAGTAGCGCTGAAAGTATTTGTCTCTATAATATCAGCCCCCGCTTTTAAATATTCTTTATGAATGGTTTTAATAATTTCAGGTTTTGTAATAGAAAGCAAATCATTATTCCCTTGTAAATCTTTATGCCAATCAGCAAATCGTTTTCCACGAAAATCTTTTTCAGTCAATTTGTATTGCTGAATCATACTTCCCATAGCACCATCAATTACCAACACTCTTTTTTCTAACTCTTTTTTTATATCAGCCATAGATTAAACAATGTGATAAATCACAAAAATATTTTTTATTATTTTTTTAAACGTTTTAACTCTTTCTCAATATGCTTCTCATTTGGCAACAATGAATGTTGTATTTTTTGAGCATAATGGATACTATCTATTATTTCATTTTGCTTTTCTTCTACTATTCTTTTTTGTTCTGCAATGATATTTTTTTGTTTTTGACTATTCCTAAATCTATTATACATCATTCCACCAAAAGCTATTAATAACAAAAGTCCAAAATACAGGAGGTATCTTTGTGTTTGTTCTTTTTCAAATTTCATTGCAACTATTTTTTTTTCTTCCTCAGAACGAATACTGTCGGAAACTACTTTTTTTTCGTATTGATATTTGAATTCTTGTCTTACAATCTCTTTTTTGGATTCTTCACTATTAATACTGTCTAGCATCTGAATATACAATTCATGCATCATAAGAGCTTCTTTATATTTATTTGATTTCTTATAATTATTGTAAAGGGCGTTACTTGCATTTTTAATTCCTGTTATATCCCCAATATTTTTTGCAATTTCAAGAGCTTTGTTAGAATAGTAAATAGCTTGTGGAAAATTGTTTAATTCATAATAAACACTTCCAATATTTAAAAATGAAATTCCTGAGGTTTGCTTATTTCCAATTTCTTCTTGAATAATCAAACATTTATTATAATAATCAATTGCTTTCGCATACTCCTTTTGAGCTTGATATATCATACCTATATTTCCAAGTGATGCTGCTATTCCTTGTTTATTGCCTATTCTGGTATTTATTTTCAAGCTCAAATTAATACTTTCCATTGCTTTTTTATAGTCCCCTAATTGTTGACAGACAGAACTAATGTTAATTAGAGATGTTGCAATTCCAAACGTATCTCCTACTGCCTCCCTAATTTTTAAACTTTTATCATAATAATTAAGCGCTTGTGTAAAATTGTTTTGTTCTTGATATAGATGACCAATGTTGTGTAATGAGGTGGCAACGCCAATTTTATTTCCAACTTCTTCGTTATATTTTAAACTTAAAACAAAATTGTCAATCGCTTTTGAAAAGTTTCCTTGAATTTGATAGAGAATACCAAAATTACTATAAGCAACAGCCATTCCTAATTTATCAGAATCTTGTTTTCGCAACTCCGCTGCCTCCTTGTTTTTTTCCATCGCTTTAGAAAAATCACCAATTGCGAGATAGTAATTAAATTGAAGATTTAGCGCTTTAGCCTGAAACTTTTTAAGATCTTTTTCTAAAGCAAAATCATACATGATTTTACTGAAATAAAAGGAACTATCTGGATGGGCAAATAAATAACCATCCCAAGCAAAATCGTACATTGCTCTTAAACGTGTTGTATCGGCTTGCTTTTCATCGCTCCAAACACTCCACAGAGAATCCAAATACTTTTTTTGCGAAAAACTATTTAGAGAAAAAAGAATAAGTAGTAACACTACTTTTGTTTTCATTTTTTTGTTCTTTATATAAAAAAAATCTCCTCTAACTTTTTTATAGTCAGAGGAGATAAATTATGTTTAAAAAATTATTTATTTATTATCTGACTTATCTATTTCACTTTTACGTGAATGCGAATTGACACCTTCATTCAGAAATTAGAGAATGAATTAAAAATATGCTTTAGTATTCTTTTATTTTCATTCTTAATTATTTATTTCCAAAGGGTTGTCAAGGTATCTTCGGGCGCTTTCCCTCCTCCTTTCTTGATAAGTATTTAAAGAACTGAAGCAAAGATAATTAAAATAATTGCCGATTGATATTTAATTTCTATTTTTAGGACAATGAAACCAAAGTTAGTTGTTTTTACAGGTGCTGGAATTAGTGCGGAGAGTGGCATTAAAACTTTCCGTGATAGTGGCGGATTGTGGGAAGAGTACGATATAAATGAAGTAGCAACCCCTCAAGCTTGGGAAAAAAATCAAAAATTAGTTTTGGAATTTTACAATAAAAGAAGGGCTCAAATACTCGAAGCAAAACCAAATCTGGCTCATGAAATTTTAGTTGAATTCGAAAAAAAATATGATGTTCATATAATTACTCAAAATATTGATGATTTGCATGAAAGAGCCGGTTCAAAAAAGGTTTTGCATTTACATGGAGAAATTACTAAAAGTAGAAGTTCTGTTGATTCCAACTTAATTTATCCCATAAAATCATCCGAATTAAAATTGGGTGATTTATGTGAGAAAGGCTCTCAACTTCGTCCACATATTGTTTGGTTTGGGGAACTAGTTCCAATGATGGACTTAGCGTATATTGTTGCAGAAAAGGCTGATATTTTTATTGTTGTAGGCACTTCCATGAATGTTTATCCTGCAGCCGGAATAATTGATTATATAGAAAACAAAATTCCTAAATATTTAATTGACCCAAACAGTGTTAAAGTAAATGGAATAAATAATTTGAGAGTAATGCAAGAAAAAGCCAGCATAGGATTATCCATGCTGGCTAAGGAAATTTTATAGAAAATCGATTACGCAGTACTTTTTGAGGATTGGCGAAGGTAGTTTTACCAGTATTTTTTTTGTCCTTATGATTTCCATTGTTTCCTGTTGATTGTTTGTCGGATTAGTTAAAGTCAAATAATAAACCCCAACAGTCTGTAGGCTTAAATCAATTTTTTTTTTATTTCAGTATTAATAAACAGCTTGTGTTAAATAATATAAGGGTTTTTCACAACATGTCCCGATTTATCGGGAGGCTGACGTTATGTAACATTTTAAGACGACCGCACAACCAACAAACATTAGTATAAAAACTAACCACTTTGACACAAAAACCAATACGAAAAATTGTAACTTTGCAGAAATACATATTTCATGGAAATAACAGTTAAACAGAATACAAAAAATAAATTCGGACAATATTTTACACCAAAAGTAGTGGCTGATTTTATGATTGAAATGGCTAATATTTCTCAAAATTCTCAAATTTTAGAACCTTCTTGTGGAGAAGGTGTTTTTTTAGAATTATTACTGCAAAAAGGATATAATAATTTAACAGCGTTTGAGATAGACCAAGAATTAGCACAAGAGTTTGATTGTGTGAAATATGATAGTTTTGTATCTGCAAAAATTGACGAAAAATTTGATTTAATTATTGGCAACCCACCTTATATTCGTTGGAAAAATCTTGAAGACGAACTAAAACAAGAACTTTCGGGGAATCCAATTTGGAACAAACATTTTAACTCTCTTTGTGATTATCTTTATCTTTTTATTCTTAAATCAATTGAACTACTAAATGAAAACGGGCAACTTATTTTTATTTGCCCTGAATATTGGATGAATACGACTCATTCAATTTCATTGAGAAACTATATGGTTCAAAATGGCTATTTTGAAGAAATTTATCACTTTAACGAAACCCCAATTTTTGAAAAAGTAACTGTTTCTATTGTAATATTTAAGTATGTAAAAAGTAAAGACAGAAAAGAAAAAATCAAAGTTTCAAAATTTTATGCAAATCAAAAATTAACAACAGAAACATTATACAATCTTAAAAATAAAATTCCGTTTAAAGATGCTGAATTTTTAAGTGTTTCACAATTTAAACTGAATGAAAGATGGATTTTGCAATCAGATGAAGTAAGAGAAGAGTTGCAAGTATTGGAAACTAATTGCTTAAAAAAAAATCAAAACACTCTACTTAACCTATTTGATGATAATAAACAAGAATTTCATACAATTGGAGACTTTTGTGATATTGGAAATGGTTTGGTTAGTGGCTTAGACAAAGCATTTCAGGTAAACGGACACATTTTAACAGAAAACGAAATCAATGCTACAATCGATGTAGTAAAAGCAAAAGATTTAAAGCCCTTTGTTATACATAACATTACTAAATATATATACATAAACGAAGGTTTAGAGGAAGAATGTTTTAAAAAAACATATCCTAATTTTTATATACATTTTCAGAAATACAAAACAGATTTAGATAAAAGATACCAGTACAATAGAAAAATAAATTATTGGGAATGGGTCTTTTTGCGAAATTTTAATTTATTTAAAAAAGAAGAAAAACGAATTTTCGTTCCATGTAAAGAAAGAATTTCTAATAAAAATTATTTTCGTTTTGCTTTGGTTGATGAAGGAGTTTTTCCAACGCAAGATGTAACTGCAATATTTAAAAAATTCAATACAAAAGAAAGCATTGAATATATTTTAGCGTATCTAAACAATCCAGTTGTTTTTGATTGGCTAAAATGTAATGGCATAGTAAAAGGTAATATTGTAGAGTTTTCTGAAAAACCAATTGCAAGTATTCCTTTTAGAGTGATTGATTGGTCAAATGAAAAAGAAGTAGAATTACATAATTCAATTTCAGAACAAACCAAAAAATATCTAAAAAATCAAGAGAAGTCTTTGCTTGACTTGATAAATCAATCATTTAACAAATTATTTAGCATAAAGCAATGAATGTAAATTATACAGAACTAATAAAAAACATAAAGGGAACATTTGTACCAAAACCACTTTCAGGTAGTTTGTCAGGGCATTCAGCAGGTGAACCTTTTGACAAACACGTTTATAGTGAAATCAAAAAGCAATTACCCAATAACACGTTTAGACAATATGAATATTTAAATGATTTATATAGTAAAAATGCTGAAATCATAGGAGTAGATGCAAGACAAGCATTATTTAATTCACCAAGTGTACTTTTTTTATTAAGTAGAGGAAAAGAAGCGACAAAAAGGTGGTCGTTAGAAAATCCATTTGATGAAAAACAAGATGATACTGCTGATATTCTTGTCGTTAAAGACAACTTCTATGAAGTGATTGATATTAAAACAAGAAATTTATCAAAAACAGCACAAGCCCCAAATATTATTTCGGCATTCAAATTAGCACAACTTTGTGCTATAATGTTAGATAACAGGGAGTTTGATAAACTTTCAATCAATTATTTTGAAGTAGATTGGCTTTTAGAAGAAGAGAAATTGGTATGTAAAGATGCTCATTTTGTAAGTTTATTTAAGTCTATTCCAGAAAACTTATACATAAATTGGGCTGCCGCAATGCAAATTCAATTTCATGTTTGTAATTTAGACCAAGACTTTAAAGGCACAATTGAAGCGTGGGCAAAAACTTACCTAAAACATTTTGTAGCACAAGTTTATAGACGTTCAGAATATATGATTGAAAAGTATGCTAAACCATTTGAAAAATATACTTACTAAAAAACGGTACGTAACAGCGGTAGTAGCTGTAGCTCTTGCACAGCACTCAAAAAATAAATCTAATTGATGGTATAAAAAACGACTCCAATGAACATAGCGTCTCGCTACGTTCTATAAAACAAGGCGTCTCATCTGAAAAATTTTAACTCATTTTCAGTATTAATAAAAATTTGAGCCTTGTAATCATAAAATAATTAAACCGTCATTATCTCTTTTTCTTTCACTTCTAAATGCTTATCACATTTTATAACATAAGAATCTGTAAGTGTCTGTACTTTTGCTTCAGCATCTTTTATTTCATCTTCTGGCGTACCATCCTTCTGTAATTTTTTTAATGATTCATTGGCTTCTTTACGAATAGTTCGCAAACTCACTTTTGCATTTTCAAGTTCTGATTTTGCCTTTTTTACTAAATCACGTCTGCGTTCTTCTGTTAATGCAGGAACAAGAATACGAATCAATACGCCATCATTTTGTGGATTTAATCCAAGATTGGCAACTTGTATTGCTTTTTCAATTGGTGTTAACATTGATTTTTCCCAAGGCTGAACAACCAAAGTACGAGCATCAGCAGTATTAATATTTGCTACTTGATTCATTGGAGTCATTGTTCCATAATAATCAACCATTAATCCTTCAAGCATTGATGGGCTTGCTTTTCCAGCCCTTACTTTTACTAATTCAGCCTCTAAATGTGTAACAGCTTTTTCCATTTGTTCTTTAGCTGAATCCAATATAAACTTTGTGTCTTCTGTCATAATTTATTGTTTGTATTATTATTTATTTCTGACTGGCATTAAGAACAGCCATACTATACTTGTCGAAAAATTGAGCATAAGTTTTAAAAATCAACTTTAGCTTTGTCCACAAAGATAATTTTTTTAATGAAATTTTCAACAAGCTAAAGTGTAACTAATGTCCCCACTTTATCGCCTTGCAACAGTTTTTTTAGATTGCCTTTTTTATTCATATCAAAAACAATAATTGGTAAGTTGTTTTCTTTACAAAGCGTGAAAGCCGTCATGTCCATAATTTCCAGCCCCTTTGAGTAGGCTTCATCAAACGTAATGGTTTCGTATTTAGTTGCCATTTTGTCTTTTTCCGGATCAGCAGTATAAATTCCATCTACACGAGTTCCTTTCAAAACTACATCTGCTTCAATTTCAATTGCTCTTAGTGTTGCTGCTGTATCTGTTGTAAAATAAGGGTTTCCTGTGCCAGCCCCAAATATCACTACTCTATTTTTTTCTAAATGCCTAACTGCTTTTCTTCTAATAAATGGTTCACAAATTTGTTCCATTTTTATTGCAGATTGTAAGCGAGTATCTATTCCCTGTTTTTCTAATGCTGATTGTAAAGCCATAGAGTTGATAACAGTAGCAAGCATTCCCATATAATCTCCGTGTACTCTATCCATTCCGCCTTCTTCTGCTTGTATCCCTCTAAAAATATTGCCTCCACCAATCACAATAGCGACTTGGATTCCGCTATCAACAATTTCTTTAATTTGTTTTGCATAATCTGCAATACGTTCATTGTCTATTCCAAATTGTTTATTACCCATCAGCGATTCACCGCTTAATTTCAGAAGAATGCGTTTGTATTTCATAGCTGTTATTTTATTTAGCAAAAAAAAATCCCGATAAATATCGGGATTTTTTTATTTATGATTATTAGCTTAATGCAAAACGTTTGAAAGAAGTAACTGTTAAGTCTTTATCGGCTTCTTTTAAAAATTGTGCAATTGTTTTTTTGTTGTCTTTTATATACTCTTGGTTTAATAAAGTAGATTCTTTATAGAATTTATTTAATTTACCTAAAGCAATTTTTTCTAGCATTTCTTCTGGTTTTCCTTCTTCACGTGCTTGTTCTTTTCCAATTTCGATTTCGCGTTGAATTGTTTCTGCATCCACATCTCCTTTATCAACAGCTACTGGAGCCATTGCAGCAACTTGCATTGCAACATCTTTAGCAACATCAGTATTTACTGTATCTTTATTAAATCCAACTACATTAGCTAATTTATTTCCTGGGTGAATATATGATAATACAAAAGGAGCTTCAACAACAGCATATTTATTCAACTCTATTTTTTCTCCGATTACACCAGTTTGTTCAAGTAATTTTTCTGCAATAGTAATTTTCCCATCAAAAGACAATGTTTTTAATTCATCAGCTGTTTTTGGTTTTTTCTCAATTGCTATATCCAAAATTGCTTGAGTCATTTTCACGAAGTCAGCATTGATAGCAACAAAATCTGTTTCGCAATTCACAGCTAATACAATTCCGCATTTGTTATCTGAAGTAACCTTAGCTAATACAACACCTTCTTTAGACTCACGATCGCCACGATTTGCGGCAACTTTTTGTCCTTTTTTACGCAACTCATCAATTGCTTTTTCAAAATCACCGTTTGCTTCTGTTAATGCTTTTTTGCAGTCCATCATTCCTGCTCCTGTCATTTGGCGTAATTTATTTACATCAGCCGCTGTAATAGTCATTGTTGTCATTTTTTTACGTTTTTTTTATTAAAAAATATCCCGACCATAGAGCCGGGACATTGATTCTCATTGATATTTTATTTTTTTATAAAGCCCCTTTTTAGTGCTTATTGAAAAGCTTAGCTTAATTTTTTTCTCGGTTTTTTTACTGCAGTTTTTTTTACTGCTGTATCTCCTTCTTCATCAGATGATTTGAATTTTGTACCATCAACTAATTTAGATGCTTCTTCACGAGAATTTCCTTTTGGATTTTCTTTTTCCTCAGCAGCCGTTTCTTTGTCGATTTTGCGTTCAGCCAAACCTTCTTCAATAGCTTTTGTTACAATTTCAGTAATCAATGCAACAGAAGTTGAAGCATCATCATTAGCTGGAATAGCGTAATCAACAACATTAGGGTCAGAGTTTGTATCAACAATGGCAAATGTTGGTATATTTAAACGTTTTGCCTCAGCAACTGCAATATGTTCTTTAGAAATATCAACAATAAATAATGCTGCAGGTAAACGAGTTAAATCAACAATGCTTCCCAATTGAGTTTCTAATTTAGCACGCTCACGAGAAATTTGTAATTTTTCTTTTTTAGAAATGTTATCAAATGTTCCATCTGTATTCATTTTATCAATTGTTGCCATTTTTCTAACCGCTTTACGGATAGTAGCAAAATTTGTAAGCATACCACCTGGCCAACGTTCAGTTACATAAGGCATGTTTACTGCTTTTACTTTTTCTGCAACAATATCTTTTGCTTGCTTTTTTGTAGCAACAAACAAAACTTTTTTGCCAGATTTTGCAATTTGTTTCAAAGCATTTGCTGCTTCATCAATTTTTGCAACAGTTTTATTTAAATCAATAATATGGATACCATTTTTTTCTGTAAAAATGTATGGTGCCATAGCTGGATTCCATTTTCTTTTCAAATGTCCGAAGTGTGCTCCGGCTTCTAATAGGTCATTAAAATTTGTTCTTGACATTGCGTCTTTAATTTTAGAATTAATACTTTTTTTATCCCTCAACAAATGTTCGGGATCATTATTTGGTAAAGATTATCGTTTACTGAATTGGAAACGTTTACGAGCTTTTTTCTGACCCGGTTTTTTACGTTCAACCATTTTAGGATTACGTGTCATTAAACCTTCTGCTTTTAAAGCTGGTTTATGATTTGCATCCATTTCTACTAATGCACGAGCAATAGCTAAGCGTACAGCTTCAACTTGCCCGGTTACCCCGCCCCCTTTTACATTTACTTTTACGTCAACTTCGCCCATTGTTTTAGTAATGGCAAAAGCTTGAGTCGCTTTGTATTGTAAAACGGATGTTGTGAAATAAGCTTTGTAATCTTTATCGTTGATTACAATGTTGCCACTTCCTTTTTGCGCATATGCACGCGCTACAGCGGTTTTTCTTCTACCAAGAGTATTTACTACTTCCATTTTTATTATTTAATTGTATTTGATTTTATTTCTGTTGGTTTTTGTGCGGTATGAGGGTGCTCAGTACCTGCATAAATATATACATTACGTCTTAAAGCATCACCCAATTTGTTTTTTGGTAGCATACCACTCACAGCCATACGAAGTACTTCTGTTGGTTTTGTTGCAAACAATTGTTTTGGGGATGCAAAACGTTGTCCGCTAGGGTATCCTGTATGACGAACATATTCTTTATCATTTACTTTGTTTCCAGTAAATTTTACTTTTTCAGCATTGATAATAATTACATTATCACCTGCGTCTGAGTTTGGGGTAAAATTTGTTTTGTTTTTTCCGCGTACGATATACGCTACTCTTGAAGCTAAACGACCCACTGTTTCGTTTTCTGCATCAATTAAAACCCAACCTTTTGTTACAGTTTCTTTACTTGCCGAAACTGTTTTGTAACTTAATGCGTCCACTGTATTTTGTATTTAATTGTTATTAATTCGGTCCCACTTTTTTATAAAACGGGACGCGAAGATAATTACATTTTTAAAACTGACAAAATAATTCACAAATAAATTGTTGAAAACTAAACTCAAACATGGGTAAAACCAAAATTTATTCGCATTTTTGCCCTTCAAAATGAGTTTTTCTTACCAAAATAAAGTAGTATGGATTACAGGTGCTTCATCTGGAATTGGAGAAGCGTTGGCGCATCAATTTTATGCAAAGGGCTGTAAATTAGTGCTTTCTTCACGTAGAAAAGAGGAGCTAGAGCGTGTATCCACAAAACTTAGTGCAAATAGCTCAAATGTCTTAATTCTCCCTCTCGACCTTGAAAACACCTCTACAATAAATGAATTAACTCAAAAAGTGATTCAAACGTTTGGGAAAATAGATATTTTAATCAACAATGCAGGATTCAGCCAACGTTCATTAGTAAAAGATACTCCATTAGAAATTGACCGAAAACTAATGGAAGTAAATTTTTTTGGAACAATAGCTCTAACCAAAAGTGTTTTACCTTATATGATAAAACAAAAAAACGGGCATTTTGTGGTAGTTAGTAGCATTGCTGGCAAATTTGGTTTTTATTTCCGTTCTGCTTATTCTGCCTCAAAACATGCTTTGCATGGTTTTTTTGAAGCATTGCGTATGGAAGTGTTTAATGATAATATAAAAATTTTAATGGTTTGTCCAGGTAAAGTAAAAACCAATATCTCCATAAATGCAATTACAGGTGATGGTGGCAAACATAATGTTATGGATCAAAGCCAAGAAAATGGTGTGAGTGCCGATGAATGTGCCAAACAAATTTTAAAAGGAATAGAAAATAATAAATATGAAATTTTTATTGGAGGAAAAGAATTACGCGCTATTTGGATAAAACGTTTTTTTCCTAATTTATTTACCAATTTAATACGAAAACAAAAACCAGAATAATTTAGTTCAAACTAAATTTAAAGAAAAAAATCAAAAGAAAAAAGTAAAAATAGAAAGTCGAAAGAACGTAGGTTAAAAAATGAACCTATTAGCCCATTTACAAATCAACCAGTGAACTAATTTATGAGTAAACCAACAATAGCCGGAATCCAACAAGTAGGAGTAGGGGTTCCAAATGTACATGAAGCATTCAAATGGTATCGACAACATTTTGGTATGGATGTTCCTATTTTTGAAGAAGCTGCTGAAGCAAATTTAATGTTGCCCTACACGGGGGGCAAACCACACATGCGTCATGCTATTTTAGCTGTAAATTTAAAAGGTGGTGGCGGATTTGAAATATGGCAATACACAAGCCGTAAGCCCGAACCTTGCTCTTTTGAATTACAATTAGGCGACTTAGGTTTCTACTGCACACGAATTAAATCAAGCGATGTAAAAGGTTCTTATGAATTTTTAAAATCTAAAAAAGTAAATCTTGTTTCTGAGCTTACGAAAGATGCTGGTGGCAACGATACCTTTTATTTGCGCGACCCTTGGAATAATTTATTTCAAATAGTTAATAGCAATTCTTGGTTTGGCAAAGGAATGCAACTTACTGGCGGCCCTTCAGGAATGATGATTGGCGTGAGCGATATTGAAAAATCAAAAAAATTTTATTCCGATATTTTGGGATACGATACTGTTGTATATGATAAGGAAGGCATTTTTGACGATTTTAAAAACTTACCAAGTGGAACAAATAAAGTACGCAGAGTTTTATTAAAACACAGCAAAGCAAGAGTTGGAGCTTTTTCTCAACTATTAGGAGAAAGCGAAATGGAGTTGATTCAAGTATATGACCGCAGACCACGCAAAATATTTGAAAACCGTTTTTGGGGCGACCAAGGTTTTATTCATTTATGTTTTGATATTACCAACCAACATGCAATGAAAGAATTATGTGCTTCAAAAGGTCATCCATATACTGTTGACAGTGGTGAGAAATTTGATATGGGCGAAGCAGCAGGACATTTTAGTTATATTGAAGACCCTGATGGTGCACTCATAGAATTTGTTGAAACTAAAAAAATTCCAATCATGAAAAAACTGGGTTGGTATTTAGATTTACGTAAACGTGATGCATTAAAACCATTGCCTACTTGGATGTTAAAAGCATTAAAGTTTAATAGGGTGAAGGACTAAAAGAAAATATATAAGCCGAAAAAAACATGCATCATTACAATTGAAATGCTTGATAATACTAATAAATGTCGAGAACTTTTGATAAGCCCACATCAACAAATTCAGAACATTATGATTTATGTTCAGGAAACAAGAAAGTTCTGAAGCAGCAAATTTACATTTGCGAAAAATTATTTTTTGTTTTTTCTGTAAGCAATATTTTCAACATCAAACTTCCCTTCGTTTTCACATACCAGAGTATTTTGGTATAGTAGATAAGTTACAACCTCTATCTCATCCCTTAAATTTCGCTTTGTTTTATCAGGAGTTAAAGTGATGGTGTTGCTTTCTATTTTCCAAGTACCAGTATAGGTGCTTTTATTTTTATGCCCATGATTATGTCCTGTCATTACCAATACGTATGTATGGTTTACTTTTATCTTTAATTTTGAGACGCAACATTCACTACTCCTAAAACAAGTAGTATCCCCATAAGTCCCAACAAAATCTTTTTCAAAAAAAGTTTGAGTATGTCCAAAACTAGGTAATAAGAGAAAAAATAGTACAATGATACGCCCCATATTTAAGCAAGCTAATAAATATGAACATTAAAATCAAAAAGCTCCTCAGAGGAGGAGCCTTTTCTGTTGTCCGACTAGGGCTCGAACCTAGACTCTTCTGGACCAAAACCAGACGTGTTGCCAGTTACACCATCGGACAGTAAAACCAACTCATTTGCTGAATTGGGCTGCAAAAATAATAAATATCTTGTATATGCAAAATTTTTTATGTGTTCTTATAGTTTATTGAGCTTTTTTAACAGCTTCCACATAAAATTTATTTTCTATCTTCGCAATCATCTTAATTAAAAAAGAAATTATTTGAATATGAATAACACCGCTAATTATCAACGCTTAAACAACATTATTGGATGGCTTGTTTTTTTGGTTGCTTCTTATACTTATTTAAGCACAATTGAATCTACTGCATCTTTTTGGGATTGTGGAGAATACATTGCTTGTGCTTACAAACTAGAAGTAGGACACCCTCCTGGAGCTCCTTTGTTTTTGTTATTAGGAAGATTTTTTAGTCTTTTTGCTTTTGGCGATACCGCTAAAGTTGGTATGATGATTAATGCTTTAAGTGGCTTGTGTAGTGCTTTTACAATTCTATTTTTGTTTTGGTCCATCACAGCATTTGCTCGTAAAATAATTGATAAATCAGGAGAATTAACTACAGGTAGAATGTATGCCGTTTTGGGTGCTGGAGCAGTTGGTGCATTGGCTTATACTTTTAGTGATTCATTTTGGTTTTCAGCTGTTGAAGGCGAAGTTTATGCTATGTCGAGCTTTTTCACCGCTATCACATTTTGGGCAATTTTAAAATGGGAGCGCGAAGCAGATGAACCTCATGCAAATCGTTGGATAATTTTAATTGCTTATTTAATCGGTTTGGCAATTGGTGTCCATTTGCTTAATTTATTGGTTATTCCGGCAATTGTATTTATTTATTATTTCAGAAAAAACGAAACCATAACACGCAAGGGGCTAATTATTACAGGCATTATAGCCGTAGTAATATTGGGCGGAATACAAGGTGGCATTATTCCAATGATTGTAAAACTTGCTGCTTGGTTTGAAGTAACTGCTGTAAACAAAATGGGTTTACCGTTTAATGGAGGAACTATTCTTTATGCTGTTTTACTTGTAGGTGGAATTGTGTTTGGATTGTATTACTCAACTAAAAAAATAAAACCAATTTTAAATACAGTAATCCTTTGTTTCACAGTAATTTTAATTGGGTATTCTTCTTTCATCATTTTAGTTATTCGCTCACAAGCAAATACTCCAATGGATGAAAATAATCCAGAGAATGCAGTAAATTTATTATCCTATTTACAACGTGAGCAATACGGAACCTGGCCAATTGCTTATGGGCAATATTTTACAGCTCCTGTAAAATCCTATGAAGACGGAAATCCAATTTATGTACAAGACGAAAAATCTGGAAAATACATTATTTCTGATCCTAGAAAAGGAACCATTCCTGTTTATGACCCTCGCTTTTGTACTGTGTTTCCTAGAATGTGGAGCAGCCAACAAAACCATGTAGCTGGTTATAGAAACTGGACCAACACACGTAATTATAAAAAAATTACCATCAATAATCCTCAAACAGGAGAAACAGAATCAGTTGATAAACCTACTTTTTCTGAAAATTTAAAATTCTTTTTTAACTATCAAATTGGTTGGATGTATTCTCGTTATTTTCTTTGGAATTTTGTTGGTCGCCAAAACGAAATTCAGGGGCACGGAAATTCTTCAGAAGGAAATTGGCTAAGTGGCATTCCTGCAATCGACAACATGAGATTGGGACCACAAGTTGGTTTGCCTGATGGTGCAGATAATAACAAAGGTAAAAATACATTATTTGCTCTACCTCTTATTTTAGGTTTAATTGGCGTATATTATCAAATTGTAAAAGACGGAAAAAATGCCGCAGTAGTGGGTCTTCTATTCTTTTTTACCGGAATTGCAATTGTAATTTACTTAAACCAAAAACCTTTTGAACCACGCGAACGAGATTATGCTTATGCGGCATCTTTCTACGCTTTTGCTTATTGGATCGGGCTTGGCGTACTCGGAATTTTTGATTTTTTACAGAAAAAAATGAATCAAACTACAAGTGCAATTGTTGCTACTGGAGTTTGTCTATTAGCAGTTCCTGCGCTTATGGCAAAAGAAGAATGGGATGATCATGACCGTTCAGACCGTTACATTGCTCGTGATTTCGCAAAAAATTATTTAGAATCTTGTGCACCCAATGCTATTTTATTTACCAATGGCGATAACGATACTTTCCCTCTTTGGTATGCTCAAGAAGTAGAAGGCATACGAACAGATGTTCGTGTAGTGTGTTTAGAATTATTAAATACGGATTGGTATATTGACCAAATGGTTCATAAAGCATATAAATCTGACCCTGTTCCTTTTTCATTAACCAAATGGCAATACCGCCAAGGAACAAGAGATGTTGTATTATTCCACGACAGAAAAATAAAAGGAAATATTTCTGTAAAAGAGTTGGTTGAATTTGCAAAAAGTGAAGACAAAGCAAATCAACTAGAAGTTCAATCAGGAACATTCTATAATTATTTTCCAACTCGTAATATGAGTGTTCCAGTTGATAGTGCTACGGTAGTAAACAATGGAACTGTTCCAAAAGAATTAGCAAACAGGATTGTGAAAAGCATTGACTGGACCGTACAGGGAAATTATGTTCAAAAAAATGATTTAATGATTTTGGATTTGCTTGCACAAAACGATTGGAAACGACCAATTTATTTTGCTGCTACTGCACCAGCAAGTTCTTATTTGAATCTTGCTCCTTACCTGCAATTAGAAGGTTTAGCATATCGTTTAGTTCCAATTAAACAAGAATCAACAGAACAACAACAAGAAACAAGAATTGCAACAGATGTGATGTATGATAATGTGATGAATAAATTCACTTGGGGAGGAATGGAAAAACCAGGCACATACCTAGATGATGTTTTTGTTCGTTCTTGCGCTCTGAATGTTCGTCAAAGGATTGCTGCTTTAGCAACAGCACTCATTGAGGAAAACAAAAAAGATAAAGCAATACAAGTTTTAGATAAATGTATAGAAGTTACACCTGAAGAAAATGTTCCTTATGATGGAACTATTTATTCGTTAGCAATGGCATACTATCAAGCTGGTGCTACCGAAAAAGGGAACGAACTTGCAAAAAAATTGTTCGATAACATGGAACGTAATATCAACTATTACAATAAGTTCAAAGGACGAGATAAAGTTGCATATACTTCTGATGAAGAGCGTGCACAAGATATCATGGAACGTTTGATTTATTTTACTAATAATTTCAAGCAAACAAAATTATCAACTGAATTTGAAGAGCGTTATAAAAATTTATTGAACAGTTATAATTTAGTTCCAAAAATTCAACAACGACAATAATTAAACAGAAAAAAAAATTGAGGCGTCCGCCAGTAGGCGGACGCCTTTTTTATAAACATGTATTTTGTAAAAGCCCCATACCTTATCAGAAAGCTTTATTCAAAAGCTGTTTGGAGGATTAAAAATTCTGAAAATAAAATCTATTTAACATTTGATGATGGCCCAATCCCAGAAATTACGGATTGGGTTCTAGATATATTAAAACAAAAAAATATTAAAGCCACTTTTTTTTGCGTAGGCGAAAATGTAAAAAACAATCCTTCTATATTCAGTCGGATTACTTCAGAAAATCATGCAATTGGCAATCATACGTTCAATCATCTAAAAGGTTGGAAAGTCCATTCAAGCGATTATATTAAAAATGTTGAGTTGTGTAATCAATTAATAAATTCCAATTTGTTTCGCCCACCTTATGGAAGGATTAAAAAATCACAACTAAAAACCTTATGTAAACAGTATAAAATTATAATGTGGGATGTTTTAAGTGGAGACTATGATAAAAATACTGACGCTGAAAAATGCCTTGATAATGTAATTAAAAATTTAAGAAGCGGTTCTATCATTGTTTTTCATGACAGCATAAAAGCCGAAGAAAAATTAAAATATGCACTCCCAAAATTTATTGATTACGCACTCGAAAATAAATTTCAGTTCGAAATTTTAAAGTAATTCATTTGATTTAAAATAATCAACCAAAGCTTGTTTTACAAATTGTTCTTGTTGCATTGGCTTTAACGGAGGTAATTTTTCATTTGTTTCCCAGTGGGGCCAACCTTGTTCATCCAAGCCTTTAAAAGTATAAAAACCAAAAGGTTCTAATAATGTACAAATAGCAATATGAATAATATCTAATTTCTCGTTCTTAGATAATTTAATTTTTCCTTTACCCAACTCTTGAACACCAACTAAAAATAGTATGCCTTGTAAATCAATATCGCTACCAAATTGTTTTTCGAGACGCTCCTTTACTTTTTGAAATTCAATATTAACTTCTACTTGCATAGAAGCAAAGGTAAAGTAAAAAAATAAAAATCCGCACTAAAGTAAAATTACTTTAAAGTGCGGATAAAACTGTGCGGTGGTAAAGCAGCGTTTTATTGTCTCATAATTTTTAATTTATAATGCTTCTCGTTTTTCATCTTAACATCAAACAAATATGTTCCCTTGGGCAAAGCCTCAATATTAATTAGTTTGGTGTTTTTTTGATGGAGAAGAATTTGCCCACTTAAATTGTAAACCGTTACTTCTTCAATATCATATTGTGAATCCATAAATACGTTTCCTTCGGATGGATTTGGATACGCCTTGATATATTTACTAATATCAACTTCATTTATTCCATTAGGGATTGAAATATAAACAGGAAAAAACAAAGAATCTCCATTTCCAGTAGATATAGTATAGGGCCAAATAACAATCACATTAATATCGTAATGATATTTTTGTGGAGCAATAATAAAATTTTGGTAAATTCTAAGCGGAACACTATCAAATGCAGGAATATTCATAAAGCCAAAATTCAGGCTATCTACATTATGAAAAAGAATACCAACAGAATCCTGAACATCAACAGCAATATTTAAAAAGTCGGCAAAAACAATTGCAGAATCATTAATAATCCACACATCTGCACTATCAAGTGTGTTTGCTGTGGCTGTATCTGCATATATATTATATGTATATGGACTTACTCTTAATTGGGCGTTGGATTTTAATACAAATCCAAACAACACACAAACAAATACGACTAATTTTTTCATAGTTTTTTCCTGCTTTACGGTAAATGTATAACAAATGTTTTACCAATTAAAATATATTTTGTAATTTTCTTACGTATTCAAAAAATATAAAATGGACATTTTACAGAACATAATTGGAGGTATGAGTAAAGAAGAAATAAGAAATTTCAAACTTTTTATTTACCGTACAGAAAAATCTACTGAAAGAAAAGATGAACTATTATTTGATTTTATTAAAAAAAGTCCAAACAACTATGAAGAAGATAAGATTTTGCAAAAACTTTATCAAACATCTGATAAAAACGCACTTTATCGACTAAAAAATAGGTTACTTGAAGATTTAGGGAAGGCTTTATTGTTGCATCATGCCGACAATAGCGAATACAATATTATTCAAAATTTACTAATGCTTTCCAGAATTTTTCAAGAAAAAGGACAAGCCGATGCTGCTTATTATTATTTAAATAAAGCAGCAAAAAAAGCAAATGAAAATGAATATTTGGAATGGTTAGACTTAATTTATGGAGAATATATAAAACTTTCGCACGAGACACTTGAAATCAATCCGGAGGAATTTATACGAAAACGTAAAGAGAATAGGATAAAACTAAATAAACTACAAGAGATAGATGATATTTTAGCTGCTCTGATTTATAGAATAAAAGTTTCTCAAAATTTTGCACAACAAAACACACAAATATTATCATTGCTACAAAAAACAGTCAACGATTTTTCTAAGAATAAATCTATTAAGAATAGTTCTGCTCTACGTTTTAAAATTTATCAATCTGTTAGCAGGATTTTACTTCAAAAGCATGATTATGTTTCGCTCGAAAAATATTTATTAAAAACTTTTACTGAATTTTCGAAAGAAAAATTATTCAACAAAAACAATCATGAAATAAAACTTCAAATGCTAACGTATTTGATAAACTCATTGTTTAAAAACAAAAAAATAGATTTATCACTTACCTATACTGAGCATCTTAAAAATGCTATGAATGAGTTTGACAAAGTATTTTACGATAAATATTTGTTTTATTATTATAATTCATTAGTTATAAATTACTCTGTTAAAAACATTGATAAAGCCATTGAAATATTACACGAAGCAAAAGATAATACAGTAATTAAAAAGCTTCCGATGTATAATGTATTTATTTATTTGAATTTAGCTGTTTTAAATTTTGATAAAAAAAATTATAAAGAAGCTCTTCGTAGTTTAATTAAACCAATTATGAATGATGCTTTTAAAAATTTAGATGCTGCTTGGCATTTAAAGTTGCAAGTGTTTGAGTTAATGATTCGCTATGAATTATCAGACTTGGATTACATTCAGAATAAACTACAACGAATTAAAAAAGATTTTGCAGTATTATTAAAAATAAGTGCTTACAATAGGCAAAAGCTAATGCTTAATACACTTGAGTTACTATCTAGTGATAAGAGTGATAAAAAAACAAAGCAACTGAAAAAAATTATTCAGTTGCTTGTTGGTAGTTCTGTTGAGAGTAGTTCAGACAGTGATTTAATTAATTATAACGATTGGCTAAATTCTTTGAAAAAAATCAGCTAGTAGGCATTTGAATTTTAAAATCTAAAATAACTTTGCTTCCATTGTCTTCAAATGAAACAGAGTCGGCTAATCTGCGCATTAAAAACACACCTCTTCCATTTGGATTTTCTATGTTTTCAGGGCTTGTTGGGTCTGGTAAATTATCATAGCTAAACCCTGTTCCTTCGTCTTTCACGATAAATGAAACCGTGTCCTTTTGAGATTTAAATGATATATCAATACTTTTAGCTGGGTTTGCTTTGTTGCCATGATATATAGCATTGTTTACAGCTTCGGTAATAGCAACCAATATGTTTCCATAATAGTCTTCACCAATGCTAAACAAATCGCATACATCTTCAATCATTTTTTCAACCAAAATAATATTTTCGGCTTTTGAAGTAATGCGTATTTTTTGATTTTCTGCGAGCACCATTTTAATTTTCTATGTTATTAAAATATTCGTTTACTTTATTTTTGTAAAAAGGGGTGAATGATGGCGGAACTGTTTTTAGCAACTCCGTTTCTTTATTTTTCAGTCTGTTATACTCCAAAAATTGATTAGGGTTACTAAAATTTTCATTTTTTGCTTCATTTGATTGTCTTTTTTCATCCATTTCCCTTTCTTTCTCTGCTTTTTCGTGCTCCAAGAGGCGGGTTAAAATTTCTTGCTGTCGCTTCATTGTTTCAGGACTAATTAGCTTATTTACCAAATCAGTTTCTGTTTCTTCCATTATATCCGCCAATTTGCTCATATTTCCGACACCTTTTCCATCTTTATTGAGTTGGTCAGCCATTTTTTGTATTTCCTTTCTAATAGCTTCTTGCTGGGCAGCCAGTTTAGCTAGTTCTTGACTCATTCCTCCCATTCCCATAGCTCCTGGTTTTTGTCCAGGTTTATTGCCATTTTTCTCCATGCCTTCTTTGAGTTTTTCAATTTGTTTATTCAGTTGCTCCTGCATTTGACGCATATTTGCCATAGATGGTTTCTGTCCTTTTCCTCCAGGCTTGTTACAACTACCGGAACCAGGCATCTTATTTTTCATATTGTTTTGCATTTGGCTCAATGCTTCACTAAGCATTAATGCTAAATTATTTATGGAGGTCATGGCAAACTGCTGGCGACTTTGTGCTTCTTGCTTATGGTTCTTACCGTCATAATTAATTGTTTGAGCTTCCTTTATTTCTTCAACCGCTTTTTCCATGTTCATATTTATTGCACTTATTTCCTTATTCACCGTTGCTTGTATCTGAGGAACTCTTTTACTTAATGCAAGTAAACTATCTTCAATCATTTTGCTATCATCTTGCAACTTTTTTTGTTTTTGAGTGATTTTATAATACTGCGGGTCGTTTGGTTTTGTTTTTGCTAAATCTGCCATTAATGTTTCTTGACTGAATGACAACTGAATCAAATTCTCCAACAAATCGCGCAACTTATCAATATCTTCTGAGGCTTGTTCTTGATCCATTTTTTGTTGCATAGCAGAAAGTTGATCGCTCATTTTTTGCATTTTTTCAGCTGCATTTTTTTGCGATTTGGAAGCATTCTTTTTTTCGTTTTTTTGCAGTTGTTCACTACTATTTTGCATTTCTTTTTGAATTTCTTGCTGCTGTTGTTCTGTATTTTCAAGCTTTTTAGGTTCTTCCAACTCCGAATTTTTCTTCTCCATATCCTTCATGTCTTTTTTCAAATCTTCAAATTCTTTGTTTAAAGCATCTTGTTTTTCTTTTTGTTCGTTTGCATTTGACTTTTTTTCTTCAGTCTGTTTCGATAAATCATCTTGTTTCTTCGAAAGTTCGTTCAGCTTATCGATATTCTGTTGTAACTTTTGTTCAAACTCTAATTGTTTAAATATTTCAAGATTTCTGTCCAACTCTTTCATTAAGTCTTTATTGTCCAACTTCATTTTGTCGAGCGCTTCTTGTATTTTATCTTTATCCAATTTTCCAAGAAGCTTTTGTAATTCATTATATTTCTCCTTCATTTCAGGTGTCATTACTTTATCAAACAATTCTTCCAACTGTTTTTGTTTGTCTAACATCTGTTCATCCGGTTGTTTGTATTCATTCTGCTGTTGATTATTTAAAGAATTTTGATTTTTAATGTTTTCAACCTTTTTTTCTAACTCTTTTTGTTTGTTTAAGAGTTCTTCCATTTTCTTTTTTTCTTCCCAGGTAAGTGTTTTTTTCTCTGCTACCTTTCTTTGTAAATCGGCTAATTGTTTTTGAATGTCTTTTGCTTGCGAAATACTTTCTTGTAAATCATCTTTTATTTTATCATTGTTTTTATCTGTATTAGCAGCAAGTTCTTTTAAAGTAGGTGCTTTAAATACTTTTTTATCGGAACGTGTAGATTTACTTCCTAAAACACCATCATTGTCAGATACTTCAAAGTAATATTCAATTTGATCGCCAGGGTTTACTTCAAGTACATTCAAATCCCAATAATGAAAAAAATAAGTTTGTGTAACTGCTTTATTGAAAGCAATTGGTGATGAATTAGTAGTTATTTTTTTATAATTATCCGTTACAACACTATCATTGTTGCTAATAAAACGATAATTGAATGAAAGTTTATTAAATCCATAATCATCTTTTATTTCTCCTTTAAAATAAAGACGTTTGTTAGATACAGAATCTTTTTTTTCCTCTACCGAAATTTGAGGATAAGCATCAGAAATAACATTTATAGCATAAGTAACCGAATCTTTGTTTTTCAAAAATTGGTTTGCAGTAGTTACAGAATAATTTTTATCCTTTAAAAAACGATTGCTATAGCTGAACTTATTTTCAGATGATGGTTGAACTAAAAAGGAAGTATCATTAAAATTTAATTTTAATTGATTTGTATTTTGGGTATTAAAATTCCAATTAACTTTTGTTCCAGCGGGGATAATCAAATCCCCTGTGTTTTGTATTACTTCATCTTTTTTATTTAAATATTTTGGATAGTTCAATACAATTTCAAAATTCAATAGGATTGGATTAGGAAGCGCAACTAACTCATACTGCTTAGATTTAAAACCATCTGCAACTAATTGGAACAATGTATTTTTTTGAATGTTTTTAAAAACATATTTAAAATTTACAATGTCCTTTTTTTCAAGTTTAAATTCATTACCTGCAATTTCAATAAAAACATTATCTGGCACTTCATTTCCTGTAAGTTTTATTTCCAAATCAAAATCTTCTTGAGCAATGGCAATTAAATTTTTATTTGTAATAACAAATTGAAATGGGGCTTCTTTCTCAAAATAAGTCCCATGATTCACGATACGCTTTGTACTATCGGTTATAATACTAGGAGATGAAAATAAAATAATCACAATTAAAAAAAAAGGCACCAAAGCATATTTTAAATACTTTTTGTTTTGTGAAAAATCAACAGCTGCAGTAAAAGGTATAGGTTTTAGTTCTATAATTTTCTGATTAATACTTGCATACAACAATTGAGATTCATCAATTGTATTTCCTTTATTTTGCTCTTGAAGTTGCAATACATTGATTAATTTGTCTTGAATAGCATGAAAGTGTTTTCCAATAATTGATGAAGCTTCTTGATAGGAAATTATTTTTCCGTATTTATAAAGTTTAGAAATCGGAATAGCAATGTATCTTAACAACACAGAAAAACTAAATATCAAGAAAGAATAAAAAAGAATACCGCGAACAGTGGAATTAAAATGTCCGAAATACTCAACAATAGTTGCGGAAATAAAAAATAGTAATAACAAAGAAATACTATAAATCATCCCTTTTAAAAGTTGATTTTTATAGTACTTACGAATAAACTCGTCTATCTTTTGAATCAGTGTTTGATAATTACTTCCCATCCTTTTTCAGTAACGTAAATATGATATTTATGTTACATCAAATATAGTTAATTATCAACGTTTAACCTGTAATATGGTTTTATTTAGAATTGACTACAATTTTTTTAGTGCTAATTGCTTTATTGTTGTTTATTATGAATGAGTAAAAATAAACGCCAGCATTCAAATCTTCAATATTAATTTTTAAAACTCCTTGTCTGTCGTTTACGGGGATTTCTTTTACTGCTTTTCCTAGCATATCATACATTACCACTTTTGCTGTTTGAACATATTCATTCAAATCATATTTAAGAGAATAAAAAACTGATGATGGATTTGGATATGCATTTGATAAAACAGCATTTGCTTTTGCTTCATTTATTCCAACAGTTATATTAAAATTAATTATAAAAAAAGAAGAGTCGGCAGGATTTGACACATCAAAGAACACAAATTTGTATGTGGAGATGCCAGATTCGCTTTCACCATGTGTATAATGCGTTAAAAATGAAGTATCAGTGGCTGCCGAAGGGATTGCAATTCCGAAAGGAGATACATCTGTATTTGGATCATAGCAAGAAGTCCAACAGAAATCGTTAATGGCAAAAATACTAACATTTAATTTATATCTTCTGACCTTCACATTTTTTGTTGAAACAGAATTATTTTGAACTTTTGCATGATAAATAATCTGATTAAATGTTTCTGTACTATTAACATCAACCGTTTGGCTGGTTATATTCGCACCAAATTCATCTTTTATCATAAAAGACTGAGCGTTTACTTGGTTAGCAACAAGGGCAACAATAATTGATAGTACTATTTTTTTCATTTTTTCTGTTTTAAGTAGATTTGATATACAATATTAATGATATTTTTGTTTTTTAGCAACTAATTGAAATTGTTATTCTTATTAATCGATAATCATTTTTTTACGCACCAATTGATTATTATTATTCACTTCAACAATATACATGCCCTTTGACAAAAAGCCTTCGAGGGAAAAAAACTGATTTTTTGAATCAATTTCTTGACTGAATATTTTTTTGCCTTCGATAGAATATATTATTATTGACAATCGAGTGGATTCTACGCTTGTTTGTAAAAAAAAGTTACCAGAATTAGGATTTGGTGAAATTATTACAGAAAAATCTCTTCTTTTATCTTTTTCCAAGCCAGATATTGCTCCTGAATCTTTGTCGATATGCAACAGATAGTATTGGTCGTCAGAAAATTCTACATTAAAATATTTCCCCGTTATATAGTATCCATTATCTAATGAAGGAATGATTTGATAGCCTATATCAACCCCTAAACCGCCATAACCTCTTCCCCAAATTTCATTCCCGACACTATCAATTTTTAAAACCGCCAAATCTATTGGAGCTCCTCCATTAAATGAGTTTGAATAGCCTGTTAAAATAAATCCATTATCATAAGATTCGCAAATAGAAAAACAAGCGTCTGTGGTAGTAACACCTCCATAAAGTTTTTTCCAAATACTCACACCATTGGTATCAATTTTTTCAAAAAACATATCGTAAGGCGATGCTGTTGAAATCTCCGTTTCGCCATAAGAAATAAGATAATTATCTGAAGTTACAAAAATTCCTTGACATCCGTTATTCAGAGAGTCGCCATAGGTATATTGCCAAATAATGTTTCCATTCGCATCCATTTTTGTTAATTCAACATCATAAGCACCAGCACCAAAACTACGTGAATCAGAAGTTAGGATTAAGTTTCCACCAGGTAATTGTTTTATCATTGATGCATAATCATTATCGGAGCCACCAATAGATTTATCCCATAAATAATTTCCGTTTGTATCAATTTTTAATACAAATGCATTGTTATAGCCAAAAGTATCCGTTTGAAAGCCCGCAGCAACAAAGCCTCCATCTAATGTTTGTTCGATACTTTGAGCTGATTCATTAAGAGGCGAGGAAAACACATATTGCCAAATAATATTTCCTATAGTATCTATTTTATATATAAGAATATCTTTATCACTAGACGAAACTAATGCATCGCCTAACAAAATTAAACTACCATCTGCGCAAGTATTTATACAATATCCATTGTTTGGGTTATTATCGCCATAATATTCTGTCCATTGTTCATTACCATACCTATCCAGTTTCAACAAAGAAATATCCGTACCGCCTAAATTGCCCGAAGCAGAATTACCACAAATAAAAACACTTCCAGTTGAAAGTTGCACTATTGAACGAGAATAGTCTGGAAGTGCTGTGCCAAATTGTTTTTCAAAAAACAAGGTTTGAGAAACAATTTGTAAATTAAAAAAGCAAATTAATATTAATATTAAAGGTTTTTTCATTTTCAATTTTTTACTGTTTGAATTTTTATTTTTGGTAAATTTTTAATTACAATTTCATCAAATGCTTTGTTCGAAATTTTGCTTTCTAACCAACTCATAATATCAAAATATTGTAAAAATTTTTGTTCTAATGGGTCTTTAACAATTGGAACAAGTGATTTTTGTAACTGCTTAAAAAATGCAATTGTTTCTGTTTTTGAATTTACATTTATAAGTTTTCTGATAGATGTTAAAATGATTTTTTCTAATTGATATAACTTTTGTTTGCTTGCCAAAAAACGATATGTTGATTTTATTCTATACTCCATAATGTCAAATTTTCCCAATTCATAATGCAATACAATTTCCATTATTCTTCCTATACATTCTAAATCTTGGCGTATGGTTGAATCCGATGCAATATTTGCTCTTACCAACCATTTTAAAGCTTGTTTATATTGTTCTGCAATCATTAATAAAGATGTTACCTGCCAATAAATAATTTCTTTTAATAACTTGTCTGAGTCTTTGTTGTTTTCCAAAATACTTTCAATCTCAGGAATAAGCTGTAAACATTTTTTTATGTTTCCCATTCTAAAATAAACATTAAGCTTTGTATTATATGCTTTCATTAAAATATTCAATTTTTGTGCATCACTTTTGGGTTTTAGCAATTCCATTTTAGAAATATATTCTAATGCTTCGTGGTATTTTCCTATGTTATAACATTGGATACTGTGTCGATATAAAAATTGCGTTGGAAAATTCACATTGGTTTCAATAACCTGAGGATATTGCTCTATAAGCTTTATTAATCTTAATGAAAATTCATAGCACTGCAAGGAATCTTCTATATAATTATAATAACTTGCATATAATTCATAAAATAAAACTTTTGCGTTAATTGAAAGCGCCTGTTTTTCATTTTTTACCAACGATGATTTTAAAAACCAATCATACGCTTTAACTTCCTGTTCATTCCGCAAAACACCCATTTCAATTCTTTGCACATACAACCTATTTTTTAGACTTTCGTATTCTGCAATGTTCTTAATTTTCATCGCACATTGTTCAATCTCTTCAATTAAATTATCCGAATTGTCTTTTAAAACACCAACACTATATTGCATCCTATAAATACTTTGTTCCATTAAGTTAATTTCAGGAATGTAAGTCAATTTTTCATTTGCAATAGCCATTTCTTTAGCTTTTTTTAAAAGCTTTTTTGCTTGGCTGTGTAATCCCTTATCTACCAATATTTCTATTCTATTTAAAAGACTTCGGATTTCTGTTGTTGAATTTTTATGATAGGCTTCTAAACTTTCCAAAACCATATCGTATAAATAGTTTTTTGCTACTGCAAATTGTTTAACAAATCGTTCATTTCTAAATTTGTTCAGTAATTTTTTTTCGTTGTATTCCTTTTGATTATCAATAGCATCAAATATCTTGGTGTAATTGTTCTGTTCATTACGCACATGAAAATTTGCGTGCTTTTTAAAGTACCCTTTTTCGGATTTACTTAAAGACTTTATTAATTTAAATAATGTATCGGTGGTCTTCATTTGGCAATATTAATGACAAAAATGATTTGTTTTTAATTCAATTAAATTTAAAAATATAAGCTCGAAAGCTAAAAATAAAATTTAAGCAAAAATACTAATTTTATTAATAATTAAATTATAATATACTTATCGAATACTAATAATAAATTTAATTATTGTTGATTTTGGGAATAAGGCAAACTATATTTGACTTAAGATTTGAATCTGATATATTTGTTTTGATGAAAACTTTTAAATATATTCGTATGCAATCTTAAGAATAAAAAAATAAATCTCTTTATAAATTTAAACTAAAATCCAACAACCATGAAAAAAATTACATTTTTAGCAGCGATGGCCTGTTTCGCAGGTGTGAGTTTTGCTCAATCACAAAGACTTGTTCTTGTTGAAGCATTTTCTCAAGCATCATGCGGACCTTGTGCAGCACAGAATCCCGCAATGAATGCGGCAATTACTGCAGCAACTTCTGACACAGTAGTTTCAGTTAAATATCAAACTAGTTGGCCAGGAGTGGATCCTATGAATGCACAGAACCCAGCCGAAGTTGCAAATAGAGTTTCTTACTATGGTATAACTGGAGTTCCAGACAGAAGACTTGACGGAAACAATGGATCTACAATTACAAACCCTACCATAAGAAATAGATACAGTGTATCTTCTCCTTTTACAATTGCGTTAAGCCATAGTTTTTCTGCTGACTATGATTCTGTTTTTGTTACTATGGTTATTACATGTACTCAAAATGATTCTGGTCCTTTAAAAGCACATGTTGCATTAGTTGAAAAGGATATTACTTTTTCTTCTGCCCCAGGTAGTAATGGTGAAACTGTTTTTTATAGTGTAATGAGAAAAATGTTGCCAGATGCAAATGGGACTAATTTAGCTACTTCATGGACTGTTGGTCAAACACAAACATTAACATTTGGGACTAAAATTCCTTCTGAATACGGTTCACCAGTACCGGGATACATCTACAACCTTAACAAATTGGCTGTAGTTGCTTTTATCCAAGACAATACTTCTAAAAATGTTAGACAAGCTGGATATAGTGCTCCTTTAACTTTGCCTGCTTCTACACAAGATGCTGGAGTAACTGTAATTACTGCTCCTGCAACAATTCAGTGTACAACTTCTATTACTCCAAGTGTTACAATAAAAAACTTTTCTGGAAATACATTAACTTCATGTAATGTAAATTACCAAATAGATGGAGGAGCTGTTGTTACAATGCCTTGGACTGGCTCTATAGCTCCAAATGGAACCGCAACATTTACTTTTCCTGCAGCAACAACAACTGTTGGTAGCCACACCTTCATATCTTATACATCTGAGCCGAACGGAAATTATGATTGGTTTTTAAACAACAGTCGTAAGGCTAAAAATTTCAACGTAATTGGAACTCCAATAGGAACTCCAATTGTAGAAGGATTTCAAGGGGCTACTTTCCCCCCTGCAAATTGGGTAATAGACAATCCTGATGGTGCTTATGCTTGGGAATCATGGAACACAGGATTTAGCTCAACAAAATCTACTCGTATCAACTTCTTTAACAGCCCTAGCGGTCAAATAGATGATATTTTCGTTCCTGCGTTTGACTTAACAACAACAAACAATAGTGCAACTTTAACATTCGATGTTGCTTATGCTCAATACCAAACGGAAAATGATAGATTACAAGTTCATGTTTCTACAAATTGCGGAAGCACTTGGACTCAAGTTTATTCTAAACAAGGATCTACATTATCAACTGCTCCCGCAACAACAACTTCATTCACGCCAACATCAGCACAGTGGAGAAGCGAAAGCATCAACATGACTTCTTACATCGGAAACACAAATGTTTTGGTTCGCTTTAGAGGTATAAGTAATTATGGGAACAATTTATTCCTTGATAATATAAACATGAATTCCTCTATGGTAGGTATCTATGAAGAGTCTGCAAATTCAAGTTCTTTAGATGTTTATCCAAATCCATTTAGCAATAACACGACATTAGAAATCAATTTAACCGCAAACCAAAAAGTAAGAGTTGATGTGTATAATGTGATTGGAGAAAATGTTTATAGCATTGATAAAGGTCAATTGCCTAGCGGAGAACACAAAGTTGTTCTTAATGCTGAAGAATTGCCTTCTGGAGTTTACTTTGTTACTTTAACAACTAACGAAGGTAGAATTTCAAAAAGAGTTGTTGTAAACAAATAAAACTTGATTCAACTAAAACACAAATCAGCAGTTTGGCTTGTTATTTGACATTCTCTTACTGCTGATTTGTTTTTTAACTTTATTCTTAAAATTATGATTAAAAAAGTATCATTATCAATCTTAGTAATATCATTATTTATTATTACTGCTGGATTTATTCAAAACGAAGGACGTTCTATACCTTCAGTAGATGTAAAAACAATTGATGGCAAACAATTTAACACATCAAAAATTAGTAATAATGGAAAACCAATGATTATTAGTTTTTGGGCAACATGGTGTAAACCATGTAAAAAAGAACTCGATGCAATAGCTGAGGATTATAGCGATTGGCAAAAAGAAACTGGAGTGAAACTTATTGCAATTTCAATTGATGATGCGCGTAGTTCATCAAAAGTTTCTACTGATGTAAAAAGCAAAGGCTGGGAATATGAAGTTTACTTGGACGAAAACCAAGATTTTAAACGTGCAATGAATGTAAATAATGTGCCTCATACATTTGTTGTAAATGGCAAAGGTGAAATTGTTTGGCAACACAATGCTTATGCTGAAGGCGATGAAGAACATCTTTTAGAAGTAGTAAAAAAAGTTGCAAAAGGAGAAAAAGTAGATTAATTAATACCATTAGAAATTTTATTTTGTGATACAAAAAAAATCATTTATCCAATTTTTGAAAACATCAAGTCTGTTTGTCGGACTTATACTATACAACAATTCTCAAGCTCAACAAATAGATTTTTCTAAACTGGGAGAAGTGCACGGGAATATTCAAACAGATGCCCAATATTACAACCCAGATACTGCAATTGGGGCCGCCTCCGTTCCTGAAAAAATGGGATTTAATGGCTTTGCTAATGTAATTTATACAAAAGGAAATTTTACTGCCGGTATTCGCTACGAAAGCTACCTAAGTAGGCTTCAAGGTTTTGATGCAAGGTACAATGGCAGTGGAATTACCTACCGTTTTGTAAACTACAAAAATGAAAAACTAGAATTTACTGTAGGAAATTTTTATGAACAATTTGGAAGCGGAATAACCCTTAGAACTTACGAAGAACGAAACTTAGGTTATGACAACGTACTTGATGGATTCAGACTTAAATATCAACCTATCAAAGGAATTTTATTTAAAGGGCTAATAGGAAAGCAACGTTTATATTTTACACCAGGTGGAGTTGGACTGATAAGAGGGTTTGATGGAGAAATGGATATTAATGAAACTTTTACGAAGCTAAATGATACAAAACTACATTTTATTTTAGGTGGTAGTTTTGTTAGTAAATATCAAAAAGATGAAGACCCTAATCTCGTACTCCCTGAAAATGTTGGGAACTCTGCTGGAAGAATAAGAATAAACTATAAAGGATTTAATTTTTCTGCTGAGTACGCTACTAAAATTAATGACCCATTCAATACATATCAAATAAACGACAAACCTGTTTATAAACCAGGAGAAGCTATTATATTAAATGCGAGTTATGCTCAAAAGGGAATAGCTTTTAATTTAGGACTAAATAGAATTGAAAATATGAACTTTCGTTCAGATAGAAACGCAAAACTAAACGATTTATTTATAAATTTTATCCCCCCATTGTGCAAACAACAAACGTATGCGCTTTTAACTATTCGTCCTTATGCCTCACAACCTAATGGCGAAATTGAATTTACTACACAAATAGATTATAAAATAAAAAAAGAAACGGCACTTGGAGGGAAATATGGTTGGGACATATCAGTAAACTATTCTGGCGCATATTCACTTGACACAACTCATTTAAAAAAAGATGCAGACAGCACATTACAAGGATACAAAGTAAATTCCATGGGATTTGGGAAGGAAGTTTTTTTCAAAGATCTATACATTGAAATAAACAAAAAATTTACTAAAAAATTTAAAACCTCATTAATATATGATTACCAAGAATTTAATTACAACGTTATTACGAATGGTATTTCTGGAAAAGATTTTATTTACACTCATACAGTAATAATTGACGCTACAATGCGTTTAAAATCAGAAAGCTCGTTAAGGATTGAACTACAAAATCAATACAGCGATCAAAAAATTGGAAAACAAAGAGGAGATTGGGCTTCTGGCATAATTGAATACACAATAAATTCTAGCTGGTTTGCTGCAATTCAAGATCAATGGAACTATGGCAATAGCGAATCAAAAAAACAATTGCACTATCCAGGCATAAACATTGGATACATTCAAAATGCAACACGAATTACAATAGGATACGGTCGCCAACGCGATGGAGTTTTTTGTGTAGGAGGTGTGTGTAGGCAAGTACCTGCATCAAATGGTTTATCATTATCAATAACTAGCAGTTTTTAAACGATGAAAAAAATATTTTTTTTAATTTCAGGAATAATATTAATTTTCACTTCATGTGATAAAGTTTCTAACCCTTATCCGCCAACGAATGCCAATGCTGGAGATGTTACTTCTTGCGATACTCCATCTTTCCCAATAATAAGCACACATATTCGCAGAGTACTTGTAGAAGATTATACAGGACACACTTGTGGCAATTGCCCCAAAGCGGCAGAAGAATTAACGTATTGTGATTCTGTGTACTCAGGGCAAATTGTTTCACTTGCAATTCATGTTGGATATTTTGCAGAACCATGCCCTCCTCCTCCAAGCACCCTTCCTTGTAGAGATTACAGAACAACTGTAGGAGATCAATACAACACCGTTTTTTACGCTTCCGCTGGTGGTCTTCCTCAAGGCGTGGTAAACAGAAAAGTATTTGACTCTTCGAATGGAACATTTCAATATTTAGTCGGTTACCAATCACATGGATGGACTAACTTCGTATCTACATTTATCGGAAATCCTGCTGTTGCAGAATTGCAAATTATTAATAGCTATAATCCAACTACCCGTAAACTTTGCACTGCACTTAAATCTGAATTTTTAACGAATCTGAACGGGCAGTATAAACTTGTTGTTTTGCTCACTCAAGATAGTATTATTGATTGGCAAATAGATTACCGTTACAGCCCAAGCATGATTCCAAACTATATACACAAACACATGTTACGCGATGCTATTAATTCAACATGGGGTGATGAAATCGCAAACGGAATAGTAACCACAGGCACTACAGCTCTGAATAGATACGCTTACAACATCCCAACAAGTTATTTAGGAGTAAATGCAGAACCAGAACACATGCATGTAATTGCTTTTATATATGATGTTGCAACTAATGAAGTTTTGCAGGCTGCAGAAGCTAAAGTGATTGAATAAGTTAATTACGCATTTCCATATTCCATCAAATATGTTTTTATAAAATCATTTAATTCCCCATCCATCACAGCTTGCGTGTTTGATGTTTCATAATCTGTACGTAAATCTTTCACTAGCTTATAGGGATGAAAAACATAATTTCGTATTTGTGAGCCCCACTCTATTTTCTTTTTATTTCCTTCGATTGCTGCAATAGATTCTCGTTTTTTACGCATTTCTATTTCAAACAATTGTGATTTTAAAAGTTTTATAGCATTCTCTTTATTTTGTAATTGCGAGCGCGATTCTTGATTCTTAATTATGATTCCAGAAGGCTTATGATACAAACGAACAGCCGTTTCTACTTTATTTACATTTTGCCCACCAGCTCCACCAGCTCGAAAAGTTTCAAATTCAACTTCTGCCATGTTTACTTCAATTTCTATTGTATCATCAATTAATGGATAAACATAAACAGAAGCAAAAGAAGTATGCCGTTTTGCATTGGAATCAAATGGTGAAATACGCACCAAACGATGAACACCATTTTCTCCCTTTAAATATCCAAAAGCATATTCACCCTCAATTTCAATTGTCGCTTGTTTAATTCCAGCAACATCTCCATCTTGTATATCTACATCTTTTATTTTGAATCCATTTTTTTCTGCCCACATTTTATACATGCGCAAAAGCATGTTTGCCCAATCACAACTTTCGGTTCCTCCTGCTCCAGCATTTACTTGAAGTACGGCACTAAAAACATCCTCTTTTCTACTTAGCATATTCTTAAATTCAATTTCTTCCAACTTTTTAATTGTTGTTTGAAATTGAACTTCCACATCATTTTCTGGCGCTTCGCCTTGTTTAAAAAAATCATACATCAACTCTAAATCGTCCATATTACGAACGATTTCGTTGTATGCAATTGTCCAGTTTTTTTTGGTTTTTGTTTGCTTGAGTAGTTCTTCCGCTTTTTTTGCATCGTCCCAAAAATTGGGTGCTAAAGCTTTTTCTTCTTCTTCGGCAATCTCTTTTATCTTTCTATCGATGTCAAAGATGCCCCCTTAACGCATCGGTGCGCTCTCTAAGATTCTTTATTTGGTCGGTTGTTATCATGGTTGCAAAGATATGAAAACAATTTTACTCCGCATTTACTTTTATCATTTTAGCAATTTCAATGGCTCGTTGTTTCACATCATCAACATTAGCACCAATACTATCGTAAACTAAAGCAACTGCCATTCTTCGGTATGGACGAGTAGTTGGTTTGCCAAATATTTTTAAATCTGATTTTTTATTGTTCATTGCATTTTCTGCGCCTTTATATGTTGGATTTTTCCCTTCTTTATCTGCTAGTATAACTGCACTTGCACCTACTTTCTCCAAAATAATTTCAGGAATTGGAAAGCCTAAAACAGCACGTGCATGTAATTCAAATTCAGAAAAATTTTGTGTGCCTGCTAATGTCACCATACCTGTATCGTGTGGACGAGGAGATAATTCTGAAAAATAAACACCATCAGATGCTAAAAAAAATTCTACGCCCCAAATCCCTTCTCCTGTTAAAGCTCTTGTTACTTTATCAGCCATTTCTTGCGCTTCTTTTAAATGTTCCGATTTTATTTCAGCAGGCTGCCAACTTTCTTGGTAATCACCTCTCTCTTGTCTGTGCCCAATTGGTGGGCAAAACAAAGTATTTCCATTTTTTTGTGTTACAGTAAGCAATGTTATTTCCGAGTCGAACTTCACAAATGCTTCTGCAATTACTTCTGAATAATCTCCGCGTTTTCCTGCTTGTGCATAATCCCACGCCTTTTGAATATCTAATTCTGATTTAATTACACTTTGACCTTTACCAGAAGAACTCATCAATGGTTTTACAACGCAAGGCATACCAACAATTTTAACCGCAGCAACTAATTCTTCATAGCTATTAGCATATTCATATTTAGCCGTTCTTAATCCTAAATCTTTTGCAGCTAAATCGCGAATGGCTTTTCTGTTCATAGTAAAGTTTGCTGCTTTCGCACTTGGCACTACTTGTATATTTTGTTTTTCATAATCATAAAATCGTTCGGTTCTGATTGCTTCAATTTCAGGAACAATAATATCAGGTTGGTGCTTAGCAACAATTCTATCTAACTCTGCTCCATCAAGCATATTAATCACTTCGCGTTCATCTGCCACTTGCTGTGCTGGAGCATCATTATATGAATCAACAGCAATTATATACTGACCTAATCGTTTTACTGCAATTACAAATTCTTTCCCTAGCTCGCCAGAACCTAACAACATTATTTTTTTCATTCCTATTTCTTTATAATTTCAGCACAAAATAAAACAAAAAATCAATACTTTTACCACACTAACCTTAATACTTTATACTTACGTCTTAATACACTATATCATGCTAGGAAATTTCAAAAACCACCTTCAAACAGAATTAAAAAATATTGACGATTCTGGTTTATTTAAACGCGAACGTATCATTACAAGCGAACAAGGGGCAGTTGTAAAAGTAAATGAAAAAGATGTTATCATCTTCTGTGCAAACAATTATTTAGGATTATCATCGCACCCAAAAGTAATTGAAGCAGCTCACAAAACACTTGACCGACATGGTTATGGAATGAGCAGTGTACGTTTTATTTGTGGAACACAAGACATACACAAAGAGCTAGAACAAAAACTTTCGAAATTTGTTGGACAAGAAGATACCATTTTATATGCTGCTTGCTTTGATGCTAATGGTGGTGTATTTGAACCATTACTTGGTGAAGAAGATGCAATTATTTCGGATGAATTAAATCATGCTTCTATTATTGATGGTGTTCGTTTGTGCAAAGCACAACGTTATCGCTACAAAAATTGTGATATGGTTGATTTAGAAGAACAACTAAAAGCAGCACAAAACCAACGGTTCCGATTGATTGTAACTGATGGTGTTTTTTCTATGGATGGTTTTGTTGCCCCACTTGATAAAATTTGCGACTTAGCAGATAAATACAATGCGATGGTGATGGTGGATGAAAGCCATGCAAGTGGATTTATTGGAAAAACTGGAAGAGGAACAATTGAATTAAAAAATGTTATGCACCGTGTAGATATTGTTACTGGAACATTAGGAAAAGCATTGGGTGGGGCAATGGGTGGATTTACATCGGCAAAAAAAGAAATTATAGAGATGTTACGCCAGCGTTCTCGTCCATATTTATTTAGCAATTCACTAGCGCCATCTATTGTTGGTGCATCCATTGCAGTTTTGGATATGTTAAGTGAAACAACAACTTTACGTGATAAGCTAGAATGGAACGTAAATTATTTCAAACAAGGAATTAAAAAAGTTGGTTTAGAAATTAAAGATGGGGATTCTGCTATTGTTCCTGTAATGTTATACGATGCAAAACTTGCACAGGAATTTGCAAGTAAATTATTAAACGAAGGAATTTATGTAATTGGATTCTTTTATCCGGTTGTTCCAAAAGATAAAGCACGTATTCGTGTTCAACTTTCAGCAGCACACGAAAAAGAACATTTGGATAAAGCATTAGCTGCTTTTGAAAAAGTTGGAAAAGAATTGGGAGTTATAAAATAAAAGAGGAAAGAGATTAAGTTAAAAATCAAAAGAGTTTGGCTTTGAAAAGAACTACTTTTAAATAAAAACTGCGCTCTCTGTGCCTCTGCGAAAAAATTATTTTTAAAACACTTTACTCGCCACTCTTCTAGTAACTTCCGATGTTCCCATGGTATAATAATGCAAACAAGGAACTTTAGCTTTTATTAATTCTTTTGACTGATTAATACACCATTCTATTCCTACTTCTTTTACTTCGGCATCTGTTTTGCATTTTTCAATCAATTCCAAAAGAGGCTGTGGAACATCAATCTTAAATATTTTTGGTAATAACGTTGCTTGTTTTTTTGTTGTAATAATTTTTAATCCTGGAATTATTGGTACGTTAATATTTTGTTCTTTGCATTTTTCAACAAATTCAAAATATTTTGCATTATCAAAAAACATTTGAGTAACAATGTATTCAGAACCAGCTTCAATCTTTGCCTTTAAGTGTTTTAAATCTGAAATCATGTTAGGTGCTTCGAAATGTTTTTCTGGATATCCCGCTATTCCAATACAAAAATTTGTTGGCGCCACATCTGCCAAATCATTTTCTAAATAATTTCCACTATTCATTTGTTTTACCTGTTTTACCAAGTCAATTGCATAAGCATGTCCATTAGGCTCAGGAACAAATTCCGGTTCGCTTTTTATTGAATCTCCACGCAAAGCAAGTACATTATCTATTCCTAAAAAATGTAAATCAATCAATGCGTTTTCTGTTTCTTCTCTGCTAAAACCTCCACAAATAATATGAGGTACTGCATCAATTTTATATTTATTCATGATAGCAGCACAAATTCCAACAGTCCCCGGTCGTTTGCGGATACTAACTTTTTCTAAATAACCCCCTTCTCTTTTTTTGTATAAGTATTCTTCACGATGATATGTAACATCAACAAAAGAAGGTTTAAATTCCATCAAAGGATCTATTCCATCAAAAATAGATTGTATGCTTTTTCCTTTTAAAGGAGGTAAAATTTCAATTGAAAAAAGTGTTGATTTCGCTTGATTAATATGGTCAATTACTTTCATAAAATTTTAAACTTACAGGTTTAAATAGTTAAAATAAGGCTGCAAAGTAACGGCTTGCAGTCTTAAAAAACAAATTTAAGTTTGATATTACTAAATTTACAACAGCTTTTTAAACAATCCCGAGTTATTATTAATGAATTTTCAATGCTAAAACGGTTCTCGATATGCTCGTTCCTCACTACTCGAACTGACATCCTAATTTTACTAATAAACCAATTAACTAAGCCACCAATAACAAATATTTAGTAAATTCGCAATCCAATAAAAATAGCAGTAGTTTTAGAAGAAATGGAAAACATTAGAAATTTTTGCATCATTGCACATATTGATCACGGAAAAAGTACACTTGCCGACCGATTATTAGAATATACCAATACCGTAAGTAAACGTGATATGCAAGCGCAAGTGCTTGATGACATGGATTTAGAGAAAGAACGAGGCATCACAATCAAAAGTCATGCTATTCAGATGGACTATGAATTGAACGGAAAAAAATATGTTTTCAACCTAATTGATACTCCCGGACACGTTGATTTTTCTTATGAAGTATCTCGTTCTATCGCTGCTTGTGAAGGTGCTTTGTTGATTGTAGATGCAGCACAAGGAATTCAAGCGCAAACCATTTCAAATTTATATTTAGCACTAGAAAACGATTTAGAAATTATTCCGATTCTTAATAAAATTGATTTACCTAGCGCAGAGCCTGAAGTAGTAAAAGACCAGATTGTTGATTTGCTAGGTTGCAAACGCGAAGAAATTATTCCTGCATCAGGAAAAACAGGAATGGGTGTACACGATATTTTAGCAGCCATTGTTGACCGTGTTCCTGCTCCCAAAGGAGAAACAAATGCTCCTTTACAAGCTTTGATTTTCGATTCGGTTTACAATTCTTTCAGAGGGATTATTGCCTATTATAAAATTGTTAGTGGTAGCATTAAAAAAGGCGACAAAGTAAAATTTGTAAATACTGGTGCCGAATACAATGCTGATGAAATTGGTGTTTTACGATTAAAACAAGAACCCCGAACAGAAGTAAAAACAGGCGATGTAGGATATATCATTTCGGGAATAAAAGATGCTCGTGAAGTAAAAGTAGGTGATACTATTACTACTGTTGCCAACCCTTGCGAAGGTGGAATTCAAGGTTTTGAAGATGTAAAACCAATGGTGTTTGCTGGTATTTATCCTGTGGATACCGAAGATTTTGAAGAATTACGTTTTTCAATGGAAAAATTACAATTGAATGATGCATCATTAACTTGGGAGCCTGAATCATCTGTTGCTCTTGGCTTTGGATTCCGTTGTGGTTTTCTTGGAATGTTGCACATGGAAATTATTCAAGAGCGTTTAGAACGAGAATTTGGAATGACAGTTATTACAACTGTTCCAAACGTTTCTTACAATGCATTTACTACAAGAGGAGAACACGTTATCGTAAACAATCCTTCTGACCTTCCCGAACCAAGTATTTTAGATTATGTAGAAGAACCTTTTATCAAAGCACAAATAATTACAAAATCAGAATTTGTTGGAGCAATTATGAGTTTATGTATTGGCAAAAGAGGAATTATTGTTAACCAAAATTATTTAACTACAGATAGAGTTGAACTTATTTTTGAAATGCCTTTGGGCGAAATTGTTTTTGATTTTTACGACCGACTAAAAACCATCTCAAAAGGATATGCTTCTTTTGATTATTCTCCATTGGATTACCGCCAAAGCGATTTGGTTAAAATGGATATTTTATTAAATGCCGAACAAGTGGATGCCTTATCCTCATTAATACACAGAACCAATGCACATAATTTTGGAAAAAAAATGTGTGAAAAATTAAAAGAATTGATTCCTCGCCAACAGTTTGAAATTCCTATACAAGCTGCTATTGGAGCAAAAATTATAGCAAGAGAAACTATTAGAGCATTGCGTAAAGATGTTACTGCTAAATGTTATGGTGGTGATATTTCCCGTAAACGTAAATTACTTGAAAAACAAAAAGAAGGTAAAAAACGTATGCGTTCTGTAGGTAGCGTAGAAATTCCACAAAGCGCATTTATGGCGGTACTGAAGTTGAATGATTAGTTCAGAAAAGGATTTTTTATTTTGCTTTGTGTTTTCTTTTTTCTATGTAATCTGTGTGTTGTCTGTTCGAGTGTTCACCGTTAGGTGAATGTATCGAGAACGTGTGATGGGGTTATTTAAAAACCTTTCTATTTTCTTTTTTCTTGATAAAAAAGAAACAAGTCTTCGGCTGAACTCAGACTGACAACCGCCCACAATCAACTATTCGGCATCGTTTGCTGTCATTCCTTCCCGCTCCTTCGAAATGATATTTTATTTGTAATAGTAAAACAAACGTTCGCAGTCTGTTCGTTTACTCCTATGGAGAGTGTTCACAGATAGGTGAACGTATCGAGAACGTGCCAAGATAAAAATTGTTGAATTTTAATCAAAATTTAAACTTGTCATATAACACGCAATTTACTCCTTCACAAACTTTTTACTCAACACACCTTTTTCTGTTTGTGCTTGCAAAATGTACATTCCTTTTGGTAATTGGCTTACATCTATATTCTTTATACCTAATACTTCATTCTTTGTACTTTCAATAATTTCTCTACCCAAAACATCCACTATCTTAATACTTTGTACTTGATACTTTGTACTTTCAATCATGATACTTACTGTTGCCGGATTAGGATAAATTTTTAATCCTCCATTTTCAATTTCTAATTCCGCTACACCCACATTGCAATTTGCTATTTCACATCCTACGCTATCTACTTTTACCACCCAAGCATCTTGACCGGTTACATTTCCTGAACCTACTAAAATAAAACCGCCATCACTTGTTGCTTTTGCATCATACACATAATTATCATTTGTTGGGTTCGCATAATAGGTTCTTAACCATTGCTGGTTCCCTAGACTATCTGTTTTTACTAACATTCCTATTGGAATGCTGCCTAACATTTGTTGCCCGGCTACAACTATGCTTCCGTCATTTAAAATTATTGGGCGTGTGTAAAACCAGTCGTTTACTGTTGGGTTGCCATAATGGTTTTGCCATATAATACCTCCTGTTTTATTTATTTTAATCATGTAAGCTTGTCCTGCAAAACCGCTTATTATTTTTGCCCCTGTTAAAATATAGGTGCTGTCGGCTAATTGTTTTATGAAGCATGAACCTGATGTTCCTGGATAGGTTTGTGTCCATTGTTGGTTACCCATTCCATCTGTTTTTACTATATAAAATTCTCCGTTTTTATGTCCTGATAATATAAAGCCTCCGTCTAGTGTTAAGTCTCCGGATAAGCAATCTTCTGTGCCACTTGTACCGTAGGTTTGTTGCCATTCAAAATTTCCATCTTTATCTGTTTTTATTAAATAAAAATCGGATGTTGTTCCCCAGCCAAAGCTTTGTGTTACGCCCATTAGAACAAAGCCACTGTCGGCTGTTTGATGTACGATATTGGCATTATCAAAATTTGCTCCTCCGTAGGTTTTTGTCCATAGTGTATCTCCGTCTTCGGTGAGTTTGACCAAAAGGGCATCTGGTTGCGCAGAAGGATAACTAACAGCATATGCATGAGCAAGATTTCCATCTAAACATTTTATTAAAGACCCAGAAGAGCCTGTACTGGGATATGATCCAAGCATAGGAAATTTTTTATTATAAATAGTATCCCCATTAAAATTTATTCGTATAAAATGCAACGCTCCGAAGTCAGAAAAAGGATACTTTTGGCCAGTAATCAAAAAATCTCCATTTACGTATTCATAAACCGACCCTGCTGCATTTAAAGAAGGCGAGTTGTAATCATACAAACGATTAAAATACATTTGTGCATTTGCTTGTAAAGTAAATGCACAAAGGATTAAAAATATTTTTAGTTTTAAATTCATTCAATTTTGAAATAATTACTTTTTGTTTTTCAATAATTTCATTGAAATTGCGCCATAACATAGGTACTGAAATTTATATTATTATACAAATTTTTAAAATTCCCTGTAACTTTGCAGTAACTTGTCCGTCCTAAACGTATAATTGCACAAAAATGCTATAATGACAGTAGAAGAGTTCAATCATTGCGTAGATCTATATGCTGATAATCTTTATCGGTTTATCCTTAAAAATATTAAGGATAGCGAAAAAGCGCGCGATATTGTGCAAGATACGTATGAAAAACTATGGTTAAAAGTGTCGGATGTAGAAAGTAAAAATGCTAAATCATATATGTTCACTACTGGTTATCGCACCATGATTGACAGAATTAGAAGGGATAAAAAACAAGGCGATATGACGGAAGCAAACCTGAAAAGCCTAAATCATAGCAAACAATACAGTGATTTAAAAGAAATATTAAATGAAGCATTAAATAAATTACCAGAAATACAACGTTCTGTTATTTTATTAAGAGATTATGAAGGTTATAACTATGCTGAAATAGGAGAAATAACCAACTTAAATGAATCGCAAGTAAAAGTTTACATATTCAGAGCTAGGGCTTTTTTGAAAAACTATATTGGCGCAATGGAGAATGTTATTTAAATAAAACACACACCCCTGCCCCTCTCAAGAGGGGAATAAAAAAAGATGAATATTAACAAACATAACTACGAAGCATTTTTCCTTGATTATTACGAAGGAAAATTAACACCAAATGAGGTGGCTGAATTGTTATTGTTTATTGAACAACATCCTGAAGTAAAAGAGGATTTTGATTCGTTCGAAAATATTACACTTGACAATTCTTCTTTTGTTTTTGAAAATAAAGAAGAATTAAAAAAAGAAATTACGTTCAACAATAAAGATGAATTCTTTATTAAAGCTATTGAAGGAAACATCACTAAAACAGAAAATGAATTGTTGAATTCATTTTTAAAACAACATCCCCAGTCGTTTTATGAATTAGAATTATATAAAAAAACAAAACTGTATCCAGAATTAAATATTGTTTTTGACAATAAAGACACACTAAAACAGATTTGTACTCCGCAAGACGAGCTATTAATTTCAGCACTTGAAAATCAACTGAGCTTACCAGAGCTTGAACTATTGAATCAACAGTTTGAAGCTGATATTAGCTTTAAAAGTGAATATGCGCTTTTTCAAAAAACAAAATTAAAAGCAGATTCTTCTGTTGTATATGAAAACAAAGAAAAACTAAAACGTAAAGAGAAAAAAATAATTCCTCTTTATTTTCGCTATGCGGCTGCAGCAGCAATTTTATTGCTTTTTGGACTGTTTTATATTTTTAATAAACCCAACCAACCGAAAAGTTTTGCGCATAAAAACACTGTTGCTCCTACAAAAAATAATGGCAGTGTAGTTGAAAACAAGAAAGAAAGCACAACAACTACTACAACAAATTTAAATGCTGTGGCGAATACGACTATTAGAAAAAATAAAGAAAAAAATAATTTTGAAAATGCGCCAAACAACACTATAATTGAAAATAAAATTACTCCTCCTGAATTTGTTTTCACAAACAACGAAAAAGTTAACGAAGAAATTATTGTTTCTAATAACAATGAAAATGCGATTGCAAATGCAAACAAAAAAGAAAATGAATCGCTTTTAGCTGATAATTCTTCCAAAAATAAAGCAACAAAAAATGATTATTTATCATTGAAAGAAACAGTGGCTACAAAAATCAAAGAAAAAACATTTGATGTTGCTTCCATAGAAAATCAGAAAGAAAATGGAAGAATAAAAAAATTTAATTTTTGGGATGTAGCGCAAGTTGTTGCAAATGGCATTAGTAAATTAACTGGAAAAGAAGTTATAAAAGTAAAACCCGAATATAACGAAGAAGGTGCGGTTACTGCGTATGCTTTAGGTGCTGGCGGATTCGAAATAAGTAAAGGAAAGTAATACTTGGTTGAATGATTTATTTGTTTACTAGTAAAAAACGAATGAACCAATCAACGAATGAACTAAATTCAAATCCAACCTTTTTCCAAAATATCTTTTGTATGATAAGTGATAATCAAGTTTGCTCCTGCCCTTGCAAAAGCATACATATTTTCCATCACTATTTTTTGTTCATCAATCCAACCTTTTGCAGCCGCAGCTTTTACCATAGAATACTCACCAGAAACATTATAACAAGCGATAGGTAATAATGTATGTTGTCTTAAATTAAAAATTACATCCATATATGCCAAGGCTGGCTTCACCATTAAAACATCTGCTCCTTCTGATTCGTCCAACAATCCTTCCGTCATTGACTCATTTCCATTTCTAAAATCCATTTGGTAGGATTTTCTATCTCCTTTTTGCGGTGCAGAATCAGCAGCTTCACGAAATGGACCATAATAAGCAGATGCATATTTTATGGAATACGACATGATAGCTGTGTTCTCAAAACCTTTTTTATCAAGTAAACTACGCATGGCTCCTATTCTTCCATCCATCATATCGCTAGGTGCAACCATGTCTGCACCAGCTTGTGCATGTGATAAAGCCATTTTTGCTAATACTTCTACTGATGAATCATTGTGCACATAATCGTCATGAATAATACCGCAATGTCCATGTGTTGTATATGCACATACACATACATCGGTAATAACATAAAGTGATTCTCCGAATTTATCTTTTAATGCCTTTACAGCTTTTACAATTATTGAATTATTGCTGAATGAAGAACTTGCATCTTCTGTTTTTTGTTCGCCAACACCAAAAAGTAAAATTTTATTGATTCCTAATTTTAATCCTTTTTCAACATCTTTAATTAATTCATCAATCGAAAAATGATTAACGCCTGGCATGGCATCAATAGGATGAACAATATTTTTACCTTCAACTACAAAATAAGGGTAGATAAACATATCTTTTGAAAGACGAGTTTCTGCTACCATTTCTCTGGAGATGGCTGTTTTTCTTAATCTACGTGGACGGTGTATCATAGTATAGAACACAAATTTTTATGATTGTTACGATTTTTTATGTTTTTTATATTCGTTATTGAAAACCTTACGTTTATACTCCGCTTCTTTTCCAAAATTTAAGAGTAAGCCTCCCTCGATGTCTGTGGCACGAAGATAATTCACCAATTGAGCTTCGTGCTCTTCAATTAAACAATCTGCTGCTTTTAATTCAATAATTACACAATCATTTACAATTATATCTGTAAAATATTGTCCTACATTTATTTCATCATAAAAAACCCCAATCGGACATTGTTTTTGGCAATTTAACCCAAGTTTTTTTAGTTCTATCATCATTGAATTTTCGTATACCTTTTCTAAAAAACCATATCCAAGTTTATTATACACATTGTAAAATGCTTTAATAATCAAACCCGTTATATCTGAATGCAAAAAATTATTCCCTGACATAATTTATCTTAACTCATCATCATAATCCTAAAAATCCGTGTTCTATCACACCCCGAAAACAGCTTCCACCAAACCAACTTCATCAAAAGATTGTGGCAAAATGCAATTTTCAACATTATATTCTTTTAATTTTTTTTCTGTTGATTTTCCAATTGCAACTACTTGTTGTTTGTCAGAAATTTTTGCTTTAGTGAAAAACGAATCAACATTTGAAGGGCTCGTAAATACAACTATTTCAGCAGTTGGAATTGTTGTGCTTTCTTTTTTACCAGTTTCATAAACAACTAAATCAGTTAGTTTTGTTTGATCTTCGAATTGTTGTTGAATCGTTCTTAATCCTCCTTTTGCTTGTGGAAATAAAACTTTTTCTGCTCCTACTGTTTTTGCGAATTTTTTTCCAACAATTTTTGTATCGTTTATACTCCCAACAAATGCTGCATTTTTATTATGTTGCTTTAATGCTTGCTCCGTTGATTTCCCAATAACTCCAAATTTAATTTTGCTTTTTAACTCTGGATTTTGTGCAAAGAAAAAATCAACAGCATTGCTACTTGCAAAAAATATCCAATCGCATTCAGGTACTGAATTATATTTCACTTCTTTTGTTTCTATGAATGAAATTCCAGTAACAGTATATTTATTCCCTTCTAATGTTTTTTTGAAAAAAGAATCTTCATTCAAATCACGAGTAATTAAAACAGAACAAGGTTTTATTGAATTTAATGCTTCTACAATTTTTTGAGCTAAACCATCATTCGTAAATGATTCTTTGTAAATACGTTTTGGCATTGTATTCCAACTATCCGACTTGGATGCCCATACTTTAAATTTATTATCTTCTTTAATACAGTAAACACCCAATGGCAATTGACAACCGCCATCAAACAAGTTTAACACCTTCCGTTCAACGCCAATAATGTCTTCTACTTTTTCGAAATTTAATTTATTAATGTATTGAAACAATTCATGATCTTCTTCTCTTATTTGCAAAGCAAGAACACCTTGTGCAGGAGCAGGGATAAATTCTTTTGGGTCAAGTCGTACAACTTTGAATTCGCTTAAATCAATTCTTAATCGCTCAACACCCGCAGCAGCAAGCATGATGGCATCGTATTTTTTATCTCGTAATTTCTGAATACGAGTAGGAACATTTCCTCTTAAATCTTCAATTTTAATATCTCCTCTAAAAGCAAATAATTGTGATTTTCTACGTGCAGAAGAAGTTCCAATAATAGCATTTGTTTTAAAAGAAAATTTTTGTGTTTTATCAAACGATTCTTTTCTGATAATAATTAATTCAGCAGAATCTTCTCTTTCAGAAACAGCAGCAATTTGAAGTCCTTCTGGCGATGTTGTTGGTAAATCTTTATGAGAATGAACAGCTAAATCAATTTCTTTTTTTAATAGAGCTTCTTCAATTTCTTTTGTAAAAAAACCTTTTCCTTCAAGCTTATCAAAACTCAAATCTTGAATTTGGTCTCCTTGAGTTTTAATTATTTTTATTTCAGCTGTAAGCCCAAGCTTTTGAACTTTCCTTAATACATGATTGGCTTGCCACAATGCCAATTCGCTTCCTCTTGAACCTATTATTATTTTACGAGTCATTGATTAATTTATATGGAACACTGATTTTTATGATAGTTATGATTGTTTAAGATTTTACCAGCGAAAATCATAAAAAAATCATAATTAATCTGCGTACTATTTTTGATTGGTCAAAATGTCTTTTGCCATTTTCATAGGTACGCTGATGTATTTTTTTTCCATGTATTGAAGTATTTTATCTAACACCTCTTTTGAACCTGCATCCATTGACAATAATTCTTTAGCAAATACTTCATTGAGTGCAACTTCACGAATCTCCTTAACTTTTTTAGGAACTTCACTCATTGCCAACTCTACTTTTCTTGTTCTTAAAATTTGTTCGAACTCTTGAATATTATTTTCAATGATTATTTTACAAGCTTCCAGCTCTTGTTCACGTGCTTGCATGTTTTCTTTAGCAACTTCTTGTAAATTATTTATTGCAATTAAATTTACATCATAATTGTTTAAAATTTCAGCGTCCAAATCGTTAGGAATTGCTAAATCAATTACTATCTTTTTTGATTTATCATTACCAACTAATTTCTTATAGATAGCAGGAGTAATTACGCTTTCGGCAGCGCCAGTACAAGTAACAATAATATCAAATCCATCTGTATAATTTTCTAATGCTGATAAAGGAAATGCTTTTCCATTTAACTCTGCTGCTAATGTTTCAGCATTTGCAAGCGTTCTATTAAAAATAGTAAAATTAGTAAACTTATGTTTTTTCAGATACTTCGCCATATTGGTATTTGTTACACCCGAACCAATAATTAAAAAACGAGCATCTAATTTTGCATTTAAGGAGCGCAACTTGCGATATGCTAAAGAAACTACAGAAACAGGATTGCGAGCAATATTAGTATGTGTATAAACATCTTTTCCAACTTCAATTGTTCGTTTGATTACTAAGCGAATTAAATCACCAGTTAAATTTAGTTGATTGCATTTTTCATAAGCATTTCTTACTTGCGTAATAATTTCTCTTTCGCCAACCACCAATGAATCAATAGAAGAAGCAACACTAAACAAATGGCGTAAAGCATTTTCTCCTTCATACACTTGAGCATTTTCAACAGACCAATTAATTTCATTTTCAGTCCAAGAAGAATCGAATGCGGTGAAAAATTTGTTTAGAAATGTTTTATCTAAAGATTCGGCAACCGAAAGCAAAAATTCAACTCTGTTACATGTAGATAAATAAAGAAGTTCTTGTGCATTCACAGAAGCCTTTAAAAAATTTAAACGTTCTGCTAAATCTTTTTCATCAATATGAAAATTGCCAATATCATTAATATCGGTAGTTTTGTGAGTGAATGCTATGATTTTAAAATTATTCAAATCGGCTACTTTTCTTTTACAGCACAAATTTGCAAAGCATTACAAGTAGTTTTGTCATAGAATTGTCATAGAAATAATTTAGAACACTTCTAAATAAGAAAATCTTAGAATACCCTAATTTTATTAGCTTTCAAAACAAAATCAAGAAACTGATTTTAGTCATTTTGAAGTATGATTTACTCACAAACATTTTGACCTTATGAATTATTATAAATACTACCTTTGCGGGTAAATTCAAAAATTAATAAATCGTGCAATTTGAATTTACAACAGAATTTTTAGAAACGCTCCAAAGTTCCATAGTTACTGGCAACAAAGAGTCTGTTCGTATACAACTGAAAGAGTTGTACCCACCTGATATTGCCGAAATTTTAAATAAACTTGAACTAGAACAAGCTCTTTTTGTATATAAATTATTAGATGAACAAGTTTCAGCCGATGTGTTGGTTGAATTAGAAGAAGACATCCGGGAGCAAATATTAAATTCATTAACATCAAAACAAATTGCGGAGCAATTAATTGATAATATGGATTCGGATGATGCAGCCGATGTTATTGCTGAATTGCCTGATAAAATGCAGGGGGAAGTACTTGCGCAATTAGAAGATAGTGAACAAGCTAGTGATATCGTTGATTTATTAAATTACGATGAAAACACTGCTGGTGGTTTAATGGCAAAGGAGTTAATTCGTGTTCATGTAAACAGTAGTGCTATTGAATGTGTAAGAGAGATAAGAAATCAAGCAGATGATGAAGAAGACATATATGCTATTTATGTAGTGGATGATGATGAAAAACTTGTTGGTATTTTACAATTAAAAAAATTAATTATTTCTCCTACTCGTGCTAAGGTAGCCGATATATATGATGCGAAGGTTATCTCTGTAAAGACAAATACTGATGCCGAAGAAGTTGCCAACGTTATGGATAAATACAACCTTGTAATTTTACCTGTTGTAGATGCTTTAGGAAGATTGGTTGGGAAAATTACAATTGATGATGTGGTTGATGTTAGAAGAGATGAAGAAACAGAAGATTTACAAAAGATGGCTGGTATGGAAGCTTTGGACGAACCATACATGAACATTTCTTTGTTTTCTATGCTAAAAAAACGTGCAGGCTGGTTGGTAATACTTTTTATTGGTGAAAGTTTAACCGCTACTGCAATGAGTTTTTTTGAAAATGAAATTGCAAAAGTTGTTGTGCTTGCTATGTTTGTTCCTTTAATTATTTCGAGCGGAGGAAATACGGGATCACAAGCTTCAACGCTAGTTATTCGTGCATTGGCTTTAAATGAAATTACTATTAAAGATTGGTGGAAAATTATTCAAAAAGAAATTAAAGTTGGCTTGATACTTGGCTTAATGCTAGGAATAATAGGCTTTACAAGAGTTGTTTTGTGGGCACAATTTGTAAATATCTACGGACCAAACTGGCTAGAAATTGGATTAACTGTTGGTATTTCATTAATTGGAGTTGTACTTTGGGGGAATACCGTAGGTTCTCTTTTCCCAATTATATTAAAACGCTTAGGACTCGACCCAGCAGTTTCTTCTGCTCCTTTTGTTGCTACAGTTGTTGATATTACCGGATTACTAATCTATTTTACAGTAGCATCAATCTTATTAAGTAGTATTTTGTAATTATATTTTTACATAAAAAAAGCGAAGTAAAATTTTACTTCGCTTTTCTTTTTAATTTTTTTAAAAGAAATTAAAATCCAAATTTAACAAGATGTTCTGTTATTTCCGCTTTCTCTTTTAGTGCTTCATATAATTCATTATCTACTTTATATTGCATTTGAGATGTTTGCATATTTTGTTGTCCTTTAACATCTGTTAATGCTGGAGCATCTGTTGCTGCATCCACATAAACTAAAAACACGCCCTCATTACCAATTAATGGTTTGCTCATTGTTTTTGCTTTTAAGACAGAAGCTGCTGCAATTACAGCTGGTTCACTTGATGAGCCAGGAATCGAGAAGGTATTAAAATTAATATTGTTTGCTTGTTCAATATTTAATTTTAGCGTGTTGGCTACTGCTTCAATAGTTGCTCCTTTCGAAGCTGTTTCAAATTCTTTAATAAACATTTCCGCTTTTTTCTCTTTAATTACTTTAGCTGTAACATCATCTTTTACTTGTTCTAATGGTGCAATTCCTTTTTCTCTTACTTCAATTAATGAAGCAACCACATATTTATTTCCAATTTCCATTGGAGCAGATACGCTTCCTTTTTTATTTTCATACGCCCATTTTACTAACTCACGAGGAGCTTCTAATCCAGCAATTGTTTTGTCGTTTTCTTTAACCTTTTCAGCAATACGTTTGTTTAACTTTTGGTCAATTACTGCTTTTTGGAATAATTCGTTTGTATTATTTTCTGACGCAAATTTACTTGCTTCAATATTTATAGCAGATAATGTTTTGCTACTTGGTTGTACAACTTTATCAATCGTTACAACTTGTATTTTCTTTTGAGAACCTTTTGAATCTAGTACTTCTATAATATGGTATCCATAGTTAGATTCCGCAATTACTATATCTCCTTTTTTATTGTCTAAACCTGCATTCTTAAATGGATCCACAAAACCAGAGTTTGCATTTATCCAACCATAATCTCCGCCCTTACCCATGTAGTATTCTCCAGCTTTTTTGTTTGGAGGCATTGTTTTTCCACCATCATCAGAGTGCTTATCTACAAATTCAACAAATTTTGCATTGCTCTTTTTTAATAATACAAGTAAACTATCTGCCATTTTTTTAGCATCTGTTTTTGAACGAGTAACCGCCTCTGATGCACCAGAGCCTTGGTAAGCAATTAATATATGACGCACTTTTGCAGAGTCAGCCGAAGTTTTTGTTTTAACAAGTTTAGCAACTATGAACGCTGCATTTTCTTTGTAGGGTCCCACTACTGTCCCAACTGAAGCTGCAAACATTGTAGAATCTATTTGTGGTGACAATGTTCCTGTAGCATGGAAAGTCATATCAAAGTTACGGCTATCCGATTCTGAAACTACAAAAGCGGAATCTTCTTCTGGCTTTTTAGTTCTAAAATCATCAGCAACTTTTTCCATTTCTTTTTTAGTTTCATCAATATCTTCTTGTGATGGAACTAAATTAAAAGTAATGTATTCAATATCTCTTGATGCTTCTTGTTTGTATTGATATTGATGCGCATTGTAATATTTATTCAAATCTTCATCCGTAACTTTTACGGTGCTATCAGCGACTGTTTTGTAGTTTTTAATAACATATTTAATGTTCACAGAAGAACTTTGAGCAATATAGTTGCGTTTTGCAAAAGCAGCAGGAGTGTACATTCCTTTTTTGAAAACATTCACATATTTTTCATACATACGTACTTGGCGCATATATTTTTCCAACTCTATCCATTGTGTTTCTACTTCATCAGTCATTGATTGAACAAACTGACGAATTTTTGAAGGACTTACTTCTCCCGTTTTTTCATCTGCAAATTGAGGTGCAATATTTCCTTGTTGGTCACTTAAATTACGAATAATAGAAGGATGTGGATGATCAATCATCATATCTGTTAGTTCGTCACCCGAAACAGAAACTCCAAGTTTGGCATATTCTTTCTGCATTACTTGTTCGTTAATGAACTGATTCCAAACTTGAGTTGCAATACCATCCAGTGTTTGTTGGTCTAGCGTAGTTGTTCCACTATTACGTTTTTGAGTTTCAACAGCTTCATTATACTTTGTAGCAAACATATCATAGTCGATTGACTTTCCAGCAATCTCGCCTATTGTTTTGTCATTTTTGAAAAAGAAGTTTCCTGATTCAAAGGCACTTTGCAGAATAAATACCAATAATGCAACACCAATGATACCAACAAGTAATCCTGCTCTGCTTCTAATTTTTTCTAAAACACTCATATTCTTATTTTATTTTGTTTCTGTTATATTTACTAACTTAAGGGTTGCAAATATAAGATTCTTAACCAAATAAGAAAAAAGAATTTCAGTAAAAAAAGGGAAGTTTTTAGAATTCTATCAAAAAAAGGCTTTTATTAGCTCGAATAGCTCTATTTTATGCCATTTTGGGCAATCGCCACAACGGTTTTTTTTCTTAAACATATAACAACTCGAAAGAGAAGCAAAAAGCATAAAAATAGTGATGTAAAAGAATGATTTTTTAAAAAATGCTTTCATTTAAGGACGTATATTTACGTTTACAAATTTATTAAAAATAATTGGCTTCAGCCATTACTTAAATTATTATTATTTTTAGGCAAATTTAAAATCATCTATGAAAATCCTTTTCCATTTTGGAAGATATTTTATTTTAATAAAACGAGCTTTCGGCAAACCCGAAAAGTTTTCGGTTTATATAGATAGGATTTTTGAAGAAATAAACATTTTAGGAGTTGGTTCATTAGGTATTGTTGCTATCATTTCTGTTTTTATGGGAGCAGTTATAACCATTCAATCAGCCTTTAATTTTGAAAGTCCTCTTATTCCTGTTTATGCTGTTGGTGTTGCTGTTCGTGATTCTATGATACTTGAATTTTCTCCTGCTATTGTAAGTTTAATATTGGCTGGTAAAGTTGGTTCGAGCATTGCTTCAGAAATTGGAACAATGCGTGTATCCGAACAAATAGATGCGTTGGAAATCATGGGAATTAATTCTTCTGGGTATTTAATATTCCCGAAAATTGTCGCTTCTGTTTTGTTCAATCCTATTTTGGTTGTTTTTTCTATGTTTTTAGGAATTTTAGGCGGATATGTATTTGGGTTGTTTGCAGGGGTGGTTACTGATTATGAATATGTATATGGTATTACTTATGAATTTAGACCGTACAATGTTATTTACGCTTTAATCAAATCGGTATTTTTTGCATTTATTATAGCTTCCGTTCCTGCATATCATGGCTATTACACAAGTGGTGGTGCGTTAGAAGTAGGTCGCTCAAGCACAAAAGGAGTTGTATATAGTAGTGTGCTTATTTTATTATTCGATTTAATTTTAACTCAATTACTTTTAGTTTGATTCAAGTAAACAACATATCAAAAGCTTTTTCGGAAAGAACTGTTTTAAACGACATTACTTTTAAGTTTGAAACAGGAAAAACCAATATGATTATTGGTGAAAGTGGTTCTGGAAAAACAACGCTACTTAAATGTATGGTTGGCTTGAATGATATTGATACCGGACAAATTTTGTACGATGGAAGAAGTTTTACAGAATTAAATGTAAAAGAAAAACAAGAAGTTAGAAAAGAAATAGGCATGCTTTTTCAGGCTGGAGCTTTATTTGACTCCAAAACAGTTGAAGAAAATGTTGTTTTTCCTTTGTCGATGTTTACGGACATGAATGAAAGCGAAAAAAAAGACAGAGCCAATTTTTGTTTGCAACGTGTAAATTTAAAAAATGCGAATAATCTTTATCCATCCGAAATTAGTGGAGGGATGAGAAAACGAGTTGCTATTGCTCGTGCAATATCTGTTCAACCCAAATATTTGTTTTGCGATGAACCTAATTCTGGCTTAGACCCCAAAACATCCATTGTAATTGATAATCTTATAAAAGAAATTACACAAGAATATAACATTACTACCATAGTTATTACGCATGATATGAATTCGGTAATAGAAATTGGCGATAACATTATGTTTATTTATCAAGGCCAAAAATGGTGGGAAGGAAACAAGCAAGAAATTTTAAAAACTAAAAATCAGGAAGTCTGTGATTTTGTTTATGCAACAGAATTCATGAAAAACTTAAAAGAAAAATTTCAATAACCCTAAAATTATAAAAAATGAAACTACCAGAAATTACAAAACTAGTTGAGAATAGCATTACAGCTCTTAAGATAGATGTTGCTGCTAGTCGCGGAGCAAAAGAAGGACAATGGTCATTAAAAGTAAAAGACTCTACTGTTTGGATTGATGCTTTTAATTTTCAAACCAATCCTGATAAATATTATTTTCAGGTAATGAGTCCATTGTGTGCTGTTACTGACAAAAATAAAGAAGCATTTTTTCAAGATTTATTGGAAATAAATTATTCATTGTATGGATGCTCTATTTGCAAAAAAGAAAATTGGATGTATGTTTTAGTTTTGCGTGAAGCAGAAAATTTAGATCAATCGGAAGTGGATGCTGCAATTGACCGTGTTGGTTTTTACAGCAGTGATTATTACAACAAACTAAGCTTTAAATACAAAGATTGTTGGTTACCAAAACCGCCTAATTCTGGCACTGCTGATGGCGCACCACCAAGTTCGGGACAATAACAATGAAAAAAATAGTTGTTTTACTTTTTATAATTTCAGCATCATTTGGTTGTTCGGGTGACGCTGAAATTTCTATTCCAGAAAACGTACTTCCAAAAGAAAAAATGGCTGCTGTGATGCTAGACATTCATTTAACAGAAGCAAGTATGAATTTGAGTTTAAATCCTCAAACCATAAATATAAATCATAGTGATATTAAAGTTGATATTTTAAAAAAACATCAACTAGAAAAAAAACAGTTTGATGAAAGCTTTGCTTTTTACACACAAAATCCTGCACTACTTAACGAAGTTTACCAAATTGTGCTTGATGATTTAAGCAAAATGCAAGCACAAGTGATGAATGAAAAGTAAACTATTTTGCAACATCCTTCAAAAACAACTCACAAGTATCCTTCAATGATTGTTCTACTGAAATAAATTTATAATCAGGAAATTGTTTTAATATTTTTTTATTGGAGTATGCACTTTTTCGGTTTGCTGAACGTGCTGTTTCTTTTGTAATTAAAGGGTTTGAACCTACAAGCAAATACCTTAGCTTTTCCATACGCCAAGCAAACGAACTTAAAAATTTATTTGCTTTTATACTTGGTTTGGGGTTTCCAAATTGTTCATGAATTAAATCAAAAAAATATTTGTAGGTTTTGTTTTCTGCATTTAATAAAAAACGTTCTGCAAAAATATTGTTTCCCATTAGCCTAACCATAATGTTTACAACATCTCTTACATCAACAAAACCATTTGTTCCATCGGTATAAAATTTTATTCCTTTGTATGCCTTAGTAAACATATTACTACTACTCTGCGTCCAATTTCCAGCACCAATTATCAATGAAGGATTTACAATTACTACATTCAACCCTTCTTCTGCTCCTCGCCAAACCTCTCTTTCGGCATTATATTTACTTATAGAATAATTGGAATTGTCGGGCGAATTTTTCCAAAACATTGTTTCATCATATTCACTTACATTTTCAGGTTTTCCAATAGATGCAATTGAACTAACATGACAAAATTTTTGAACTTTTTTTTCCAATGCAGCGTTTACCATATTAATTGTTCCCTCCACATTTACTCGCATCATTTCTACTTCATCTTTTGGGTTAAATGATACCATTGCTGCACAATGATATATTTCGGTAATATCTTGCATTGCTTCTATTAATGAATGAATATCAAGTATATCAGCATCATACCATTCAATTAATTTTAATAATTCATCAGGAGTTACAGAATAATAAGAAAAAACTTTTTTTACGTTGGAGATGTTACTGCTTGCCCGCTTCAAAACACGAATCCTTTTTCCCTGCTTTGCTAAATCATATAACAAATGCGAACCCACTAAACCTGTACCACCAGTAACTAAAATCATTATTGTTTTTTTGTGTTACGAAGTTATACATTTATTTATCTTTGCTTACCAAAATATTTAAACGAATATGATTAAAAACTTTGTTGAAGAACTAAAATGGAGAGGCATGCTTCATGACATAGTGCCTGAAACAGAAGCTTTGCTGAACAAAGAAATGGTTATTGGCTATATTGGCTTTGATCCTACTTCTGATTCATTGGGTGTTGGCAACATGGTTCAAATTATGACCTTATTACATTTTCAAAAAGCAGGACATAAACCTATTGCTTTGGTTGGTGGCGCCACAGGAATGGTTGGTGATCCATCTGGAAAATCAGCAGAAAGAAATTTATTAGATGAAGCAACACTAAATCATAATTTATCTTGCCAAAAAAAACAGTTAGAAAAGTTTTTAGATTTTAATTGTGGTGCAAACAGTGCCGAAATTGTAAATAATTACGATTGGTTTAAAGGAATTAGTTTTTTAGAATTTATACGCGATGTTGGAAAACACATTTCTGTAAATTATATGTTGGCAAAGGATTCCGTAAAAAATCGATTGGAAAACGGAATGAGCTTTACAGAATTTAGCTACCAACTGGTACAAGGTTATGATTTTTATTATTTATGGAAAAACAAAGGCGTTAAGCTTCAAATGGGCGGTTCCGACCAATGGGGAAATATTGTTACCGGAACAGAATTGATTCGAAGGAAAGTTAGTGGCGAAGCGTATGCTTTAACTACTCCATTAATAAAAAAAGCTGATGGTACAAAATTTGGAAAATCAGAAAGTGGTAATGTTTGGTTGGATAAAAATAAAACTTCTGCTTATAAATTTTATCAATTTTGGTTAAATGCAAGTGATGAAGACGCAAAAACATACATCCGCATTTTTACTTTATTTACTAAAGATGAAATAGAAGCTTTGGAAACAGAACATGAAAAAGCTAAACATTTGCGTGTTTTACAAAAAACATTAGCAAAAGATATTACCACCCGAGTTCACTCGGAGGCTGATTATAATTCAGCGGTGGAAGCATCTGAAATTTTATTCAACGGAACAATTGATGATTTAGGAAAACTAAATGAAGATTTGTTTTTGGATATTTTTGATGGTGTTCCTCAATTTGAAATGTCAAAATCAGAATTAGAAAATACAATTTCTATTATTGACTTATTAGCAGACAAAACAAAAATTTTCCCATCAAAAGGTGAAGCACGCAAGATGTTGCAAGGTGGTGGCGTTGCTTTAAATAAAAGCAAAATAGAAGATTTAGAATTTAAAGTAACAAACCAAAATCTGATAAATCAAAAATACATTTTAATCCAAAAAGGAAAGAAAAATTATTTTTTGGTGATTATAAAGTAAATTACTTCTTCTTTAATTTTTTCTTTGGATTTTGTCTTGTATCCCAAAAACTAATGAGTTCAACTCGTTTAGAGTTTTCAACTATCTGATACAAAAGTAAATTATGCTTCGTAATCAATGCTTCATGTACATTTACTTTTGAGGAGCCACGAAATAAAAAAGGATTTTTTTCGAGTAAAAAAACTGTTTGCTCTACATCGTCAATAAATCTCGTTACTTCTTTTTTTGACCAATGTTTGCTAAGGTAATCTATAATGTTATCAAAAGTATTAACGGCTTCAGGAGCCCAAATTACTTTGTACGCCATTTCTTATATTTTTTCATCACTTCTTTGTGGGCAATACCTTCTCCATTTACTAATTGAATTTTTGCTTTTTCAACAGAGGACTTTTGTTCTTCAGTTAATTCATCCCACAAATCCGTTTTATGGGCTTTTAACAATGCTTTTATCTGCTTTAAGATAACTTCACTATTTATTTCCAAAAGTTGTTTAGTTAATTCTATTTTTTGAGCATGAAGATTCATAATACAAATTTAAGAATTTTTATTTGAACGCAATCTCCACAGCTTCCGCAAAAGCATTTGCTGTTTTAGTTAAATCTTCTTTTGTATGTGCTTCACAAACAAAGCCTACTTCGTAACCAGAAGGACCTAAATAAATTCCACGTTCCAATAATTCTTTGTGTAATACTCTAAAATATTTCATGGAGTCTGCGTCAATTTCTTCAGCAGAACGAATTGTATCTTTATCTGTAAAAGCAATCCAGAATATGGAACCAACAGAAAAAATTTGGAGATTTTCGATTTTCGATTTTAGACTCCCAAAAATTGTGTCAATCAAAAATTGTGTTTTCTTTTCTAAGTCTTGATAAAAATTTGGTTTTAAACATTCTGTTAATTGCGCTATTCCTGCTGCCATTGCCACAGGATTGCCGCTTAATGTTCCAGCTTGATAAACATTTCCTTCTGGAGAAATATTGCTCATAATTTCTTCGCTTGCCCCATACATTCCAACTGGCAATCCTCCTCCAATAATTTTTCCGTAAGTAATAATATCGGGTTGTATTTTATAATAACCAGCAGCACCTTCAAAACCTATTCTAAAACCATTAATTACTTCATCAAAAATTAAAAGTGTTTTGTTTTCAGTACAAATGTCACGTAAAAACTGTAAGTATTCTTTTCGTTGTAATAATAAACCATTGTTTGCTGGAATAGGCTCAATAATTACACAAGCAATTTGATTTTTAAATTCAACAAATGCTTGCTTCACTGCTTCTTCATTATTTAATGAAACAACAATTGTTTCGTTCACAAAACTTTCGGGAACACCTGCAGATGAAGTATTACCAAATGTTACTAATCCAGAACCTGCTTTCACCAGTAGCGAATCGCTATGGCCATGGTAACAGCCTTCAAACTTTAAAATTTTATTCCTTTTTGTATATCCTCTCGCCAAACGAATTGCACTCATCACTGCTTCTGTTCCAGAGCTAACAAATCGTATTTTCTGAATATATTTATTATTATTTAATATCAATTCGGCCAACTCATTTTCTAAAGCTGTGGGTGCGCCAAATGAACTTCCATTTTCAACTGTTTTTTTAATGGCATCTACTACTTTTGAGTTTGCGTGACCCAAAATCAAAGGTCCCCAAGAACCGCAGTAATCAATAAATTCATTCCCATCTGCATCCCAAATATGTGATCCTTTTCCTTTTTGAATAAACAATGGTGTGCCTCCAACCGAACGAAATGCGCGTACAGGACTGTTTACACCACCCGGAAAATATTTTTTAGCTTTTTCAAATAATGCTTCTGATTTTTCTCTCTTCATAATTGAATAAATTATGCTACAAATATATATCTTTGGAATGGATTTCTCGCAGAGCCGCTGAGTACGCTGAGAAAATTTATTATGAAAGAAAATGATATTACTGGTGCACTGATTGATATCTTTATAAAGGTACATTCTCAGCTAGGACCAGGCTTGTTTGAGAGTGTTTACGAAGAAGTAATTTGCTATGAATTAAAGAAAAGAAGCTTAACATATAAAAGACAGCAAGAAATTGGAGTGTTTTATGATGATATAAAAATGGATATTGGATTTAGAGCCGACCTAATTATAGAAAACAAAGTGATTGTGGAAATTAAATCAGTTGAACTTTTAGCACCTGTTCATCACAAACAACTATTAACCTACTTAAAATTAACAAACAAGAAAGTAGGATTGCTAGTTAACTTTAACGTGAGTTTGGTTAAAGATGGAATCGTAAGAATTGTAAATAATTATTAATAAAAAACAGAGCTCAGCGAACTCAGCGGCTCTGCGAGAAACACAAGTATGAACTACGAGAATACATTAGAATTTGCAAAACAACAAGATGCAAACGATCCATTAAAAAAGTATCGTGAAAAATTTTATTTCCCAATGATGCATGGTCGTGAAACTGTTTATTTTACTGGGAATTCGCTCGGACTTCAACCAAAGGCAACGCAAGATTATGTTTTGAATGAATTAGAAGATTGGGCTACATTTGGTGTTGAAGGACATTTCCATGCACGAAAACCTTGGATGTCATACCATGAACAATTTGCTGAACCGCTTTCAAAAATAGTAGGTGCAAAACCCGAAGAAGTTGTTGTAATGAATCAACTTACAGTTAATTTGCATTTATTGCTTGTTAGTTTTTATCGTCCTACAAAAACACGTTATAAAATTTTATGTGAAGCAAAAGCATTTCCTTCCGACCAATATGCTTTGGAGTCGCAAGTGAAATTTCATGGATACATCCCTGATGATGCTATCATTGAAATAGCTCCACGTGAAGGAGAAGTATGCATCCGTCATGAAGATATAATTTCGGCAATCGAAAAAAATAAAGATTCTATCGCTACCATTATGATTGGTGGAATAAATTATTACAACGGACAAGTGTTTAACATGAAAGCTATTACAGAAGCTGGTCATAATATTGGAGCGACTGTAGGATTTGATTTAGCACATGCTGCCGGAAATTTAAAATTAGAATTACACAATTGGAATGTGGATTTTGCTTGTTGGTGCAGTTATAAATATTTGAATTCAGGACCAGGAGGTGTTGCAGGAATTTTTATCCATGAACGTCATTTGAACAAGCCCGAAATTCCTCGTTTTGCAGGATGGTGGGGGCACGATAAAAATTCTCGTTTTAAAATGGAGAAAGGATTTATTCCTATGCCAACAGCCGAAGCTTGGCAAATGAGCAATGCGCCTGTATTGTCGATGGCAGCACATAAAGCATCAGTAGATATTTTTAATGAAGTAGGAATGGATGCTTTGGTCGCAAAATCAGAAAAATTAACTGGTTTTTTAGAATTTATAATTGACGACATAAATAATTCGCTTAAACAAAAATTAGAGATTATCACACCAAGAGATAAGGCTCAAAGAGGTTGTCAATTATCTATTGTAGCACACGGAAAAGGAAAAGAATTATTTAATAAACTTACAGAAGCAGGAGTAATTAGTGACTGGAGAGAACCGAATGTCATTCGATGTGCCCCAGTACCATTATATAATTCTTTCGAAGATATTTTTAGATTTGGAGAAATTTTAAAAACATCTCTTTAAATATGAACGAATAAAAATACTGCGAACATTGCGCCTTCTCTGTTTGCACTGTAGTAAAAAATATGGCTAGATCCAAAATAAAACACAATCCGAACGCCAAACAATTGATTGACGAAGGAATAGCAAGCGCAGAGCCCTTTGCTCAAGCAATTTGTAAAAAGTTGCGTGCTATTATTTTAAAAACAGACCCTGCTATTATTGAAGATTGGAAATGGGGACCAAATTATTATAAAGATGGAATGGTTTGCGGTTTTTGGTATTTTAAAAAACATTGCACTCTTGTATTTTATCAAGGGGCATTATTAAAAGATAAAAAAAAGGTGTTGCTGAAAAATGAAGGCAATGTTCATAATCGACATTTAAAATTTACCGATGTAAAACAAATAGATGAAAAATTATTAATAGAATATATTACAGAAGCAATAATAAATAATGAGAAGGGATTAAAAATTATAGAAACAAAAAATAAAACGGTAATTATTCCTGATGATTTTATAAAGATATTGTCAAAAAATAAGCTTCTTAATTATTTCGAAAACCTTAGTTATTCCCATAAAAAAGAATATATAATGTGGATTAATGACGCAAAAAAAGAAGAGACACGATTGAGAAGAATGGATACAGCCGTGGAAAAATTAAGTGCAAAACAAGGGTTGAATGATAAATATTTAAAGAAATAAATTGTCTCGCAAAGACGCAAAGTACGCAGAGAAAGAGTTTATGAATTCAGTTTTTGAAAATTTAAATGCAAAACAAGGGTTAAACGATAAATACATCAAAAGATAATTTGTCTCACAAAGACGCAAAGTACGCAGAGAAGCAGTTTATGAATTCAGCCAATAAAGAATTAAATGAAAATGAAATTTCAAAAATATTATTAAACATTTTTATTTCTATTCATTCACAACTCGGACCAGGATTGCTTGAAAGTGTTTATGAAGAAATAATATGCCATGAATTAGATAATCATGGAGTTAAATATAAAAGACAACAAGGAATTGCTGTCGTTTACAATGAAATTAAACTTGATATCGGTTTTAGAGCAGATATAATAGTATCGGATAAAGTAATAATTGAAATTAAATCTGTTGAGCAACTTGCTCCTGTTCATCATAAACAATTATTAACTTACCTAAAATTGACAAATAAAAAACTTGGTTTGTTGGTTAACTTTAATGTAAATTTAATCAAAGATGGAATTGTAAGAATTGTAAATAATTTATAACCTTGCGAGCTTTGCGTCTTTGCGAGAAAAAAATAGAAATATGAATAAAAAAGTAAATATTATTGGTGCTGGCTTAGTTGGTTCTTTGTTATCCATCTATCTTGCAAAACGTGGATATAAAATAAATATTTTTGAACGCAGACCAGATATGCGAAAAGCAGCAATGTCTGCTGGAAAATCAATCAACCTTGCATTAAGCGACAGAGGATGGAAAGGACTTGAAGGTGTTGGCATTGCTGATGAAATTAAAAAAATTGCTATTCCAATGTATGGCAGATTTATCCATCATAAAGATGGCTCAACAGCTTACCAACCTTATGGAAAAGAAGGCCAAGCAATCTATTCTGTTTCAAGGGCAGAAATAAATATGAGATTGATGGATTTAGCAGAACAACAAAAAAATGTTACTATCCATTTCAATGAAAAATGTATTTCTGTTGACAAACAAAATCTATCTGCTGAATTTGAAAACACGGAAACAAACACCATATCTAAACATAAAAGTGATTTAATCTTTGGTTCGGATGGAGCTTTTGCTGCCTCTCGTTTAAACTTACAATTAACAAGCGATAGATTTGAGTACAATCAACATTATATTGAAGCTGGTTATAAAGAACTTATAATACCTCCTGGTCCCAATGGAGAATTTTTAATTGAGAAGAACGCATTGCATATTTGGCCTCGCGGAAGTTTTATGATGATTGCATTACCAAACATGGATGGTAATTTTACTTGCACTCTATTTTTACCATTTGAAGGAGAGTTTTCTTTTGAAAAATTAAGAACAGAAGAAGATATTTCTACATTTTTTAATGAACAATTTCCTGATGCTGTGCCTTTAATGCCAACTCTTATTGATGATTTTATGAACAACCCAACATCATCACTTGTAACTGTAAAATGCTATCCTTGGACTTTTGAAGACAAGATTGCATTGATTGGCGATGCTGCCCATGCTGTTGTTCCGTTTTACGGACAAGGAATGAATTGCGGGTTTGAAGATTGTGTGGTATTAAACGAACTAATAGGAAAGCATAATGAAGATTGGAACAAAATCATGAACGACTATCAAGAACTTCGAAAACCTGATGCCGATGCAATTGCTGATTTAGCCATTGCAAATTTTGTGGAAATGCGTGATAAAACTGCAGACCCAAAATTTTTATTACAGAAAAAAATTGAAGCTAGATTTAGTGAAAAATATCCCGAAAAATGGATTCCTCTATATTCAATGGTAACATACAGCCCTCACATTCGCTACTCAACCGCAATGAAAGAAGGACAAAAGCAAGAATTAATCATGCAAAAAATTATGGCGATGCCTGAAATAGATAAAAAATGGGATAGTGAAGAAGTTGAAAAGGAAATTTTAAAAAGTATCAAGTAAATAGTATTAAGTATCAAGATTTAACCTATTACTACCTGATACTTAATATTTGATACTTGTTACTAATAAAAATGATTTACGATAAAAAATATCTTCAAGTAAAACTCCTTTTAGAAAATGTTTCGAACTATGAATTAATGGGTGTTTACCGTCCTCAAGCTTATTTGCAAGGCGCAGGAAAATATTGTACTGAATGTCAAATAAATTTGTTTAAAGCGCCCATTGAGCCAGGAAAAAGCGAAATTGTAAATGCAGTTCTTTTTGCCCCACATGGTTATGGCGAACATTTACTTACAGGAAGTTTATTAACTTTACGTAACGGAATTGAGATAGAAGCAAAAGCCGTTGTTTTGGAAATAATAGGATAGTAAACAATTGAAAATCAAAAACAAAATATTTTTTTTTCTAGCACTTGTTTTTACAAGTGGAATAGCTGTTGCTCAACCAAACACTGATGAGCAGTTGGCTTTGCAATTTTATCAAAACAAAGAATTTGATAAAGCTTTGGATTACTATGAAAAATTGTATAACAAAAAATCTCCTCAAATCTATTATTCCCAATATCTAAACTGTTTAATCGAAACAAAAGATTTTAAAAAAGCAGAAAAAATAGTTAAAAAACATATCAAACAAAATCCAACTTTTTTAAATTATCAAATCGACTTAGGAATTGTTTACACAAAAAATGAAGAGCCAGAAAAAGCAAAAAGTGCTTGGGAACAGGCTGTAAAATCTATAAAATACGATGACCAAGTGTTTTCTTTAGCTAATGGATTTATTGCTATCCGACAATACGATTATGCAATTGCAGCTTACCAAAGAGGAAAAAAAATATCCCAAACAAATTATCCTTACAGCTTTGAGCTTGCCGAAGTTTACAAAACAAAAGGTGATAAAATTTTAATGATTAATGAACTTTTAGATGCTTTAGAAATAAATGATTCGTATTTACAAAGTGTACAAAATGGATTACAAACAAGTTTTGGAGCTGATGCTGACACAAAACAAAATGAGCTTTTAAAAACTGAATTATTAAAACGCATTGCGAAACATCCAGACAAAACAATTTTTTCAGAACTATTAATTTGGATGCAAATACAATTAAAGGATTGGGATGGAGCATTTGTTCAAGCAAAAGCTTTAGACAAAAGAAAAAAAGAAGAAGGCGGAAGAGTTATGGGACTTGCTCAACTTTTTTCACAAAATGAAGCGTATGAGGTGGCAGCAAAAGCTTATCAATATGTGATTTCAAAAGGAAAAGACAATTACTTTTATACAAATGCTCGAATGGAGCTATTGAATGTACAATACACAAAAGTAGTTTCAAAAGGCGATTATACGCAACTTGATTTAACAGAGCTTGAAAAAAACTATTCCATCACCATCGAAGAACTTGGAAAATCTGCAAGCATTGTTTCTCTTTTAAAAAATTATGCACACTTAAAAGCTTTTTACTTAAATAAAGCAGATGAGGCTATCAAAATTTTAGATGATGCTATTGCAATGCCACAACTATCGGCTGTTCAACAGGCAGAGTGCAAATTGGAATTAGCCGATATTCTATTAATGACAGGAGAAATTTGGGATGCATCTCTTTATTATTCTCAAGTTGAAAAAAGTTTTAAATATGATGTTATTGGTCAAGAAGCTAAATTTAGAAATGCAAAAATTTCGTATTACACAGGAGATTTTAAATGGTCGCAAGCACAACTGGATGTTTTAAAAGGTGCTACTTCAAAACTTATTTCGAATGATGCAATGGATTTATCATTGTTAATAAGCGATGCGCTAGCTATTGATACGAATGAAGCTCCTCTGCTTATTTTTGCAAGAGCCGATTTATTAGCTTTTCAGAATAAAGATGAACAAGCAAAAATTACACTTGATTCTATCAATAAACTTTACCCCAACCATGCCTTAGCAGATGATATTCTTTATAGAAAAGCAAAAATTGAATTAAAACATTCCAATTATACTGAAGCAGCAAAATATTACGAAGAAATAATAAACAATTATGGTTTTGATATTTTAGGTGATGATGCTACATTTAATCTTGCAGATATAAATGAGAATCAATTTAAAAACATCGAAAAAGCAAAAGAGCTGTATCAACAATTATTAGAAAAATATCCTGGTAGTTTATATGTAGTAGAAGCTCGCAAACGCTACAGAAAATTAAGAGGTGATGCAATTAATTAACACCAATTATAAACTTATTTTTTATGATAATTTACAATGTAACAGTTAATGTAGAAAATGATGTTCGTGATGAATGGGTAAAGTGGATGAAAGAAATTCACATCCCAGAAGTTATGAAAACAGGTTATTTTACTGAAAATAAAATTTGCAAAGTATTGGTAGATGAAGAGCAAGGAACTACTTTTTCAGTACAATATACTTGCAAAAGTATTGATGTACTAAAAGATTACCAATCAAAAGAAGCTCCTCGCTTACAAAAAGATCACAACGAAAAATACGGAACAAAAGCTGTTGCCTTTAGAACTTTACTTGAAATTTTATAATGAGCGAAAACGTAAGAGCAAAAAAACATTTAGGTCAGCATTTCTTAAAAGATGAAACAATCGCTCTTGATATTGTTAAGGCGCTTAAGCATACATCTAAATATAAAAAGGTTTTAGAAGTAGGTCCAGGAATGGGTGTACTCACTAAATATTTGATTCAAGAAAAAGATTTCGAAACGCATATTATTGACATTGATAAAGAATCGATTGCTTATCTAAAAAAAAACTTTCCTGTTTTAGAAAATAAAATAATTGATGGTGATTTTTTAAAATTGGATTTTACATCTTTATTTAACAAGGAGCCTTTTGCAGTAATCGGCAATTTTCCATATAATATTTCTACTGAAATTTTATTTAAAGTTCTCGACCACAAAAATCAAGTGCCGGAAGTTGTTGGTATGTTCCAAAAAGAAGTAGCAGAACGAATCGCTGCAAAACCAAAAAATAAAACGTATGGCATAACCAGTGTTTTACTTCAAGCATATTATGATATCGAGTATTTATTTACTGTTCACGAAAATGTTTTTATCCCACCACCACGAGTAAAATCTGCTGTTATTCGTTTAACTCGAAATACTGTTGCGTCACTTGATTGCAACGAAAAATTATTTAAGCAAGTGGTAAAAGCTGGATTTAATCAACGAAGAAAAACATTAAGAAACTCTATAAAAGCTTTTAAGCTTAAACCTGAATTTTCTGACAATATCTATCTAAGCAAACGTGCTGAAGAACTTTCTGTAGCAGACTTTGTTACGCTAACAAATATGGTGGTGCAAGAATAAATTTTAATTGAAAAACAAACCTTCTAAATCAGGTAGTTTTATTTTTTTATACTTACCAAACTTTACAACCGAATAAATTATTTGATAGCTAAAAAATAAAAATAAAATCAACACAGGTAAAATTCTAGTCAAACGAATAAGTGTTAATGATTGTGCGCTCAAATAATCGCTATTTCTCAATAAAAAATACAAGCTAGGCAAACAAACCAACAAGCCAATAACAAAAAATAATTTCAATTGTTTATTATAAAAAACTTGTTTTTCTTTTAAAATTGGCAACAATGCAATTACAGGCAAGGCTGATGAATATTGGTATTCCCAAACAGTATTGTAACTCAAATAAAATGTAAAAGATATTGAAAACAATACTAACAAGGCACTTTGCATTCGTATTTTTTTATCCTCAATAAATGGAACTAAAAAAGAAAAAATCAAACATAAATAAATTGGTAATTTATATATCCTTGCAGAAGTTTCATAACCAAGCAGTGTATCTACAAAAACAGGAAGTGAAAAAACATCAATATGCATTAACTTATAATCACTTTGTGCAATTAAATTAAACCAATGGATACTATTATCTTTCATATACTCATTCAGCACAAAATTATTTTGAAAAATATTCATTGTGCTTTTAATAAATTCAAAATCGAATGCTGTACTATAAATTCTGCTCCAACCAATTGATTGAGGATTAAAGATCGGCAGCAATAAAAACAGCAAGGACACAATTACATAAGCAATTAAACTTTTCACAGTAGTTTTTCTTGTTTCTTTTAACAGCAATAATAGTGGCAACATTAGCAATACTATTGGTTTTGTAAAAAAGGACAATAGCAAGCCTGCCATCAACAGTTTGTTTGCTCTTTCGCTATTTTCAGCATTAGTATATTCTAAAAATGAAACAAAAATTAAAGATAGAGCCAATACCAATGGCGCATGCATATTCCCCACAAATAGCGTCCAATAGGTTGGCATCCCACAAAGGACAATAAAATATGTTATTTGTTTTTTAAAATTATCACTAGTTTGAGATGCAATAAATTTTGCTGAAAGAAAAAACAGAAAAAGCGAAAAAACAACAAACAAAGAATAACTCACCCAAGGGGTAAAAAACGAAAACCAGCTTGCTACAAAAACGCTAAAAGCAGGATGTGCCAAATACCAAGTGGCTTTATCGCCATAAGGAAGTCCTCCCCATGTATCGTAAATACTACGTTTTTCTAATAGGTTAAGAAAGGACTTCGGCAAAGCAAAGTAATCAATGCCTTGCACATTTGCATGTTCTGCGCCAAAGAAAAATACATTTAGCCATCCAAAATAAAGCGATAATAAAAACACAGCTATTATAGCTATTATTAAAAAAGGAAAGTATTTAATTGCTTGCTTCATTTTCATCAAAAATAATTCTTTTTTGATTGTATTCAACCTTAAATATATGAAACAAATTCTATTACCTTTGTCATCGGTAAAAATGGCACTATTCGGACTATTTAATAAAGTAAAAGACCCTAATCAACTTTCGTTTTGGGGGCATATTGATGCATTGCGAGGGCATTTGTTCCGTTCATCAATTGTGGTGGTTGTAATTGCTGTTACTTTGTTTTGTTTCCCTAGCTTTTTATTCGATACCATAATTTTTGGTCCTATTCACAATGATTTTTTAACCTACAAAGCATTCTGCAAATTAGGATATTGGCTTCATCACCAAGGCATGATGGACGATATGAATGGTTTGTGTTTTGGAAATTATACTTTTAAGCTTCAAGCATTGGGTTTATCCGACCAGTTTACTTCTCAAATGTGGATTGCATTTGTTGGCGGCTTGGTGCTTGGTTCACCGTATGTACTTTTCGAAATATGGAAATTCATTAAACCTGCACTAAAAGAAAAAGAAAAAAAAGGAGCTGTTGGATTTATATTTTCGGCAAGCACACTTTTTGTATCGGGCATTTTATTTAGTTATTTTATCATTGTTCCATTAACAATTAATTTTTTAGGAAATTATAAAATCAGCGACCAAATTGAAAATAATTTCACCATGGATTCTTACATCTCTTTGGTAACAACACTTTCTTTTGCAACAGGCTTGGTTTTTGAATTGCCTGTTTTAGTTTTCTTTTTATCAAAATTTGGAATTATTACCCCCGAATTTATGCGCAAATACCGCAAACATGCTGTTGTAGTAATATTAATTGCTGCAGCCGTTATTACACCTTCTCCTGATGTTACATCGCAAATGTTGGTAGCATTCCCCTTGTATTTCTTGTACGAAGCAAGTATATTTGTTTCTCATTATGTAGTGAAGAAAAAAGCAAAACAAACAGCATAAAAGCTGTACATTTAATACTCGTTTTAATAAACAAATAAATATGTCGGATACAGTAAAAGAGTTTAACGATTATCGTGCTAAAATGAATGAAAAAATATTAGCTGCTGATAATGTTGTTTTAAAAAGATTATTCAATCTGGATACCAACACTTATGCCGAAGGAGCATTGCAAGTTAAAACAAAAGAAATGCTTGGACTTGTAGCTTCTATGGTGTTGCGTTGCGATGATTGTATAAAATATCATTTAGAAAAATGCAAAGAAAATGGAGTAAGCAAAGCGGAAGTGTTTGAAGTGTTTGCTGTTGCCAATATCGTTGGCGGAACAATAGTTATACCTCATACACGAAGAGCAGTAGAATTTTGGGAAGAATTAGAAAAATTATAATTGAACTTTTTAATTAAAAATATTTTGGTTTTAGCCTCTCTCTTTTTCTTAATGGAGAGCAGTTATTCTTACGCACAAACAACAACAAAAATTACTGGAAAAATTGTAGATGCCAACACACGAGAGCCATTGCCTTTTGTAAATATTGTTTTTAAAGGAACAAGCATAGGAACTACTACGGACATTGATGGAAAATATAATTTAACTACATCTCAAAAAGTTGATTCTATTTTAGTTTCTTTTATTGGCTATTCAAAATATACTAAAGCCATTAAATATGGTGTAACTCAAGAATTAAATATTGCCTTGCAACAAGGTGTTGAGTTAAGCGTTATTGAAGTAAAACCAGGAGAAAACCCAGCACATCGCATTCTAAGAAAAATTATTGCTCACAAAGACCAAAACGACAGAGAAAAATATAGCTCTTATGAATATGAAGTATATAATAAAGTAGAATTTGATTTGAATAACCTAAGTGAAGATTTTCAAAACAATAAATTATTAAAACCTTTTTCATTTATTTTCGAAAATATTGATAGTTCAAACACAAAAGAAAAACCTTATTTACCTGTGTTTATGACAGAATCATTATCTGATTTTTATTATCGAAAAAATCCAAAAACAAGAAACGAAGTTATTAAAGCAAGTAAAGTTGCAGGCATTGAAAACGCTAGTGTATCGCAGTTTATGGGCGATATGTATCAAAATGTAAACATTTATGAAAATAATATTATTGTATTTGGTAAAAATTTTGTTAGCCCAATTTCTGACAATGCACTATTCTACTACAAATTTTATTTAATAGACAGTATAGATATTGATGGGCATAAATGCTACCAATTACAATTCAAGCCAAAGAGAAAACAAGAATTAACTTTTACTGGAAATCTTTGGGCTACCGACACATCATTTGCTATCAAACAAATTGAAATGAGCATTGCCGATGATGCAAACATTAATTTTATTAACGCAACCTATGTTGTTCAAACATACACACAAGTGGACAGCCTGTGGATGATGGAAAAAGAAAAACTAGTGATAGACTTTAACCCTTTCCCCGTTGAAAATAAAAAGAAAAAGATGATGGGGATTTATGGCAGAAAAACAGCATCCTACAATAATTTCAAAATTAATAAACCAAGAGAAGATAAATTTTATTCGCTCACAGAAAATTTAAAAGTAAACGAAGATGCTTTTAAAAAGAATGAAGAGTTCTGGGAAACGCATCGACATGATTCTCTTTCAAAAAATGAGAAACAAATTTATCACATGGTTGATACGCTTCAATCATTGCCTATCTACAAAACATGGGTTGATGTTCTTCAAATTTTTATAACAGGCTATAAAGTAAAAGGAAATTTTGAGTATGGTCCTTATTACAATATGTTTAGCTTTAATGCAATTGAAGGAAACCGTTTCAGGTTTGGCGTTAGAACAAGTAACCAATTTAGCAAATGGTATGAGCTAAGTGGTTATTTAGCTTATGGAACAAAAGACGAGCAGTTTAAATACCGAATGGGTGTGAGAGCATTTTTGGATAAAAATCCAAGAACAATGGTTGGTCTTTATTATAAAAACGATAATGAAATTTTAGGGCAAAGTCAAAATGGTTTTACTACTGATAATATTTTAGCTTCTGTTTTACGAATTACTCCATTGCGAAAATTAACAAGAGTTAAAGAAGTAAATTTTTATATCGAAAGGCAATGGTTTACTGGCTTCACAAGCAGAATAAGTTTTTTCAATCGACAAATGATCCCGCTTGCCGATTTTCATTATGAATATTATAAAACATCCAACCAAATTGCTTTTAAAGATCAAATTACAACTACCGAAATACGTTTTATGACACGCCTTGCTTACAACGAAAAATATTTGGATGGTGTTTTTAATCGTGTAAGCTTAGGAACCCGCTATCCAATTATTCAAGCACAATATACATTGGGAATAAAAAATGTATTTAAGAGTGATTATGACTACCATAAGCTTGTTGTGAATTTGGAAGACAGAATTAGAATTAATCCAATTGGTTATTTTGACTATACCTTACAATATGGAAAAATATGGAAGCAATTACCATATCCTCTTTTAGAATTACACGGAGGCAACGAAACATATACATTTGATTATTATGCATACAACAGTATGAATTTTTATGAATTTGTTAGCGATGAATTTGCTAGTGCTAGTCTTGAACATCATTTTGATGGTTTTTTTCTAAATCATATTCCATTAATGAAAAAATTAAAATGGCGAGAAGTTGCAGGAGCTAAGGCATTAGTAGGTAGGGTTAATTCTCAAAATAGAGCTCTTTTGATTTTTCCTAATGATTTGTACAATTTAAATAGAGTTCCTTTTTTTGAAGCAAACATAGGCATCGAAAATATTTTAAAAGTATTTCGTTTTGATGGAGTTTGGCGTTTAAGCTACTTGGATAATCCAAGAGTAACACCATTTAGCATTCGATTCTCAATGCAATTTAATTTCTAGTTCACAAAAAAGGTTTTCATAAAATTGAAAACCTTTTTTGAATACATTTTGTATTAATTTCTATTTTACACGCTCTACATAAGCATTTGTGCGGGTATCGATTTTTATTTTTTCGCCTTCATTTACAAACAACGGAACATTCACAACAGCACCTGTTTCAAGTGTTGCTGGTTTTAATGTATTGGTAGCGGTATCACCTTTTACTCCTGGCTCAGCATACGTTATAACTAATTCAACAAACACAGGAGGTTCTGCCAAAATGGGTTCATCGCCTTCAAATGAAATTTTTACTTCCATTCCTTCTTTTAAAAATTTTAAAGCATCGCCTACCATTATACTTGGCAAATAAACTTGCTCAAATGTTTCATTGTCCATGCACACAATAAATTCTCCTTCAGGATAAATGTATTGCATCATTTTGTAATCCACACGAACTACTTCTACTGCTTCTCCAGAGCGGAAACGGTTTTCAACGATTTTACCTGATTTCAAATTACGCATACGTGCTTGATAAAATGCACGTAAATTTCCTGGTGTACGGTGTTGATATTCTTCAATCCTACACAATTCTCCGTTAAATCGAATTACTGAACCAACTCCAATGTCGCCTGTATTTGCCATTTTTATTAAAAATTAAGTTTTAGTTTTTTTATTTAGGTATGCAAAGATATTATTTATAGCTATATGAACAAACTGCTACCATTTTCTATATTTTTCTGTTGTATCAAAGATATGAGACAAAATGTTTTGTTCTGTTTCGTCAAAATTCATGTTTCTTCTTTCAAAAACCCTTGTAGCCACTTCAAAAGCATCTTTTATTTTATAGGTTGAAAATCCGGCTGCCCCACCCCAAGAATAAGAAGGAACAAAATTTCGTGGAAAACCCGAACCAAAAATATTTGCACTCACTCCTACAACAGTTCCTGTATTAAACATGGTGTTGATTCCACATTTACTATGGTCGCCCATTATAAGTCCGCAAAATGTTAAACCAGTGGGTGTAAATCTTTCTTTGTTATAATTCCAAAGTTTTACTTCTGCATAATTATTTTTTAAATTAGAATTATTGCTATCTGCTCCTATATTACACCATTCGCCTAAAACAGAATTTCCTAAAAACCCATCATGTGCTTTATTTGAATATCCAAAAATTACGGAGTTATTTACTTCTCCTCCAACTTTAGAGTGTGGTCCAATGGTAGTTGGTCCATATATTTTTGCACCTAATTTTAAAGTTGAGTGTTCACATAAAGCAAATGGTCCACGAACAATTGAACCTTCCATTATTTCGGCATCTTTGCCAATATAAATAGGACCAGTACTTGCATTTAATATAGCACATTCAACCTTTGCCCCTTCTTCAACAAAAATATTTTCTACTCCAATTACTTGATTTGTTTTGCTTAATGTTAAAGATTTTTTACCAGCAGTTAATAATTCAAAATCCTCTTTTATTGCTGCTCCATTTTTTGAAAATATATCCCACAAATTTTCGACTCTCAAAGGCTTTGCATGTGATTCATACTTAGTGAAATTTTCAGCAAAAAAAATGTTATTATCTTTAGAACTTCCAGCATTTGTAGCTATAACAACTCCCATTTCCAACAACGCTTCTTTGGGTTTTAAAGATTTTATTTCTTCCATTAATTTTGAATTAGGGCAATATGCACCATTTATCCAAATGTTATCCGTATCAATTGAAAATTCTGTTGGAAATTTTATGGAAAGATATTCTTCTGTTTTAGAAGATGTTTTTACACCAAGAAGTTTTTCCCATTTTTCTCTTATCGTCAAAATTCCAATACGTATATCAGCCACAGGTCGCGTGTACGTTAATGGCAACAAATTGATTCTATTACTGTCGTCAAAAAGGATGTAGTTCATTATTATTTAGTTTAAACTTACTTCAGGTTTATTTAACATAGTAATATAAGTATCAACCTGACGTAAAAAATATTTTAATTTTTGAGTATTGTCTGAATCAATCATCATATCATAAATTTCTTCATCTTTCTCTTTATATTTTCCTACTTTAAATTTTGCTTTGGAAAGTGCTGAAATATATCTCAAAGCAAAATGATCATATATATTTAAGTCAATTAATAAATCATATTCTTCAGCAATAAAATTATTTATTATATGTGTGCTTGGTTTACCATACCAATTTAATTCTTTTAGTGAAAAAAAATCATATTCCAATTTTGAATATGTGAGCGAAGGAATTTGCTTTGTACTAAAAAAACCTAAAACTTTAACTTTTTTAGAATGTTCTCGCAAATAAACAACATATCTTTTTACTAAATCATAATCTTCTGTGTTGGAAGCATCAAACAAGATTCCAACTGTTTTAATTTCGTTGAAATTAAATTTATTTGCCCTTGATTCACGCTTATGTTGCTTTAATTCTTGTTTTAAGGAATTGTTTGCAACCGAAAGCTTTATATTTTTAATAATTCCCATAATTTAAGCAAAGCTAATTAATCATTTTAATAAAATCATCTTCCGAAATAATTTGAATTCCAAGCTTCTCTGCTTTTTTCAATTTTTCTGGACCCATATTTTCTCCTGCTAAAACGTAATTTGTTTTCCCAGATATTGAACCTACATTTTTTCCGCCATTTTGTTCTATCACTTTTTTTAATTCATCACGTGAAAATTTGGTAAAAACACCTGAAACAACAAAAGATAAATCTTTTAACTTGCTTGTTGTGTTTTCTAACTGTTCTTCAGAAAGCTGCATTTGCAAACCTGCTTGTTTAAGCTTATTTACTATTTCAATATTTCTAGTGTCGGCAAAAAATTCAACCATTGTTTTCGCAATTTTTTCTCCAACATCACCTACTTCAACTAATGATTCAAAAGACGCATTTGCAAGCGTATCAATATTTTTAAAATAAAATGCCAATTTTTTTGCTGTTGTTTCTCCAACATGACGAATGCCAATGGCATACAAAACCCTATCGAAAGTTCGTTTTTTAGACTCTTCTATTCCTAGCAGTAAATTATTTGCACTTTTTTCAGCCATCCTATCCAAATTCAGCAAATTTTCTTTTTTCAATTCATAAATATCCGCTATTGTTTTAACCAAACCAGCATCATATAATTGAGCAATTGTTTCTCCGCCTAAGCTATCAATATCCATTGCCTTTCTAGAAACAAAATGTTCCATTTTCCCTTTTACTTGAGGAGGACAGCCCAACTCATTTGGACAATAATGATTTGCTTCTCCTTCTTTTCTTATTAATTCCGTTCCACATTCAGGACAATTAGAGAGGTATTTAGTTGGCGCAGAAAATATATCTCTTTTATTTTCATCTACTTTAATTATTTTAGGAATAATTTCTCCGCCTTTTTCAACAAATACAGTATCGCCTACTCGCACATCTAATTTTTCAATTATATCGGCATTATGCAAAGAAGCTCTTTTAACTGTAGTTCCCGCAAGCTGAACAGGTTTTAAGTTTGCTACTGGGGTAATTGCACCCGTTCTTCCTACTTGGTAAGAAATGCTTTCAAGAATTGTTGATACTTGTGTTGCTTTATATTTATAAGCAATAGCCCAACGAGGAGACTTGGCTGTAAAACCTAAGTATTTTTGATGTTCGAATGAATTTACTTTTATTACAACACCATCTGTTTCTACATTTAAATCATGACGCTTATTTTCCCATTTTTCTAAATATTTAATTACGCCTTCAATGGAAGAAAATTTTTCTACATCATTCGAAATTTTGAATCCCCATTTTTTTGCTTCCATCAAACTTTCGTAATGAGCAGAATGTGGTAAATTATCTCCTAAAAGTGAATATAAATAACAATCTAATTTCCTATCTGCAACAGCCTTAGAATCTTGTTGTTTTAATGTTCCTGAAGTAGCATTTCTAGGATTTTTTAATTGTTTTTCAAATATTTCTTCCTCATCAAATCCGTCTTCGATCATTTGTTTTCTGATTTCTTCATTTATCCGTAAAAATTCAGATTTAGGCATAAATATTTCTCCACGAATTTCAAACTCTTTCGGGAAATTCTCTCCTCTTAATTTTAAAGGAATGCTTCCAATGGTTTTAATATTTGTTGTGATATCATCTCCCGTTTCGCCATCGCCACGAGTAACTGCTTGTGAAAGCATTCCATCAATGTATGTCAATGAAATGGAAACGCCATCGTATTTTAATTCACAAACATATTCATAATCTGTTAAACCTGTTTTTTTAATTCTATCATCAAAATCTTGTAAATCCTGCTCGTTATAAGTATTACCCAACGATAACATTGGGTATTTATGTTTTATATTTTTAAATTCTTTTGTTATTTGTCCTCCAACACGCTGTGATGGAGAATCAGGTTTTGAATATTGAGGGTTTTCTTTTTCAAGTTTAATAAGCTCTTCCAACATCATATCAAAATCGAAATCAGAAATAGTAGGATTGGATAAAACATAATAGTTATAATTATGTTCATTTATTTGTTTTGAAAGTTCTTCTATTCTTTCTTTTATCGATAATACCATCATTGTACTCTTTTACTAAATCTATTTTTGTTCGCCTGCACTGTTGTCTTTAAACTCTTCGTTCAACCTAAAATAAATAGGAATAAACATTTGACTTCGAACCCATTTATTTTTATGAACAGCAGGTTGCCATTTGGTTAATTCTATTAATCGAATGGCTTCTTGGTCGCACCCTCCCCCAACGGATTTGTCAATGCCAATGTTTGTTACCATTCCACTTGGTTCAACAATAAATCTTACTTTTACTACACCTTGAATATTTGCCAATTGAGCTTGTTTTGGATAATCTAAATTTTCTTTAATATAATCTTCGAAAGCATAATTCCCATTGTAATATATTGCTGTTTGTTCTGGAGTTTTATACAGTTTAAAAGTAGAATCAACTTTATATTCATTCCTATACTCAATTATTTTATAGCCTCTTTTTTTACAAATCTTAGCATATTTATCTGGATAAAATTCAAAAGCAATATTCCATTGAGCTGAAACTCTTTTGCCTTCTTTAATTGCAGGCACCCATTGATATAAAGCAAAAAGTCTTAATGCTTCTGCATCTATTTCTGTGTTTACGCCAGAAGATATTTTTACATCAGTTACTGAGCTATCAGCATTTACAACAAAAGCAATATTTACTTTGCCGCCAATTTTTTTTTCAAGAGCATCAGTTGGATATAATAATTCTTGTTCAAATACTCTTTTAAATTCTATTTTGCCGCCAACATTTGAAGGAAATCCATCAACACTATATGAAATTTGAGATTGAATTTCTGCTTGCCATAAAAAGGACAAAATACAGATAGAAATAATTTTTTTCATTTGAAAAATAAATCTAAATATTACCTTGCAAGATACGATTTTTATTGCTCAAATCTTTTAGCAACATTACATTTTTGAAGCCTTTTTGCTTCATTATATTGGCTGTTTCTTCTCCATATCTTTCATTAATTTCAAAATACAAGCTGCCATCAATTTTTAAATGTTTTAATGCGAAATCTGAAATGGCTTCGTAAAAAACCAAAGGATTTTTATCATCCACAAATAGCGCCAAATGTGGTTCAAAATCTGTTACATTTTTATTCATTTTGTTTTTCTCAGAAAAACCAATGTAAGGCGGATTACTCACAATAATATCAAAACCGCATTCAATGGATTCAAAGGAATTTAAAGATAAAATATTATTTAAAACAAATTGAATTTCTGTTTTATTTAATTCTGAATTTTGCTTTGCAACAACAAGTGCTTTTTCAGAAACATCCATTGCATAAACTTTTGAATTTTCTATGTTCTTTTTTAAACTAATTGCAATGCAACCGCTTCCTGTTCCTATATCTAAAATAGATATCGATTTATTTTTCTTTGTATAATTTTTGATAATCAAGCTTACTAGCTCTTCTGTTTCTGGTCTCGGAATTAAAACATTTTCGTTTACTATAAATTTTAACCCATAAAAATCAGCTTCATTTAAAACATACTGAATAGGTTTGTTTTTTTTAAGTTCTTTAATTACAAAATTAATTTTTAATAATACTGATTCCGAAACCGTTTCATCTAATTTTAAAGAAATATCGGCACGTTTTATGTTTAAATATTTTTCGAAACAAAAAACAATCATTTGTTCTATTTCACCCGATTCATATATTGGATTTAATTCGTTTTTAAAAAAACGAATAATGTCTCTTATTTTATTTGAAGGGATTAACACAGAATTTAAAATTACACATTTTGTTACGTATAAAACTATTACATTTACATTAATAAAGCCATTAAAATGATTTTAAGAGCCGAAAAAATAGTAAAAAAATACAAAAATAGAACTGTTGCAAACGAAGTAAGTGTGCAAGTAAAACAGGGTGAAATTGTTGGGCTTCTAGGTCCAAATGGAGCAGGAAAAACCACTTCTTTTTATATGATTGTAGGAATGGTTACTCCTAACTCAGGGCAAATTTTTTTGGATGATTTAGAGATTACCCATGAACCTATGTATAAAAGAGCTCAACTTGGGATTGGTTATTTGGCTCAAGAAGCCTCTGTTTTCAGAAAGCTAAGTGTTGAAGATAACATTCGAGCTATTTTGGAAATGACTAAATTATCAAAACAGGAACAAAATGAGAAACTAGAAGAATTGTTAAACGAATTCCATTTGCAACATGTTAGAAAAAATCTAGGCGATAGGCTTTCTGGAGGCGAAAGAAGAAGAACAGAAATTGCAAGATGTTTGGCATCAAATCCAAGTTTTATTTTGTTGGACGAACCTTTTGCTGGTGTTGATCCAATTGCTGTTGAAGACATACAAAGCATAGTAGCAAAGCTAAAAGAAAGAAATATTGGCATTTTAATTACCGACCACAACGTTCAAGAAACATTACAAATAACGGATAGGGCTTATTTATTATTTGAAGGAAAAATATTGAAAGCAGGAACTGCAGAAGAACTAGCAAATGACGAACAAGTGAGAAAAGTATATTTAGGTCAAAATTTTGAACTCCGTAACAATAAAAAAACAGCAACCAATTAAGTTTGCTACTGGACAGAAATTGCCACAGTGGCGGGGTTAAATCCTCGTCCCTGTCCCCACGCACAAAAGTAAATAACATGCACAACACTTTGATTTACCACTGTCCCCGCCATTGTCGGCAATTGGTGTATAGGCAGGTTTTGTTTTTATTGCTTCATCACTTTAATTGTCTGCTTGTTTTCTTGTCCTACTTGAAAGAAATATACTCCTACGGGAAATGAACTAATGTCAACCGTTGTAGTTTCGTTACTTAATTTACCAGTCAAAACTTGTCTGCCTAATTGGTCTGTAATAATAAAATTTGACCCTAATAATCTGCTATCTGCTGTAATTAAAATTAGGTCGTTAGCAGGGTTAGGATAAATTGCAATATTGGTGGAATTAAATACTTGTTCATTTATTCCAACGGTTATTCCTCTTCTATAAATACCCAAATTAGGAGATACTAGGTTGTAACCAATAAATGCATATCCGTTAAACTCCATAATTTTACTTGCATTCAAATCAGAAGCAGATAAATTTCCAGTAATATTTGTCCAAGTTGTTCCTTCATTAGATGTAACATAAACACTGTCTTTTAGTCCCCCTGAAAAATGACGAGCTTCAAGATATAAGTTTCCCCCGCTTCTATAAATTTCAAGAGGAGCTAACCCAAATACTGCTGGTTTTGTCCATACAGTCCATGTTGCACCATCATTGGCACTAGTATAAGAACCTCCCCCTTGTGCATAATAATATAAGTTTGTTCCCATACGCCACACCATAGCTCCATTTAAATCTCCCCCTGCAATACCTGAATTTGACTGCACCCAAGTAGAGCCATTGTCAGTAGAAATAAAAACACCTCCACCAATAGAACAAGCAACTATTTTACTGTTGATTACTTCCATCCATGTAATATTTAAATTACTCAAACCACTTATAGTTTGTGTCCAATTCACACCACCGTCAGATGATTTATATATTCCTTTGTTAGAAGTATAAGCAAAGATGTCAGTTGATAAACTCATAAAGCCCCTAACGACACTCGCTGTCGGAGAGCCAACACCCACACTCCAAGCTGTTCCGTCATTCGAGGAATAATAAATACAGTCAGTTGATGCGTTAAGTCCAGAAAAATATTTTCCGCTAAAATAATAACCACATTCTGGAACATTAGAAACAATCGGAGGTGTAATTTCCGACCAATTATTCCCGTTGTCGTTGCTACGATACATTTTCCCTCCCGAAAGAGTTCCTGAAAATATATAGTTGGCAGAATGTCCAAGCGTAGTTGCTCCTTGTGATAGATTTGCAATGCCGTTGTTTACCTGTGTCCATTGAGCAAAGCAAGTAATGCTCGAAAGAAATGTAATTGTAAATAGTAATTTTTTCATTTGTTTTTGTTTTAAAGTTTAAATTGAAGATTATTTAGCGTTGTTTTATGACTGACGGGAAAGTCAATGTGTTTTGCCAGTCGTTAAGAACTGTCAAACCGCAACAATGGTGGTTCTCGTGTCTGTCTGCTCATGCTGTGTCGTTTTTTAAACTTGCCATCACTCATTGCACATTTAATTATAACAAACTGTACTCTACAAATAAATGGTAAAATATGATAGGTATCAAATCAAAAAACATAAAATCTTACTAAATTTGCCTACCATATAATCATTTAAGTTTTGAGCCAATTACATTCACTATTACAATCATTAAATAAAAACGAAATTGCTCTTATTAAATCAAAGAGACTCATTGGAAAAGAAAAAGAGCTATTTGGTTTTATATGTAGCTATGCAAATAGCGCTCTTCCTGACACTGAAATAGTTTTAAAAAAAGTAAATCTTTCTAACAGCCATTACTACAAAATACATTCAATTCTTCTAAAAAAATGCTACGATTGGCTTGTTCCAACAAACACTTTAGACTTACTCCTGTTTTTGAAAAGAAAAAATTTATTCAATTTATTACGACACGAAATACTCGCCCAAGAAAAACATTTAAAGAAAAACATATCTGAATCCGAAATATTTTACTTAAAGTGTTTTCATCTATTTATTGACTTCCCTTACAAATACTATGACAAGGAACTAACAGATAGCTTCGGAGCAAAATATTTAAAAAACAAAAAAGTAGCAACAGAAACAGATAAGCTCTACGTAAAATACCACAAACTTTTTTCAGATGTGAATAGAATTGCTGCAAAAAAAAATCCTATTAAAGCACTTGGAATCAGTATTAATGATTTATATACTGAAGAGAAAAAGCTAGAAAAGACCACACATCACTTAGCTAAATATTATTTGTATAGAAGCATTTGTAGCTATTACACCTACTATGAAAAAAATAATTCCAAAGTAATTGAATACTTAAAAAAAGGAATTGCACTTAAAAAACACATTGCTTATTTTTTTCCTATAAATATTGTTCAATTTTTAGAACTGCTTTATGCAGATGCATTATTCACAAACAACAATATTTCTGAAGCATCAGAAATTTACCATTCAACTTTTTCGTCAGGCGTATCAGAGGATATGTATGGTTATCATTACCACTATGAACAATTTTGTTTAATCTTAATTATTGAAAATAAATTTGATAGTGCATTATCTATTTTAAATACAACTTTTCAGCCTTGCATAGATAATAAAATGGATATCTATGCAACCAGGGGTGCGATGACATATGCAAAACTCTTTATTAGCAACAATGATTTGAAAAATGCGCTTACTTATTTGAATATTGCAAAAATTATAAACGAAAAAGCATTTTACCTTCCTTTTGATATCCAGTTAAGAGTGATAGAAAATATTTATTTTTTCATGAAAAAGGATTATGAGTTTGCTCACCAATTAGCCACGAAAAACATTAAATTTTTAAGAAGTCAAGAGCAAGGAAAAATATTTGATGATTATATTTTACTTTGGAAGTTCATACAGTCATTAATTAACTGCATATTTAAAAAAGTAGCGATGGATAAGGTGTTAGAAGATGAGTTCGAATATTTACATTTAAGATACATTAACCTTTATTGCAACTTAATTTCAAAAATTTATTATCAAACAAAAATTGCACTAAAAATTAATTCCAAACCTTAGTTCCTTCTGTACAATTTTTACATATATCAATTTCAGCGCGAGAACGCAGTAAAGAACTTCTGAAATTATTATATTTATCATTATGCCAAATTGTTTTAAAACTTTCTTCTTTTAAATCGCCCAACTGATGCTTTGCATCTTTATCAAAGCAACAAGGCACTATCAATCCATCCCATGTAATTACGGTACTATGCCATAATCTCCAACAATGATTTAACAATTTATTTTTAATTTCAAATGTTCCCTCCTTATTTTTTTTATAACGTGAATACGATTCAATTGTTGGAATTAAATCACTACCATTTTCATACTCATAAATTTGAGCTGTTTTAAATTTTATTTCATTTACCCCTAAATCTTTTGCTAATTTTTTTGCGTCTTCAATTTGGTGTTGATTAGGTTTAACTACTAAATATTGGAAAACAATATGCGGTGTAGAAGATTTTAGTTCATTTTTCCAATGAATAATGTTTTTTGTGCCTTCAATTACTTTAGATAAGTCTCCTCCTATCCTATACTGCTCATAAGTTTTTTGTGTTGTTCCATCAATAGAAATAATCAAGCGTTTTAATCCACTTTCTATCGTTTTTTTTGCATTTTCATTATTCAAATAATGCGCATTCGTGGAAGTAGCAGTATAAATTTTTTTGTCCGATGCATACTTAACCATTTCCAAAAATTTTGGATTTAAATAAGGTTCGCCTTGAAAATAAAAAATTAAATAAGCTGTATGCCTATAAATTTCATCAATTGTTTTTTCAAAAAAATTCTGTTGAAGCATTCCAGTCGGCCTTGTAAAATTTCTCAAACCGCTGGGGCATTCTGGACATCTTAAATTACAAGATGTTGTTGGCTCGATACTTATACTTATAGGAACTCCCCATTGAATGGGCTTTTTTAGCCATTTAGCTAAATAAAAACTTATTAAAACTTTCTTTGCATTGAAAATTTTAGACAAAGACAAAGTGCCTATAAAATTTTTAGTATCTAATATTTTATTACCCAATGAAATTAAAGTATAACTTGTTTTGTAAAGGTAATAATCATTTTTTATCTATTTGAAAACAAAAGAGGCAGCCGCTAGGCTGCCTCCTCATTATTTTTTTTCAAAATAAATTATTTTGCTACTTCGAATTTTCCTCTGTGTACAATTTGTTTTTTATCATTTGTAATGGTATAAAGATATAAACCATTTGAAAAATTAAACGTTTCAATTGTTACTTTGCTATCATTCATTTTATATTCAGCAATGTTTCTTCCTGTAATATCCATAACTTGAATAAATGAAACATCGGCAGAGCTTTTAAAAGAAATTTGTTCCCTCGCAGGATTAGGATATTTAGTGATAGTAGCATTACTTCCACTAATATCATCTATGCCCACATTACCTAACCATGTAAGAGCATCAATATAGAATGTACTACCTTGCTTAGCTCCATATGTTCTATAGATACTGGAAGAAACATAAACATGTTGAGAATCTGGAGCAACAATTGAGGCTCCCCAAGACAAAGTTAAATTTTGTGGTGTCCATGTTAATACTTGAGTATTAGTACCAAAAAAGCCTCTTGCCACCGTGTCTCTTTGAGTTCCAGCCCATTTAGTTAAATAAACAACAACAAATCCACTATCACCAATTACAGGATTGTATTTATAAGCAAAATCTAAAGATGCAGGAGTTTGTGTGAAAGGCTTTCCGAAAATAACAGGAGCAGTAGAAGATACTTGTGTTTTACCTGTAACTAATAAACCAACGGTATCCATATTCTCGGCAGAGTTAAACGGATTAGGTATCATAACAGATGAAGGAAGTACTTCCGTAACTATTCTTGCTGATGTTGTTCCAACGTATGGAGCGGCTGTTTCTTTAAAAACAGTTTGATTCATCCCAGCAATTACCACAGCATTAAAACTTGCCCAGCCAACGGGATCTTGTATAGTAGAACTTAATGGAACATTTGTCCATGTTTCAAATCCGTAATCAGGGGCTTGAGCAACTCCATTTGAAATGCTTGCACCAAGAATTAATGATAGTATAATTTTTTTCATAATATTTTTTTAAAAGTTAATATTTCAAAAGTATTTAATAAGTTTTGAATTAAAAATTAATTCTATTCAAATTCTTACTTATTCAAAAGAAAAACGCTCCATAAACTAGGAGCGCTTTTTACTTAGAAATAGGATTAATTATTTAGCAACAGTAAATTTGCCTCTATTTAAAACAGAATTGTTTTTACCTACAATTGAATAAGTATAAATTCCATTTGCTAAAGTTGAAACATCTATTTGCTGGTTGTTTACAGAAACGGAATAAGCATTCACCATTTTACCGGTGATATCATAAATTTGAATTGTTTGAGCTTTTGACGCATCTAAATTAAAGGTTATAACATCTTGAGCGGGATTAGGATAAACATTAATTGCTTCAGCATTAACATGCTCATTTATTCCTACTATTGGTAATGATGGCAACCAAGTTGCGCTCATAGCATTTTCGGTAACCCAATCAACCGTAATGGACGCTAAGTTAAATCCAATACCATTTGCCCACCAATCATAAGTTTTAGAAGAATCCATTGTTTGTTGAACATCAAACCAACCTGTAAATGAATTATATGCAAATAAAGAATCTGTATTCCATTTTAAAGTTTCAACTCTTAATGCATTATAAGTTCCAAGTGGCGTTGTTACTGAACCCCAACCATCGAAGGTTACTGTTTTTGTAACATTAGAAACTATCTTGAAAGAATCAATTGTAAATCCTATTCCTGGATCGTATCCATAATAAAAACTTCCTTTGCTAACGTACGTATTGTTAAAGTTTGAATTATACGTTGAAGGGAAATTGGTAATGATTTCTGCTGGATTGTTCTTAATAACTCCTGTGGCAGGGTTTCCTGCAATATCAAGGGTTGCTTGAATTCCAAGCGCTGTCAAACTAGAAGAATTGTTAACAGCAAATACATTTGTGTTTTGCCCTTGTTGTTTCATTTTAATAACAAGATTGGCTGTTGGAAAGCTACTTGCTCCTGGAACACCTACTGGAGAAACAAAATGCATTGTATCTTGTGTGTGATTATTTAACGCACTTAAATTCCATGTTTGACTTGTACCAGAATTACCAATATTAACAGTTGGCATGGTATCGTTTCTTTGAAAAATAGTTTTACCAATAGTTGCAATATCGGAAGTTGTAATTGAAATTTGCGCACTAACTGATAGCGCAAAAAATGCTGTTGATAATAATAGTAGTTGTTTTTTCATGAGATTATTTTATTTGGTTATTTTTAAAAAGTAAATGTTTAATCAAAAATAGAATATTTTTCGTGATTTTTAATAGCTCGTATCAAAAATAAAATCAGTTTCTTACTTATACAAAAGATTGTAAATCGTATAACTTTTTATAGGTGCCCCCCTTTTCCAATAATTGGTTGTGATTTCCTCTTTCAACAATGAGTCCTTTTTGCATAACAATAATTTCATCCGCATGTTGAATAGTTGATAAACGATGCGCAATTACAATGGAAGTCCTATTTTTCATCAATTTATTAAGTGCATCTTGCACCAATCTTTCGCTTTCTGTATCTAAAGCCGATGTTGCTTCATCTAAAATTAAAATGGGTGGATTTTTCAATACAGCTCTTGCAATGCTTATCCTTTGACGTTGTCCTCCCGACATTTTTCCCCCTCTATCTCCAATATTAGTTTGATATCCATTTGGCATTTGAGAAATAAACTCGTGTGCATTAGCAATTTTTGCAGCTTCTATAACTTGTTGTTCAGTAACATTATCTATTCCAAAAGCTATATTATTAAAAACTGTATCATTAAACAAAATAGATTCTTGGGTTACAATACCCATTAAATTTCTAAGATCTTTAATTTTAGATTGTTTCAAAGGTGTACCATCTATTAGTATCTCTCCATTAGTTGTATCATAAAAACGAGGAAGCATGTCCGCCAAAGTAGTTTTGCCAGAACCCGACTGGCCAACCAATGCAATTGCTTTTCCTTTTTCAATTTTCAAATTGATATTATCTAATACCCAACCTATTTCTCCTTGTCTGTAAGCAAAAGAAACATTTTTATATTCAATTTCTTTTTCAAAAGAATTAATTGTTTTTGCATTTTCTGCATCTTTTATTGAAACTTCGGCACTTAAAATTTTATCGATACGCTCAGCAGAAGCCATCCCTTTTTGAATGCTAGAGTATGCACTTGCAAAAGCTTTTGCAGGTGTAAGCAATTGCGAAAACATTGCCAGATAAGTTATAAAAACTGCTCCATCCATTGATTTATCTTGAATAACCATTATTCCACCAAAATAAAGCAGTATTACCAAAACCGTAACGCCAAAAAATTCACTCAAAGGCGAAGCTAAATCGCCTTTTCGAGTTACACGAATACCAATTTTAGTAAATAAATTATTTTCTTCTTCAAATTTTTCATTTACTTTTTTCTCAGCATTAAAGCCTTTTATGATTCTTAATCCGCCCAACGTTTCGTCCATCATAGAAAGTATAATTCCCATTTTTTCTTTTGCTTTTCCAGACGAACGCCTTAAACTGCGCCCCACTTTTCCAATTAAAATAACAGTTATAGGAAGCAATATAAATGCTATTAACGTTAGCTTAGGACTCATAGCAAGCATCATCACTAAAAATATGGTGATGCTTAATGGTTCTCTGAAAATCATTTCAAGCGATTGCATGATATTCCATTCAATATCTTGAACATCAGTTGTCATACGGCTTATGATATCTCCTTTTCTTTCTTCTGAATAATACGAAAGCGGTAGATCTAATGTTTTTTTAAATATTTTATTTCTTAAATCTTTTACAACACCATTCCTAATAGGCGCCAAACTATACATTGCTAAATAACGGAATAAGTTTTTGAAAAAAATTGTAGAAATAATAAACACACAAATAGCAAACAAAACATAGATTTTACCATTATCAATTGTAGCTTCAGCAAGTGTATAGTTAATATAGTTTAATATTGCATCTGTTGAAAAAGAAAAAATAGGTTTACCTTTTTCAACAAGCTGAACAAGCTTTGTGGAATCATCAGAAAATAACACCTGCAAAAAAGGGAAAAGCATCGCAATTGAAAACACCGAAAATACTACTGATAAAATATTGAATGTGATATTCCAAACAGCATACTTCCAATAACCTTTTAAGTAGGGAAAAAAGCCAAAAACATTTTTCATTTATTCTTTTCTTGTTTTTTTGAAAGCACAAATATACGTTTTGTTGGGCTTTATTTGTTAATTTTGAATTTCATAAAAAATTATAAAAATGGATTCTACAAGGCAGTTAAAAGTTTCGAGGTTGGTACAAAAAGAATTGGGAGAAATTTTTCAACGCGAAACACGCTTGTTATTTGGCAATGCATTAATTACCGTTACAGTTGTAAGAGTGAGCCCCGACTTATCTGTTGCTAGGGTTTATGTGAGCTTATTTAATGTTCCTGATCCTAAAGTATTACTGAAATCAATTCAAGAAAACACAAAAGAAATAAGAACAAAATTAGCTACTCGAATAAAAAAACAAGTACGTGTTATTCCTAATCTAGTTTTTTTCCATGATGACTCATTGGATTACGCAATGCGTATTGACGAACTTTTAAAAAAATAATTTTCTTAACAACCCCTTGAATTTACCTATTTTCATAGCAAAACGATATTTGATTTCAAAAAAATCGCACAATGCAATTAACGTAATCTCATACATTGCCATTACAGGAGTTTGCATTGCTACTATGGCTTTAGTAATAGTTTTGTCTGCATTTAATGGTTTATCGGATTTAGTAAAATCACTATACAATTCATTTGATGCAGAAATTAAAATCAGTCCAATAATTGGAAAAACATTTCTTTCAAATAGTGCTGAGTTGGCTGAATTAAAAAAAATAAAAGACATTGCTTTTTATACCGAAGTAATAGAATCAAAAGCCCTTTTAAAATACAAAAACAAACAAGCAATCGTTACTATAAAAGGTGTGAGTGCTGATTTTTTAAAAATGAGTGAATTCAACAATTTGATTCATGATGGAGAATTTAATATTGAAAAAAACAATGTGGTAATGGGTAAAGGAATTTATTATAAACTGCAAACAAGTATAAATGATTTTTCATCACCATTATCCATTTTCGCTCCCAAAAGAGGAAACACAAATTCTATCAATCCTGATGACGGTTTAAATGAAATAAAAGCTTTTACCGCTGGCACTTTCAGCATTAACGATGATTTTGATGATAAGTATGTAATTATGAACATTGAAAATGCTCGTGCTATTTTCGATTACACAAACGAAATCACATCAATAGAATTGAAACTCCAAAGTACTGCGAACAAACAATCAATCGAAGAAAAAATAAAATCAATTCTTGGAAAAAATTTTACAATTCAAAATAAAGAAGAACAAAATGCCTTGCTATTTAAAACGTTTAAATCCGAAAAATTATGGACGTTTATAATACTTGTATTCATATTAATAATTGCCACATTTAATGTGATTGGCTCCATTACTATGCTTATCATAGAAAAGAAAAAAGACATTGCTATTTTATCACATTTGGGTGCTGATTCAAAAACCATAAAAAAAATATTTTTATCAGAAGGCTTAATGATCAGCCTTGTTGGTGCTTTATCAGGATTAATTCTTGGCGTTTTATTTTGCTGGATTCAAATAAAATTTTCCATCATTACTTTTTCTGAAGGTTATGTGGTAGATGCATACCCAGTAAAAATGGAAATTACAGATATTTGCTTAATTTTGCTCATTGTACTTGTAGTTGGCTTTTTTGCGGCATGGTACCCTATTCAAAATTTATTTAAAACAAAATCAAACGCTTTAAACTAAAAAAATGAAAAAAATAGTACTCTTCTTATTTGCAATTACTTCATCGATTGCTTTTTCACAAACTATTAATTGTATTGATTTTTGTGTTTTGTCTATCAACAATATAGATACAGTTGCAAATACCCTAGATGTTACCATCTATAATGGAGATACCAACCAAGTAAATTATCCAACCGTAGTTGTTACCGATGCAATGGGAGATACAGTAGCAAACATCAATAATCAATTTTACTATTTTGCACAAATGGACAGTACTACTCTTGTTCATACTATTCCTACAACGTTAAATACCATTCCTACTGGATTTACAGGAACAGTATATCTAACGGATAGGATTTGGGACATTACTTGCTCTTTTGCATATCCAATGACTTGTACGGTAGGAATTGCTGAGCAGGAAATTGCTACAAACAATGTTACTCTTTTTCCGAATCCTAGTTCTGATAATTTTAACATTGTAATTGTAAATAATGAGTGGAACAATGCTACAATATCAATACTTGATTATACTGGCAAACTGATTGAAGAAATAAAACCTCAATCTTCTATAACAACTATTTATAGAGGAAATATGAGTTCAGGATTCTATTTTGTCGTTACCAAAACTCCTAAAACAAGTTATACCAACAAATTGATTATAAAATAGCCACGAATCATCTCTTTTTCTGTTAATTTGTCATAATTTCCCAAAGGGAATAATCTTTGACTTTTAGAGCCTAAACTCTTGCAAAAAATGTTATTTTTGTAGCCCTTATATTAACAGTAAAACCTATTATTACTAATGTTAGACTTAATCACCAAAAACATTTCTAAACTATTTGGAACAAAATCCGATAGAGATTTAAAAGAAATAAATCCCATCGTTGATAAAATATTAGCAGAATATGCCAAATTATCAGCCATATCAAATGATGCACTTCGTGAAAAAACAGCAACATTCAAATCAACAATTACAAACTATACTAAAGCAGAACAAACTCAAATAAATGAGTTAAAAGATAAAGCTGAAAACGATTCTCAATTGAGCATTGATGAAAAAGAAAAAATCTATGAACAAATTGATGAGTTAGAAAAAGAAGTTGTAAAAAAAGAAAAAGAAGTTTTAGCCGAAATACTTCCTGAAGCTTTTGCTGTGATGAAAGAAACGGCTCGCAGATTTAAAGAAAATTCAAAAATAGAAGTTACTGCTTCTGCAATGGATAAAAACATTGCTGCTAAACGTAAATCTGTTGAAATAGTCGGAGATAAAGCTTTTTGGCATAACACATGGATTGCCGCTGGTAATGAAGTTACTTGGGACATGGTACATTATGATGTTCAGTTGATTGGTGGTATTGTATTACATGACGGAAAAATTGCTGAAATGGCAACAGGTGAAGGAAAAACACTTGTTGGAACATTGCCAATTTATTTGAATGCACTTACAGGAAGGGGAGTTCACATTGTAACGGTAAACACTTATTTATCAAAACGTGACTCTGAATGGAATGGTCCTTTATTTGAATTTCATGGACTTTCTGTTGATTGTATTGATTTGCATGAGCCCAATTCAGAAGCGCGCAGACTAGCTTACTTAGCTGATATCACATACGGAACAAATAATGAATTTGGTTTTGATTATCTGCGTGATAACATGGCGCGAAGCCCAGAAGATTTGGTTCAACGCCCACATAATTATGCTATCGTGGATGAGGTAGATAGTGTTTTGATTGATGATGCAAGAACGCCATTAATCATTTCTGGTCCAACACCTAAAGGTGATGATCAAGAATTTTCTCAACTAAAACCAAGAATTGAAAAAATTGTAACAGCACAAAAAGCTTTCGTAAATACTGCATTAACGGAAGCAAAAAAATTGATTGCTGAAGGCAAAACAGGAGAAAAAGAAGGCGAAGGAGGAATGGCATTACTAAGAGCTCACAGAGGCTTGCCAAAAAACAAAGCCATTATTAAATATTTAAGCGAACCAGGCATTAGAGCGATTTTACAAAAAACAGAAAACCACTATTTGCAGGATCAATCACGTGAAATGCACAAAGTAGATGAGCAATTATTTTTTGTGATTAATGAAAAACAAAATTCTATTGAATTAACCGAAAAAGGAATTGAATTAATTTCTAATTCTTCAGAAGATGCAAAGTTTTTTGTACTGCCAGATGTTGGTTCAGAAATTGTTGCAATAGAAAAATCGACCCTTCCGTTAGAAGAAAAAGCAAAACAAAAAGAAGAATTAATTCGAGATTTTTCAATAAAATCAGAACGTGTTCATACCATCAATCAATTATTAAAAGCATATACCCTTTTTGAAAAAGATGTTGAATATGTAATTATTGATAGTAAAGTTAAAATTGTAGATGAACAAACTGGGCGTATCATGGAAGGAAGAAGATACTCGGATGGTTTGCATCAAGCAATTGAAGCAAAAGAAAATGTAAAAGTAGAAGCAGCCACACAAACGTATGCTACAATCACTTTGCAAAATTATTTCCGTATGTATAACAAACTTTCTGGGATGACAGGAACTGCAGAAACAGAAGCAGGAGAGTTTTGGGATATCTACAAATTAGATGTAGTAACCATTCCTACGAACAGACCTATTCAACGTAAAGACCATGAAGATTTAGTTTTTAAAACTACCAGAGAAAAATACAATGCTGTAATTGATGAAGTTGTAAAATGTGTGGAAGCAGGACGACCTGTTTTAGTTGGTACAACATCTGTTGAAATTTCTGAATTATTAAGTAGAATGCTTAAACTTCGTGGCATCAAACACAATGTATTAAATGCTAAACTACATCAACGTGAAGCCGAAATTGTTGCTGAAGCAGGATTAGCAGGTACGGTTACCATTGCAACAAACATGGCTGGTCGTGGAACTGATATTAAACTTGGACCAGGAGTAAAAGATGCAGGAGGTTTAGCAATTATTGGTACAGAACGCCATGATAGTAGACGCGTGGACAGACAGTTAAGAGGTCGTGCGGGACGACAAGGCGATCCAGGCTCTTCACAATTTTTTGCTTCTTTAGAAGATTCATTGATGCGTTTGTTTGGTTCAGAACGAATTGCAAAAATGATGGACAGAATGGGAATTGAAGAAGGAGAAGTAATTCAACATTCCATGATTACAAAATCCATCGAAAGAGCACAAAAGAAAGTGGAAGAAAATAATTTTGGTGTTCGTAAACGATTGATTGAATATGATGATGTGATGAATTCGCAACGTGAAGTTGTTTACAAAAAAAGAAAACACGCCTTGTATGGCGAACGACTTGCATTGGATGTTGCAAATGCTATTTATGATACTTGCGATAGCATTGTAAATGAATATCATGATGCGAAAGATTTTGAAGGATTTAAAATTGAATTATTAAGAGTATTAGCAATTGAATCTCCATTCAATGAAAATGAATTTTTAAAATTGAATACACATGAACTTGCTCAACAAGTTTATGGATTGGCAGACTCAACCTACAAACATAAATGCGAACAAATAGCATCAAAAGCTTATCCTGTTATCAAAGATGTTTATACCAACCAAGGAAATACATTTGAAAATATTGTTACACCTTTAGGTGATGGAATAAAAACGTTGCAAGTAGTAATAAATTTAAAACGTGCTTTTGAAACTAAAGGAAGAGAATTGGTACTAGGTTTAGAAAAAGGAACGGTGTTAGCAATGATTGATGATTCTTGGAAAGAGCATTTACGTGAGATGGACGATTTAAAACAATCGGTACAGAATGCTGTTTACGAACAAAAAGACCCATTATTGATTTATAAGTTTGAATCATTTGAATTATTTAAACAAATGATGACGAGTGTAAATAAAGAAATAGTTTCATTTTTAATGCGAGCTAATTTGCCAAATGAAAATGCAAATGTTCAACAAGCAAGAGTACAAGCTAAACCGAAAGAACAAATACAAACTGGCAGAAGCGAAGTTGGTTCTAATAATTCAGGAGAAGAGCAAGAACGCCCAAAATCACAACCTATAAAAGCAGAAGTAAAAGTAGGAAGAAACGATCCTTGCCCTTGTGGAAGTGGTAAAAAATTTAAAAATTGTCATGGGCAATAATTGAAATTTTAATAAACAAAAAAATCCTCAACATTTCTGAAGAGGATTTTTTTGATTATAAACTAAACCCAACCGCACAATGAAAAACGTCAACTATCGGGGTGATATTATTTGTTTTTCAAGATTTTTTTAAATCCTTGATTTAAAATGTTTGTTACCAAAAGCATTTGGATATACCCAACGCAATGAAATTTCAAATCCACCACGGGTAGAAGTAACCGCCCGTAGTTTAGATAAATTTACATCATAACTAAAGCCAATAGAATAATTTGAATATTCAAATCGTACAATTCCAATAAATGCATCGCGCATACGGTAATATGCTCCTAATGAAAATGCGGATGATTTTTTTAAACCTGTATATTTTGATCCTTCTTGAAGAATATACTGAAACGTCATACCGGGAGTAATTTCTTTTACTCCACCTTGTATAAAAACAATGTAAGAAGGTTTTAAAACTAGATTACTATTTGGCATACCTATAGCAGCATTCCCACTTAAAACAAATTTTGTATGTAAACGTTGTGTTTTATCTCCATAAAAAGAATATGCAGGTCGGTGAGGATGAAAAACAGCAACACCCAAATTTACTTTTCTAGCATTGTTAGCTGAAATGTATCCTTCGTCTGTTCCGTAACTATAATTTAAACCAGCACCTAAATCAAAAAAAGAAAAATTATTGGTAGAAACTTCGCCACTTGCAATATTTTCGTTGAATTGCATGCCATCGTATTGGCTTCCCCATTGTAATTTGGCAGGGTTTAAGCTGCGTTGTGCAAAACCTCCCATAAGTCCACCAGACAATAAACTTTTATCATTTAAATTAATAATACCTGTAAGAGATAAGTTCACTTGATTAGAACCAAAAGCAGCATCACCAGATTTATCACTAAAAAAATCTATACCTAAACCCATTTGATGCTTTTTCTTTTTCAGCATTCTGAAATCACCAGAAAAAGCATAGGTACGATAAGGAGAGCCAACAGCTTGCCATTGATTTTTAAAATTTAAAATAAATCGTGTTTCGTGTTGTACTCCAGCATTTGCAGGGTTTAACTGCAAAGGCGTTTCGTCAAACTGCGAAAAATGTATGTCTTGCGCCATAGCTTTGTTTGTAGTAGAAACGAAAGCTATGGAACTAAACAATACTGCTCGCAACATAACAATACAATTGTTTTGTTTTGTTTTCATTCTGTTTTTTTTAGTAGTTTACTTTTGTTGAGCGAATTATTTTTAGAAAATAATTACGCAAATCATGTTAGTAGTTGTTTTCATGTTGATTGTAATTGTTTTTGGTTATTATCTATTTTTATTATTTAACTAAAGTTATGTTTCCATGCTGTTTTACTTGTATTCCATTAACAGTAGCTGTTAAGTAATAAACAAACACAGCAGCATCCAAAGGTTTTCCTCCATAAGTTCCGTCCCAACCAAATGCTTGGTTTGTAGTTTCAAAAACTTTTTCGCCCCAGCGATCAAATATTGAAAATTCAAGATTTGTAACACAATTTCCCATTACATAAAGCATATCATTATGTCCGTCATTGTTTGGTGAAAATGCATTTGGTACAAACAAATCACCGCAAGGAATATCAACAAAAACAGTAACAGTATCCGTTGCAGAACAACCGTTTTGGGTTACAGTTAAGTAATAGGTTGTAGTTTGTGTTGGGCTTGCTGTAGGGTTTTGACAATTGGTACAACTTAATCCTGTTGGTGGAGTCCAGCTATATGTTGCTCCTACAGGACCTGTTCCTGTTAAAACAGTACTTGCTCCTTGTGTAATAATTACATCTATTCCTGCATTTGCTGGGATAGAGCCAGATACACCAACTGTTCCAGAAGCACTTGCTGTACAACCATTAGCATCTGTAATGGTAACAGAATAGTTTCCTGCTGCTAGATTTGTGATAGTGCTATTGTTACTTCCAGTATTCCAAAGTGGAGTTAAAACACCGTTCCCTCCTGTAGCATTAACGCTAGCTGTTCCATCAGTTTGTCCACAAGTGGCGGGTGTTGTTGTAACAACAGGTACTATTGCGTTTGGTTGAGTAATAGTAACGGTAGAAGTATTGGAACACCCGCTTCCATCAGTAACTGTAATGGTATATGTTCCAGCAGTTAAATTATTTGCTGTTGTTGTATTTCCTCCGCTTGGCGACCAAGAATAGGTTAATGTTCCCGTTCCGCCAGTAGCTGAAGCTGTTGCACTTCCTGTATTTCCGCCAAAGCAAAGAATATTTGTTTGAGAAGCAATACTTACTGTTGGTCCTCCGCTATTTGCAACTGTTGCTATGGCGGTAGATGTACAACCATTAGCATCGGTAGCAGTAACAGTGTAAGAACCAGCAGCTAAACCTGTGGCAGTAGCAGTACTTCCACCAGTTGGAGCCCAAGAGTAAGTAATTGTTCCGGTACCACCTGTTGCTGTAGCTGTTGCTGCTCCGTTACTAGCACCACAATTTGTTGGAGTAGTACTTGATATAGATGCTGAAACAGCACTGGTAGGTTGAATAATCGTAACTGTAACAGTTCCATTACAGCTTGTAGCATCTGTAGCAGTAATAGTATAAGAACCGGCAGCTAAGTTTGTTTGAGTCGCCCCACTCAAGCTGCCTGGCATCCATGAATAAGTATAAGGACCCGTTCCGCCAGTTGCATTAACAGTAGCAGCACCCGTACTTTGTCCGAAACATAAAACATTTGTTTGTGAAGTTATTGATACTGTTGGTCCTCCAGAGTTTGTAACAGTAGCAATAGCAGTAGCAGTACAATTATTAGCATCTGTAGCGGTAACGGTATAAGAACCGGCAGCTAAACCTGTAGCAGTAGCAGCACTTCCTCCAGTTGGAGCCCAAGAGTAGGTGATTGTTCCCGTTCCGCCAGTAGCAGTTGCAGTTGCTGAACCATTCGTTCCTCCACACGTAGCAGGAGTTGTTCCTGTTATACTTGTAGATACAGCACTTGTGGGTTGAGTAATCGTAACCGTAACAGTTCCATTACAGCTTGTAGCATCTGTAGCAGTAATAGTATATGAACCGGCAGCTAAGCCTGTTTGAGTAGCACCACTCAAACTTCCTGGCATCCATGAATAGGTATAAGGTCCAGTTCCTCCTGTAGCATTAACAGTAGCAGCACCCGTACTTTGCCCAAAGCATAAAATATTTGTTTGTGATGTAATTGAAACCGTTGGCCCTCCTGTATTTGTAATAGTTGCAATTGCAGTTGCTGTACAATTGTTAGCATCCGTAACGGTAACAGTATAAGATCCAGCAGCTAATCCTGTGGCTGTGGCTGCACTTCCACCAGTTGGAGCCCAAGAATAAGTTAATGTTCCTGTTCCGCCCATTCCACTAGCTGTTGCAGCGCCATTACTGGTGCCACAGGCTGTAGGGGTTGTGCTAGAAATAGATGCAGAAACAGCGCTAGCAGGTTGAGTAATAGTAACGGTAACTGTACCTGTACAAGAAACACCTTGAGTAGCAGTAACCGTATAGGAACCAGCAGCTAATCCTGTTTGAGTAGCACCACTTAAACTTCCTGGCATCCATGAATAGGTATAAGGTCCAGTTCCTCCTGTAGCATTAACAGTAGCAGCACCCGTACTTTGCCCAAAACATAAAACGTTTGTTTGTGATGTTGTATTAACAGTAATTGTTGGACAAGCAGTACAAGGAGGGATTCCTGCAAGAGTAGTAATAGTTAATGTTGTTCCACTATTATCAACTACTTGTATTGGTTGAGACGGAAAAGACGCGGGTAAAGTTCCAGAGTTTGTTCCTGTTGCAAAAGTTGACCAATAGCCAGGGGTAGTACAACTTGTTATTGGAGTTGCGCCATTCAAACAGCTTCCGAAGAACCAAGTTCCTCCACAAGCAGTACATGTAGCAGAATTCGTTACTGTAGTTGTTACGGGTGGATTATAAACTTGCCAAGTATAAGGACCAACACCATTTGAAACATCTAAGCTTCCATTTGTTTGTTGACAAACATTTAAAGTAGCGCAAGGAGAAACGATTATAGTAACTGAATCCATTCCACAAGCTAATGCGTAGTGAATAACATGTGTACCAACTCCTGCCGTTGCTGGGTTAAAAGAGCCTGTTACAGCATTAACGCCAGTTCCACTGAATGTTCCACCGGCAGTAGCAACAGTAAGTGTTATAGGAGATGCTGTAGTACATAATGTTGTTGGTTGGCAAATTGTAGCATCGCAACATGTTTGTGTCATTGGCGCACAAGCCGACATATTTACAACTTGAACCGTTCCTGTACGTGTTGCTGTTCCAGAGTTTCCTGTTGTTCCACAAATTACAACTTCGCCACCACTTGTTACATGAACATCATACACTTTAAATGTTGTAGCAATGGATGTTATCAAATTTAAATTTGCATCATATTTAACAACTCTATCGCTTGATCCAATATAAACATTACCGCAGTCATCAATATCAATTCCACTATTGCTTACCGAAAAATCACCAAGTGAAGATGTAGCTGCTCCTCCTGGTATAGTTGCCGTTGTTATAATTGCTCCTGTTGCTAGTGATCGTTTATGAACGTTGGTTCCATTTTGTGTGTAAACAAAATTTCCGTTAGCACGAACAGCCATTATACCAGAATTATTTTTTCTATAATTTTCACATTTATATCCTAAGTTGTAAGTACTGTTTGCTTTAAATAATGTGCTGCTTCCACTCGGACAAAGCGAGAAATTTTGGTTGATATAACCAATCGTATCAAGGGTTAAAAAATAATAGCGACCATTTTTTGCAGGAGTAATTGAACGTACTTCTTGAATACTAGGAGGAAAACTAAACATATTTCCATACCCTACAGTTTGTGATGAATTTACATTTCCAGTAGAAGTATTCATGTCATAAATTACTCCTCGAAGAGAAGATAAGGGGTTGCCACCAGTACCACCAATTATTAATTTTGTTTGGTCGCAGTTAAAAGCAATATTCCAAAACTCTGCACTTGAAAGAGCTCCTCCTGGGCTTGGATTATTCCATATAACAGCTCCTGCGGTACTTACCTTAACAATAGCAGCAACTGAACCTTGCGTAACATAGGAGTTTCCAAGTAAGTCTGTTGCAAAGGTTCCTAACCAAGAAGTTGTGTCATAAGGAGTATTATAAGTCCATTGGATAACTCCAGTTGAATTATATTTTATTAATTGCAAAGGCATTACTCCTCCAATAATATAAATATTTCCTGCGCCATCTCTTTCGCATTCCCACACACAATCCCAGTTTGTAGCAAAATTAGGAGATTGGGTCCAAGGATCAATAACAATAGTTTTTGTGTTGTCGTAATTATCTAATTTAAAAGAAACGTATTTCCCTTTTTTAACAAAAGAAGAGTTGATGGTTAAGCTTTTATTGTCTTCATAAAAGGTTGTTGGCGCATGATCAATTATATCTCCAAATTTTGATGAAATATGCACATCCGCTGATTTTAAGTTTACAGCATTTGAATATTTCATTTTTATATCGTTTGGATTTGCTCCAGGGTGAAGGATGATACTGTACTTTATACCAGATATGGGATGTATTTCATAAACAACATCAATATTGTTGTATAGATTTTTATAGATAATTTTTTTGAATGATTTTACTTTATCTATATTAGTATATGCTCCATTCGAATTTCTGTAAGTGTAGCTTTGGTAAGCTGTTGTTATGTTTTCTGCTACAATTTCTACTGATGAGTTTGAGTTTTCCCAAATCATATCAACTGTTTCTGTTTCATATTCCAGAGAACGTTCTTCAGCCTCTATTTTTTTATATTCTTCAACTGTTTTAAAGCTTTTCTCTTTTTCTCTTTCTTTCTCTTCATCTTTCCATGTTTTTAAGAATGAAAATGTTAATCCTTCTTTTGTAAAATAATATTTAGTGGTGCTTGCGTCAATACCGTATAAAATTTTAGAGTTATTAAGTTTAGAAGGGTTTTTTTGAAATTGTCCTTTGTTTTCAATAAAAATTTTCCCTTTTTCTAATTTGGTCGTCCAGCTTGCCATTGCGCTATTTTGAGCGTAGTTTTGAGCAACAACAAGCAGAGTGAAAAAGAAAGCAAATAAAAAATTTGGTCGTAGTCCCATGGTAGTTTTTTGTTATTTGATACTCAAAAATAAAGTACATTTTAGTTAATTCAACTAAAAAAATGGTTTATTATTGGAAGTCTGATTGAATATGTATATAAATAAATAGTATATTTATCAGCTATTTTAAGACAATAAAATGTATTTATTATTATAAATGAGCCTACCATGAAACCCTCCGAAGATTTACATCAATTAATACAAAGTATGAGTATGTCTGAGAAGAGATATTTTAAAATATATTCATCTCGACATATTATAGGGCACAACAACAATTATATACATCTGTTTGATGCTATTGATAAACAAAAGGAATATGATGAAGAAAAAGTAAAAAAATATTTTGCTGGAGAAAAATTTATAAAGCATTTGCCTTCTGAAAAACATTATTTATATAATTTGATTTTAGATGGTTTAAATGCTTTTCATAAAGACAGAACTTTTTTAACTCGGTATTCTAATATTTTAATAAACATAGAAATCCTATTTAATAAAGGCTTGTTTGAGCAATGTAAACGCCTTATTACAAAAGCAAAAAAAGAAGCCTACTTATTAGAAAAATTTTCTATTTTATACTTAGTTGTTCGTTGGGAGACTTTAATTTTTATTAAAGATGAAGATGTCAAGGGGCTGTACAAAAGCTTTGACGAAGAGTTACGAATTTTAGAGGTAATTCGAATTCAATCAGCACTCACCCGTATTGCTTTTAATATTCAAATCGAGATATACAAAGGAAGAGTAAATAATGCCTTTTTAAAAAATCAAGAGGTAGAATTGAAAAAGCATTATCCACCTAAAAAAGAAGTAAATAGTTTTTGGGCTCAATATTATTACCATTCTGCGATGGGTTTAATTTTTTCTGCCCGAAAAAAATACTTACAATGCTTTAATTGCTATAAGGACATAAATATATTAATGCAAAATTCAAAACAATTTATTGTTGATTTGCCTCATATATATCATACAAACAATAATAATATGGTAAACCTAATGTTTGTGCTTGAAAATTATGACAAAGTTTTGCCCTTGCTACAGCATCAGCGAATATTCACAGACATTTATAGAATAAAAAATCAAGCATTAAGCCAAAAGGTATTTTTAAATACAAGCGAAAGCGAATTGTATTTATACTATAAAACAGAAGAGTATGAAAAAGGGGTAAGCGCTATAAAAAAGATTGAACCAGAATTAAAAAAAATTAAACTAAATTTTAGCCCTTCTCTTTTCGACTTATTTTTTATGATGTCCGTAATTTTTCTTGGGGAGCAAGATTTTAAATCGGCAATAAAATGGTTGAACAAAATATTGAATAACGAAAAAGAAGTAAATATTAGAAAAGAGTTGCAGATTAATGCACGTTTACTTTATTTAATTGTATTGTTTGAAAAAGAGGATTTGTTTTTTGAAAATCAATATCAATCTGTAAAACGTTTTATTGCAAACCAAAAGGAGTTTAAAAATCAAACTTTAATATTAGAAGCAATCAAACTTTTGGCAGAGCAAAGATTAAATGATGTAAAAAAAGGGAAATTGAAACAGCTTGTTAAGCATCTGGAAAATGATTCTGCCGAAGTTGTTGTTGAGTCATTAAACCCTCAATTTGATTTTCAACAATGGATTGAAGGAATGATGATTCATAAAAAAATTAAATAACTCTATTTTTTAGGAAATTCATATAAAAATAATGTTGCGGTTTGAAAATTAAAATCTTCCCATTTGTCATTTTCTATTTTTAAACCAACCATTCCACAAGTAGGAATATTATCTGTAAATGCTTTTGTGAGATAATTGGATAATTCCGTAATGCTTGGATTGTGTGCAAATATCATTATGGATTTGGTGTTATTGTTTACAGAATGGATTAAGTCTAAATAATTTTTATACCCACTTTCATAGAGATTGTTTGTAATGCAAATTTTTGAATCGTCATATTTTAAATTTCTACTAAAAATTAATGCAGTTGAAATTGCTCTAATAGCAGCACTTGAAATAATTAACTCTGGAACTATGTTATTTTGTTTTAACCAATTACTCATTTTGTAAGCATCATTATACCCTCTGGCATTTAATGGACGGTCAATATCTTTGAGGTTTTCATTTGCCCATTCCGATTTTGCATGGCGAATAAGATATAATGTTTTCATTTTATTTACCTTTATACAAAATTAAATGTACAATGTTTTTTAGAGAAATCCGAATACTTTTTTTCTTTTTAATAGTCTTGTTTTTTTCTAGCTGGTTTGTGCAATCCAATACTTTTATCCACAAATTAAATCAATCAGACACAACTCATAAATTTCTCAATAATTTTTTTCCTAAAATTTCGAAGAAAGATGAAATAATAAAACATACTGCATATACTTTATGTTATAATGAAAAACACGAACAAGCCACATGGGTTGCATATCGATTAACAGACGAAATGTGTAATAATAATGGAGAAGAACGAAGCAATAATTTTAGAGTAGATCCATTGGTAAAAACCTATTCTGCAACACCTGATGATTATAAAAAGAGTGGTTATGACAGAGGGCATCTTTGCCCGGCAGGAGACATGGGTTGGAGCGAATTAACTATGAGCGAATCGTTTTTTATGAGCAACATGAGTCCGCAAGTACCAACATTTAATAGAGGCATTTGGAAATATTTAGAAGCAGATGTTCGTGAATGGGCAAAAAAAAATTATGAATTATTTATTGTTACTGCTGGTGTTTTAGAAGATAGTTTGCCAACGATTGGATTTGCCAATAAAATTTCTATCCCAAAATATTATTATAAAATTGTTTTAGACTACCGACTGCCTGAATACAAAGCCATTGGCTTCGTTATGCCCAATAAAGGAAGTAAAAAATCTGTTTTTAATTATGCTGTTACAATTGATTCTATTGAACGTTTAACTGGAATAGATTTTTTTTATGCATTGCCGGATTCTATTGAAAATTATTTGGAATCGCATATTGATACTTTACTTTGGAAAATAAAATAATTAGTTGGAAGCTCCAGAAAACATACAGCAACTTTTAAAAACACTTCCTGACAATCCAGGTGTTTATCAATACTATGATGTTGATGGAAAAATTCTTTATGTTGGAAAAGCAAAAAATTTAAGAAAGAGAGTCGCATCCTATTTTAATAAAGACCAGTACGAAAATGGAAAAACAAAAGTACTTGTTAAAAAAATTGCAGATATTAAATACATTGTGGTTGATACTGAAATTGATGCGCTATTGTTAGAAAATAATCTCATTAAAAAATATCAGCCCAGGTATAATGTTATGCTTAAGGATGACAAAACGTATCCTTGGATTTGTATTAAAAATGAACGATTCCCCCGCATATTTTCAACAAGAAACATTATAAAAGACGGTTCTCATTATTTTGGACCCTACGCTTCTGTTCGGGTAATGAATACTGTTTTAGATTTGGTAAAACAATTATACACACTGCGCAATTGCAATTATAATTTAACCGATGAGAGCATTAAAAAAGAAAAATTTAAAGTGTGTCTAGAATACCATCTAGGTAACTGTAAAGCGCCTTGCGTTGGAAAAGAATCGGAAGAAGATTATAATCAAACGATTTCAAATATTAAAGAAATAGTAAAAGGGAACATAAATTCAGTAGCGCGCTATTTAAAAAATTTGTTACAAGAGCATATTGAAAAATTAGAATTTGAAAAAGCACAAATCATTAAAGAAAAAATTGATTTGTTAGAAAAGTTTCAAAGTAAATCCACCATAGTAAATCCATCAATAAACAATGTTGATGTTTTTTCAATAGTTACAGACGAAAGATATGGATATGTTAATTTTTTGAAGGTAGTAAATGGTGCAATTATACAATCGCATACGGTTGAATTAAAAAAGAAATTAGATGAAAGCTCAGAAGAGCTTTTAACACTTTCAATAGCAGAGCTTCGAGAGCGATTTGCTAGCAATTCAAAAGAAATAATTGTTCCTTTTGAATTAGAAACAATATTTCCTGAAATTGAATTTATTATTCCTCAACGAGGAGATAAAAAACACTTATTAGAACTTTCGCAGCGAAATGCTGAATATTATAGACGCGAAAAAATTAAAAAAGAAAATTTAGTTGATCCGGAGCGCCATAGCAATAGAATTTTGGAACAAATGAAAAAAGATTTACGCTTGCTAGAATTACCAAAACATATCGAATGTTTTGATAACTCTAATTTTCAGGGAGACTATGCAGTTGCTGCAATGACAGTTTTTAAAAATACAAAACCAAGTAAAAAGGATTACCGTCATTTTAATATTAAAACAGTTGAAGGTCCAGATGATTTTGCATCCATGGAAGAAGTTATTTTTAGGCGTTACAAAAGAGCTTTAGAAGAAAAACAAGAATTGCCGCAGTTAATTGTTGTTGATGGCGGAAAAGGACAATTGAGTTCTGCTTTGGCTAGTCTAGAAAAACTTGGTTTAAGAGGGAAAATAGGAATTATAGGAATTGCTAAAAAGTTGGAAGAAATATATTTTCCTGAAGATTCTATTCCATTGTATTTGGATAAACGAAGTGAAACATTAAAAATAATTCAACAAATACGAGATGAAGCGCACCGTTTTGGTATTACACATCATCGTAATAAAAGAGCAAAAGGAACATTTAAAACTGAATTAACGGAGATAAAAGGAATAAGTGATACTACATCTCAAAAACTATTATCACACTTTAAATCAGTTACAAAAATTAAACTTGCTTCAGAAAAAGAAATCGAAAAAATTATTGGTAAAACAAAAGCTAAATTAGTTTTTGAATATTTTAATAAATAATTGAAATTTAAACTTATCAGCTTTTAAAAATGAGTTTAGCTCGTGCTAATTTTGTAGCGATTCCGAAAATTTGGTAATGAGTTTAAAAAGATTTTCAAACTCATTTAAAGGAAGTGTTTCTGCTTTATCGTAAATATCATGGTAAGCTTTTATTCCTCCCATGGTGTAAATAAAAAAGGCTTTTACACCTTTTTCAGAAAAATAATAATGGTCGCTATTTGCGGCTTTACCTCTTATTTTTATTTCTTTGATATAATTATTATCGGTGTTTATTTGTTTTAGTTTGTCAAACTCATTTTTAAAAATGCTTCCATTAACGACAGTGATGCCTTCTTCGCCAGTACCCATAATATCCATATTTAAAACAAATTTTATTTTGTTTAATGGAACCAAAGGGTTTTCAGTAAAATATTTTGAGCCAACTAAACCTACTTCTTCCGCTCCGAAAGCAATAAATAAAATAGAGTATTTTGGTTTGTTTTCAGGTTTGGAATAATACTTCGCTAAATTCAAAAGCATTGCACATCCACTTGCATTATCGTTTGCTCCCGGAAAATAAATATTTTCTCCCATTTGCCCTAGATGGTCATAATGAGCAGAAAAAACAAAAAATGAATCAGGGTAAATTGAGCCTTGTACATAACCGATTACATTTTGAGATTGGTAATTTGGAATAAATTTACTTTCTGCTTGATATGCAACATAACATTTTTTTGTTTTATCAATTAATTTTCTAGTTGAGTCGTTTACCAATAATTCTATCGTTGGAAAGCTTGATACGTTTTGAGAACAAGTCCATGTAAGTTTATTTTCTTGTATTACCCCTATTCCATGTGCTTTATAGGGGTTTGTTTTTATATATTCTAAGGTTTTTAAAATTTCTTTATCAACAATTCCTTTCTTGTCAATAATTATCCATTTGTTTTTGAATTTTTGTTTTTGAAAATGTTTGAAATTATTTTCACTACAAATAGTGGTGCTATCACACCAAACTATTTCTAAGTTTTTTAATTTTTTGATTGGTGGAGAAGTTGCAGAAACAAGATAGTTTTCTGCAGGAAACCAATTTATACTTATATAATCTGTAGATAAATAAGGTGTATTTGGAAACGTATTAATATCAAAATTAAAATGCTGATAATAATTATTGTTGAACGTTTTTAATCCAAATTTTTCAAACTCAGTTTTAATATAGTTTGCTGCTATTTTATCACCGCTGTTTACATAGCCTCTTCCATGCATGCTTTCGGATGCCATAGTATCCACGATTTTGCGGGCATAATTGTAAACTTCGTTTTGAGAAAAAAGTATTTTTGAATAAAAGAAAAGACAAAAAATAAAAATGGATTTATTCATACTGTACTTTTCGTTTTTATAAAATTAAGAATATCTACGCTCTATTAAGTTTAGTAATCGTTTAACAGTTTCGTGTTCTAAATCCCAATTGTAAAGCTTTTGTAAACTATTAAAATACATTGTTGCAGATTCCATGTTTTCTGAAGAATTAAATTGTTGTATTGCAATTTCATATTCTTGCATATTGCCTTCAAATAATTCGTTTGCAATTTGAAATTTATCGTTTATCCCAATTGCAGATTTTATATCTGTCAGATTAATTTTAGATGGTTGCTTTGCTTCTTCTTTTTTTTCTGTTTCCACCTTAATTTCCACTTTTGGTGATTCTGTGGCTTTTTTTTCTGGTTCACTAAATAAATCAGTAGGAGTTGCTGTTGTGGCATCTATCGATTGTGAATCTTCTTTTTTAGAAATTTTGACCATTATTTTTTCTTCAATAGTGGTACTAGGAATTTCTTTTTGAATTTTTTCTTCGGGAACAGAATTTAGGTAATTGAAAACAATTGATTTTTCGTACAACGATTTAATTTTACTTAATATTAATTCTAACTCCAATTGAGGAATATGCTTATTGTCCCCTATCTCGTCAGAATGGTTTTTGATGCTATCTATCAGTGTTGCAATTTCTTTTCTAATCTTGTTTTTGTCCATACAAATTTAATTTACGGGAATTGACTATAAACAACGCTTTTTTAGTAGATTTGTTGTTCAATAGCAGCTATAAAAATACGTTAATTTTCTTATTAAATAAAAAATGTTTTTAGAAAACACCATACATCCAAATAAGCGGAAAGGCTCCATTGAAGTGATTTGTGGTTCAATGTTTTCTGGCAAAACAGAGGAATTAATCAGGCGAATGAAACGTGCCCAGTTTGCTAAACAAAAAGTGGAAATTTTTAAACCTTCTGTTGATACACGTTATGATGAACAAAAAGTAGTTTCTCACGATAGCAATTCAATTCATTCTACGCCCGTTCCTGCATCCTCTAACATTTTGCTTTTAGCAACAGATGTAGATGTTGTAGGTATTGATGAAGCTCAATTTTTTGATATGGGTTTAGCAGATGTATGTAATCAATTGGCAAATAGTGGAACACGTGTGATTGTAGCAGGTTTAGATATGGATTATTTAGGAAAGCCTTTTGGTCCAATACCCGCTCTTTTAGCCATCGCAGAATACGTTACAAAGGTGCATGCAATCTGTATGAAATGCGGAAATCTAGCCAATCATTCACATCGGATAACAAAAGAAGAAAGCTTAGTTTTACTTGGTGAAACCAATAACTATGAACCTTTATGTAGAGATTGTTTTGTGGAGGCAATTAAATAAAAATGAATTATAACACTTCAAAAATAGCATCCATAATTAATGGAAATTTAGTTGGGAATGGTAATTCTAATACCTTAATTAAAACGCTTTTGATTGATAGCAGAAAATTATCGAATGCTGAAACATCCTTATTTTTTGCTATCAAAGGAGAACGACATGATGGACACTCATATATAAAAGAACTTTTTGAAAATGGTGTTCGAAATTTTGTTGTTTCTACACTGCCCACAAGTCATGAGCAATTAACTGAAACAACTTTTATTGTTGTTAACAATACACTTTCAGCATTACAAAAATTGTGTTCCATCCATCGTCAAAAATTTAATATCCCTATTGTAGGAATAACAGGGAGTAATGGAAAAACCATTGTTAAAGAATGGCTATACCAATTAATGAGGGAAGATAAAAATATTGTTCGTAGCCCAAAAAGTTTTAATTCTCAAGTTGGAGTTCCGCTTTCGGTATGGCAGTTAAATGAAGAGCATACATTTGGAATATTTGAAGCAGGAATTTCTATGCCAGATGAAATGGCTATTTTGCAAAAAATAATTCAACCTACGATTGGAATACTCACCAATATTGGGCAAGCACATGACGAAAATTTTGAAAATCAAAATCAAAAAGTAAAAGAAAAACTTAAACTTTTTAGTACTGTTGAAATGCTTATCTACTGCAAAGATTATCTGGTTGTTCAAAATCATCTGTTGGAAGAAAAACAGTTACAACAAATAAAAACATTTACTTGGTCAAAAAAATCAAGAGCCGATTTATTAATTGGAAGAATATCTAAAACTTCATCAGATACTGAAATACAAGGTGTTTATAAAAATGATTTTATTAGAATAATTATTCCGTTTACGGACGAAGCAAGTATTGAAAATGCAATCCATTGTTGGGCAACCATGCTTTATTTGGGTTATGAAAACAATGTGATTGCTGACAGAATGAAATTTTTGAGCCCTGTGGCAATGCGATTGGAATTAAAAGAAGGAATTAATAATTGTTCGATAATCAACGACAGTTATAATTCAGATTTAGGGTCATTGAGTATTGCAATCGATTTTTTAAATCAGCAAAAACAACATCCTAAAAAAACATTGATTCTTTCTGATATATTGCAGAGTGGAAGAAATGAAGAAACGCTTTATAAAGAAGTGGCAGAATTGATTCATAAAAAAGGAATTAGCAAACTGATTGGAATTGGCGAAGCGATTTCAAATCAGGCTCAACAATTTAATATCGAAAAACATTTTTTTAAATCAACAAATGATTTTTTGCAGCAGTTTAGCAATTCTTTTTTTAAAGACGAAACTATCTTATTGAAAGGCGCTCGATCTTTTGGTTTTGAAGCAATAAGTAAAGTAGTACAACAAAAAGCACATGAAACAGTATTAGAAATAAATTTGAATGCAATTATACACAACTACAATTATTATAGGTCGAAAATTAAATCTGACACAAAAATTATGGCTATGGTTAAAGCTTTTTCCTACGGAAGCGGAAGTTTTGAAATAGCGAATATTTTACAATTTCATAGAGTTGATTATTTGGCTGTTGCTTATGCCGATGAAGGAATTGAGTTGCGTAAAGCTGGAATCACAATGCCTATAATGGTTATGAATCCTGAGGAACAAAGCTACGATGCAATGATTCAATATAATTTAGAACCTGAAATTTATAGTTTTAGAGTACTGAGTTTGTTTGAAGAAACATTGAAACGAAACGAAAGAACAAGCATTGAACCCATCCCCATACATTTAAAATTGGATACGGGAATGCATCGACTAGGTTTCGAAGAAAACGACATCAATGAACTGATCGTTAGAATAAAAAACAATAAACATATTGTTGTGAAATCTGTTTTCTCTCACCTTGCAGCAAGCGATGAGCCAGAGCATGATGATTTTACATGGACGCAAATCAAAAAATTTAATTTGATGAGTGAACAAATCAAAAAACATTTTTCGTATTCAATAATGAAACACATTTTAAATTCTGCAGGCATATCTCGTTTCCCTGATGCGCAGTTTGAAATGGTTCGACTAGGTATTGGATTATATGGTATAGGTTCCAGTAAATCAGAGCAAAATCAATTACAAAATGTTAGTACTTTAAAAACAAGTATTTCTCAAATTAAAAACATAGCAGCTAACGATTCAATTGGCTATAGCAGAAAAGGATTTGCAAAACAGGATATGCAAATTGCTACCGTGCCTATAGGTTATGCTGATGGATTGAGCAGAAAACTTAGTAATGGAAAAGGTAAAATGATAGTGAATGGAAAGCCAGCTCCGATTGTTGGCAATGTGTGTATGGATATGTGTATGATTGATATTACAAATATTAATGTTAATGAAAATGATGAAGTGATTGTTTTTGGTGATGCTCAACCCATTGCTAAAATTGCAGAAGACGTAGGAACAATTCCCTATGAAATACTTACCAATGTTTCCAGGCGAGTAAAACGCATTTATTACCAAGAATAGAACGATACATAATAAAAGGTATCGTTTTTTGTTTACCATTAATAAATAATATCTTTGATAATATCCATTTGAAATAATATGCGAATTTTTAGAGTAGCAATTTTATTTTTTATCATTTCTATTTTATCTGAAAATAAAATTTCAGCTCAAAATTATTTTTTCAGAAATTATTCTGTAGAAGATGGTTTGCCGTTTATTCAAGTGGCAACTATTTTTCAAGATTCAAAAGGAAATTTATGGAGCGGTGGTTATGGCGGACTTAGTAAGTTTGATGGTACTACTTTTACAAATTTTTCTCCGAAGGAGGGTTTGTTGAATCATTCCGTTACAGCAATAACAGAGGATAATCAAAAAAATATTTGGATTGGAACCATTGGCGGAATAAACAAATATGACGGCAAAACATTTACCAGCTATACTATTAAACATGGTTTAATAAACAATCAAATAACGTGTGTTTTAAAAGATAAAAAAGGGAACCTTTGGTTTGGAACAAAACAAGGTATAAGTAAATTAACTGACGGGGCATTTATTAATTTTTCTGTTGCAAATGGTCTGGTAGCAGACGAAATAAAATGTATTTATCAATCATCAGATGAAAAAATTTGGATAGGTACAGCTAAAGGAATTAGCGTTTTTGATAATCAAAAATTTTTAAATTATAGTGCAAAAAATGGATTGCCGAATTCTGAAATTAATAGTATTGCCGAAGATAATAATCATGCCATTTGGATAGGAACACCTAATGGCTTATTAAAATTTCAGGATAATAAAATTGAAATGTTTAACAAAAAAAATGGACTAGGAGATAATAATGTGAAAGCCGTTTTGTTCTTTAATAAAACATTGTGGGTTGGGACAAATAAAGGAATTTCGAAAATAGTTGATGAAAAAATTTTAAACTATTCAATCCGTAAGGATCAAAACAGCAATATTGTTCATTGTTTATACGTTGATTTTGAAAGTAATTTATGGATAGGAACGTATGCAGGATTATTTAGATACAGAGGAAACCCTTTTGTGAGTTATGGAATTCACGATGGGCTAACAAATAATTTTATTTTTGGAGTAACAAGAGATTCTAAAGGAATATTGTGGGTTGGTTCGCAAGGAGGAGGTTTGTATAAATATTACAATAATGAGTTCGAACAAATAAATTCAAGCAATGGTATAACAATTACTTCGGTAATTGCTATTTTTGAATATTCTCCTAATCACCTTTGGTTAGCCACTGATATTGGACTTGTTTCTTATGATGGAAAAAAATTAAGTCAAAAATCAGATACAAATAGTGTATTTAAAAATACATTAAACTGCTTTTTTATTGATTCAAAAAATCAAATTTGGATTGGAGGAAATAACGAGATATATAAATTTGATGGTGAAACTTTTGCTAAATATAAACCGCAAGGTCGTTCAAATGATTATCAAGTTTGGACAATTGTTGAAGATAAAAAAGGGAATATTTGGTTTGGGACATATTTAGGAGGTTTAATAAAATATGATGGCAATACGTTTGAGGAATGTTCTTCAAAAATAGGTTTAATGAACGATTCTTATTTAGCATCACTCGTGGATAAAAGAGGTAACTTATATTTTGCATCGCTTGATGGACTTTGGATTTATAATCCCGACAAAGAAAAAAAATTAATACATTTTAGCACTAACGATGGTTTAAATTCTGATTTAATCTACTCAATGACCTTTGATAAAAATCAGAAAAATGTTTGGTTAGGAACCAATCAAGGGATTAGCAAAATAGATATTGAAAAATATTTTGAAACAGGAGAAATAAAATCTGTTGCTTTCGGTAAACAAGAAGGATTTTCTGGTGTTGAATGTAATTCAAATGGAACATGGGTAGATGATGATGGTGTAATTTGGTTTGGAACTGTTTATGGCTTGGTTAAATACAATCCTTCTGAATATATTGAAAATACAGCTGAATCTAAAATCAGTATTACAGGAATTAGATTGTATTATACCGATACTATTTTGCAAAATCAAACACATTTATCTTATAATTCAAATAATATTACCTTTCATTATAATGGAATATCATTAACTAATCCAGCGAAAGTTTTATACTCACACATATTAGATGGCTTTGATAAAAATTGGTCGCCTCCAGCAAAAGAAAGATTTTCAACTTATTCTAATTTACCTCCAGGAACATACACTTTTAAAGTAATAAGTTCAAACAATGAAGGTGTTTGGGATACAAATCCAGCCACTTTTACCTTTACTATTGATAGACCTTTTTGGAAAACACCGGCCTTTTTAATTGGTTTAATAATCGTAATTACTACTGGTTTAATTTTTTCAATACGATATAGAATTAATAATATTAAATCAAAAGAAAAAAGAAAAACAGAATTAAATAAAAAAATTGCACATCTTGAATCTCAAGCTTTACGTGCGCAAATGAATCCACACTTCATTTTTAATACCTTAAGTTCTATTCAACATTATATTTCAAACAACGATACGGATGCCGCTTTGAAATACCTTTCGAAATTTGCCAAATTGATGCGCAAAATAATGGATAATAGTAAATTGAAGTTAATATCTGTTGGCGAAGAATTAAATGCATTAGAATTGTATTTAGAATTAGAAGTAATGCGTTTCAATCATAAGTTCGAATATTCAATTAATGTTGATAAAACAATTGATCAAAATTATGATAGAATTCCATCCATGTTGATTCAACCCTACGTAGAAAATTCAATTATTCATGGTTTATTACCTAAAGATGGAGAGGGAAGAATTATAATAGATTTACAAAGACAAGGAGAAACTATTTTATGTACAATAGAAGACAATGGAATAGGAAGAGAACAATCAAAAGAATTTAAAAAGAACAGAGTTCAACAGCACAAATCAATGGGCATGAGCATAACGCAAGAGCGATTAGATGTTTTAAATTCAAGTTTAAAAAGTAATTTGAATGCTGAAATTATAGATTTGTATGATAATGGTAAGCCAGCAGGAACAAAAGTTCGTTTAGTAATTCCCTTAGAAACAGGCGATGATTAATTAAAAAAATGAAATTATGATAAAAGCAATTATTGTTGATGATGAGCTGGGTGCTCGTGAATCACTTTCGAAAATGGTTGAAAAAAACTGCAAACAAATTGAAATTGTTGGTAAAGCAGATTCAATGAAAACCGCTTATGAACTTATTACAACACTAAATCCTGATTTGGTTTTTTTAGATATTGAAATGCCAAAAGGAAATGCTTTTGATTTGCTTGAAAAATTTAAACAAATTAATTTTCATATTATTTTTACAACTGCATACGATCATTATGCAATTAAGGCTATTAAATTCAGTGCTGTTGACTACCTCTTAAAACCAATTGACCCCGAGGAGTTGGTTGCTGCAATTGAAAAGTTTGAAAGTAAATTAGGGCAAAAGTCGGAGTTGAACCAGCAGTTCAAAGCATTGTTGTCAAATGTTCGTCCCGAAAATAAATTAAAAAAAGTAGGAATCCCTGATGGAGAAGGCTTAGTATTTATAAATCTTTCAGACATTATTCGTTGCGACTCGGATGGAAACTATACTTACTTTTTATTAACAAATGGTAAAAGAATAGTTGCTTCTCGAACGCTTGGGGAGTACGAACAACTTTTTTCAGATGATAATTTTTTTAGAGTGCATCGTTCGCATCTTATTAATCTAGAACACGTAAAAAAGTACATAAAAGGTGAAGGAGGATATGTTGTATTAAGCGACAATTCCCAAGTAGAAGTGAGCAGAAGAAATAAAAACGATTTTTTAGAAAAATTAGCTCATTTATAACCCAACCGTTTACCCGAAATTTCCAACCGCTAAATAATTTTAACCGCCACTTACTCATTGTGGCAAACTATCGTATGTTTTCTGGCGTAACATTGTGTAGAAATCGAAATTAAAAGATTCTACACGTTCTTTAAAATTATTATTAACCAAAATATAAGGGCATGAAAACAATATTACTAATACTTGCATTCGCATTATTTGTAACACTGTTTAAAAAAACAAATGCTACAATTAAATGCCTTAAAAATTCAGCAATAACGGGCTGGGTTTTCAACGACAAAGGTTGTTGTATTTAAAACCGTTTCGCAATATATTAAGAACAAGAGCAGGTGTTGGGGTTTGCAACATAAAAATTAATTGGCACATGGGGATGTTGTTTAAATTAATTTGCAAACCTCACACCTTAACTAAAAAAAGAAAACTTTTTAAAATAAAATAATTATGGCAACACATATACTAATGTTTAATAATTTAAATTCAAATGCCATGAACAAGAAATCAGAAACCAGAAAAGGTAACACCTACCACGAAGAAGGTATAGGAACCGTAACAGTACTTTTAGCAGTAGCTACAGTATTTATAATTTTTTATAGCATTTACAGCTCCATTTAATTTTTGTTTGTTTGTTTAGTTTGTAGTTAGTTTAGTTTAGTTATGCAAGAGGCTCAGAATAAATTCTGAGCCTCTTGTGTTTTTAGTGAAAATATTTTAGCGTTCTAACTTTTCTTCAATAATTGTTCTGTAAGACACTCTTTCTGCTTTGCTTTCAGCCCAAGAAATAAAATCGAAATATTCAAATGCGCTTCTTTCAAATGAATCAGACTTGAGTGTAACCAGTTCGTTTTTTAACTCTTTATAGTATTTTATTTGTTCTTCACGTTTAGTTGTTTTTAAAACTTTTGCAATAAAGTCAAGAAATACATTTTCAAATTTATACACTCTATTTCTATTGCTTAAAAAACGGTGAGTAGTTTTAAACGAATGGGGAATAAAATTATCATGTTTTAATTCAATATGAATGATTAAACTAATGATTTGGGCAAAACAATAAATATCTTCACTTTCCTCTACATCGGGACTGTTTATTATTTTATTAATCCATTTTAATGCTAAAGAATATTTTTCGGCACCAAAAAATGCTGCAGCCACACTAAAATAAAAATATGCTAAGCGCACTTTGCTCATTTTTTCATTGTATTTATTTAAGCCGCTCTCAATGGTGGGAACAAGCGCAACAGCCTCATCAAATTTTCCCATTTGTAAATAAATAGTAAGTTCAATACTGTTAGCACTTGAAAACATTCGTACTGCTAAATCTTCATTTTTGCTTGTATCTACTAACCTAATCGACTCTCTCATCTTTTTGAGATTAGCAAAAACTTCGTTGTATTTTTTAAGTTGTTGCCCTATATAAATAGCATTGGTAAGTACAGAAAAATAAATGTTGGGTTCTTCTTTAAAAATTTCAGAATTGTTTTCTATTAATTCAACATTTTTTATTAAGTTGATATAACTTTTTTCGTAGTCGCCAATCCCGAAATAATATGCACTATAAATATGAAAATATAAATATTTAGTTTCTGTTGAAAGCGCTTTGTCCTCGCTGTTTAATAAAGTGTTATCAATTATCTTTTTGAATCGTTCCAATTCAGAGCTATTTCGTACTTTTCCTTGTTTGTTTAAAACGATAAAAAATCTACTTTTTATATTCCAATAATCATTAAAATTTTTTATTTTTTCGCTGATAAGACTGTCTTCGTTTAAAACTTCTAAAATATCATCATCCGATTTCCCTTCATAGTTATTTTGTTCCATTAATCGCTTTTCCCATAAATTAATTTCCAGTAGCGAAGAATGTCTTTCATATTTATGAGCAATTTTTTTTGCACTTAAAAGCAATTTAGCACATTGGTCGTAAAGTGTTTTTTTATATAAAATTTCCGCACTATGCAAATCGCGCTTTAGCTGTGCATCAATCGAACTATTAGCGTGATAGGCAGTTAAGCTGTTTAATATACTTTCATATAGCCTTGCTTTTGTGATTGAAAATTTATTAGTGAAAAGTTCTTTTTTGAATTTTTTTAATAATTCATCTTCGTTGTATTCATCTTGTTCGTCAATGGCTTCAAAAAGTATTGCATAATTGTTTTTATCTCCAAGCGTATGTCTTGATGAATATAGATTAAAGTATCTCTTCTCTGATTTTGTAAGAGATTTTATCAATCGGTGTAAACTATCGGATGCTTTGTTAGACATGTATAATTATTAAGAAAATTATTTTTGTTTTTTTGAGTATTTTATAATCAGCCGATGCTTTTAAATAATCATTTAGTGTTTTGTTTATAACTCTATATTCCTTTATTATATGTTGGTACAAACTATTTTAAAACAAACATTATTATAAAGTTAAGCAATATAAGTCAATATTCATATTTTGTTTTGGGTAAAGTATAGCTGATGTTTAGTTGTTAGACATGTATAATTATGCGAAAATTTGTAAAACCCCTTCACTTGTATATTTTTTAATCACCACTTCTTAATGTTTTAGGGTGTTTTGGAATGAATAGCACCTCTAAAATTGAAATTTGACATGTATATAATTGAGAAACATTATATAATAGAGCGATTCATTTTAAAATAGTTTTGAATTAAATAACACTTCAGCTTCAATTTGCTGACTGGCACATGGGGATGTTGTTCAACAGCAGATTGAGCTGAAGTTTAAAATCATCCCTATAATTTAAAAATTAAAAATTATGAAAACACAAAACGTAAAAATCATTTTTGCATTTTTGTTTGTTTTATTTTCAGTAACAACAGAAGCAAAAGAAGTTGCTAATATTCGCAAAGCGGATGGTAGTAAATCAAATGACCAAGAGCGTTCTGTATTAGCATTGTGTACACCATCTACATCACAAGCAGATTTAGACATAAACAATGTTAGAACTAGAATTTTAGGTGGCGGAGATATGTGGTGGGATTTACAAAACGGAATGTATTATGTTCCTAAGCCTCCTTCTGGGCAAGCCGGTCCAACTTCATTGTACGCTGGTGCATTGTGGATTGGTGGTAAAGACCCTGGTGGAACTTTAAAAGTAGCAGCTCAAACATATCGTCAGTGGGGAAATGATTTTTGGCCCGGTCCATTAGATAATTCTGCTGCCACAGATGCTACCATTTGTAGTGCTTGGGATAAACATTGGAAAATAAATCGCAAAGATGTTGAAGCATATTATAATTGGGCGATTAATGGAATAGGACCTAACCCTGTTTCGCCATCAGCAATGGATGTAATTAATAGCTGGCCCGTGATTGCTCCCGATGGACATGCTATTGCTCCTTTTTATGACATAAATAATAATGGAATTTACGAACCGCAAGTAGGTGATGTGCCTGATTTTGATGTTACAGGAACTCGTGGCTGTAATGCTAATCTTTTTGGTGACCAATCTTTATTTTGGGTTTTTAATGATAAAGGAAACATTCACACTTCTTCAAGTGCTACTGCTATTGGACTTGAAGTGCATGCACAAGCATTCGCTTTTCAAACAAGTGATGAAATAAATAATATGACATTTTATCGCTACAAAATTATCAATCGTTCTTCTTTCCGATTAGATTCAACCTATTTTGGTGTTTGGGTAGATCCCGATTTAGGCTCTGCAAACGATGATTTTGTGGGATGTGATGTTGGATTGGGTTTAGGTTTTTGTTATAATGGAGATTTAGTGGATGACACTCCTCCTGCAGGACAAATTCCTTATGGTGTAAATCCTCCTGCGGTAGGAGTTGATTTTTTTGAAGGACCTTTTGCAGACCCTGATGGTATTGATAATGCAGCTTCAACTGTTCCTGCTAGCTTTACAAATTACGGAAACGATACCATTGATGATGAACGAATAGGAATGAAAAAATTTGTTTATTATAACAATGGCGGAAGTTTTAATGCTGATCCAAACACGGGAATACAATTTTATAATTATTTAAAAGGAATTTGGATTGATGGCACTCCAATGACGTACGGAGGGAATGGACATCTAACAGGAGTTGCTTGCGATTATGCTTTCCCTGGCGCATCTGATCCAACAGGATTTGGTACGTTGACACCTCAAGCTCCTTGGGATGAAACAAGTTCTGGTAATCTTCCAGCAGATAGAAGATTTTTACAAACAGCTGGATCATTTACCTTACAACCTGGAGCCGTAAATAAAATTACAACTGGTGTTGTATGGGCAAGAGCAACCCAAGGAGGAAATTTAGCATCCGTTGCATTAATGAAAGGTGCTGATTCAAAAGCACAACAATTATTCGATCGTTGTTTTAAAACATTAGATGGACCAACAGCTCCAAACTTAGCAATTCAAGAATTAAATCAAGAATTGATTTTAACTTGGACCAATCCAACATTGTCAAACAATCACAATGAATGGTACACTGAAGATAATAATCCAACAATCAATACCGATTCATTGTATCGTTTTCAAGGATATATGATTTATCAATTAAAAGATGCTAGTGTAAGTGCATCCGAATTGTACAACCCTGATAAATCACGTTTAGTATTTCAGTGCGATAAAAAAGATGGAGTAAAACAAATTGTAAATTATAATTTTGATTTAGGAATAACAGCCTTAATTCCTCAAGAAATGGTAAATGGAGCAGATGAAGGAATTGTACATTCAATTTCAATAACCGAAGATAAATTTGCAATTGGTAATCCACGTTTAGTAAATCACAAAACATATTACTATGCAATAATTGCTTATGGTTTTAGCCCAACACAATCGCCAAGCAATTTAAATATTTTGGCAGATTACTTACCATATATTGCAGGACGAAAACAAGCTGATGGATATTTTGCACATTCTGGAATCCCTCATATTCCAAATCCTGAAGCAGGTGGAACAGAACAACATTCTAACTATGGTACTGGTCCAAAATTAACACGTATCGAAGGGCAAGGAAATGGTGGAAATGTTTTAGATTTTACTGAATCTACTGTTGCAAATATTCTAGCATCATCTACAAGTAGAATCCTAAACCCAACGTATGAAAATAGTAGAGGTCCTGTAAACATAAAAGTTGTTGATCCTTTGAATGTTCCTGTGAATAATGATTTTACTATTTATGTGTATGATTCAACAATTACATCTTCAATACAATTGTTGACTACAAAAACAAAATGGAAACTGAAAAATAACACTACCGGTGAAATTATTTTTTCTGAAAAAAATATTCAGATTCCTAATGAACAAATTATTAATGGACAAATTATTGGTTCTTCCGCATCATCTATTCCAAAATGGGGAATATCGGTAAATGTAGCCTATACTTATGAAGTAGGAAATTCAGCATCCATAAAAAATGGATTTTTAGAAGCTACAATGACTTTTTCGGATGTAACAAAACAGTGGTTGGCAGGAGTTCCAGACGCAGAAGGGTCGAGTAATTCTAATTGGATACGTTCTGGAACATCAAACAATACTGGTGCTCTTAGTGTTTACAATGATTATTATGTTTCTAGCACACCTTTAGATGCAAATCAAGAATTTGAAAAAATTCTAGGTGGAACTTGGGCGCCTTACCGTATGTGTGCTTTTAGTTCATCTGATTTAAGCTACAAAGGTGGACCTGCTTGGTCAACTTTACACGCATCTAATCAACTCAAAAACATTGCTAGTGTTGATGTAATTATAACGAGTGATAAATCAAAATGGACTAGGTGTCCCGTTTTAGAAATGCAGGATGACCCTTTATTAGCCGTTGGAGGAGCGTTAAAATCCAGTATGCGTAAATCTCCATCGGTTGATAAAAATGGATTTAAATTTGGAGATGCTGGTTATAATGCAGTTGAAGGAGATTTTGGAGGAACTCAACCTATGGGAATGGGCTGGTTTCCAGGATATGCATTAAATCTTGAAACAGGTGAACGCTTAAATATGGCATTTGGTGAAGATTCATATTATGCACTTGAAAATGGAAGAGACATGATCTGGAATCCTACAAGCACCGTTACAAGTGCAGGAGAACCAATCTTTGGAGGCAAACATTATATATATGTATTTGCACATAATGGAGATGCTAAATATTCTGGAGATGCACAAATGGGTAATGGACCAAAAGATATTTTGGCTTACGACCAAGGACTTGGAATGTACAATTTATTAAAAGCTTATGATAACACCTCTTCCACTTCTTATAAAACGGAAGTTTTTAGAGATGCTATTTGGGTTAATATTCCCCGTCTTGTTCCAGGTCATTCTATTTTGGAGTCAGACGTAAAAATTAGGTTGCGCGTGTCTAAACCTTATTTTAAAGGGTATTCAACATTAGCATCAAATCCTATTGATACTGCAACATCTCCACAAAATCGAAATCATCCAATGTACACGTTCAATACAAAAGATATTGAAACACATAAAAATGATTTAACTGCTGCAAAAGATGCGCTGTCGATTATCAATGTAGTACCTAATCCATATTATGCTTATTCTTCTTATGAAAAAACAGCATTGGAAAATATTGTTAAGATTACAAATCTTCCAGAAAAATGTACGGTTACAATATATACATTGAATGGAACATTAATTCGTAAGTATAATAAAGATGATGTAAAAACATCATTGGATTGGGACCTAAAAAATTCAGCACGAATTCCAATTGCAAGTGGTTTATACATTATACATGTGGATGTACCAGAAGTAGGTGAAAAAATACTGAAGTGGTTCGGTGTTTTACGACCAATTGATTTGGATAATTATTAAAAAAAGAAGCCCTAAAATTTGTTAGGGTTTCTTTTTTTAGGTGTTTAATAACAAAACAAAAAAAATTAAGCTGTTTTTAAGGTCGTTTTGCCGAATAAATAACTGAGTTTCGTCTAAAATAACCAACAATACAATGTATTTGGCGTTTTAATTATAGAATGCCAAATACTTTAAAAAATATTGTTTCTGAAGTTGATAGCCATAGTTTGGTTATAAATTATAACTGCAAAACAGACCATGTTATATTTTCAATAGCTGATTTTTCTGGAAATGTAATAATGAGAGGTAATTGTCATGAAGTAGTTGATAACACATTAAATATTTCTTCCTTACCTCAAGGATTGTATATGCTTTGCATTATTGATGGAGATTCGCTTGTAAAAGCTCGTTTTCAGAAGAATCAATAGTTTTTTCTAAAGCACCTATCACTAAAATTTTCTAATTCTTTTTGTGTTTCTTTTGATGCTTCATAAAAAGCCATATGCCCTGCATTATCTAACATTAATACAGACGGGTATTTACATAAAGCCATTTGAGAATACATTGTTTCATAATTAATAACACTATCTTTTTTTCCAACAATAAATAAGATTGGAAATTCAGCAAATTTTAAAATCAAATCTCTGCTTTTTCTTTCTTTCATACCTTCTAAGCTGTTTATGATAGATTGTTTAGAAATGGACGCAGCAACTTTTTTTACTTTTTCTACTTCCGCTTTTATTTTAGAAAGATTTTCGGGGGCAAATAAACTTGTTACCACCTCGGCAACATAATGTTTGTGTTCTTTTTTTACTAAACGAATTACTTTATTACGCTCTTTTTTTTTCTCTTCGCTATCAGCATAAGATGTAGAGTTGAACAAGCAGAGTCCGCAAACATTTTCTGGATACAATTCTGCAAATGCTAAGGCAGTATAACCGCCCATGCTGTGTCCTGCAATTACATAGCGCCTTACTCCAATTTTATCAAGCACCGATTTTACACTTTGGGCTAATAATTCCATGCTGTGATAATAACCGATAGATGGAGTAAGTCCATGCCCTGGCAAATCAATTGCAATTACTCTAAATCGCTTCGAAAGTTTTTTTGCTGTTTCGTCCCATACTTCATGCGAACCCAAAAAACCGTGTAACAACACAATCACTCGACCTTTTCCAAAATCGGAGTATGCAATTTTTGTTTTTTTGAATTCTGCGTGTTGTAGCATTTTATTTATTCATCAAAGCTTCAATTTCATCTGCTTCAATCGGAATGTTTTTCATCAAATCAACAGGACCATTTTTTGTAACAAGAATATCATTTTCTAAACGAATGCCTAAATTTTCTTGCGGTATGTATATTCCTGGTTCGCAGGTAAACACCATACCATCTTCTAGTGGACGATTAAAATCTCCTACATCATGCACATCTATTCCTAAAAAATGAGAAGTACCATGCATGAAATATTTTTTATATGCAGGCCAATCCGGATTTTGCTTTTTAATATCATCCATCGTCAATAAACCTAAATCAACTAATTCTTTTTCCATTAATGAACCCACTGCTTTATGGTATTCAGGAATGGTATTGCCAACAGTCAACATGTTTGTTGCTGCTTTCATAACTTTTAAAACGGCATTGTAAACTTGTTTTTGTCGAGCAGTAAATTTTCCACTCACAGGCAAACAACGAGTTAAATCACTTGCATAATTTGCATATTCTGCAGCCACATCCAATAAAATAACATCGCCAGCTTTACATTCTTTGTTGTTTTCTACATAGTGTAAAACACAAGCATTGGCTCCAGAAGCAATGATGGGACCATAAGCAAAACCTCTTGAACGATTGCGAACAAATTCATGAATTAATTCTGCTTCAATTTCATATTCAGCAACTCCTGGTTTTACAAAATCTAAAAGTCTGCGAAATCCTTTTTCGGTAATGTTGCATGCTTGTTGTATTAAATCAATTTCATACTTTGATTTAATTGCTCTTAAATTGTGCATGATTGGAGCGGCTCGTTCAATTTTGTGCAAAGGAAATTTTGCCATCAAATTTTTATTGAAACGCATTTCTGCTGTTTCTGTATCAATATATCTACGTGTATGTTCGTTGCTATTCAAATAAATATTTTCTGCTTGAAAAACAACTGTTTTTAAAAAACCATCAAATCCTTCCTTCCACATCACAGTTTTTATTCCTGAAGTTGCAGTTGCTTGTTCTTTTGTAAGTTTTGCTCCTTCCCAAATAGCAATGGTTTCGTTGGTTTCACGCACAAATAAAATTTCTCTGTGAGCTTCATTTTTTGCATCGGGATATATTAATAAAATAGTTTCTTCTTGATCAACTCCTGTTAAATAAAACAAATCTGAGTTTTGAACAAATCCCATAGAACCATCTGCATTAGTTGGTAAAATATCATTGCTAACAAATAATGCTATGGAGTTTGGTTTTAAATTGGCAATAAAACGTTTACGATTTTCAATAAATAATTTTGAGTCGATTGCTGAATACTTCATTCTTTTTTATTTTTTGTGAACTCCAAAGTTTGTAAATATAATTTGAAATAAAAAGAAAATACCAGAAATAAAAACAGCGCATCTGCTTTATTCTACAAATGCGCTGTTTTTTTTATTGGAGAGAAACTATCCTCTTTTTTGATATAAAAATTTGTTGGTTGTATTGTATCTAAACATAATTTCTGGACCACCTCTGAGTGTGCTTACTTTTGTTAAAGCTGATACATTCAAATCGTAAGTAAAGCCTAATGCATAATGTCCCATTTCTAATAAAACGGAAGCAATTACAGCATCTTTATTTCTATAGTATGCACCAATTCCGAAATATGATTTTTTAATATAACCTGTGTATTTAGTATCATTTTTTATTGAGTACTTTACCATCAAACCACTCATAAATTCATTTTGTGGTCCTTGTTGTTGAAATAAAAAACTAGGAGCCAAAGAAACATTTGAATGCGGTAGCCCAATTAAATATTTACCATGAACAATGAATTTTGTATATAAACGTTCATCCGTTATTGATAATAATTTTTGTTTGGGTTTATTAATATGCATCATCGAAAAACCAAAGTCCCCATAAAGATGATTGTTTTCTCCAATAGAAGATTCTTCTTTTCCGTAATAATAAAGCAATCCAGCATTTACATCAGGAGAAACGAATGAACGTGTTCCTGTTGGTTCTCCGCTTGGTAAGTTTGTATCATAAGTAGAACCATTGTATTGGTTCGAAAAAACAAACTTAGAATAATTTACAGTTTTTTGAATTATCCCTCCTTGTAAACCCAATGAAATAGAACTAAATGCACCTGTTTTAATAAATGTAGCAATAGATAAATTACCCACATTGGTTCCCATTTGTCCATCACCAGCTTTATCGCTATAAAAAGAAAGTCCTCCAGCTAAACGATTATAGGCTTTTTTATAAAGCTTTGTTTTAAATGGATCTTGTTTTTCCCACTCACTAGCTTTAAATTTCATTTCATAAGAAGCACCATAAGTTCTGTATGGAACAGTAACACTTCCCCATTGATCTCTATATATTACAGATGCTCTCATTACATAATAGGCTCCTGTTAGTGCAGGGTTTATTAATGATGGATTTTCATTGTACTGAGAAAAATGAATGTCTTGAGAAAAAGCATTAAACTTCACACACAAAACACATACTAATACTAAAAGGTATTTTTTCATTTTCTTAACGTATTAAAGTAATGTTACCTTTTTTGTTTACATCAAAAACTTTTTTAGGTGCTGCAACATTATCTCCTTCTGCAACATACTCGGCTTTGATAAAGTAAACAAATACTGCAGGGTCTAATTGTTTTCCTTTGTAAACACCATCCCAACAGAATGAAGGCGTTTTTGATTCAAAAACTTTTTCTCCCCAACGGTCGAAAATCATGATTTCGAATTTGCTAACACAATCGTCCCAACCATATAAACAAAGTTTATCGTTTATACCATCGCCATCAGGAGTAAATGCATTTGGAACAATTAAATTTCTATTGCTCGGACAAGGAATTTCAATGTTCACACGAACACAAGCACTATCAATACAGCCATCTGCTGTTGTAACAGTAACGCAATATGTTGTCGATTCAGTTGGCGATGCATTAGTTGTATCACATGTAGCACAGCTTAAATCGGTTGGAGGATTCCAAGTGTAGCTTCCGCCTCCTGTAGCATAAATAGTAGTTGTAGCACCTATATACATTAATACATCTGAGCTAGTTGTAACCACTGGCATAGGGTTAATAGTGAAACTTGCCGTATTCGAACCAGCTGCCATACACAATGCATTGTTTTGAGCTACTGAATAGGTTATTGTATATGTTCCAACCGAACTTGCAGAAACTGAAATCATTCCCGTAACAGGATCGATAGTTAGTCCAGAAGGTGTTGCAGAAAACGTTCCTCCTGTTGTAATATTTGTATCCAATGTAGGATATACATTTGGGTCGTTTGCACAAACAGGTGTATTGTAAGTGAAGTTCGTGTTTGGCGTAGATAATGGTGTAATTGTAATGGTTGCTGTGCTTGAGCCAGCAGCTCCACAGGCGGTTGCCGCTACATTATATGTTACAGTATAGGTGCCAGCTGTACTTGCAGATAAATTTATAACACCAGTACTAGAATTTACAGATAATCCTGCTGTTGAAGAATATGTTCCTCCAGTTGTAAAACCAGCAACACCAGTTGGGTTGGGGTTTGTATCTGTAATACAAACAGGACTTGTATAAGCAAAACCAGTTGTAGGTGTAGAAACACTTCCAACAGTTACTGTAACTGTATCTTGCGAAGGGCAAGTTCCGCCAATCATGTAAGTAATAACAAAAGCTCCTGCACCAGAAACGGATGGGTCAAACGTTCCATTTGTAGTATTGGTGATTCCTGTTCCACTCCAGGTTCCTCCAGAAGCAGCAGCAGTTAAATTGAATGGTGCAGCGTTTGCACAAACAAGTGGTGGCTGGTTTATAGTTGCACTTGCAGAACTTAAAACTGTTATTAATACAGTATCTTGAGTTGAGCAAGGAGCACCAGGGTTTAATGTGTATGTGATGATATGATTACCTGCTCCAGCTGTTGCTGGATTAAACTGATTGCCCGTAACACCAGGTCCTGTCCATGTTCCGCCAGTACTATCAGCAGTGAGCGTGACTGGTGGAGAAGTAGTACACATTTGTGGTACTTGTGTGATAACAGGTGGATTACCACCTCCAGTAGTTGGTTCAACAACAAACGTAAATGAAACAGGATTGTAACAACTATTAACTGGTGTACCCGTTACAGTATATGTTGTAGTTGTTCCCGGATTCGCATTAACCGTAGGTCCAGTAGTAGAAGAAAGTCCTGTTCCTGGACTCCAGCTCCAAGTAAAAGAATTTACAGTACTTCCTTGAACAGAAATAGGAGTTGATCCGCAGGCCCTAACTGTATCTGTATAAGGCGTACATGCAGATGGCGGTGCACCAGCAGCACCGGGGTAATCTAAATACATTAAATTATTAATAGCAGCTGCTGAAGATGCAGCATTTAAGATAACAACATATTTAAAAGTCTGCGTTGCTCCAGGAGCTAAATTTTGAATCCGATATGCAATGGCAATAGCTTCATCCATAAATACAGAACTACCTACAGCTGAATTAAATCCTGTACCATTCCATAAATCGGAGGCATCTCGGTTCGAAAATCCACCATGAGCAACTCTATATTCAGGACCGGTTCCAGCAAACCCCATATAAGAGTTCCAAGGATTTGATTGAGTTGCACTCACATGAGCTAGGTTACAAGCGCCAGAAGTAGGTTGTGCTACAATTGTGTTTTGTGTTGTATAATCAAAACTTAATTCTACATTGTTATCAGGATCCACATTTCTGTAATAATACATTAGTGGGATGTTTGCCGTAGTATTATTTTTAATTGAAACAGTTGTTGTATAGTATAAATCGTTGGTTTGCAAAAAATAGTTAATGGTAAAATGCAAATCAGTTCCTGTGGTAGCATTACCTTCCCATGTTGCAGATATACAACTTCCAACAATTGTAAAATTTGTGATTGAGCCGGGTATATCTACTTGATAATTACAGTTATTACTTCCCGCAGCAATAGAAGTATTTCCAATTTCGAAACCCCATCCATTTTCAGGTGTTCCAGGGGTAAAAAAATCCCCATCAAATGTTGCCCATCCATTTACTTGTGGGTTGGCAACAAATCCGAAAAAATTGGTAGCGGAGCGTGGATGCATGCCTGCCAAAGGGGGAGAGGTTGTTGTGTTTACGCCTTCGTATCCTCCAGAGCCAGCAATTCCAACTTCAACACTTGTACCTTTGATGTAGGCATCAGGACCCACCATTTGTGCTTTTAACAATGCTGTTTGTATCAATGCAATGAAAAGCAAAAAGTAAATTTTTTTCATTAGTAAATGTAATTTTTGTTTTATTGAGTATGTCAATGATGCTTTTTTATTCGATAAAGTTGCATAAAAATACGATAAAATTTGATTCACCAAAACCTTAAATTTTAGTCTTAAAATAAATCTAATTTATAATTATTTTAAATAAGCATCGAATCTCCTATGTTTAAACATATTTGTCTGCTATCTGTTTTAATAAAACAAACGAAAACATTAATTACTTGATAAAAAGCATTTTGAATTATACATTTGTCGCTCAATTATAATATTTCTATTTTAATTTCAAAAAAAATATGAGTACATCATCTAATAAATTTCTTCAATCTTCACTTGGAAAAAAATTATTAATGGGCTTAACAGGTCTTTTTTTAGTGTCTTTCTTGGTAATTCACGTTTCAATAAATGCCTGTATATATTTTAATGATAGTGGTGAAACGTTTAATGCTGCTGCACATTTTATGGCACATAATCCAGTAATCAGAATTATAGAAATTGGATTATTTGTTGGTTTAATTTTACACATGGTTCAAGCCTTGGTTTTAACAATGCAAAATAATAAAGCTCGTCCAGTAAAATATGCGGTACCTGCCGGTAATGTGAGTAGTAAATGGTATTCTCGTTCAATGGGAATTTTGGGTTCTTTATTACTATTGTTTTTAGTGGTGCATTTAGCTAATTTTTGGATTCCAACAAAACAAGCAGTATTTGCTGGTCATGAACATAACACATTTGAAGGATTAAAAGAAGTATTCTCAAAATGGTACTTTGTTGCCATTTATATGGTGGGAGTTTTAAGTCTTGGTTACCATTTATTACATGGCTTTCAATCAGCTTTCCAATCATTAGGATTGAATCATAAAAAATATACTCCAATGATTAAATCATTTGGTTTTTGGTTTTCAATCATTATTTCATTGTTGTTCGCATCTATGCCAATAACAATGTTTTTAGGGTTAATTAAGTAAATTGACAAATTGATGTATTGTTAAATTGTTAGGAGGCAGTGGAGCAAGAAAAAAGATATTTGAAATTAAATGATATAGAATGTTATAAAACAGCATTTCATTTAAGTAACAAAGTTTGGAATACAGTAATGAATTGGGATAGATTAGTGCAGAATATAGTTGGCGAACAATTTATTAGAGCAACGGATTCAATATCAGCTAATATTGCCGAAGGGTTTGGACGATATGGAAAGAAAGACAAAATTAAATTTTATAGAATTGCTTATGCATCGATGCTTGAAAGTTTAGATTGGAATGAGAAGGCAAAAGCGAGAAATTTGATTAGTAAAGTAGAATACAATTATTTGTTTGATGAATTACAGAAATTACCAAAAGCTATTAATTCATTGATAAAGTTTACAAACGAAAAACTAAAAAATCAAAATAGAAAATCGATTGTTGAGTAAAGCACAACAATAATTAACAATATAACAATTATAACAATTTAGCAATTTATTCAATGAAGTTAGATAGCAAAATCCCTGAAGGAAATTTAGAGCAAAAATGGAGCAAATATCGCTCAACAGTAGCTTTAGTAAATCCAGCAAACAAACGTAGTTTAGAAATTATTGTTGTAGGTTCAGGTTTAGCAGGAGCTTCGGCTGCTGCATCATTAGCGGAAATGGGTTACAAAGTAAAGGTACTCTGTTTTCAGGATTCAGCTCGTAGAGCACATTCTATTGCTGCTCAAGGAGGAATCAATGCGGCAAAAAATTATCAAAACGATGGCGATAGCACTTATCGCTTATTTTATGATACCATAAAAGGAGGAGATTATCGTGCTCGTGAAGCAAATGTTTATCGTTTAGCTGAGGTGAGTGCAAATATTATTGACCAATGTGTTGCTCAAGGTGTGCCTTTGGCGCGTGAGTATGGTGGGATGTTGAGTAACCGTTCTTTTGGTGGAACTCAAGTTCAACGTACATTTTATGCTGCCGGACAAACAGGTCAGCAATTATTATTAGGAGCATATAGTGCATTACAACGCCAAGTTGGTTTAGGAAATGTTGAGATGCTTACTCGCCACGAGATGTTAGAAGTAGTTACCATTGAAGGTAAAGCAAGAGGAATAATTGCTCGTGATTTAATTTCTGGGAAGTTAGAACGTCATTTTGGGCATGCAGTTTTACTTTGTACTGGAGGATATGGAAATGTATTTTTTCTTTCTACCAATGCAATGGGAAGCAATGTTACTGCAGCATGGAAAGCTCACAAAAAAGGAGCTTTCTTTGGAAACCCTTGCTACACACAAATTCATCCAACTTGTATTCCTGTATCTGGTGATCATCAGTCTAAACTTACATTGATGAGTGAATCTCTAAGAAATGATGGACGAATTTGGGTTCCTAAAAAGAAAGAAGATGCTGAAGCGATAAGAACAGGAAAGAAAAAAGGAAATGAAATCCCAGAAGATGATAGGGATTATTATTTGGAAAGACGATATCCCGCTTTTGGAAATCTTGTTCCTAGAGATGTTGCTTCACGTGCTGCAAAAGAAAGGTGCGATGCTGGTTTTGGAGTAAACAAAACGGGTGAAGCAGTATACTTGGACTTTGCTTTCAACATGAAATATAAGTATGGTAAGCAAGAAGCAATAAAAAAAGGAATTCAAAACCCAACAGAAGAACAATTACATGCTCTTGGAAAAGAAGTGGTAAAAGAAAAGTATGGTAATTTGTTTGATATGTATAAACAAATCACCGGTGAAGACCCATATGAAATTCCTATGCAAATTTATCCTGCAGTGCATTATACAATGGGTGGTATTTGGGTGGATTATAATTTAATGACTACTGTTCCAGGTTTATATGCATTAGGTGAAGCAAATTTTTCTGACCATGGTGCCAATCGTCTTGGTGCATCTGCATTGATGCAAGGTTTGGCTGATGGTTATTTTGTTATTCCTTATACTATTGGATCATATTTATCAAAAGAAATAAGCACAAAAGCAATTCCTACAACACATGAAGCTTTTGAAGCTGCTGAAAAAAATGTTCAAGCTCAAATAGATAAATTGTTTGCTATTAAAGGCACAAAATCGGTTGACCATTTTCATAAACGCTTAGGAAAAGTGATGTGGGATAAATGCGGAATGGCTCGTAATGCAAATGGATTAAAAGAAGCAATACAAGAAATCAGAAAAATTCGTGAAGAGTTTTGGAGAGATGTTCGTGTTACTGGTTCAGCAGATGAGTTTAATCCTGAATTAGAAAAAGCTGGTCGTGTTGCTGATTTTTTAGAATTAGGAGAATTAATGTGTATTGATGCTTTGAATCGTAATGAATCTTGTGGTGGACACTTCCGAGAAGAATATCAAACAGAAGAAGGCGAAGCAAATCGTGATGATGATAATTTTGCTTACGTTGCCGCTTGGGAATATAAAGGCGATGGCGATTATGAGTTACATAAAGAAGAATTAAAATTCGATGTAATTAAAGTATCTCAAAGAAGTTATAAATAACCCTCCGTGCAACTCCTTAAACTCAGTGGTCTCTGTGTTAAAAAAATTACAACACAGAGTTCACAAAGTAAACAGAGCTACACAGAGAAAAATTAAATGTTATGAATGGAAATATGAATTTAACGCTAAAAGTTTGGCGTCAAAAAAATGCAAAAACAACTGGGAAATTAGAAACATACAAGATGTCTGATATTTCTCCAGATATGTCGTTTTTAGAAATGTTTGATGTTTTGAACGAGCAATTAATTACAAAAGGTGAAGAACCGATTGCATTTGATCACGATTGTCGCGAAGGTATTTGTGGTATGTGTAGCATGTACATCAATGGTCGTGCACATGGACCCAAATCAGCAATTACTACTTGTCAATTACATATGCGTTCATTTAAAGATGGTGATACCATTGTAGTAGAGCCATGGAGAGCAGCAGCTTTTCCTGTAATAAAAGATTTAACAGTTGATAGAAGTGCGTTCGATAGAATTATTTCTAAAGGAGGTTTTATATCTGTGAATACAGGAAATGCGCAAGATGCAAATAGCTTACCTATTCCAAAGCCAGATGCCGATGCTTCGTTTGAAGCAGCAGCTTGTATTGGCTGTGGAGCTTGTGTTGCAACTTGTAAAAATTCATCAGCAATGTTATTTGTTTCTGCAAAAATTTCACAATTAGCATTGTTACCACAAGGACAAGTAGAACGCATTTCACGTGCTAAAAACATGGTAGCGCAAATGGATGATGAAGGTTTCGGAAGCTGTACCAATACTGGCGCTTGTGAAGTAGAATGCCCTAAAGGAATTTCATTAGAAAATATTGCTAGGATGAATCGTGAATTTTTTATGGCAAATGTGAAAGAATAATTTGGGTTAAAAGATAAATTAAGTTAAAAGCCAACTGAAATTTTCAGCTGGCTTTTTTGTTTTTATTAACTTTAATCTATGAAACAAGTATTAAGCATTTCTTTTTTATTGCTTTTTGTATCGTGTAATTATAATTCGGGATACGACTATTTGAAAGAGAAACCCAAGCCAATAAATTACGAAGTAGTTTCAAAGTCGGATTTTTTGTTGCCAGAAAATATAAATTTCAGAATTGATTCATTGCATCGACAATTGAACTTTTTATTTGCTCTTAAAAATTTAAAAATTAATTATCCTATAAATAAGCAATACAACGATACTCTCTATAAAACAGCATTTGTATTTGAATTTTATAACAATGGAAAGATTATTGAATCGGATTATAATTATTTTAAAAATACTTTGTGCTGGAAAATCGATTCATTAAACACGTCAAAAAAATTACACGTTGTTTCCGATACCGTAAACCTAAAACAAGGATGTTCGATTGCTTTTAAGTTGCCACTTTATGCATTTCATCAATTAAAAAAAGGGAAACAAACAATAGAACTGAAAATACATCAAGAATATTGGGTGGATGATTTATATATTCAAGGAGAAAGAGGAACACAGAATCATATTCATATTTCCGAAAAAAAAATTTTGCTTTATGCTTCTGTTAAGTTTGAAATAATTGTTCCTGCTATTTTTAAAACCAACATTATTGGTTATGGCTTAGAACTTAGAAATGATTCCACGTTCAGCCCTGTGGGAATGGATAACACCATATGGAATAGCAGCTATCCCGATATTTATTGGACGATTTTCTATCCAACCGATTATCCTTATTGTCAAACTCCTTATCAAACATCAACGGATACATACACAGGGAAGGATACATTTACCTTGTACCATTATTATTTTAATGATAGCATCGGCATAGGCGTATATGACCATGATAATTTATCGAGAGATGATGCGATGGGTTATGCTGTCGAAAAAATATATGCTTCAAAAAAAGCAATGTTTAAGCGTTTTTCTTTTGATGCAATTAAAACATTTGAATGTATGGTAAAGCAAGAAGGAGTGTGTAATTAATCCAAATTATACCAATTGTAATTATAAAATAGTCCTCCGCCTGAGGCGGATATAATTTTACAGTGGTAAATGCCGTTACAACAAAATAATAGGATAATTTATTGGACTATCTATTTTGTGTAATCGGTATTAAAAATCATCATACAGATTACTTAAGTCTGTCCGAATACCAATAAAGAAATAAGGAGTTTGAGTTTTGTTGTACTTACTTTCTTGGATGCGTAAAGCAGCACCCAATTCGATTTTTAAATTCATTCGAGTGTCTAAAATATATGCTCCTTTTAATGATGCTGTCATTAAACTAGTTTGAAATCCCTGAGTAGTATAGTTGTTATATTCTTGAGGTCGGTTCCTATAAGAAATAAAAATATTTTTCCCGTAATCTGTCCCAGTGCTGTCGCCTCCATATAGCGCATATTGGAATTTTCCTTCTATGAATAAGCGTTTATATCTGTAATTAATAAATGAAACTGTTTCCCAAAAATTTGCTCCAAGTGGGTGTGCCAATGGTTGATTCATATGGCTGTAATTTTGTTGTACACTACCATGTGCGTATGTGTATGGGCGAACATAATTGAATTCTGTTTGTAAATTAAAGTGTTTGATTTTAAACATATCAAAACTTTTGAATCCAACTTGAAACGCTTGTTTGTTTGCCCACCAACCACTTTGTTTTACAAGCTCTTTTAAATAAAATTCATCAAGTAATAACTGCCCGTATAATTGCTGTTTTTTAAATAATTTAATTTTAAAATTCATTCCAACAAAAACGTTGTCGCTAGAGCCTAAAGAATATTCTGTTGGTCTAAAAAAGATAATTGGATTCAAATAATTAATATCATAACCTCTATAACGTGTGCTATCGCTTCCTTGCCAAACAACACTTTCGAATACTCCAATCGAAATACGTTTTGTTGCATTCCATCCTAAATAGTGTAATGTTGCATATTTGTTTAGCCAATCTTTTTTAAATCCAGATGGATGTGTTGCATCTTTCATAATGGTAAACAAATTTACATAGGTTAATTTCCAAACGTTGGTAGTAAGTTTCATGTAAGGATAAGGAGCACTTGCATCTGATAGAAATAGCGAGCGATAACCATCGCCCCAAAAATGTTTATCTTGCCCAACTTGGATATTAAATATTTTATTTGGGGAGTAGGATAAATAACCTGAAAAATATTGATAAGCATATCCGGGATTCAAACTATCATATTTTGATAAATATGCGTAACCAATTCCAGGAATAATTTTTGAATCAGAAATAATAGAATCTATATAAGAGGAGTACGTAGCTCGACCAGCCATGACTTTAAAGTTAAATGCAAACTTATCTCCAAAATATCCAATCAAATTTCCTCCTATTGCTAAATCATTTGTAAGTCGAGATTGATTACCTGTTTCATACCCAGCATTTGCTGTAACAAGAGGATATAATTCAATTTGAGCTTTTGCTTTTTTATCTTGTTCTTCTGCTTTTGTTCCTGCAAGTAAACGGGGGAATACTGCCGTTGAATCTTTAATTTTTTTTATATCAGAAAAACGATAAGGTTTAATAAACGTTTGGATGTTTTCTTCCTTGTTATTATAATAGTTATCTATCCCATAAAGAAAATCTCTATTAAGTGTATAGTTTAATTGTTGTGAAAATAAATTGTTGAATTTCACAAAAAATGAAATGAATAAAAACGAATAAAAAAATATTTTTTTATTTGTCATTTTCTGTTCTGTTCTTAACTTTTTTAATAAAAAATGGAATTTGAGCAATGAATAAAGCGGTTCCTCCAACAATTATTAATGTATAATTTGCATCAAGAAAAGCAAAAATAAGCGTTAAAGAAATAATTAAAATGTTTACGAAGTAAACGAGTAAAACACTTTTTCTGTGAGAGCAACCGATGTCAATTAATCGGTGGTGTAAATGGTTTCTGTCAGCCGAGAAAGGAGAAACACCTCTAACTGCCCGATAAATAAAAATACGTAATGTATCCACTAATGGGTAAACCAACACAGCCATTGCAAATATTGGTTTTGAAACATGAAGTATTAGTTGGTTTTTAACCAAGCTAATGTCATAGTTCACGAGTTTAATTGCGAGAATGGAAATAATCAAACCAATGGTGAGTGAACCAGAGTCGCCCATAAATATTTTTGCTGGTGAAAAATTAAAAATTAAAAACCCTAATAATGAACCAGCCAAAGCAAAGCCTAAACAAGCCATTGCATAATCTCCAGCTAATGCAAACCAAGCGCCAAAGGCCGCAGAAGCAATTAATCCAACACCTCCAGCTAAGCCATCAACGCCATCTATTAAATTGAAAGCGTTTACAACAACAATGTATGTAAATAACGACATAAATACACTTGCCCAATTTGGTAAAATATTTATCCCGAATAAACCGTGCATACTTATTATTCGTATATCTGCCATAAGTACTAAAACTAACCCAACAAGAACATGGGCTACTAATTTTTTTACAGGAGCTGTTCCAATGATATCATCTTTTACACCCACAAAAAACATTACTAAAACAGTTGAAAGGATATATTTAAAATCACTCATGGATTGCAAAAGTTTCATGCAATCGTGTATTTCTTCGCTTGGAAACCACAATGCGTATGAAAAAATTGTTCCAGCAAAAATGATGATTCCTCCAACAGTTGGAATCATACGGGAGTGAATTTTTCGAGTATCTCCTGGTGCGTCAAATAATCTTTTTAAAATAGCAACTTTTATCAACGATGGAGTTGATAGAAGTACCACAAAAAAAGATGTAATAAATACTAAAATTAAAAATGACATATTTTTTTTAATAAATTTTTAATCCTTCATTGGATTAAAAGTCGTAATAAAAATTTGCTAATGATGTTCTTATTCCAAAATAAACAAACTGCATTTGTTTTGTTCCTTTTGTAGTTTGTTCTGTTCTGTTTGTTAAACCTAATACAATATTAAAGTTTGTTGAAGGATTTACCAAATATCCCAACTGAATATCTTGATACATTAGTGTAGTTTTTAAACCTTGCGTTGTATGTATGTTTTCAAGCGTTTGAGAAATAGGGAAGGAATTGTCTGATTTAAAAATATTTCCTCCAAAATTATTAGATAAACTATCAGCACCTTTTACAGCATAATTTCCTTTTAGTTGAATAAAAAAATCTTTTAATCTGTAATTTATAAAACCAACAGCTTCATAAAAATTTGCACCTAATGGATGTGCTAAGGCTTGATTGTAGTGAGTGTAGCTTTGATAAGTGCTTGTTGCTGCATAAGCATAAGGACGAACGTTATTGTATTCAATTTGTAAATGCAAATTTTTAAGTGTAAACAAATCAAAATATTTGAATCCTATTTGATAGCCATATTTTTTGCGCACATCACCACCATTATTTTGTTGATACATATCATCAAGCATGTATTGACCATATAAACTGATGCTGTTTGTAATTTTTATTTTTAATGTGGCTCCTAATAAAATATTGTGTTGATTGTGTAAACCATAAACAGCAGTATTTACTCCAATTATAGGATCGAATGTATTAAAATTAACATGTTGTCTATTGGTGCTATCGGCTGCTTTCCATATCATTCCTTGAAAAACACCTAACTGTAAACGTCTAAATAAATTTATGCTTAGCATTTGAAAACTTCCTACTTTTTTCTGAAATAAACGCTCAACTCCCGGAGGTGTTTTTACTCCTCCGTTGGTGAGGTTCATAAATGAAGTATAAAGGTTTGTGTATTGAATATTTTTATAGGTAGTAGTTATACGTGCATAAGGATAATTAAATGAATTGTCCGAAAGCAACAAGGAACGGTAGCCATCGCCAACAAAATGTTTTCCATGTCCTACTTGTATATTAAAAATGTGATTCGGGGAGTAAGATACATAACCCGATGCCATTGCATAATCGTAGCCGTTGGTTTTAAATTTTTTTGCTCGACCTTGACCTGGAACAACATCATATTGATAATTTGCTGCTTGAGGAAATAATTTATTGGTTGAAAAAATATAATCATCAATGTATTGAGCATACGTTGCTTGGTTTTCATAAAAAGAAGATTCGAACGATATTTTTTTCCCGATGTCTCCACGAATAATAAAACCTCTTGTGTTTTTATAAAGTTTTTCTCCTGTTTTATCTTGTAAATCTTTTCCAAATTCAAAATTGAATAATGGGTCAATGGTCATGTAAAATTTATCAACTGTATCTTTAATAATAAACAAACTCTCTTTCTTAATTTTTCGAAACAATAACTTTTTCGATTTATCTTTTATCTGATGAATTTGATACGGCTGAATGGTTGGATAAAAGTTGCTTTCATTTTCTTGGTATTTAATTCCAGTTATCTGTAAAACACCAAGGGAATCTGAAGTTTTTAATTTAATTGATTCTCTTCCTACAAGAAAATTCCAATCTCTGCCAAGTGGTAAATTTTGCTGGGCGGTTGAACTGTTTAGATAAAAGATGCAAATAGCAAGACACGATAAGCTATGCCAAGACAGATTCTTGATACTTGATACGTAGTACTTGATTCTCATTACAATTTTTCTTTTACTTCATTATAAACACCAGCAATTCCTTCTTCTAAATTAATTTTATGTTTCCATCCGAAAGAATGAAGTTTACTTACATCCATTAATTTTCTTGGTGTTCCATCGGGTTTGCTTGTATCAAATGTTAATGTGCCGCTAAAGCCAACAATCTTTTTAACGAGTAAAGCTAAATCTTTTATGGAAATGTCTTCGCCTACACCAATATTTACCAGTCCTGCTTCGTTATAATTTTGCATCAAATAAAAACAAGCATCTGCTAAATCGTCAGCATGTAAAAATTCTCGTAAGGGTGAGCCTGTTCCCCAAATTTCAACTTCTGATTTATTTTCTTTTTTTGCTGTATGAAATTTTCTAATTAAAGCGGGCAAAACATGAGAATTGTTTAAATCGTAATTATCATTTGGTCCGTATAAATTAGTTGGCATTACCGAAATAAAGTTGCACCCATATTGTGCTCTGTAAGCATCACACATTTTTATTCCAGTAATTTTTGCAATGGCGTAAGGTTCATTTGTTGGCTCTAACAATCCTGTTAAAAGATATTCTTCTTTTAAGGGTTGTGGAGCCATTTTAGGATAGATACAAGATGAACCAAGGAATAACAATTTTTTAACATTATTCATAAAAGAAAAATGAATCACATTGCTTTGAATCATTGTGTTTTCATAAATGAAGTCGGCACGATACGTATTGTTTGCAACAATACCACCAACTTTTGCTGCGGCTAAAAAAACATATTCTGGTTTTTCGTTTGCAAAAAAATCAGCAACTGCTTGCTGATTTCTTAAATCTAATTCTTTTGAAGTTCGAGTTACAATATTTGTAAATCCATCTTTTTGCAATCTTCTAATAATTGCAGAGCCAACCATTCCGCGGTGCCCTGCAATATAAATTTTTGAATCTTTATTCATAGTTATTCATGAAAATTCATAACATCATGTCCACCTTCCATCAAATATTTATCTTTTTGGAAAAGTTTAATATCGCTTTGCATCATTTCTTTTACCAACTGCTCTAAGCTATGTTTAGGTTCCCAGCCCATATTTTTTTTCGCTTTAGAAGCATCACCAACTAATAAATCTACTTCTGTTGGACGGAAATATTTTGGGTCAATTTCAACAAGTGTTTTTCCATCAGCAGCATTTATCCCTTTTTCATCAACTCCTTTACCTTCCCATTTTAATGTAATACCTACTTCAGCAAAAGATAGCTCAACAAATTTTTTAACTGTAATTTTTTTGCCAGTTGCCAAAACATAATCATCAGCTTCTTTTTGTTGTAACATCATCCACATTCCTTCAACATAATCTTTTGCATGTCCCCAATCTCTTTCAGCATCAAGGTTTCCTAAAAATAATTTATCTTGTAATCCTAAATGTATTTTAGCAGCAGCACGAGTAATTTTTCTTGTAACAAATGTTTCTCCGCGTAGCGGACTTTCGTGATTAAACAAAATGCCATTACAAGCATACATGTTGTAAGCTTCTCTATAATTTTTTGTTATCCAAAAGCCATAAACTTTTGCAACGCCATAAGGCGAACGTGGATAAAATGGAGTTGTTTCTTTTTGAGGAATCTCCTGAACATATCCATACATCTCGGATGTAGAAGCTTGATAAAAACGAGTTTTGTTTTCTAATTTTAAAATTCTTATTGCTTCTAAGATTCTTAATGTTCCAATTGCATCAGCATTTGCAGTATATTCGGGTGTTTCAAAAGAAACTTTTACATGCGATTGTGCAGCAAGATTATATATTTCGTCAGGTTGTGTTTCCTGAATAATACGTATTAAGTTGGTTGAATCGGTTAAATCACCATAATGCAAGAAAAACTTAACTTGCTTCTCATGTTGATCTTTATATAAATGGTCAATTCTATCCGTATTAAATAAAGAACTTCTTCTTTTGATTCCGTGAACGATATATCCTTTATTTAATAAAAATTCGGCTAAATAGGCGCCATCTTGTCCTGTAACTCCTGTAATTAATGCTACTTTACTCATGATTTGTAATTAAATTTAGTATGCAATAATACGAAAATTAATGCTATAAAAAACAAAAGCCCCGCAGTTTTGCGAGGCTTTTGATAATGTATTTGAAACAGTTATTTTGTTAAAACAATTGGTTTAACAACATTCATATTGTCAGTAGTTACTTTTAATGAGTAAACACCAGCATTTAAAGAAGATAAATCAATAGTTGTATTTCCATTAACTTGTGAAGTAAAAACTACTTCGCCAATTACATTGTAAACTTCAATAGTAGATTTAGAAGCAGTGTTTACATTTACATTAAACAATCCTGTTGAAGGATTTGGATAAACAGAAATAGCATCTTTGCTTGCCTCATCGATATCAGTACAAACGGTAACAACAATTGCTTGAGATTTGCTATCATTACATGATTTCCAAAATCCTCCCATTGTATATAACCCAACGTTATAAGTATTTGCAGTTGCAAAAGCATGAGAAGCATTCGCGCTCCAAATAGCAGGAGATGCATCATCCATATCCCAAGCATATGTTGAATCAATAACAGTAGAAGATGGATAGTTAAAATAATCTGCAAATACGTTCCAATTAGCCATTCTGTTGCTTAATGCTGTAGGAGTTGTTGTATTTGTAAAATTAACTGTTTGTGCTTCGCAAATGGATGTAGGGGCATAAGTGTAATTCGTATTAATAGAATAAGTAATGATAGGAGCAAAAATCCCTTCGTATTCATCTGGAGCCAATAATGCAGATGAAGCATACCATGTTCCCATATATTGTAGCGAAGCTAAACCTTCACCATATGTTGTAGTTGCAGCAGCATTGACAACTATACCTAATGTATCGGTAGTTGAAGTGTTTGTTAAAACTACAGCATAGTTTGATGAAACCGAAATTGGCGCCCCAAAAGTAGCTGTGTAAAAATTATCCACAGATCCAGTTATTGTTAAAATTGTAGAGCCTAACGATGTTGTGGGCTGGTTAGTTGCATTAACATTGTAAATTGAAACATTAACATTTAAGGATTGACTAGGATTTACATCATCTTGAACAAACCCCCAAAATTCTACTCCGCTAATAGTAGCTGTAGTATTGTTGGTAAATGCTTGGCTGTATCCACTAGCCATAGAAGTACTACCGGTTAATAAACCAAATCCATAAAATGCGGGAGTTGTTTGAATCAATTCTTTAGCATAAGCATAATGAAGCGTATCATTGCTGCAACTCGCAGTTCTTTCTGTAATTTCTGATTTAACAGGTAATGATTTTTTGGGTGTCATTGGATGCAATTTACCATTGATAAGTGAGCTTCCTTGTGCGAATGTTCCCATACCAATAACAACCATTGAAATAAATAGTAAGTGTTTTTTCATGTGTTTATTTTTTTAGGTTAATAATTTATTTTTGATTTAGGATAGCAAAGATATAATAATATTTTAATGATTTTAATCTTTTTTTAAGGTGCAAAATCAGACCTATTTTACAATAAACCAGCTATTTAGTAAATTTTCTTTGTTGTAACAAAGTGGGGCATTTGAGTTATAATCAATAACATTTTTACCTGCCATTTCACATATTGCTTGTCCAGCTGCGGTGTCCCATTCCATTGTAGGGGCAAATCGGGGGTAAATATCAGCGCGGCCTTCTGCCACAAGACAAAGTTTTATAGAACTGCCCGAAGAAATAAAATCAATTTCTTTATGGGTTTCTCTTAATCCATCTACAAACATTTCCGTTTCTTCACTTAAATGAGAACGGCTAGCAACAACTGTGAATTTATTTTTTATAGTATTTAATGGTAATTTTTTTGACTTAAAAACAAGCTCATCCAACGATTGAAAACCAGAAGTTGCCTTTTCTATCTTAAAGCTTCCAATTTCTTTTGAGGCAAAATATAATGTTTGACTTACTGGAATATATATTACTCCCATTATTGGTTTTTGATTATGAATCAAGGCAATATTTACAGTAAATTCTCCGTTTCGTTTTATAAATTCTTTTGTTCCATCCAGAGGATCAACCATCCAAAAGTAATCCCATTTTTTTCTGATTTCATAATCTATTTCTTTTCCTTCTTCACTTAAAATAGGATAATTAGTTTCATTTAAATAATCGCAAATAATAGTGTGAGCATTTTTATCGGCAAGTGTTAAAGGTGAATTATCCCCTTTAATTTCTACTTCAAAATTCGAATTGTAAATTTTTAAAATTTCCTCTCCCGCTTTTATCGATGCGTTAATAGTTACTTCTAATAAATTTTTACCCATTTTCTTTTTTTATTACTCCAAAATTAATGCGATACCAAATTCTTTCGTGTATATAATAAGAAAGAAGTTTGATAATAATCTCGAGAATTATTAATTTACTCACAATTAAAGAAATTTCAGGGTCATCATGAAAAAAAACAAAAGTAGCTATCGTTGTGATTATTGAACCCCAAATACGATATGAAACTGATTTTAAAATATGGCGAACATGAGAACTGATTTTAGTTTTAAAATTAATTCGGTACCAAATTCGTTCATGTAAAAAGTAAAGAAGCATTTTAGAAGCGCCTTCTAAAAGCACTATTCCTGTTACTTTTTGAGATGCAGATTCTGTTTTATTAAATAGAACTAAAGCAATAAAAAATGTGATAAATGAAGAAAAAATTCGCCAAGTAATTGTTTTTACAAGATGCCTTTTAGGAGAAAGTATAGGCTTTATAATCATAAAAATTAATATCCAGATTTTGCTGCACCAATATTTTCAATTGGATGCCAAGTGGTTTTTATTTCTTGTGTGTCAAAAATAAAATAAGGACTTTGTGCTTTTTCAGAAGCTATATTTAATTTATTGTAGATAAAAACTCTTTTAACATTTAAAGAAGCATTTTCTTGAATAGTTTTTATTTCATTTTTGTTGTTTCGATAATAAACAACAGCATTTACATCCATGTGGTTGGAAAAATGAGTATGCAACTCTTCTGAGTTTCCTGTTAAAATATTAACAACACCTCCAGGTAAATCAGAAGTATTTAATACCTCCGCAAAAGTAATTCCGCATAAGGGTTTATTTTCTGAAGTTAATACAACACAAGTGTTACCACCTGCAATAACCGGAGCTATAGATGTTACAAGTCCTAATAAAGAATAATTTTCATCTGAAATTATAGCTACAACACCTGTTGGTTCTGGCACAGAAAAATTAAAATGAGAGGAAGCAACTGGGTTTACTGAACTATAAATTTGTTGAAATTTATCACACCAGCCAGCATAATACACCATTCTATCTATAGCTATTTCAACTTCGTTTTTAGCAGTTGTGCTTGATGAGCCCTGTAAAATTAATTCTGCAATAAATTGTTCTTTTCTGCCTTCCATCATTTCTGCGATTCTGTACAAAATTTGTGAACGGTTAAAAGCAGATTTTGAGCTCCACCCCGATAAAGCAGAACGAGCAGCAACTTCAGCATTTCTAAAATCTTTTCGAGAAGATTGACAAATGTTTGCAAGTACATCGCCTTTTTTATTTTTTAAAGGATAATACCTACCAGATTCTGTTCTGGGAAATTGCCCACCGATAAATATTTTATACGTTTTTTGTATTTCTATTCGTGTCATTTTAAAATAAATTAAAATTGTAAATAAGCTCCCAAACCATGCAATCCTCCTTCTCTACCAAACCCACTTTCTTTGTAACCACCAAAAGGAGAAGTTGGGTCGAATTTATTGTATGTGTTTGCCCAAACAACACCGGCTTTTAATTTGTTTGTTAGATTAAAAATCTTAGACCCTTTATCTGTCCATACACCAGCAGATAAACCATAAGGAATATTATTTGCTTTTTCAATTACTTCTTCAATCGTTCTGAAAGTTTGAATTGCCAAAACAGGTCCAAAAATTTCTTCTTGAACAATTCTGTGTGATTGAGAAGTATTTAAAAATATTGTTGGCTTACAGAAATAACCTTGTTTCGGAATTGTGCATGAACTCTGGTGCATATCTGCACCTTCATCTTTTCCTATTTTAATATAATCCTGTATTTTTAGTAACTGCTCTTTTGAATTGATTGCTCCAATATCTGTGTTTTTATCCAAAGGATTTCCAACGCGCAATGTTTCCATTCTGTCTTTTAATTTTCTGATTACGATATCTGCAACACTTTCTTGAACAAATAGTCGTGATCCAGCACAGCAAACATGGCCTTGATTAAAAAATATTCCATTAATAATTCCTTCTACAGCTTGGTCTAAAGGAGCGTCTTCAAAAATAATGTTAGCAGCCTTTCCTCCTAGTTCAAGTGTAAGTTTTTTATTTGTTCCTGCTATTGATTTTTGAATTAATTTTCCAACATCAGTAGAACCAGTAAATGCAATTTTATTGATATCAGGATGATTAACAATAGCAGCGCCCGTTCTTCCAGCACCTGTTATAATATTCACAACACCGTTTGGTAAACCACTATCACGAATTAATTCTGCGAGTTTTAATGCTGTTAATGGAGTTGTTTCTGCAGGTTTTAGAACAACGGTATTTCCGGCAGCTAAGGCAGGTGCAATTTTCCAAGCAGCCATTAATAACGGAAAATTCCATGGAATAATTTGTCCTGCAACACCTAGTGGTTTGGGTGTTCTATTTGGGAAAGCATATTCAAGTTTATCTGCCCAGCCAGCATAGTAAAAAAAATGATTAGCAGCCAAAGGAACATCAATATCTCTGCTTTCTCTGATAGGCTTTCCTCCATCCATTGTTTCAATCACAGCAAACTCTCTTGCACGTTCTTGAATCAATCGAGCGATTCTATAAATGTATTTTCCTCTTTCTTTTCCAGTAAGCTTACTCCATTTCGCAAAAGCAGCCCGTGCTGCTTTTACAGCTTTATCAACATCTTTTTCATCAGCATCAGCAACTTCAGCAATTTTTTCTTCCGTTGAAGGATTGTAAGTTGCAAAATATTTTTTGCTGTTAGGCTTTACAAACTCACCATCAATAAATAAATCATATTGCTTTTTTAAAGATATGTGTTTTGTATCTTCCAATGCAGGAGCTAATTCCCAAGCTGCATTAAATTTTAGTTTTACTTCTTTTTTTGACATCTTTTATTTTTTGTTCCTTCTCCTTTGAAGAGGGCTAGAGTGAGGTTTAATCTTTTGAAAAATAATCGCTGCTTTGATATACTCCGTATTTTTCTTTTGCAATTTGCATCAATACATCGTTTGCTAAACTACTTGCACCAAATCTAAACCATTCATTTGTTAACCAAGCAGAACCTAATGTTTCGTTAACCATTATTAAATATTGCAATGCCAGTTTTGAAGTAGAAATTCCGCCTGCTGGTTTCATTCCTACCATTCTGCCCGTTGCATAGTAGTAATCTCTGATTGCTTCTAGCATTACAAGTGTAACCGGCATTGTAGCTGCTGGAGAAATTTTTCCTGTGGATGTTTTTATAAAATCAGCACCAGCATACATTGCAATTTCGCTCGCTTTTCTAACATTATCTAATGTTGAAAGTTCTCCTGTTTCAAAAATTACTTTTAATCTTGCTTTTCCACATGCTTCTTTAATAGAAGCAATTTCATCAAATACAAAAGCATAATTTCCTTTTAAAAATTCACCACGAGAAATAACCATATCAATTTCATCAGCACCATTTTCAACTGCAAATTTTGTGTCAGAAATTTTTATTTCAGGTGTTGATTGTCCGCTTGGAAATGCAGTAGAAACAGATGCAACTTTTATGTCAGTTCCTACCAAAGCGGTTTTAGCCGTTTTCACCATAGATGGATAAACACAAACTGCAGCAACGGTAGGCAAGCCCGGGATAATATCATGAAGATGTGCTGCTTTATAACACATTTGTTTAACTTTTCCTTCAGTATCTTTTCCTTCTAATGTTGTTAAATCTATCATACTCAGAATCATTTTTAAGCCTTGTAATTTTGATTCTTTTTTGATGCTTCGGGTTGTAAATCTGGAAACACGCTCTTCTATACCAACTTGATCAACGGTTGCTGTGTTTTTAAAATCGTGTGAAATAAATTTTGTGTTCATTCAATCTATAATTTGCAATCAAACAAAGGTATTCAAAAAAATCTTTTGAAATTTAAAAAATAGGCTTACATTTGTCAACTCAAAATGAAAACAACAACCTTTCCTAAAAAAATTAGCAAAAGCAATGCGATAATGTGTTGCATGATGTGCTGTAATTAATATTAAGGAGGGCTTATAATATATTTTTATTAATTTAAAAGGTCTTTCCAAAATAGGTTAGACCTTTTTTTATATTTAAACGATGCACAACATATTTCCAACAAACAATATTTTGATAAGAGCAGACAAAGAAAAATTGCTCCAGCAAAAAGGTATTTGTATTTGGTTTACAGGCTTAAGTGGTAGTGGAAAAACAACAATAGCAATAGCTTTAGAAAAAGAGTTACGTAAAAAAGGATTACTTACGCAAATTTTAGATGGAGATAATATTCGTGCAGGAATCAATAATAATCTTGGATTTAGCGATGAAGATAGAACAGAAAATATTAGAAGAATTGCAGAAATAACAAAGCTATTTGTGAATTGCGGAGTAATTACAATTTGTTGCTTTGTAAGTCCAACTGAAAAAATTAGAACACTTGCAAAAAGCATAATTGGAGAAAAAGATTTTTTTGAAATTTTTGTAAATACACCCATTGAAGTTTGTGAAAAAAGAGATGTTAAGGGATTATATGCAAAAGCACGAAAAGGAGAAATTAAAGATTTTACAGGAGTAAATGCCCCGTTTGAAGAGCCAAAGAATCCTTTCTTGATACTTAATAATGAAAAAAGTGTACAAGAAAATGTTGAAATAATAACTAATAAGATAAATGCATAGATACTTTAAAGATAATATTTGTAAGGAAAAATGAAAAATTACAACCTAACACATTTAAAAGAATTAGAAAGCGAAAGTATTTTTGTTATTCGAGAACTTGCTGCCCAGTTCGAAAAACCAGCATTACTTTTTTCTGGAGGAAAAGATTCAATCGTTTGTTTTCATCTTGCAAGAAAAGCATTTGCGCCAGCTAAAATGCCTTTCCCTTTGGTTCATGTGGATACAGGTCATAATTTTGAAGAGACAATAGTTTTTCGTGATGAAATCGCAAAAAAATATGGTGTTCAACTAATTGTTGGTTCTGTACAACAAAGTATTGATGAAGGTAAAGCAATAGAAGAAAAAGGATTTAACGCAAGTAGAAATGTGCTTCAAACAATAACGCTGTTAGACACAATTGAAAAACACAAGTTTGATGCATTGATTGGTGGAGCAAGAAGAGATGAAGAAAAAGCAAGAGCAAAAGAACGATTCTTTTCTCATCGTGATGAGTTCGGACAATGGGATCCAAAAAATCAACGTCCAGAATTATGGAATATTTTTAACGGTAAAAAACATATTGGTGAACATTTTAGAGTTTTTCCGATTAGTAATTGGACAGAGATGGATGTTTGGCAATATATTTTACAAGAACAAATTGATATTCCATCAATCTATTTTACTCACGAAAGAGAATGTTTTGTTCGTGATGGAGTAATTTATGCTCATTCGCATGTAATACCACTAAAACCAACTGAAAAAGTTGAAAAAATGCAAGTGCGTTTTAGAACGATTGGTGATATAAGTTGCACTGGAGCAGTATTGTCAGAAGCAAATACATTAGAACAAATAGTAGAAGAGGTTGCATCAACAAGGGTTACAGAAAGAGGCAGTAGAATTGATGATAAGCGCTCAGAAGCTGCAATGGAAGACAGAAAAAAACAAGGGTATTTTTAAAGTCGAATTTCGGAAGTGTTATTTCGGAAGTGAGCATTCAGAAGTAAAAATTTAGAAAAAAAATGAAAAATGATTTAAAAGGAAGAACAAAAAAATTTGCTATTGATATTATCCGTTTTGTAAGAATTTTACCTAAAAGTGATGAAGGATATATTTTAGGAAAACAATTACTTCGTTCAGGGACAAGTGTTGGTGCTAATTATAGAGCCGCATGCAAAGCAAAATCAACGGCAGATTTTATTAATAAAATAACCATTGTTGAAGAGGAAGCGGATGAAGTTGTTATTGGTTAGAATTAATAATTGAAACAGGAATTTTAGATTTAAAATATGTAGAGCCATTATTAAAAGAAGCCAATGAACTTACCGCTATTTTTACATCAGCAGGAAAAACAGCAAAAGAAAATAAAAAATAGTTGAAATACGTATTTTAAGATTTATATTTTATTAAGTAATTAAACTTTATTATGAAAAATACTTCCGAAATAACACTTCCGAAATCCGACTTATCTGGATATCTTGAGATGGATTTACTCCGTTTTACAACAGCAGGAAGTGTTGATGATGGTAAAAGTACTTTAATCGGAAGATTACTTTACGATTCAAAATCAATTTTTGAAGACCAATACGAAGCAATCAAAACAACAAGCGAAAATAGAGGAGAAGAATATGTAAACCTTGCTTTGCTAACAGACGGCTTACGTGCAGAGAGAGAACAAGGGATTACAATTGATGTTGCTTATCGTTATTTCGCAACTCCGAAAAGAAAATTTATAATTGCAGACACTCCTGGGCACATACAATACACACGCAACATGGTTACTGGTGCAAGTACTGCAAATGCTGCTCTTATATTGATTGATGCAAGAAAAGGTGTAATTGAACAAACTATGAGACATACCTATATTGCTTCATTGTTGCGTATTCCACATGTGATTGTTTGTGTAAATAAAATGGATTTGGTTGAATTTAGTGAAGATGTATTTGAAAAAATAAAAAAAGACTACGAAGCTTTTGCAACTCAATTGGATATAAACGACATTCGTTTTATTCCGATTAGTGCATTAAAAGGAGACAATGTTGTGGATCAATCAAAAAACATGGATTGGTACAAAGGAAGCACTTTAATGTATTTGTTAGAAAATATTCATATTGCAAATGACCAAAATTTATCTGACGCAAGATTTCCAGTCCAATATGTTATTCGTCCAATGAGTAATGAATACCATGATTACAGAGGATATGCAGGCAGAGTTGTGGGAGGTATTTTTAAAAAAAATGATGAAATTACCGTTTTGCCCAGTGGATTAAAATCAAAAATAAAAACGATAGAATTAGGGAATCAACAACTTGAAGAAGCGTTTGCTCCAATGAGTGTTACAATTACTTTACAGGATGAAATTGATATCTCAAGAGGAGATACTATAGTTAAATCAGACAATCAAGCAGAGCCAACACAAGATATTGAAATTATGGTTTGTTGGTTAAGTGAAAAGCCTTTGCAGCTGAATGGAAAATACTCATTAAAACACACTTCAAAAGATGTTCGATGTGTTGTAAAAGATATTCAACACAAAGTGAATATAAATACTCTTGAAAAAATTGTAGAAGACAAAACAATAATATTAAATGACATTGCCAAGTTGAGTTTAAGAACTACCGCTCCAATTGTAGTTGATAAATACAAACAAAACAGATCCACAGGTAGTGTTATTCTTATTGATGAAGCTACTAATATTACTGTTGGCGCAGGAATGATTGTTTAACCGTTTTGGTTTTGTCAATCCTTGTTTAAAGTATCAAAAACGTGTAATACAGCTTCTCTCTCGGCATTTACAATACTAAGCAAGAAATAATCTTTGGGCTGTTTCTTACTAAGTATTGGTATAAAATTCCTTAAAAATATGTACTTTTGTTAGGATTAAGTATATTTGGATATGCGCGTACTTTTAGTTATTCCCTTTTTCTTGTTTTCTGTTGCACTAGTTGCACAGCCCACCAATAATCAAAACATTAATCCAAACGGATTCAATAAATTTTATTACGATAATGGAGTTGTTTCCAGCGAAGGCACAATGCGTGATGGTAAACCAGATGGATATTGGAAAACATATTCTACCAACGGCAAATTAAAATCGGAAGGAAACAGAAAAAATTTTTTGCTGGACAGCGTTTGGAAATTTTATAATGACCAATCAAAACTTGCTTTTGAGTTTAAATATAAAGAAGGTAAAAAAAATGGTTTCAAAAAAACTTTCGACACTAAAGAAGGATTTGTAATTAGTGCAGAAAATTATGAAGCAGATGTAAAACAAGGCACTTCTTATATATACTACCCTGATGGAAAAGTAAAACAAACAATTCCATTTTTGGGTGGCAAAGAAGAAGGAATTGGTTATGAATTAACTCCTGATAGTACCATAATAACTATTACCGAATATAAAATGGGGTTTATTCAAAAAGAAGAAAGAATAAACAGGAAGGATGCAAATGGATTAAAACAAGGAATGTGGAAAGAATTTTATCCGAACGGAATTGTTAAAACCGAAGTCCCCTATTCTGATGATAAAATGAATGGTTACTTAAAAGAGTATAATGCTAAAGGAAGTTTGTTGAATACAACAAAATATGTATTTGGTATTTTGCAAACAAATGTTCCTGAGTTAGCAAAATTGGATGTACAATCTTCTTATTATGATAATGGTGCTGTAAAATTTACTGCCACATACAGAGATGGTATTGCAGAAGGAATACACAGAGAGTTTGCAGAAGACGGGAGCATTAAAAATGCTAAAATTTATGTAGAAGGAATTTTAACTGCAGAAGGCGTTTTAGATACAGCAGGAAGGCAACAAGGCGTATGGAAAGAATATTATCCTGGAGGACAAATAAAATCACAAGGCGAATATTTAAATAGCATCCGAATTGGAGAATGGATTTTTTATCATTCAAATGGAAAAATTGAACAACGCGGAAAATACGATAAAAAGGGGAAAGCGCAAGGTGTTTGGAAATGGTATTATGAAAGCGGAAACATATTGAGAGAAGAAAATTATCTGAACAATAAACAAGATGGAATAATGACAGAGTACGATGATAGTACAAAAGTAATAACCAAAGGAGAATACATTGATGGCTTAAGAGAAGGTCCTTGGTTTTTAGAATTGCAGTATTATCGAGAAGAAGGAAGTTATAAGGCAGGAAGAAGAGATGGAGAATGGAAACATTATTTTACAGAGACAAATAAACTACGATTTATTGGAAAATTTATTGATGGTGTACCTGATGGACTTCAAATTTATTACTACCCAAATGGAAAAAAAAGACAGGAAGGGAAATATGCTGGAGGAATGAAAGAGGGTGATTGGAATTTTTATGATGAAATGGGGTTTTTGTTTTTAACGATAACATATAAAAGTGATGTTGAGATAAAATTTGATGGAATAAAAATTACTCCCGAAACACCAACATCGGAGCCTAGTATTAAATAATGGCAAAAAAAAACAAAAATATATTAAAGTTAAGATCTGAGAAAAAAAAACCCAGAAAAAAAATCATTGCTACAAAAAAAGGAAAGATAGTCCATAAAAATGAACCGACTCTTAATAACTCTCAATGGCAATCATTTTTTAAATATTCTCAAAACATAATTTTTATTGTAAATAAAAAATTAGAAATAATTGATATTAACAAATTAGAAAAAGGATATACAAAAAAAAATGTTGTAGGAACAAGTGTGTTGTCTTTTATAAGTCAAGAGTCACAAAAAACAATGAAACGCTCCATTGCTTCGGTTTTTAAAACTGGTAAACATCAACAATACTTATGTGATCGCATAACACCTGCTGGGCAAAAAAAATATTACTCCAATACCGCCACTCCAATTATTATTAATAAAAAAGTAGTGGCTGTAATTATTGAAGCAACCGATGTAACGAAAAATATAGAAAACGAAAAAAAATTAGAAGTAAGTGAATCAAAATTTAGAATGCTTGCAGAGAATGCTGTAGATATTATTTCAAGATATCAAGTATATCCGGAGCCTAAACTAGAATACATAAGCCCTTCGGTAAAAAAAATTACAGGATATTCTCCAAAAGATTTTTACAATGACCCACATTTTGGTTCAAGAATCATTCATCCTGAAGATTTAAAGATATTAGCGGAGATGCAAAAAAAATCTGCTAGCACTTTTATTAAAAACAAACCTCAGGTTTTTGTTGCACGTTGGATTAGAAAAGATGGAAAAATTATTTGGATTGAAACAATTAACAACTCCATTTTTGATTCTAGCAATAAGCTTGTTGCTGTGGAGGCTGTTGGCAGAGATATTACCGAAAGAAAAAAACTAGAAGAAGAAAAAAAACAAAGCGAAAAAACCTTTACCCAAGTACTGGATAACATTAATGAGCTAGTTTATTATGTTGAAATAAAAGATGATGGAACCAGAAAAGTAAAATATTTAGGAAAACAGATAGAAAAACTTTTAGGCATTACACAACAGCAATATCAGAATTTAGGAAAAAAATTATTGGACTACTGCCACCCAGATGATGTGGCTAGTTTAATGGAAAAAGCCTCAAAACTTAAACAAAACAAAAAAGCAGAACAATTTGTTTTTCGTTTTAAAAATCCCAAGACAAAAAAATATATATGGCTTGAAGAAAGAATAACTCCACAATTCGATACTAAGGGAAAGCACATTGGGAATTTTGGAATTACTGCTGACGTTACAGATCGTATAGAATCAGAAGAAAGAACAAAACAAAACGAAGAAAAATTTAGGATGTTAGCCGAGAATGCAATGGATGTAATCTATCGTTATACCATACTTCCTCAACCTCGATATGAATATATTAGTCCATCAGTTTTCAAAATGTCGGGTTATACACCCGAAGATTTTTATAAGGACCCATTTATTGCTTTTAAAATTGTACATCCTGACGACTTGCATCTTTTGGGCGATTCCGAAGAATCACTAAAAGAAAAAAATAAAATTTCTGGAATTAAAGAAGAACAAGTTGTATTAAGGTGGATTAAAAAAGATGGTTCAATTATCTGGACTGAAACACGTACTTATGATATTTTTGATAAAGAAGGCAATAAAATTGCTATTGAAGGAATATCCAGAGATGTAACCACTCAAAAACACAATGAACTCAAACTAAAAGAAAGTGAAGAGCGTTTTAAAATGCTTTCGAATGTTGCTTTCGAAGGTATTGTATTTAGCGAGAATGGTATAATTGTGGACGTGAACGACCAATTTTTAAAAATGTTTGGATACAAAAAAATTAAAGAGGTAGTCGGAAAAGATATGATAGAAGATTTTGTTGTTGATGAACAAAAAGGGATAGTAAAAAAATACGCAAAAATTAATTCATCTGAACCACTAGAAATACTAGTTAAGAGGAAAAATAATTCTGTTTTTACCGTAGAAACCAAAAGTCAAAATATTGACCTTGAAAACAAAACATTGCGCGCAACTGTAATTTATGATGTAACTAAAAGAAAACAAAACGAGCTTGCATTAAATCAAAGTATAGAAAATTACAAAAGTTTAGTGGATTATTCTCCCGATGGAGTAATGATTCATGTTGATAGTATGGTTAAGTTTGCCAATCCAAGTGCATTAAAAATGGTTGGAGCAAATGATTTTTCTGTAATAAAAAATCAATCCTTTTTAACATTCGTACTTCCAGAGTTTCATGAATTAATAAAAGAGAGATTAAAAATTATTAAAACTGGAAAAATTTTGGATTTTCTGGAAGTAAAAATAAAACGATTTGACGGACAAGTAGTGATTCTAGAAACAAAATCAATTCCTATAAAATTTAATGGAGAAAATGCTATTCAAGTTGTGTTTCATGATGTAACGGATAAAAAACAATTATTGAATGAGCAGTTAAGAGCCCAACTTGCAGAAGAAACAAATCAGAAATTACAGAAAGAAATTAATGAACGCAGAAAAACAGAAGCAAAGTTAAGCGAAGCTCAAAAGTATTCACAAATGTTGATTGACAGTTCTTTGGATATGATTTGTGCATCAGATAGAAAAGGTAATATTATTGAGTTTAATAATGCCGCATTAAAAACATTTGGATATAGTTTTGACGAAATTATTGGTAAAAATGTAAGTATCTTATATGCAAATCCTAGCGACAGAATAAAAATAACAGATGATGAGCTCTATGTTAAAGGAACCTACGCAGGTGAAGTTGTAAATAAAAAGAAAAATGGAGAACTTTTTGTTGCTTATTTGTCGGCATCAGTCTTGAAGGATGATGATGGTAATATCATTGGTGCAATGGGAGTTTCAAGGGATATTTCTGAATTAAAAAGAGCAGAAATGGAATTAAAAGAAAGTGAAGAGTTACTAAAAAAACAATCGGCAAAGTTAAATGCAGTAATTGAAAGCAGTTCTCATGTAATTTGGACAATAGATAAAAACCATACAATTACATCCTTTAATCGAAATTTTTCTAAACATCTCGAAAAAAGATATGGAAAAAAAGCTTATATAGGTTTATGTATGGTAAACCAAGATATGATAACATCCCAAAAATATAATCAATTTTGGATTGGAAAATATGAGAGTGTTTTTAAGGGAAATTCTGAATATTTTGAAACAGAGCTAATAGATAAAAATGGAGAGTTGGTTTGGAGAGAAATATTCTTAAATCCAATAAAAGATGAAAAAGGAAATGTTGTTGAAATATCTGGTATAGGGCATGATATAACCGAGAAAAAATTAGCAGAAGAAAAAATTAAACAATCTTTACAAGAAAAAGAGGTTTTGTTGAAAGAAGTTCATCACAGGGTAAAAAACAATCTTCAGGTGATTTCAAGCATCTTAAACTTGCAATCCAGTTACGTTAAAGATTCAAGTACTTTAAATATTTTAAAAGAAAGCCAAAATCGCATAAAATCAATGGCTTTTATTCACGAAAGCCTCTATCAAACAAAAGACTTTACTAGTATTAATTTTTCTGAATATGTAGTCAATCTCGCCAATAATTTAGTTCATTCTTATTCAAATATTGAACAAGAAATAAAATTAACACTTGATATTCAAAATGTTTTTCTTAATTTAGACTTGGCAATTCCATGTGGGTTAATCATAAATGAAATTGTATCTAACGCTTTAAAGTATGCATTTGTCGAAAAAAAGGGGGATGCAGAGATAAAAATACAAATGCAATCGGATACGGAAAACTTGAAGTTGCTTATTGGAGATAATGGGATTGGATTGCCAAAAACGATAGATTATAGAAACACGGAGTCGTTGGGATTACAATTAGTTGTAACTTTGACCGACCAATTAAACGGAACAATAGATTTGGATACTAAAAACGGAACTACATACACAATTATATTTAACCAAAATCAAGCAAAAAATAGGATATAAACATGTCGAAAACAAATATTTTAATAGTTGAAGATGAAAGCATTGTAGCTAAAGATATTCAACATAGTTTAAAAAAACTGGGATACACAGTTGTTGGCATTTGTTCTAGCGGAGAAGATGCTATAAAAACAGTTGAAGAATTAAAGCCCGATTTGGTGCTTATGGATATTATGCTAAAAGGAGACATGAGCGGAATAGATGCAGCAGGAGTAATTCGTGAAAAATTTAATTTGCCTGTAATTTATTTAACAGCTTATGCAGATGAAAGCACCTTGAGTAAAGCTAAAGTTTCTGAACCTTATGGATATATTATAAAACCATTTAAAGAAATTGATTTACATACTTCTATTGAAATGGCTATTTATAAACATGAGAAAGAAACAGATGTAAAAAAAGAACGCGATTTTCTCTATTCAATCGTAGAAAACAAAGAAGCTAAAGACATTATTTTTGTTAAATCTAACTCAAGGCTGGTTAAAGTTAAAACAAGTGACATCTTTTTTGTGGAAGCTTTAAAAGATTATGTTGTTATAAACACTGCTAATGCAAGATATACTATTCACTCTACAATGAAAGATATTGAAAGAAAATTGCCATCAACTGATTTTATTCGTGTGCACAGATCATTTATTGTTCGCATTGATAAAATTGTTGCAATTGAACAACCTAATTTAATATTAGAAGATGACAAAAAATTGATTCCTATCGGAGGTTCTTATAAAGATGATTTATCAAAACGATTGAATATGGTTTAACCAAAATCATTCACATACATAAAAAAGCAACGTAAAAATTACGTTGCTTTTTTATGAAAATTATTTAAAGAAATTTAAGCAGTTATTTAAATTTTATACCCTATCGGCATTATTTTTCAAACTTGTTATAACCTTTAGGCATTTCAAAAATACTAGGATCAATTTCTTTCTTGCTTACTTTGGTTACTTCTAACGTTGTATTTACTTTTCCATTCATATCCGATTGTACAGATAACATTGGGAACATGTTTTTAATATCTGGAATTTGTAAATAATAGCTTGACGATTTGTCTTTACGGTTCAACTGGCGCAACAGTTTTTCGAAAAACGTAAATTTACCATCAGCAACCCAATACGTAATTTGAGTGTTTTCTTCATTGTTGGTCACTATATATTCAACACATTTATATCCTTGAATATTTTTTACATTTTGACCTTTTTTAACGGTACAAGTACCTTTTATTACAGGAGCAGCTGGAGTTGGTTGGTCCATATACAATTTACGCTCATGGTTCAATGATTTCATTGTTTTGGCATCCATGTCAATCAAAAATGTCCCCTCCACTTTATGAGATTTTGAACCTATTTCATCAATTCTTACCATATTACCTTTTATGGTATAAACATAATTAACAGTATCAGTAGGCGTAATTTTTTTGAATTCAATAGTTCCCTCAAATGCTTGAGCTGAAGCTGTTAGTGAAAATGCAATTAACACAACTGCAACAGTTAGGATTTTTAAAGCTGATTTTTTCATCTTTTATTTGTTTTTGTTTAATAGTTTAGCTGTTTATTTATGCGTACTAAAATAATACTTTTTTTTTAGGACAAAGGGGTAATTCCAAAACTTGTACCAAAAATTATAAACATTCTAAAAATTATTCGTAAAAAATGGCGGAACACAATGAATTAGGGCAAAAAGGCGAACAGCTGGCTGCCCAATATTTAACAAAGAAAGGATATCAAGTAATCGAAACAAATTGGAGGTTTTTAAGCCTTGAAGCAGATATTATAGCTTTAAAAGACAATTTATTGGTTATAGTTGAGGTAAAAACAAGGAAAGGAAACTATTTTGGAGAGCCTGAAGCATTTGTAAATAAACAAAAACAGAAAAATCTTATTAAAACCGCAAATGAATACATTGTACGCAATAATTTGAATTACGAAGTTCGATTTGATATTGTATCCATTATTCTTACAAATAATGAAACTAAAATTAATCACATCGAAGATGCATTCCTCTTTAGCCGATAAACACCGATTTATTTAGTAGCTTTGCAAAAAAAAATTGCATAATGAAACCCAAAAAAACAGACGGCAAAAAGAAGTTTGATAGAAATAGCAAACCGTCTTCGAGACCAAATTTTACAGAGAAAAAAGAAAAAACATCTTTTTCGGATTATAGAAAAGCAAGAACAAAACCCGAAGAAAAAGGTAAATATTCTGATAAACCTAAAAAGAAAAGAGAAGACAAACCTGACTTTTCCGATGAAAATACGCCTAGAATAAAAGGAGCAAATTTTTCTCGCCCTTTCAAAAAGAAAGAATATTCTAAACGAAAATCTTCTACTGGTTTAACTCCTAAAACAACGGATAAAGAGGGAATTCGATTAAATAAGTATATTTCAAATGCTGGAATTTGCTCCAGAAGAGAAGCAGATGACTTAATTGAAAGTGGTGTTGTTTCTGTGAATGGAAAAATAATAACAGAGATGGGTTATAGATTAAAACCTACTGATATTGTAAATTATGGTGGACAAACCTTAAAAAAAGAACGCATGGTTTATTTGCTGTTAAATAAACCTAAAGATTACATTACCACTTTTGATGACCCTCAAAAACGAAAAACTGTTCTTGAATTGGTGCAAAATGCCTGCAAAGAACGTATTTACCCAGTGGGTAGGTTAGACAGAGCAACTACAGGCTTGTTGCTATTCACAAATGATGGAGATACAACAAAAAAATTAACGCATCCAAAATATGGTGTTAGAAAAATTTACCATGTTGAATTGGATAAGCCCTTAAAAATGGCTGATTTAAAAAAAATACAAGAAGGTATTGAGCTTGAAGATGGCGAAATAAAACCAGATGAAATAACTTATGTGGGCGATGGTAGCAATAAAAAAGAAATTGGAATAGAGCTACATTCAGGCAAAAACAGAATTGTTAGAAGACTATTTGAACATTTTGGGTACAATGTAAGAAAGCTTGATAGAGTGATGTTTGGTCCACTTACTAAAAAAGATTTGCCAAGAGGTCGTTGGCGTTTTTTAACCGAAGCAGAAATAGGAATGCTTAAAATGGTTAGTAATAAAGAAAAAGCATAGACTTTTTACAGATACTAAACTTATTCACTTTCCGTTATTAATAACATTGTTTGCAGGGTGGCATTAAGCCACCCTTTTTTCGCAAATTTTGTAATATAATAATGGATACTCTCGAAAATAAAAAACCAGAAGAAAAATCTAAAAAAAAATTTAGGATAGTTCGCTTTTTTTTAAAATCAATATTCATATTAATTGTTTCTTTAATTGCACTTGTCGGGATTGGTGCAGTACTTGGTTATTATTATCAAGATGAAGTAAAAGAATTTGTTATTACGGAGTTAAACAAACAATTAAACTCTGAAATAATTGTTGATGGTAATAATATAGATTTTACTGTTATTAAAAATTTTCCTTATGCATCGGTTGATTTTAAAAAAGTAAAAGCTCTAGACGCTAATAAATCTAAAGCAAAAGATACATTGTTTTCAGCAAGTTTAATCTCATTACAATTTAATTTGTTAGATATTTTTAGAAAAAACTACAAAATAAAAAAATTAGTACTCGAAAATATTACCTTGAATTTACGAATTGATAAAAATGGTAACGATAACTATCATTTTTGGAAAAGCTCGGGAGATACTACTTCTATTCAATTTCAGTTTGCACTTGAAAAAATACATTTAAAAAGCACAAGAATTATTTATGATAATCAGGAACAAAAACAATTTTATGATTTTGTGATAAACGAAAGTCTGTTATCTGGAAGTTTTTCCGAAAAAAATTATTCCATGAATATTGAAAGTGATTTGTTTATAAAAGCGATTCAATCCAACAACTCAAATTTATTAAGAAAGAAAAATGTTTCTATTAGCGGAAATTTATTTGTTGATAACATTGTAGAATCATACAAATTTAATAACACAAAAATTGGAATTGAAAGTATGATTTTCGAAATCAATGGAAATATAATAAAAACGGCAGATTCGCCTCTTTTGAATATTGACATAAAAGGGAAAGATATTGATATCCGTTCAGTATTATCACTTATTCCTGCAAAGTATAAAGGCAAAATAAATAATTATGAAAGTGATGGAGATTTTTATTTTGAAGCAAGTATAAAAGGAGTATTGTCAAAAACAGAAACACCATTTGTAAATGCAAGCTTTGGAATTGCAAACGCTGACATTACCCAGATAAAAGAAAATATAACATTGCGAAAAGTTAATTTGAAAGGAAATTTTGGTTCTGAAAATAAAATTGAAAAAAAAGAATCTTACCTAAAACTTTCAAACTTTTCAGCACTTATTAATGAAGGAAATATTACAGGAAACTTAAATTTATTAAACCTTTCTAATCCAAATTTTGATGGTACTATAAAAGCTGATTTAAAGCTGAACGAGCTTCAAAAGTTTTTTAGAATAGATACAATAGAAACCATTGAAGGGCAGTTAAAAATTGATGTCGAGTTTAGTGGAGAGTCTAAATATTTAGAATCTAGGAAGTATGAAAACATTAAAACAACGGGCGGTTTGGTAATTACAGATATGAATACGAAATTAAAAAACAATAGCTTAGAATTTAATAAAATAAATGCTGATTTTGATTTTAATAATAACGATTTAAAAATTAACCATTTTTATGGAACTATATCAAATAGTGATTTTGAATTAGAAGGTTATATGCGAAATATTATTGGTTTTGTAACAAAGGAAAACGAAGATGTAATTATTGAAGCTAACTTAAAAGCCGATAAAATAAATTTGAATGAATTAATTGCGAACAAAACAGATGATAAAAATTCAAAATATAAATTAAAATTTTCGGAACATATTGAAGCCGATCTAAAAATTGATGTAAAACATATTGAGTTTAGAAAATTTGAAGCGGCTAAAGTTAAAGGTCATATTAAGTTGAAAGATAAAAGCATGATTTTAGATCCAATCAACCTATCTACAATGAGTGGAACGATCAACACAAGTGGGTACATTGATGCATCGGATTCTACAAAAGTATTAATTACTTGTTTTTCGGATGTTGATAGAATAAACATTTCAAAAATGTTTGACTCGTTTGAGAATTTTAACCAAACTACTTTAACCAACAAAAACATAAAAGGTGTTGCTACGGCCAAAATACAGTTTGCTGCAGTGTTTACTCCTGAGTTAAAAATGGATTATGATAAATTATATGCAGCAGCTGATATAACAATTGAAAACGGAGAATTAAACAATGTTGAATCAATGAAAAGCCTATCGCGGTTTATTGAATTAAATGAATTAGAAAATATAAAATTCGCAACACTAAAAAACCAGATTGAAATTAAAAATCAAGTTATTACTATTCCTAAAATAGAAGTAAAATCAAATGCTTTAAATGTTTATATCTCTGGTACACATACATTTAAAAATGAAATTAATTATAAAGTCAAACTCTCGTTAAATGAATTATTATCTAAAAAAGCAAAAAAAGCAAAAAAAGAAAATGATGAATTTGGAGAAATTGCGGATGACGGATTAGGAAGAACTAATATTTTTTTATCAATGACAGGAACAGTTGATAAGCCAATCATAAAGTACGATAGCAAAAGTGCTATTCAAAATGTGAAACAAGATTTAAAAGTGGAAAAACAAAATTTAAAAACCATTTTGAAACAAGAATTTGGCTTATTTAAAAAAGATAGCACGCTAAAAGAAAAGAAAACAGAAGAGACAAAATTTACTATTAAATGGGAAGAGGCGGATAAAAAAGATGAACCTAAAAAAGAAATTAAAAAGCCTAAAAAGCCCGAAGAAGAAGATTTTTAGACTAACCGAATAGCAAGCCGAACACTTCTTCTATTTTGCCAACCATCGTTATTTTTATTTTATAACTATTTAAATCTAAGCCTTTTTTGTTGTACTTAGAAATAAAAATATGTTCAAATCCTAATTTTTCTGCTTCTGAAATACGTTGGTCAATTCTATTGACTGGGCGAATTTCTCCGCTCAAACCAACTTCGCCAGCAAAACAGGTTTTAGGAGAAATGGGCATATCTTCATTGCTTGATAGTACAGCACAAACCAAAGCTAAATCAATTCCTGGGTCTTCTACTTTTATTCCTCCTGCGATATTTAAAAAAACATCTTTTATGCCTAATCTAAAACCACAACGTTTTTCTAAAACTGCTAAAAGCATTGAAAGCCTTCGTAAATCAAATCCAGTAGAAGAACGCTGAGGAGTTCCATAAGCAGCACTACTCACTAAAGCTTGTGTTTCAATCAACATAGGTCGCATGCCTTCCATCGTTGCAGCAATTGCTACGCCACTTACAAGTTCTTCTCTGTTTGTTATTAATATTTCTGAAGGGTTGCTTACTTCACGTAAACCGCTTCCTTGCATTTCATAAATTCCTAATTCGTTGGTTGAACCAAATCTATTTTTTGTTGTCCGCAACAATCTATATACGTGATTTCTATCTCCTTCAAATTGTAAAACAGTATCAACCATGTGCTCTAAAACTTTTGGTCCAGCAAGGCTACCATCTTTTGTTATATGCCCAATTAAAAAAACAGGTGTGCCACTTTCTTTTGCATAACGCATCAACTCAGATGTACATTCTCTTATTTGAGAAACACTTCCTGGTGATGATTCAATATGTGCTGAATGAAGTGTTTGTATAGAATCAACAATCAATAAATTAGGCTCAAGTTGTTCTACTTGTTTGAAAATATTTTGGGTAGAAGTTTCAGTTAAAATATAACAACTTGAATTATTCATTCCCAATCGTTCGGCACGCATACGTATTTGTTGTTCGCTTTCTTCTCCTGAAACATAAAGTACTTTTAAGTTTTTTAAATTGATGGCAATTTGTAACATCAAAGTTGATTTACCTATGCCAGGCTCGCCACCGAATAAAATTAAGGAGCCCGGAACAATTCCTCCCCCTAAAACACGTGATAGTTCTTTATCGTAAACAGAAATGCGATGTTGTTCAGAGATATTTATTTCCGAAACCAATTGAGGTTTTGAAGCACGTTGAGTGCTTGTACTTGCAATGCCAGGAGTTTTTGCATCTTCTCCTTTGCTTACAATTTCTTCTACATAAGTATTCCATTCGTTACACGAAGGACATTTTCCAATCCATTTTGCTGATTGTGCGCCACAGTTTTGACAGAAAAAGGTTGTTTTAACTTTTGCCATTTTAATTTAAAGCGAAATTAAAAAATCTTATTCAGCAAAAAACATTTGTTTATCAACATATCGGAGTAGCAGCAAAAGCAAGTCGGTAGCGCTCAGATTTTTTTGTTTTATATAAGAAAATGGATTTGTGGTTTTTGTATCACCTAATTTTTTACTTTTGTGAGCATAAATTTTAAACAGCATAATTATGGCAACCGACAGATTTGAAGCTCACGATTATTATTTAATGGATGAGTTACTTACAGATGAACATAAATTAATTCGTGAAACAGCTAGAGCTTGGGTTAAAAAAGAAGTTTCTCCTATAGTAGAAGAAGCTTGTCAAACCACTAAATTCCCGAAACAATGGATTAAAGGTTTAGCAGAAATAGGAGCTTTTGGACCATACATTCCTGCTGAATATGGCGGACCAGGGTTGGACCAAATTTCTTATGGTATTATCATGCAAGAATTAGAAAGAGGCGATAGCGGATTACGTTCTACTGCTTCTGTTCAAAGTTCGTTGGTGATGTACCCAATTTATTCTTATGGTACTGAAGAACAAAAGAAAAAATATTTACCAAAACTTGCTTCGGGTGAAATGATGGGCTGCTTTGGATTAACAGAGCCAGACCATGGTTCTAATCCATCTGGAATGATTACTAATATTAAAGATAGAGGCGACCATTATTTATTAAATGGAGCTAAAATGTGGATTTCGAATGCACCATTTGCGGATATTGCAGTTGTATGGGCAAAAGATGAAGCAGGCGATATTAGAGGGCTTGTAGTAGAAAGAGGAATGGAAGGATTCACAACTCCAGAAACACATGGCAAATGGAGTTTACGTGCAAGTGCTACTGGCGAACTTGTTTTTGCAAATGTAAAAGTTCCTAAAGAAAATTTATTCCCAACTATTAAAGGGTTGAAAGGACCATTGGGCTGTTTAAACAGTGCACGTTATGGCATTGCTTGGGGTGCAATTGGAGCAGCAATGGATTGTTATGATTCTGCTTTGCGTTATTCAAAAGAACGTATCCAGTTTGGTAAACCAATTGGAGGATTTCAATTAACACAAAAAAAGTTAGCTGAAATGATTACTGAAATTACAAAAGCACAAATGCTAACATGGAGGTTAGGGGTATTAAAAAATGAAAATCGTGCTACACCAGCTCAAATATCAATGGCAAAACGTAATAATGTAAATATGGCTTTGCAAATTGCACGTGAGGCGCGTCAAATACACGGAGGGATGGGAATTACAGGAGAATATCCAATCATGCGTCACATGATGAATTTAGAATCGGTAGTTACTTATGAAGGAACACACGACATTCATTTGCTAATTACAGGAATGGATGTTACTGGATTTAATGCTTTTCAATAGGTAAATAAAATACTAATTGCAAAAAAGCGAAACAAATTGTTTCGCTTTTTTATTTTTATCTTTACCCCATGAATTTAGATTTAACAGGAAAAACTGCAATGATATGCGGTAGCACACAAGGTATTGGAAAAGCATCTGCAATTGAATTAGCATTGCTAGGTGCAAATTGTGTTTTGGTGGCTCGTAATGAGGAGTCATTAAAAAATACAATTAAAGATTTAGACATTTCAAAAGGGCAAAAACATCAATACTTAGCTGTTGATTTTCAAACACCAAAAATATTGAAAGACAAAGTAGATAGCTTTGTAGCAACGTATGGAAGCGTTCATATACTGGTAAACAATACTGGTGGACCGCCAAGTGGCTTGATTCAAAATGCAAAAGTAGATGAGTTCATTCAGGCATTTAACAATCATTTAGTGTGCAACCATATATTAGTTCAAGCACTTTTAGAAGGAATGAAAAAAGAGCAATATGGACGCATTATTAATATCATTAGTACTTCTGTAAAAATGCCTTTGAAAAACTTAGGAGTGTCTAATACTATTCGTGCAGCAGTGGCAAATTGGAGTAAAACACTTTCAAATGAAGTTGCTTCTTTTGGTATAACAGTAAACAATGTATTGCCTGGCGCAACATTAACAGGAAGACTACAAACAATTATTGAGAACAAATCTAAAAATACTGGTGAGTCATTAAACGAAATTAAAAACGAAATGGAAAGCGAAATCCCATTAGGAAGATTTGCCGAAGCTTCTGAAGTAGCAAATGCAATTGCATTTTTGGCTTCGCCAGCAGCTTCTTATATCACAGGTATTAATGTTCCTGTGGATGGTGGAAGGACAGGGTGTTTGTAATTTCCCCCCTTCATCCCATCTCCAAAAGAGAGGGGGAAATACTGAAATAAAAATTCTCTGAAATAAAATAAAAATCTTCCAAATTTTGGAAGATTTTTTTTATAAAAGTTTAGAATCTGCTTTATTTTTTTCCTCTTCGTACCCGTAATCAATTTTTAAATCGGTTCCCATTGCGGCTGCAACAGCAAGTTCATCACAGCGGTTGTTTTCTTTGTTGGAAGCATGTCCTTTTACCCAAACAAACTTTATAATGTGTTTGCGATAGATGCGTAAAAAACGTTTCCAAAGGTCTTCGTTTTTTTTGTCTTTAAAATATTTTTTTTCCCAAGTAAACACCCATTTTTGTTCCACTGCATCTACTACATATTTTGAATCGGAATAAACAGTTGCAACAGTTCCTTCTTTTTTTAATGTTTCTAATGCTACAATAACACTTAGTAATTCCATTCGGTTGTTAGTAGTTAATCTAAATCCTTCTGACAATTCTTTGCGTAAATCGCCATACAACATTACAACACCATATCCTCCTGGACCGGGGTTTCCTCTTGATGCGCCATCTGTATAAATTTTTATCATATTTTATATTCAATAAACAATAAAATGTCTTCTGTCTTTTGTCTGTTTTCTTTTATCTTATCCTACAACCCAGCGTGTGTTCTAAATAATTTTACAGCAATTGCTAAAAGAATTACACCAAATACTTTTCGCAAAATATTTATTCCTCCAACACCTAATATTTTCTCCAAACGATAAGTATTACGCAAAACAACGTAAACAAAAACTAAATTAATTAAAATAGAAACAATAATATTTTCCATGTGGTATTCTGCACGTAATGAAAGTAAAGTTGTTAAAGTCCCCGTCCCTGCAATTAAAGGAAAGGCAATAGGAACAACCGATGCTGTTGCTGCCGTTTCTTCTTTGTAAAATTTAACTCCCAATATCATTTCCAATGCTAAAAAGAAAATGATGAATGAACCAGCTATAGCAAACGAGCTAACATCAATTCCAATCAAACTTAAAATTTGTTGCCCAACAAACATAAACGCGATCATAATTATACCTGAAACTAGCGTTGCTTTTTCGGACTGAATTTTACCCACTTTACTTTGTAAATCAAGCAATACAGGCAATGAGCCTACCACATCAATTACAGCAAACAAAATCATTGTTATTGTTGCTATTTCTTTAAAATTAAATTCCATTTTATTTTAATTTATTATGAATTTACTAATGCTTTATTTTAAAAATAAGATTTCTCTCTACACTTCGTTCCGTTCGAAATGACACGTTCTATTTATCATTTCGAACCGCCAACTGGCCGGAGAAAATCTCATTTTTGTAGTATCGTCTCAATTGCTACTGGAAAAAATTCATATTCTAACTGATGAATTTTTTGGGCTAACGATTCTGCTGTTTCGTTTTCAGTAACATTACATATATGTTGCGAAATAATTTTTCCTTTATCGTATTCTTCGTTCACAAAATGAATTGTTATTCCACTTTCTTTTTCTTTTGTTTCTATTACAGCCTTGTGTACATTCATTCCATACATTCCTTTCCCACCAAATTTAGGTAATAAAGCAGGGTGAATATTTATTATTTTATTTGGAAAAGCTTTTATCAAACTTTGGGGTATCATCCACAAAAAACCGGCTAGTACTATTAATTCAATATTCGATTTTTGTAGCACTTCAATAATTGTATTATTATTATATAAATTTTCTTTTGTTAAAAGTGCAGTTTTTATATCATTTGCTTTTGCTCTATTTAAAGCATTTGCATCTTTATTGTTAGAAAGAACCAATGCAATGTTTACAGATGATGAATTTTTGAAGTAATCGATTATTCGTTGCACATTTGTTCCTTCACCCGAAGCAAAAATGGCAATGTTCTTTTGAATCATTCTGCAAAAGTAGTATTTTTACAAAAAAGCTTATTAAAACATTATGCAAAACTCGTATCCATATATTGATTACTCCAAAGAAACTTATTCAGAAGAAGAAATGCTTAATAGAAGCAAAACGTTCTATGAATGGATGGACAAAAGAAGAACAGTGCGTGAGTTTTCAGAAAAATCAATCCCTAAAAGTGTAATTGAAAATATTTTATTGTCAGCATCCACAGCGCCATCGGGAGCACACAAACAACCGTGGACGTTTTGCGTTGTTTTCAACCCTGAAATAAAAAAACAGATAAGAATTGAAGCCGAAAAAGAAGAATTTGAAAGCTATAACGGAAGAATGACAGCCGAATGGTTAGAAGATTTAGCTCCTTTGGGAACCGATTGGCATAAACCATTTTTAGAAAAAGCTCCGGCTTTAATTGTTGTTTTTAAAAGAGTATATGAGTTTTCTGAAAAAGGGAAAAAAAATAATTATTATGTTACCGAATCTGTGGGGCTTGCTGCTGGTTTTTTATTGGCTGCAATACATGATGCTGGGCTTGTAGCTTTAACACACACGCCTAGTCCAATGAATTTTTTGTCAAAAATATTAGAAAGACCAGAAAATGAAAGACCTTTTTTATTGATACCCATTGGATATCCCTTAAAAAAAACACAAGTGCCTGATTTACAAAGAAAAAGCATAAAAGAAATAGCACAATTTTATGAATAATTATGATATTTTTTTGTAATTATGCATATAACTATATCTTTGCACCCGAATTAACCTATAAAACATTTAAAAATGTCAGACATTGCAACAAAAGTAAAAGCGATTATCGTTGATAAACTAGGAGTAGATGAAAAAGAAGTAACTCCTACAGCAAGCTTTACAAATGATTTAGGAGCCGACTCTTTAGACACGGTAGAATTAATCATGGAATTTGAAAAAGAATTTAATATTGCTATTCCTGATGACCAAGCTGAAAAAATTGGTACTGTAGGTGAAGCAATTGCTTACATTGAGGCAAACGCAAAATAACTTTTTACCAAAAAATTTATTTTAATGAAGTCGAGACGAGTAGTAGTTACTGGCTTAGGAGCTTTAACCCCACTTGGTAATACTGTTACCGATTATTGGAATGGACTTATCAACGGTGTTAGCGGAGCTGCTCCTATTACTCGTTTTGATGCTTCAAAGTTCAAAACTCGTTTTGCGTGTGAAGTAAAAGGGTTTAATCCAGAAGATTTTCTCGACAAAAAAGAAGCTCGTAAACTCGACCCATTTTCACAATATGGTTTAGTTACAGCAATGCAAGCAGTTAAAGATGCAGGCTTGGATAAAGAAGGTGCTTTTGATCCTGATAGAACCGGAGTAATTTGGGGTTCAGGTATTGGAGGTTTACTTACTTTTCAGGAAGCCTGTTTTGATTTTGCAAAAGGTGATGGAACACCTCGTTTCAATCCTTTCTTTATTCCTAAAATGATTGCCGACATTTGTTCAGGACATATTTCCATAATGTACGGAATGCGTGGACCGAACTTTACAACCGTTTCTGCTTGCGCTTCTTCCACCAATGCTATTATTGATGCCGTTACATATATTAAATTAGGTAAAGCAGACATAATTGTTACGGGAGGTTCTGAAGCTGCAGTTTGCGAGGCTGGTATTGGTGGTTTTAACGCAATGCATGCTTTGTCAACACGAAACGATTCTCCAGAAACAGCTTCTCGTCCGTTTGATGTGGATAGAGACGGCTTTGTGCTTGGTGAAGGTGCTGGCTCTTTAATTTTAGAAGATTTAGATCACGCATTAAAACGTGGAGCAAAAATTTATGCTGAAGTTTTAGGTGGCGGAATGACTGCCGATGCAAACCATATTACTGCACCACATCCAGAAGGATTAGGAGCATTAAATGTAATGCGTTTGGCTTTGCAAGATGCTGGCTTAAAGCCTGAAGATATTGATTACGTGAATGTACACGGCACATCTACACCTTTAGGCGATGTTGCTGAAACAAAAGCAATACTTGGTGTGTTTGGGGAACATGCTTATAAATTAAATATAAGCTCTACTAAGTCTATGACAGGACACTTGCTTGGAGCTGCTGGAGCAATAGAAGCAATTGCTTGCGTACTTGCAGTAAAAAATGATATTGTACCTCCTACAATTAATCACTTTACTGATGATCCAGCATTAGATAATAAACTTAATCTTACATTTAATACAGCTCAAAAACGTGAAATAAGGGCTGCATTGAGCAATACTTTTGGTTTTGGTGGACACAATGCCTCTGTTATTGTAAAAAAATATGTAGCATAATAAATTATTCTAATTGTCAGTTTTTAAAAAACCTATTCGATTATATTTTTCTCCCGATAAAAATTTTTACGAATCACTTCGTAATATTCTAGGTTTTTATCCTTCAAATATAAATTTATATCAACAAGCTTTTAGGCACAGTTCTGTTTCTCAATCCTTAAAAACAGGAATTAAAATTAGCAACGAAAGACTTGAATTTCTTGGCGACTCTATCATTGGAAGTGTTGTTGCCGAATATTTATTTAAAAAATTTCCATATAAAGATGAAGGGTTTTTGACAAAAATGAGGTCAAAAATTGTAAGTAGAAATCAACATAACCAAATAGCATTAAAACTTGGGTTAAATAAATTTATTGAAGCCCAAAACGATAGATTTGGTGCTAAGCCAACATCCATAACGGGCGATGCTTTTGAAGCATTGGTAGGAGCAATTTATTTAGATAAAGGTTACAAAGCAGCACAAAACTTTTTGATAAAAAGAATTATTAATGTACATATTGATATTGATGATCTTGAAACAAAAGAAGTAGATTTTAAAAGCAAATTTATTGAATGGGCTCAAAAAGAAAAAAAAGAATTTCGTTTTGAAACAGTTGAAGATGGAGCAACCGCAACAAATAAACAATATGTGGTTCATTTGATTGTTGAAAGTCAAGTTTTTGGTACATCACAACATATCTCTAAAAAACGAGCAGAACAATTGGCTGCTGAGCAAGCCTGTTCTTTGCTGAAAGAAAACCAATAATCACTCATTTATTAACATAATCCTTTGTTTATAGGCATTTCAAGTGTTTATAACCTATGTTCATGCTTGTTCAATCTTAAACCCATAATCTTTAATATTGTATGGATTATAATACCATTGAATCATGAATAAGACGTTTAGCCATTTAATATTATTTTCAATTGCGATTAGCATTTTTTCTTGTGTACCTCAACGTAAGTTAGAAGAAGAACAAGCAAAAAGAGAAAATTGTGAAAAAGAATTAGCTGCAGTTAAAGCTGCAGGAATTGATTGTGAATCAAAATTAAACGAAGCCAATAAGCTAATTGCAGATAACCAAAAAGCAATAGTTGGCTTACAAAAAGATACTGCTGTTCTCGGAACAAGCTACAGAACACTTGTCTCAAAATACGACAAATTAAATTCTATCAACGAGCAATTATTAGAAAAGTATAACCGCTTGCTGGAAGGAAATTTAGCTGACACAAAAAAGTTATCAGGCGAATTACAATATACGCAAGAACAATTATTAAAAAAACAAGATGAGCTAAAAGCTTTAGCACTTGAATTAGATGCTAAGAAAAAAAGTTTAGACGAATTAAATGCTGAATTAAAAAAACGGGAAGCTCGTGTTGCTGAATTAGAAAAAATATTAAAAAGCAAAGACGATGCTGTAAACGATTTAAAGAAAAAACTTACTGATGCTTTGTTAGGCTTTGAAGGAAAAGGACTAACAATTACTCAAAAAAATGGGAAAGTATATGTTTCTATGGACGAAAGTTTATTGTTTGCTTCAGGTAGCACCACGGTGGAAGCCAAAGGGGTAGAAGCATTGAAAAAAGTGGCTAAAGTGTTAGAACAAAATGAAGATATTAATGTATTGATTGAAGGACATACAGATGATGTACCAATGGTTGGGAAAGGTGAAATAAAAGATAACTGGGATTTAAGTGTAATGCGTGCTACTTCCATTGTAAAAATAATAACAAAAAATAGCACTATTGATTCGCGTAGATTAACTGCAGCAGGTAGAGGTGAATATTTTCCGATAGACCCAGCTAAAACAGTAGAAGCTCGCAAAAAGAACAGAAGAACAGAAATTATACTAACACCTAAGTTAGATGAGTTATTAAAAGTGCTTGAATCAAATTAACAAACAAACAAGCCGAATGAAGAGCTGAAGCAATTAAAAAACTTCAGCTCTTTTTGTAACATTTTTGTTTTTTTACGCTATATAATAACATTACTAAACTAGTTTCAAAGAATGAAAAATTTTATTTACATTTTTGCTTTACTATTTTTTTTCAAAACAAGTACTGCGCAAGTGGTTACTGAATATTGGGATATTGCTCAAACAAAAAAGAAAAGTGAACAACAATTGAAAAATGGTGTGCAACACGGTAAATTTACGCTTTGGTACGAAAGTGGAAATGTCGCAAAAGAAGGAATGTTTAATGAAGGAAAAGAAAGTGGAAAATTTTCTATCTATTACCCCAATAAAAACAAGAAGGCTGAAGAAAATTATTTTAATGGAAAAAAACACGGAGCTTGGTTATATTGGTTTATGAACGGAACCAAAGCCCAAGAAACATTTTTCAAAAATGATAAACCTGATAGTATCTGGACTGGATGGTTTGAGAATGGAAAAATAAAAAGTGTAGAAAAATATATTGAAGGTAAAAAAGAAGGGACTTGGACATATTTTCATCCTAACGGGCAAGAAGAAAGCGAAGGAAATTTTAAAAACAATATTGCCGAAGGAAATTATACAAGTTGGTATAATAACGGAACAAAGCAAGAAGAAGGACAATATAAAAATGACCAACGCATAGGAAATTGGAAAAACTATTTCAAAAATGGTAAACTTCAAAAAGAAGTAATTTATGCCGATGATGAACAATTGCTGATGAACCTTTGGTTAGACTCAAGAGAACAAGTTATAAAAGATGGAAATGGAAAATTTACTATTGTATATGACAATGGTAAAAAGAAAGGAGAAGGTAATTATTCCGAAGGAAGAATGAATGGATTATGGATTTTTTATACCAAAAATGGAACAAAAGATTTTGAAATAGAATATCTTAAAAACAAAAAGCATGGTAAATGCATAAATTATTACGAAACAGGCAAAATAAAAAGCGAAGGAGCTTATGCTAATGATAAAAAGAACGGATATTGGAAATGGTATAACAAAGATGGGAAAATTGAAATGGAAGGTTCATTAGCCGATAACGAAAGAACAGGAAAGTGGATGTATTGGTTTGCTTCTGGCAAAAAAGAAAGTGAAGGCTCATTTAAAAAAGATTTAGAAGATAGCACTTGGGTATATTGGTATAAAGATGGAGCTAAATGGAAACAAGGAAATTTTTTAGCAGGTAATAAATCAGGCGCTTGGACTTCTTGGTACGAAAATGGAACCAAACTTCAAGAAGGAAATTTTTTAAATGGCAAAGAAGATGGTGTTTGGAACTCTTGGTACGAAAATGCTGTGTTAAAAGATGAAGCAACATTTAAAGAAGGAAAATTAAACGGGAGTTGGAAAAGTTGGTTTCCAAACAAAAATCCAAATGCCGAAGGGTTTTATAAAAATGAAATAAAGGATGGTACATGGAAATTTTATTTTGAAAATGGAAAAATAAAAGAAGAAGGTATATTTAAAAATGGAAGAAAAGATGGTTTGTGGGTAACATGGACAAACAAAGGAATTAAAAGTTCAGAAGGAAAATATAAAGAAGATAAACCTGATGGGCTATGGACGTATTACTACGAAATAGGAGCAAAATCAATGGAGCAAACATATAAAGAAGGGAAATTAAGCGGTGATTGTAAGGCTTGGTATGAAAGTACAGCATTAAAAAGCACAACATCCTATATATTAGTAAAAGGAAAAAATGGCATTATTGAAAGTAAACCAAATGGTAAATGGACGTATTACGACCAAAATGGAAAAATTATGATGGAAACTACCTATAAAAAGGGCGTTAAGGTAGAATAGCTCCTGTTTACAAAAAAATTAATAAATTGCATAGTGATAAAATTAAAAATTATGCAATGAAAAAAATATTCTTTCTTCTTTTTTTTAATCTGCTATTTGGTTTTGTTTATTCTCAATCTGCTGGGAAACTTTTTAAGCAAGGCAAAGATGCTGCTTCACTCGGCAAAACAGAACAAGCGATTGATTTTTTTACGCAAGCCATCAACCTTAAATCAGAAGATGATGAATTATACATTGCTCGCGCTCAGCAATATGAAATTCAAAAAAAATATCAAAAAGCTATTGACGACTACAATAAAGCTTTAGAGATAAAACCGAAAAATGATAAAATTGCAATTCGTACGGCTGACTTGAATATTAAAATTGATAATTACTTTCAAGCTCTTGTTGTTTTAAATAAAGCATTGAACTATGATAAGTACAATATTGATATGTTGGAACGAAAAACATGGTGCCAATTAAAAATGAAAAACTTTCAAGATGCTTTAACAACAGTTGAAACAGCTTTAACTGAAAATCAATACAATCACACTTTAAGATATTACAGAGCTTTAGTAAAAGATAGTTTAAAAGATTATTCTGCTGCTTGTGTAGAATATGCTCGGGCTATTAATTTAATGAAACAGATAAAACCAAATGATTATAAACCATTACCAAAATTTAAACCCTACTATTCTGATTATGGAAAAGCACAATACAATGCAGGATTTTTTGAAGAATCTGTTAAAAGCTATACCATAGCATCTACTTTGGATGCACAAGATACGGTTGCTCCTAAAAATTATTTAATCTATTATTTTCAAAGTTTTTCTTATTTGGCAAAAAATGATTTTACAAATACCATTGGTGGTTTAAACAAAGCCATTTTTATGGAACCGAACGATAAGCAATTGTTTTATCAAAGAGGTCTTGTTTATCAGACTACCAGTCAGTTTCAAAGTGCAATAAATGATTATACCAATTATTTAAAGTTAGATGATAAAAACGCATTGGTTTATAATAAAAGAGGCAAATCATTTTTAGAACTATCAAATTATAAAGAAGCAATAAATGATTTTAAAAAAGCATTTGCACTCAGTAAATCTAAAGAAGATGAAACATTGTTAAACGATGCAAAAAAACGATTGTATGATGCTAATAAAGAAAACGACTCGCCTGATATAAAAATTTCATATCCATCAGTTGATATGCTTGGTTTTATAAATGTTTACGACAATCAGCTTGACGTAGTAATTGAAGGACATATAAAAGATAAAAGTCAAATTGAATTTATAAAAATTAATGGTATTTCTGCAAAGTATAATGAAGATGAAATAAATCCTGAATTTATTTGCAAAATACCAATAAGAGGAGATATAAGAAGTTTGGAAATAAAAGTTTCAGATGTTTATCACAACACATCCTCAAAAATAATAAAAGTTGGACGCATCATCAGTGAATCAAAAGTGAAAGTAACATTTGCTGGAAAAATTTTATCAGACGATGAAAGCAAAGCTCCGCTTGCAAATAAAGAAGTATATTTAGTAAATCAAAAAGGAGAAGTATTTTTTGTTGCAAAAACAGATGCTTACGGAAAATTCAAATTCGAAAATCTACCTTATGATCAACCTTATTTTTTAACAATGGATGTAAGTGATACTCCATTAAAACAAAAAAATAAATTTATCATAACAGACGAAAACAATGTGCCAATAATTGTTTCATCAGCAGATGGCCAAAATCGATTTAGGTTTTCTATTATTCCAAACGATTACAATACAATGGCTTTGATGACTTTGGATGATGCGCCATTATATATTGATATAAGAGGTAAGCTGATTGCGGCTAACGAAGGCAAAACCCCGCTTGCAAATATGACGGTTATTTTGATGAACAGCAATGGCGAAGCAATTGCAAGTAAAAAAACAGATGCTTATGGTGTATTTTTGTTTTCGAAATTAATTCCTAAAGATAATTACACCATAAAAACAGATAGTACAGAATCTCAATCTATTGTTTACAATAAAATTTTGGTTACAGATGAGAATGGAAAAATTATTAGGGAGCTCACTAAAAATCCGCAAGGATATTTTAGATATGAAATATTACCAACCGAAAAAATGCAATTATCAAAAATTAGTGCAGTTGACCCTTGGTTAAAAGCACTTAACCTTTCGAAAACTAAAAACGAAATGGCGATTATTGAAAATATTTATTACCAAAGTGGTTCTTGGGAAATAATGGCTGATGCAGAAAGTGTTTTAGTAAAAGCAATTGATGCTTTAAAAGCCAATCCGAAATTAGCAATGGAAGTACAATCGCATACAGATGCAGTTGCGGGCGATGATTATAACATGGAATTATCTCAAAAAAGAGCCAATGCTGTAATTGATTATTTGGTAACAAAAGGAATAGACAAAAAACGACTTACAGCAAAAGGGTTTGGCGAAACACAATTAATTAATAAATGTGTGAATGGTGTTGAATGTTCAGATGCCGAACACAAACAAAATAGAAGAACAGTATTTAAGATTAATTATGTGGGGAATTGATTTATGTAATCAAAAGTTTTATAAAAGATAATCAAAAAAAGTCGTATGGAAAATAATAATCCAATTATCCGAAAAGCTATATTTAGCAACAAAGTAAAAACCTATATTTTTATAATTGTTTTGTTTTATTTATTTATAAGTGTGATAGGAATTCTGCTGATTCCTTTCTGGGTATTAGGGCTCGGGCAATGGATTTCAGGCTTGTTTTTCAAAACCTTAAAATGTGAATTGTCTTCAAAAAATCTTTATTTCTCAAAAGGAATTATTCTACACATTGAAAAAACTATTCCTCTAGAAAACATTCAAGATGTTTCCTTTTTTGGTGGGCCTGTTTTAAGAGCATTAGGCTTAACATTTATTAAAGTAGAAACAGCAGGTAGTGGAGGTTCGCACCACAGCAACATGATGAGCATACCTGGAGTAGAAGATGCAGAAGAATTTAAAGATTTAATTTTACTTCAAAGAGAAAAAGTAATAAAAGAAAAACACAACTATTCTTCTTCGACTATAAATTCTGAAACGGATATTTTAATTGATATTAAAAAAGAATTAGTAGAAATTAAAAATATTTTAGAAAAAAAATAAGACCTGCAATATAAAATCGCAGGTCTTTATGTTTTTTTATACTCCGTACTTAGTATTACCCGTTCAATGCTTCTGCACCACCTACAATTTCCAATATTTCATTTGTAATTGCAGCTTGCCGTGCTTTGTTGTACGTTAATTTTAGTTCTTTGATTAAAGCACCAGCATTATCTGTTGCTTTATGCATTGCAGTCATACGGGCTCCATGCTCTGCTGCTAATGAATCTAATAGTGATTTAAACAATTGAGTCTTTAATGAACGAGGAATTAAATCTTCAACAATATGTTGTTTGTTAGGTTCAAAAATGTATTCTTTGGTTTTAGTTTCGTTTGTTTTTGCAGGTGCTTTAATTGGTAAAAATTGTTCTACCGTTGTAATTTGAACAGCTGCATTTTTAAATTGATTATACACTAATTCAATTTTATCAAATTGCCCAGTAACAAATGTTTCCATTATTTTTTCAGCTACAGGAGCCACATTTGCAAAAGTTAGTTTATCAAATAATTCATTAAAATTTCTTGGTAAATCTGTTCCGGTTATAGAATAATCTGTTTTTTTAAAAAAATCATTTCCTTTTTTTCCAATCGCCAATATACTTACTTTACATCCTTTATATTCTTCACGAGCCATACGACTAGCCGCTTTTACCACATTAGCATTAAATCCACCACACAAACCACGATTAGAAGTTACAACAATTAATAATACATTTTTTACTTCGCGCTGTTTTGAATATACTCCTTCTGAACTATCTAAACTTGCGCTTAAATTTTCTAAAATATCTTTGAGCTTATTTGCATAAGGGCGCATTTGTGTAACAGCATCTTGTGCCCTGCGTAACTTAGCAGCACTCACCATTTTCATAGCACTTGTAATCTGCTGTGTTGAACTTACAGAAACTATTCGGTTACGGACCTCTTTTAAATTTGCCATTTTATTAGATTGGAGTATTCAGATTGGAGATATGAGATTTTTCTCAATACTCAAATCTCATATCTCATTACTTTTAGTTACTATATTTTGCTGATAATTCTCTTGCAGAAGCCTCTAATACATCTGTTAATTCATCTGTATATTTTCCTGCTTTTAAATCATTCAATACATTTTTGTGTTTAGCCTCTAAATATGCTAAGTACTCTGCTTCAAATTCACGTACTTTATTTACAGGGACATTTTTTAATAAACCTTTTGTTCCACAGAAAATAATTGCCACTTGTTGTTCAACACGCAACGGAGAGAACTGTCCTTGTTTCAAAATTTCAACATTACGAGCCCCTTTATCTAATACTGCTTTTGTTGCAGCATCTAAGTCAGAACCAAATTTTGAAAATGCTTCTAGTTCGCGGTATTGTGCTTGGTCAAGTTTTAAGGTACCTGCAACTTTTTTCATTGATTTAATTTGAGCATTTCCACCCACACGAGATACAGAAATACCTACGTTAATTGCAGGACGAACACCAGCATTAAATAAGTTTGACTCCAAAAATATCTGCCCATCAGTAATAGAAATTACGTTTGTTGGAATGTATGCAGAAACGTCACCAGCTTGTGTTTCAATAATTGGCAATGCTGTTAATGAACCGCCTCCTTTTACGATTCCTTTGATAGAATCAGGCAAGTCATTCATGTCTTTAGCAATAGCATCATTTGCATTTATTTTTGCAGCACGCTCTAATAAACGACTGTGTAAATAAAACACATCACCAGGATATGCTTCACGCCCTGGAGGTCTTCTTAATAATAAAGATACCTCACGATATGCTACAGCTTGTTTTGATAAATCATCATAAATAATTAATGCTGGACGACCAGTATCACGGAAAAACTCCCCAATTGCGGCACCCGCAAATGGAGCATAAAATTGCATTGGTGCAGGGTCAGAAGCTGTTGCGGCAACAATAACAGTGTATGCCATAGCACCGTTTTCTTCTAATACACGTTGAATATTTGCAACAGTAGAACCTTTTTGCCCGATTGCTACATATATACAAAATACAGGTTGACCTGCTTCATAAAATTCTTTTTGATTAATAATGGTATCAATACAAACAGCCGTTTTTCCTGTTTGACGATCACCAATAACTAACTCACGTTGCCCACGTCCGATAGGAATCATTGCATCAATAGCTTTGATACCTGTTTGTAATGGTTCGTTTACTGGCTGACGATAAATAACCCCTGGAGCTTTACGCTCTAAAGGCATTTCATAAGTTGTTCCTGCAATTGGACCTTTGCCATCAATAGGATTTCCCATTGTATCTACTACACGGCCTAACATTCCTTCACCAACTTGTAAAGAAGCAATTTGTCCTGTACGTTTTACTGTATCCCCTTCTTTGATATCGTTTGAAGAACCTAGCGTTACAGCTCCAACATTATCTTCTTCAAGATTTAATACAATGCCTTTTAATCCTCCCGCAAATTCAATCAACTCTCCTGATTGCACTTTTGATAATCCATATATACGAGCAATACCGTCTCCTACTTGTAATACGGTACCAACTTCTTCTAACTCTTGTTCCGATTTTAAGCCGGATAATTGTTGTCTTAAAATTGCAGATACTTCTGCTGGTTTAACTTCTGCCATTGTTTTATTTATTTTTAAAGTAAATTATTTTTAAAATTCTTTTATAAAAGGATTTTCTTTAAATGTTTGTTTTAGATTATTCAACTTACGAGCAATACTTGCATCCACTTGTTTATCTCCAACTCTAACAATAAATCCTCCTATTATATTTTTATCAATTTTCTCTTCTAATACTACTTCGCTTTTCCCATCTCCTTTTACTATTTCCATAATTTTTTTACGGATTGTATCATCAATTCCATTTGCAGTAGTAACAATTGCTGTTAAAATTTTCTTTTTCTTCTTGTATTGGTTAATAAACTCATCAGCAATCTCAGCTAAAAACACTTCACGTTTTTTTTCTGTTATTAATTTAATATAAGAGTCTGTTGCTTTATTTAATTTTCCAGCAAATAACTCTTTGAAAACGTTTAATTTTTTGTCGGTATTAATGATAGGGCTTTTAAGAAAAATAATAAATTCATGATTTGCTTTGCACACATCTGAAATAAGTTTCATATCGGCATACGCTTGTTCAAGAACTCCAAGTTCTATAGTCAAATCAATAAATGATTTTGCGTATCGTGATGCTACTCTTGTTCCTTCCATTTTATTTAAGCGCTTAAGTGTTTAAGTCAAAAATCAAAAACTGTTTCAATTTTAACTTTTTTCTCTTTTAACTTAGTTTAGGTTTACGTCTTTTAATAAATTAGTTACCAAAGCTTTTTGTTTTTCGTCAGATGATAATTCTGATTTTAAAATTTTTTCAGCTATTTCAATTGATAATGATGCTACTTGATTTTTTAATTCAGTAATAGCAGCCATTTTTTCGTTTTGAATATTTTCACGAGCGATTTTTAATAATCTATCCCCTTCTTTTGTAGCTGTTGTTTTAGCTTCTGAAATAATTAACTCTTTAATTTCGCGAGCTTCTTTTAATAGTGTATCACGTTCTGCTCTTGCTTCTGCTAATATTTTTTCGTTATTCGATTGTAATGCTTTCATCTCTTCTTTTGCATTTTCTGCAGCAGCCAAAGCATTTTCAATTGACTCTTCACGCTCTTTAATCATTCCTAATATTGGTTTCCAAGCAAACTTTTTCAATAAAAAAAGAATGATTGAGAATGAAACAACCATCCAAAATATTAAGCCGATTGAGGGTTTTACTAATTCCATTTTTAAAAGTATTAAGTATTTAGTACAAAATGTTTGGTTAAAAGATTTAAAAAAATTGTCTGCAACAACCTTGCAGACAATTTTATTTTTTTACTTGATAATCAAAACTACTAATAGTCCGATAACCATAGCAAAGAATGCAGCACCTTCAACAAGTGCAGCTGCAAGAATCATGTTTGAACGGATATCGTTGATTGCTTCTGGCTGACGAGCGATAGATTCTAACGCTGATCCACCAATGCGACCAATACCGATACCTGCACCAATTGCAGCCATTCCTGCTCCAAGAGCAGCAATACCGTAAGTCATACTTGCTTCTAATAATACTGATGATAACATAGTGATTATATTTATGTTTTTGCCTTACCGGAAAATTTATTTATTCTGATTGCCGGCAAAGCTCCCCAATCAGAATTATATTTTTAATGTGCTCCTTTAACCTCTATATGGTCATCAGCATGATTATGAACATCATGTCCTTCATCCACTGCTGCTCCAAAATAAATTGCTGATAACAATGTAAATACGTATGCTTGTAAAAATGCAACTAACAATTCTAATGCTCCCATAAATACCGTAAACACCAAAGAAAAGATGGACACTCCAAATCCAAGACCTGTATTCATTTCACCAAAAATAAATATCAAACTAAAAAAAGCTAATGCTATAATATGACCAGCAGTAATGTTTGCAAACAAACGTATCATCAATACAAATGGACGTAAAAACAATCCTAAAATTTCGATTGGTGTAAGAATAATTAAAACTGGAATTGGAACACCGGGCATTGCAAATACGTGATGCCAGTAGTGCTTGTTTGCTATTATGAATGTAATTAATAAAGTAAATCCCGCCAATACCATAGCAATTGAAATACTACCAGTTAAATTAACTCCTCCAGGAAATATTGGAATTAATCCCATGTAATTATTAATTAAAATAAAAAAGAAAACAGTTAATAAAAAAGGCATGAAACGCTCGTATTTTTTACCAATACTTGGTTTTGCAACATCATCACGAACAAACATAATCAAAGGCTCAATAAATGATTGCAACCCTTTTGGAGCTTTTCCTTGATTTCTTTTGTATGCTTTTGCTACAGATAAAAATATCCACAACATCAAAATCATACTGATTAGCATTGCTGCAACATTTTTTGTAATAGATAAATCTGTAATTTTTGCAGTTGCTTCTTCATCAATTGTCTGTGTTAATTCATCCACAATTACAATGCTTCCTTCTTCTAAACGATAATTATATTTACCATGAACTGTTGCATGACCGTGTTCAAATTTTGACGAAGAAAACATATCAAAACCTTTGTCTGTTTTTAAAATAACAGGTAATGGAATGGAAGTATGTCCCCAAAGATGCCAATCGTGAGAATCTGCAACGTGTTCTAAAATCATTTTACCAGCATCAAATCCACTTTCTGTGTGTTCTTTACCGTGTTTTTCTTCTCCATTTGCTGCAACAGTATTGTGTGTTGCTTCTTTTTCCTGAGGTTCGTAGGCTGTTGCAGTACTTATTATAAAAATTGCAAAAATTGCCGTTAAAAAACACTTAAATATATTGATTTTATTGGTCATCGAGCGAAACTGTTTATGCTTTTTTGAATTCGGGTGCAAACTTAGGCATTTAAACCAATATTTTAAAAAAAATAAAGGCTTTTTTTTAATGATTTATATCAGTACTCGCTTACACAATACAAACACTTGATAATGAACGACAAATATTGATTGAGTTTCTTATTTTTTCGACTAAAACAAAACAAAAAACGATTGGTGTTTCACCAATCGTTTTTATTATTATTACTCTTTATATAACTCTTTTTTATTTCCCTCCACTAACAAGTTGTAAATATCCTTTTTGAATATATTCTTTATCGTCAAATCCTTCTGCTTTTATAATATAATAATACGTACCATCTTCTGCTTTTGCTCCATTAATTGTTCCTGGCCAACCTAAAGTAGTGCTTGGAACTCCACTAAATTCATACACTTGTTTTCCCCAACGATTAAATATCGTTCCGGTAATAGTTTTTACTCCAACCGCAGAAGCAAAGAAAAGATCATTACTACCGTCTCCATTTGGAGAAAAAATATTTGGAACAATTACTACCACCTCATCATAAACATTTATAACAAACGTAATGGTGTCTGCACAATTTGGTGTGTTATTATAAGCTATTAAAGTAACAGTATATTGTCCTGTATTTCCATAAATCGTACTTGGATTTGTAAGCAAAGAACCTAGTGTATTACCAAAGTCCCAAACATAATTATTAGCACCAGTACTTCCATTGTTAAAATTAACCGTTAATGGGCTAACCCCTGATGGAGGACTTGCTGTAAACGCAGCATTTACATTGTTTACTTGCCCTACAGTATAGGACTGGTTAGTAGAACATCCATTTACATCTGTTACAGTAATGTTATAATTTCCTTGTCCCAATCCCGTGAATATTGGTGATGATTGAGCTCCTGAGCCATTGATTGTGTATGTTAAAGGAGCTATTCCTCCTGTAACAGTTCCAACATTTATTGAACCATCTGTATTGCCACAAACACTTGGTGTAACTGTAGAACCATTAATTGCAAGCGCATTACTTACTACAATCCAAACACTAGCTGTGTCCGAACAACCAAAACTATTAGAAACTGTTACCACGTATTGAGTTGTACTTGTTGGTGAAGCATTTGTAGTTGCTGATGTCGGACTACTTAAACCCGATGCCGGACTCCAAGAGTAAAATGTTCCTCCTGTTGCGCTAATAGATGCTGATGCTCCAGCACAAATACTAGTGCTTCCTGTTGCTGATGCTACAGGTAATGGATTTACTGTAATAGTAACCTGAGCAGTATTTGTACATCCAGAGTTAGAAACCATTACAGTATAAGTTGTTGTTGTTAAAGGAGTAGCTACTGGATTCGAAACTGTAGTACTGCTTAACCCTGTTCCTGGCGACCAAGAATAGGTTCCGCCTCCTGTTCCGTTTAATGTAGTAGAAGATCCTTGACATATACTTGTGTTTGAACCTGCACCTGCTACAGGAACAGCATGTACAATTACGCTAACTGTATCCGATGAAGAACATCCATTTGCATCAGTTCCTGTTACAGTATAAATTGTAGAGCCTGTTGCAGAAGATATTGGATTGGCAATATTAGGATTGTTTAGAGAGCCTGCTGGTGTCCATAAATAAGAACCTGCTGCTCCTGCTCCCGTTGCCGACAAATTTGCTGTTTGCCCTGTACAAATTGCAAGTGCTGTTCCAGCATCAACAACTGGTAAAGGATTTACTGTAATAGTAACATAAGCGGTATCAGCACAGCCAGAGGTGGCTGTACCGATTACCGTATATGTTGTTGTTGCTGTAGGAGTAGCTACAGGATTCGCAATAGTTGTGCTGCTTAAGCCAGCTGCTGGCGACCAAGAGTAAGCTCCTCCTGCTCCTGCTCCAGAAGCAGTTAAGTTACTTGAATTTCCTAAACAAACTGTATTTGTGGAAGCCGCAACCGCTACTACTATTCCGCTTAAACTAACTGAAACAGAACTTGTTGCAGAACATCCGTTTGCATCGGTTCCAACTACGGTATATGTCGTTGCAGAAGAAGGTGTAGCAACAGGATTTGAAATTGTTGAATCGTTTAATGTTGCTCCTGGCGACCAAACATAATTTCCGCCTGCTCCTGCGCCTGTTCCGTTTAATGTTGCACTAGCTCCAGGACAAATATTAATAGGACTTCCTGCACTAATGGTTGGTACTGGATTAACTGTAACAGTTACACTTGCTGTGGAAGAACATCCTGCTCCATCAGATACATTTACTGTATATGTGGTTGTAGATGTAGGATTTGCTGTTGGATTAGAGATATTTGGGTTACTCAAACCTGTGGTAGGAGACCAAACATAATTTATACCGCCTGTTGCATTAAGAACTGTACTATTTCCGGCACATATACTTGCATTACTACCAGCATTGGCAACGGGTAATTGATGAACAATAACAGAAACTGTATCAGTTGTAGTACAGCCCGTTCCTGCATCAAAAATGGTTACTGAATAGGTTGTTGTTGTTGTTGGGTTTGCTACTGGATTGGAGATAGTTGTATTGCTTAAAGAAGAAGAAGCATTCCAACTATAGCTTGTCCCTCCTGTTGCATTTAATGTAACAGATGTTCCTGTACAAATTGCAGCAGTTGTTCCTGCATCAGCATTTCCATTTGAAATAAATACTGTTGCTGTATCACTAGCAGAACACCCTATTCCATCGGTAATAGTTAAAGTATAAGTTGTTGTAGTTGTTGGACTTGCTGTGGGAGTTAATATTGTTGCATCATCCAATGATGAAGCGGGAGTCCAGGCTACTGTTCCTGCCCCATTACCACTTAATTGAATATTGTCTCCATTACATATTGCTGCACCAAATCCTGCATCTACAAATGGGGCTGGATTTACACCAATTGTAACCGTATCAGAGGCAGGGCAACCCATAGCATCGGCTATATTTATAGTATATGTGGTAGTTGATGTTGGGCTTGCTATAGGATTTAACATGGTTGGATTACTTAATCCAGTAGAAGGCGTCCAAGTTATTGTAGTAGCTGTGGGTGATATAGCATTGATAATCGTACTTTGGTTTTCACAAATTACAGAATAAGGACCAGCATCTACAAAAGGATTACTAGAAAATACGACAACAGTATCTGTATTGTTTACTCCACTTCCTGTTGCACTACATCCATTAGGACCAACAACTTGAGCATAATAATATTGAGGTGAAGTTGGTGGAGTAACATTTATTGTTAATCCAGTGCCAATTAAAGTGTTTGCAGGAAGTATATACCAATTAACGGTATAAGTTGCAGAGCCATTAGGAGTAAAACGAGTTCCTTCATTGTTCGCAATCCATTGTGTGTTATTTCTTCCCGGAACAACTGTTGCGGCAGTTCCAGTAGCGTTGTGCAATCCATGAACGGCATTTCCGCTATTCCATGTTGTACATAAAGATTTATTTAAGATATGTGTTTCAATTATATTTGTTGTTTCATAGATTATTATTTGACTAGAATATAATTGTCCGGTACATGAAAACATAGGCACATTGTTCCAAGAAACGGAAAGTCTTCTGAATGGCGCTACACCATACATTTGGTAGCGAACAGTTCCTCCTGCTCCTGGGTTTATATCTTGCCAAGGACCCATGATGGTATTTCTTGGGGCTATTGCACCACTTACATTTGGAATGGGAGCTGTTACCCAAGTGGACGTTTCTCCTGTTTGAAAACCAATCCAATTGTTTGAACCAATAATAAACTGGGTGTAATTGTTTCCATAAAAACAAAAGGTAAAACCTATAGGAATTAACCCTGTTTGAGAATCATCTGTAAGAGTAACTGATGTACCCGCTGTTAGCGGATCTGGGGCATAAGTGATTGTTGAAATTGCATAGCTATCTGTTGGCAAACTGCCCGGAGCTCCAGTACCACCTGCCGGTGTAACAGTTGCTGTAAGTGTTGCAGAACCTCCTCCACATACGGTGGATATTTCAGGTTCAGCATCGACTGTTTGCGCTATAATTTGATTAAAAGATAATAATGCTAAAAATCCTGCCGTAATAATTCTCTTCATTTGAACTACGTTTTTAAAATTAATGGGTGCAAAAATACATCTTTTATAATCTCAACTAACGAACTAATTTTACTTTTCCATTTAATTCTATTTTTTTGCCATCTAATCCAATAGCTGAAAAAACATAATAATAAATTCCTTCTGAAACATCGTTTCCTTTTTTGTCTTTTCCATCCCATCTACCATTTATTCCTTTCCATTGGTATACAATCCTATTAGTATTAGGGTCAATAATTTTTGCTGATAATTCTTTAATGTTTTTAGGGTCTGTTGAAAAGTAATCATCTGCGCCATCACCATTTGGAGAAAAAGATATAGGAGTATTGCTTAGTGATGAATTGCCATATACCTCAATTTTTAGAGTATCTACAGCAGTTACCCCATCTGCATTGGTTGAAGTTAACAAGACAGTATAAAACCCTGGGACATCATAAGCATGAACTGGATTTGAATTGTTTTTATCTTTCTTCCCATCACCAAAATCCCATCGGTTTATTTTTCCATTTCCTATGTTTTCAAAATTTACAATCAATGGCACTGGTCCTGCAACGGTGCTAGAAGATATAAAAGCAACTTGTTTTTTAGATATATCTTTTATTACATTATTTAATTCATTTTTAGTTGCGATGGTATTATTCTTAGTATTTGTATTTTCTTTGATTTGATTTGCAGGGGTATTGCTCTTTTCTGAATTAACAAGCGGAATTTCTTTCTCAACAGTATTTTCTATATTAGGTTCTTCCTTAATGGTACTCGGGATAACTTTATCTTTGGTTACAACTGCAGTTTTATCAGAATTGTTAGTCCATTGCATAATTAACACCGTACTTACAACAGTGGCAGCAGACGAAACAATTGCTACAATTGTATTTGAACCCAACTTATTAATCAAGGTTTTAATTAATATTCCAATACCTGCACCTTTAAGTCCTGTCTGAATATTCGACCAAACAGTAGAACGAACTTCTACTTCATAATTTTCAAATTTTTCTTTGAAAAGGTCTTCAAATTTTTCGTTTTCTTTCATATTAACCTCGAGTATTAGGTATCAATTTTTGTAAATATGTTTTTGCCCTTGAATATTGCGATTTTGATGTTCCTTCTGAAATTCCAAGCATATCACCTATCTCTTTGTGTGAATACCCTTCAATTGCATAAAGATTAAAAACCGTTTTAAATCCTGTTGGCAATGTTTGAATTATTTTCATTAAATCTTTTACTTCGTAGCTATCATTTAAGTGATTTGAAGCAGGAAGCATGTATTCAACTGAATCTAATTCTATGTTTAGTTTTAACTTTTTATTTTTTCTAATATTGGTTAGAGCCGTATTTACTATTACTTTTCTTACCCAACCCTCTAAGGAACCCGTTCCTTTAAACAACTCCATTTTTTGAAAAACAGTAACAAATCCATTTTGTAAAACATCCTCCGCTTCTTCCGTATTATCGCAATATCTCATACACACACCCATCATCTTTCGCGAAAACTTATCGTACAAATGCTTTTGAGCAAGCGCATTGTTTTCAATACATCCTTGTACTATTTGCTCATCTGTCATATCTTACTTCTGGTGTTTAGATGCAAAGTTGCGATATTTGGTTGCACAATAAAAGTTTTTTTTAGATTTTATTAACAAAAGCTTTTATATACCGCAAAACAATAGCACTTTTGGGCTATGGCTCGAAAGTTCAATAGAAAAAAAACAGGTATAAAAAAATCATTCCTTTTTGAAGAAATATTAAAAGTTTTAGCCAGCAATTCCTCGAAAGCTTTAAATTACAAGCAAATAGCTGCTTATTTAGATATAACCGACCATTCGCAAAGACTTCTTATCAATGTAATATTATCGGAATTAAAAGAACACGGCAATGTGATTGAGCCTGAAAGAGGAAAGTTTAAAATAAAATCATTAAACAAAATTATTACGGGCAAAGTTGATATGAGTGCTTCTGGGATTGCTTATGTGATTTCAGATGAAACAGAAAACGACACATTTATTCCTCAACGCAAAACGTTAAACGCCATGCATGGGGATATTGTAAAAGTAAAATTATTTCCAAAAAGCAAAGGAAAACCCGAAGGAGAAATAGTTGAAATAATAAAACGTGCTAAAACAGAATTTGTAGGGACTATTCAACTATCTCCAAAATTTGCATTTCTGGTTCCAAGCAACAGCAGAATTCATGTAGATATTTATATTCCGCTGGAAAAATTAAATGGAGCAAAAGATGGACAAAAAGCTATTGCTAAAATTCTAGAATGGGGTAAAGAAAGCGTAAATCCTATTGGTGAAATAGTTGAGGTGCTCGGGAATGTTGGCGAAAACGACACCGAAATGCACGCTATATTAGCTGAGTATGGCTTGCCTTATCAATTTCCAAAGGATGTTGAAAGAGCCGCTGATTTAGTACCAATAAAAATTACAGAAGAAGAAATTGCAAAAAGAAAAGACTTTAGAGAAATAACAACGTTTACGATTGACCCTGTGGATGCGAAAGATTTTGATGATGCTCTTTCAATCAGAAAACTTGAAAATGGGAATTGGGAAATTGGTGTTCATATTGCCGATGTAAGTCATTATGTAAAACCAGAATCCATTATTGATAAAGAAGGTTTTTCAAGAGCCACATCCGTTTATTTGGTAGATAGGGTTGTCCCCATGTTACCAGAAGTATTATCAAACAATGTTTGTTCGTTAAGACCAAACGAAGAAAAGTTATGTTTCTCGGCAGTATTTGAAATGAGTGATGAAGCTGAAGTAGTAAAAGAATGGTTTGGAAGAACTATCATCAACTCAGATAGAAGATTTACTTACGAAGAAGCTCAACAAGTTATAGAAACGCAAGAAGGAGATTATAAAGATGAAATTTTAACACTTGATAGGCTATCGAAAATTTTAAGAAAAAATCGTTTCAAAAAAGGAAGCATAGCATTTGAAAAAATGGAAGTAAAATTTCATTTGGATGAAGTAGGAAACCCTACTGGAGTATATTTTAAAATTGCAAAAGATGCAAATCAATTGATTGAAGATTTTATGCTGCTTGCAAATAGAAAAGTAGCAGAATTTATTGGACAATCAAAAGAGAAAAGTCAAAAGTCAAAAGAAAATCAAAAAGCATTTGTATATCGTGTACATGACAAACCCAACCCTGAGAAGCTAGAAGATTTCGCTCAATTTGTTTCAAAATTTGGCTACAAAATAAATATCAAAAACGATAAAGCTGTTGCTGATTCAATGAACAATTTATTGAAAGAAGTGAATCAAAAAAAAGAGTCGGGGATGATTGAAATGCTAGCTATACGTACAATGGCAAAAGCTATTTACACAACAAAAAATATTGGTCATTATGGTTTAGGATTTGAATATTACACACATTTTACTTCGCCCATTAGGCGTTATCCCGATGTAATGGTTCATCGGTTATTACAACATTATTTAGATGGAGGAAAAAGTCCGAATGTGGAAAAGCTGGAAGAGCAATGCAAACATTCTTCTGAAATGGAAAAACTTGCTGCTGACGCGGAACGCTCGTCTATCAAATACAAACAAGTACAATTTTTACAAGATAAAATCGGGCAGGAGTTTGATGGGATAATTTCAGGTGTAACGGAGTGGGGGATTTTTATTGAGCTAAAAGAAAATCATTGCGAAGGAATGATTCGCTTGAGAGATTTACAAGATGACACTTATTTTTTTGATGAAGAAAATTATTGTTTGCGGGGTAAAAAATTTGGAAGAGTTTTAACATTAGGCGATGAGGTGAAGATAGAAGTAAAACGTGCCGATTTGATTAAGAAACAATTAGATTTTGCATTAGTTGAATTTATTGACAAAAGTCAATCTCAAGAAAATAAGCATCAAAACAAACCAGCAAACAGGAGAGAAAATTTTAAACAGAAAATGAAAGCTGCTACAGAAAATAATAAAAATAAAACCCAAAACACTCCAAACTCAGAAACAAAACCATCAACTGGTAATAAATTTTTGGATGAATGGGGCTTTGAAGTATAGTTTTTATTTCACTTTTTCCAAAGCTTGTTCAATATCAGCAATAATATCAATGATATTTTCTAAGCCAACGGAAATACGAACCAAGCCTGGTGTTATACCAACAGCCAAACGTTCTTCTTCTGTTAATTTTGCATGAGTTGTAGAAGCTGGATGTGTAGCAATTGTTCTTGTATCTCCAAGATTTGCTGTGAGTGAACACATTTTTAATGCATCTAAAAAAATTCTTCCTTTATCAACTCCTCCTTTAATTTCAAATGCAACAATTCCTCCGCCCAAACTCATCTGCTTTTTTGCAATTTCAAATTGTGGATGTGATAACAAAAATGGATAACGTACTTGTTTTATGTTCGGATGATTTTCTAATAACATCGCCAATTTGTGAGCGCTCTGAGAATGTCGCTCCATGCGGATTGATAGTGTTTCTAAACTTTTTGAAAGCGTCCAAGCATTAAAAGGAGAAAGTGACGGACCTGTACTTCTACAAAAAGTATATATTTCTTTTATCAATTCTTTTTTCCCAACAGCTATTCCCCCTAAAACCCTTCCTTGTCCATCAATATATTTAGTTGCAGAATGTGTAACTATATCTGCACCAAATTCAATTGGCCGCTGAATAAAAGGTGTTGCAAAACAATTATCTACATTTAAAATAACATTATGTTTTTTTGAAAGTTTACCCAACCATTCCAAATCGATAATATCTAAGCCAGGATTAGATGGTGTTTCAACAAAAATCATCTTTGTATTTTTCCGTATTAAACTTTCCCATGTTTCTGGTTTATTTACATCGGCATACGTGTGTTCTATTCCATACTTCGGTAAAATTTTTGAAAGAACAGTATGCGTTGAACCAAAAATAGAACTAGAAGCGAGAATGTGATCACCACTTTTTAGCAATGCCATAAAACTCGCAAAAACAGCAGCCATACCAGAAGCAGTTGCGTAACCCGCTTCGGCACCTTCAAGTAAACACATTTTATTTACAAATTCGGATGTATTCGGATTTGTAAAACGGCTATAAATATTGCCTTCTAACTCATCGGCAAACATAGCACGCATTTGTTCTGCATCATCAAACGTAAAACTTGATGTTAAGTATAAAGGAACAGAATGTTCTCTATTACTGGTCTGTTCCGATTGTGTTCTGATTGCGTTTGTTTCAAATTTTTTCATAACTTCTCCTGCCCTCCCCACGGGGGAGGAATTTTATAATACGTTAATTTAAAAATTATTCATTTACAGTAACTTTATAAGTAATTGTAGCACCTGCTAATTCTAATGTTTTAGAAACAGAACAATATTTATCCATTGATAATTGAACAGCGCGTTCTGCTTTTTCTTTATCAATTTGCCCTTTCATTTTAAAATGTACAACAACTGTTTTCCATAACGCAGGCTCCTTCCCTTCTTCTCTTTCGCCATCAATACTAATTTCGAAATCGTCAATTTGTTGTTTTTGTTTTTTTAAAATCATAACGATATCAATTGCACTGCAACCACCCAAACCCATAAGCAACATTTGCATCGGACGAACTCCTTTGTTGTGTCCACCAATATTTTCGCCAGCATCCATGTGCGCAATGTTTCCTGTTTCACTTTTTGCTTCAAAATGAAAAGCATCATCTAATCGTTTTAATTCTATTTTCATATTCATACTTGTTTGAGAATCAAAGGTAAAGATTTAAGCCAAATTTTGTTTAGTTTTGCGAAGTATTCCCGCCAACCCTCTTCTTTTTTAGGAATAGGAGCGAAGAAAATACCCATGAATAAACATTTTTTTACATACCGACAACCACTAAAATTAGAAAACGGAGAAACACTTTCTTCATTAGATATTGTTTATCATACTTACGGAAGAGTAAATGATGAGAAGAGTAATGTAATTTGGTTTTGTCATGCACTTACTGCAAATAGTGATGTTGCCGATTGGTGGTCTTCTTTAGTTGGCAAAGGAAAAACTTACGACCCCGCAAAATATTTTATTATTTGTGCAAACATTATTGGCTCTTGCTATGGCTCTAGCGGACCATTAACAATTAACCCTGAAACTCAAAAGCCTTATTATAGTACGTTTCCAAAGGTTACAATACGCGATATGGTACAGGCTCATATTATTTTGAGAAAACATTTAGGCATTGAAAAAATAAACACCATCATTGGTGGTTCTATGGGAGGATATCAAGCACTAGAATGGGTTATAACCGAACCTGCTGTTTTTGAAAAAATGATTTTGGTATCAACCAGCTCACAAGAATCTGCATGGGGAATTGCCATACACACTGCTCAACGCTTAGCAATAGAAACAGATTTAACTTGGAAAGATTTAAACCAACAAGCAGGAGCCCAAGGCTTAAAAACAGCCCGAGCAATAGGAATGCTTACTTACAGAAATTATGAAGCTTTTGTAAAAACACAAACAGACAATGAAAATAAATTAGATAATTTTAAAGCAAGTACTTACATAAATTATCAAGGCGAAAAATTGGTTAAACGTTTTAATGCATACAGTTATTGGATACTAACCAAAGCTATGGATTCGCATAACATTGCAAGAGGAAGAAGTGAAATAAAAAGTGTTTTAAATTCAATACAAACAAAAACATTAATTATTGGAATAAGCAGCGATTTTTTATGTCCTGTTGCAGAACAAAAATTTATGGCACAACATATTCCAAATTCACACTTTATAGAAATAGATTCTCCTTACGGACATGATGGTTTTTTGATAGAAGGGAAATTGATTGGGGAAGCGATAGAACGATTTTAAAAAACCAATTTTATGAAAAAAATATATTACCTCAGCACATGCTCAACTTGCACACGCATTATCAATGAGCTTAGTTTAAAAGAAAAGAAATTTATTTTTCAAGACATTAAAACAGAAAAAATTACTACTGCCCAATTAACAGAAATGAAAAAAATGGCTGGCAGCTATGAAGCTTTGTTTAGTCGTGTTGCAATGAAATACAGAGCATTAGGATTGGATAAGAAGAAATTAACAGAAGATGATTACAGAAAATATATTTTAGAAGAATACACCTTTTTAAAACGCCCTGTAATTATTATCAATGATAAAATATTTATTGGAAATTCGAAAAACACAATTGCTCAAGCTAAAGAAAACATCTAAAAATGAGCAAATCGTTACAAGCACATCTTGCTTTACTTGTTGTTAATTTAATTTATGGAGCAAATTATTCCATTGCTAAAGAAGTTATGCCTGCTTACGTACAACCTTTTGCATTTGTACTTTTACGTGTTGGTGGTGCATTAGTCTTATTTTGGATTGTTGGCACATTTTTTATCAAAGAAAAAATTGATAAAAAAGATTTATCCCGATTCGCCCTTCTTGCATTATTTGGTGTTGCTTGTAACCAATTATTGTTTTTAAAAGGATTAAGCTTAACTACTCCCATAAACGCGGCTATCATAATGATTTCAAATCCTATTGTGGTTTTGCTTATAGCCGCTGCTGTTTTAAAAGAAAAAGTTTCCATTCAAAAATTAGTAGGTATTGGTTTGGGTATTTCTGGCGCATTGCTTTTATTGCTTTTTAATAAATCTTTTTCGATTGGCTCTGAAACAATGTCGGGCGACATTATGATTTTAGTAAACTCCATTTCATGGGCTATGTATTTAGTTTTGGTAAAACCATTGATGAAAAAATACAATACATTCACCATTGTAAAATGGGTATTTCTTTTTGGATTTTTTTATGTTTTGCCTTTCGCATTTTCAGAAATAAAAGAAGTACAATGGGAACAAATGCCAAGTAAAATATATTGGGATATTGGTTTTGTAGTAATAGGAACTACATTTTTTGCCTATGTTTTAAATACTTATGCTTTAAGAGCGTTAAGCCCATCGGTTGTAAGTATCTACATTTATTTACAACCTTTTTTAGCTACTCTTTTTGCCGTATTCATTTATAGAAACGATACTTTAGACTTGCGCAAAATTACTGCTGCTGTATTAATTGTTTTGGGTGTTTACTTAGTGAGTTTTCCTTTTAAAAAAGCGGATAATAAAATAAAGGAGTAGACGAAAAATCTTACATTTGCTTATATATAAATTGCATTATGACATTTAAATCAATGACCGGCTTTGGGAAAGCTACACAAGAAATTGTAGGCAAAAAAATTATTGTTGAAATACGCTCACTTAACAGCAAGCAGCTTGACTTAAACTTAAGAATTCCTTATTTATACAAAGAAAAAGAGCTTGAATTACGCACCGAAATTGCAAAACAACTAGAGCGTGGAAAAATTGATTTAAATATTTACTGTGAATCTACACAAGAAACTCTTCCTGTAAATCTGAATAAAGAACTAGTTAAAACATATTATCATGAATTAAAAAAGCTTTCAGAAGATTTAAACGAAACAAAAAGCGATTTACTTTCCTTGTCGCTAAAAATGCCAGATGTGATGAAAGCAGAAAGAGAAACAATAGAGTTAGATGAACAAGAATGGAAAGAAGTTAAGTCTGTTGTAAATAAAGCCATTGAAGCTTTTCAAAAATTCAGAGATGATGAAGGAAAAACGTTAGAAAACGAGTTTAACACTCGGATTTCTATTGTTGAAAAACTATTGAATGAGGTAATTTCTTTTGACAATCCAAGAGTGGAAAATATAAAAAACAGAATAAAAAATAATTTAGAAGAAGTAATCGATATAAACAAAATTGATAAAAATCGTTTTGAGCAAGAATTAATTTATTACATCGAAAAGCTTGATATTACCGAAGAAAAGCTTCGATTAAAAACACATCTTGATTATTTTAAAAGTACCATGAAAGAGCCCGGTAGCGGAAGAAAGCTTGGATTTATTTCACAAGAAATAGGAAGAGAAATAAATACGATTGGCTCTAAAGCAAACGATGCAACAATTCAAAAAATTGTTGTACAAATGAAAGATGAATTAGAAAAAATAAAAGAACAGATGTTGAATGTGCTTTAGTTCATTACGAATGTACCGAAGCAATCTCTATACTAAGAAATGATAATTAAATAATGAAATGATAAACCCATAGATTGCTTCAGTCGTGCCTCCTTCGCAATGACGAAAACGAAATGAGTCATTGCGAGCGCAGCGAAGCAATCTCCACGAACTAATATGATAGTTAGATATTTTGTTTATATAATGACTAATGCAAATAACACCGTTTTATATACAGGAGTAACCAATAATCTAGAAAAAAGAACATTACAACATAAAGAAAAAATAAATTCAAGTTTTACAAATAAGTATAAAATTGGTAAACTAGTGTATTATGAAGTTTTTCATTCGATAAATGATGCAATTACAAGAGAAAAACAAATAAAAGCTGGGTCAAGAAAGAAAAAAGAAATTTTAATAAAAAGAATGAATGAAATGTGGAAGGATTTATCCGAAAGCTTTACTTAGAGATCGCTTCGGTGGTGCCTCCCTCACAATGAACAAACAAAAGAATGAACGGCAAATTAATCATATTCTCAGCGCCATCTGGAGCAGGTAAAACAACAATTGTTCACCATCTGCTAAAAGTTTTTCCAGACTTAGAATTTTCTGTTTCTGCTTGCAGTAGAGAAATGCGAAAAGGAGAGGAATATGGTCTGGACTATTACTTTTTAACAGTTGATGACTTTAAAGAAAAAATAGAAAAAGAAGAATTTATTGAGTGGGAAGAAGTTTATAAAGACAATTTTTACGGAACACTTAAAAGTGAAATTGAACGAATTTGGAAAAAAGGGAAACACGTTATTTTTGATGTAGATGTTATTGGAGGATTAAACTTAAAAAAACAATTCGGAGAAAAAGCTCTTTCTGTTTTTGTGATGCCACCAAGCATCGAACATCTTGAAAAACGACTACAATCAAGAGAAACAGAGACACCTGAAAGTATTGCACGCAGAATTGGAAAAGCAGAAACAGAATTAAAAACGGCAAGTCAATTTGATAAAATAATTTTAAACGATAATTTAGAAACTGCATTTGAAGAAGCAGAAAAAATTGTTGGTGAATTTATAACAGAATAAAAAATGGGAAAAATTTTAACGATTGATATTCACACACATATTTTACCAGAAAACATTCCACATTGGAAAGAAAAATTTGGCTATGGCGGTTTTATTCAATTAGAACATCACAAACCATGTTGCGCAAAAATGATTCGTGATGATGGAAAATTTTTCAGAGAGATTGAAGATAATTGTTGGAGTGCCGAAAAAAGAATTCAGGAATGCAATCATCATCATGTGGATGTTCAAGTACTTTCTACTGTTCCTGTAATGTTTAGCTATTGGGCAAAACCACAAGACTGTTTAAACCTTTCTATGTTTCTGAATGACCATATTGCAGATATTGTTCAGCGTTATCCAAAACGCTTTATTGGACTTGGAACAATTCCAATGCAAGCTCCTGATTTGGCAGTAAAAGAATTAGAACGCTGTAAAAAAATTGGACTGGTAGGAATTCAAATAGGAACAAACATCAATCAAGAAAATTTAAACGAAGAAAAATATTTTGCAATTTTTAAAGCATGTGAAGAGCTGGGCATGGCTGTTTTTATTCATCCATGGGAAATGATGGGCGAACAAAACATGCAACGTTATTGGTTACCTTGGTTAGTAGGTATGCCAGCAGAAACATCAAGAGCCGCTTGTTCTTTAATATTTGGAGGAATTTTAGAACGTTTACCAAACTTACGAATTGCTTTTGCACATGGAGGAGGTTCTTTCCCTGCAACCATAGGACGTATAGAACATGGCTTTAATTGCCGACCAGATTTAGTTGCAATAGATAACAACATTAACCCTAAAGAATATTTAGGAAAATTTTGGATAGACAGTTTAGTACATGATGAACAAATGTTAGATTTTGTTGTTGGAATGTTTGGCGCAAATCGTGTGGCATTGGGAACCGATTATCCTTTTCCATTAGGTGAATTAGAACCAGGAAAACTAATTAAAGAAATGCCTTACGAACGAGATGTAAAAGAATTGCTTTTAAATGGTTCTGCTTTAGAATGGCTAAATTTGAAAAAAGAAATGTTCTTATAAATTATACAACCCTTCCGCCATCTCCCAATTAACAACATTCCAAAAAGAAGTAATATAATCAGCTCTGCGGTTTTGGTTTTTTAAATAATATGCATGTTCCCAAACATCTAACGCAAGTATTACATTTCCTTTAACTTCTATTTCAGTTAAATTCATTAATGGATTATCTTGATTAGCAGTTGATGTAATGGCAAGTTTGCCTTCTTTTGTTTTTACTAGCCAAGCCCATCCAGAACCAAACCGTTTCATGGCAGCCTCTGTAAATTGTTTTTTAAATTCTTCCGTTGAACCAAATTCTTTTTTAATTGCCTCTGCTAATTTTCCTGTTGGCTCTCCTCCTCCTTTTGGGCTTATCATTGTCCAAAACAAGCTGTGATTATAATGTCCACCAGCATTATTTCTTAATGCAGCAGGAAGTTTTGCTATTTTTTCAAAAATATTCTCAAACGTTTGTGGGCTTCCTAAAATGTTTCCATCAACAGTTTCTAAAGCTTTGTTCAAATTGGCAACATATCCTTGATGATGCTTGCTATGATGAATTTCCATTGTAAGTTTATCAATGTGAGGTTCCAAAGCATCATAGGCATAAGGCAATGCAGGTAATGTATATTTTCCAGCATCAATAGGTAAAATTTCTTTTTCTAAAAAAGAAGAAGCAACGGTTGTTGCTTTAATAATTTCAGAACTAGCAATAGCACCTAATGTAAGTGCTGCAGCTTTTTTAAAAAATTTTCTTCTTGAGTTTTCCATTTTTATTTTGTTTTAGTCATTGTAATTATCGCAACAATAAACCCATACTTGTACTGATATTGCTACAGTCGTTTCTCTTTCGCAATGGCGTAAAAGAATAATTTGCTAACTACACAAAATTTATAAGCACTTGATTCTTCTCCACTGCCATTCCTTTTTTCACATTTATTTTTTTAACAATACCGTCTGTTGGAGATTTTAAAATGTTTTCCATTTTCATGGCTTCTAATACTAAAATGGCGTCTCCTTTTTTTACTTCATCTCCTTCATTCACTCTTACATCAAGAACCAAACCAGGCATAGGAGCTTTTACTTCATTTACTTTATTTGCATTCAAGTTATCCATTCCAAGACTTTTTAACAATTCGTCAAACTTATCTTTTACTTGAATTTGATAATTAGTGCCATTCACATTTATTGTAAATGTTTTTTCTCTTACATCAGCTTTTACAACTTGTGCTGTAAAAGATTTATTGTTTTTGATGATATGAAAAACATTCTCTTTTATTTCAATTTTATCCCAATCAAATTTTTGAGAATCAATTGTTCCTTCGTTTGCCCCATCAAAATAGATTACAAACTCTGTTTTTTCATTTACTTTTACTTTCAACATAATACTATTATTTGTTTCAAAAATCATTATAAAAGTACATATTTCAAATCAATATTGCCACTCATCACATAAAATTTGAAATCTACTTTATTTTCACAACCTTTGGAACGCTAAAAATTAAAATACAAAATGAAAAGAACATTTATATTCATTACGCTTGTTGCAACCACACTGTTTTCTTGTGGAATATTTAATAATACAAAAAAAAACAAATCTGACAGTTGGACGGGTGTTACGTTGGATACATTAACAATAACACCCAAAACCCCTGAGCCGGATAAATACCAAGCATCCGTTACTCGTGTAAACGATATTATACATACAAAACTGGATGTTAGTTTTGATTGGGTAAAACAATATTTATACGGAAAAGCAACCATCACTTTAAAACCTTATTTCTATCCAACATCCACGCTTATGTTGGATGCAAGAGGAATGGATATTAAAGAAGTTTCATTAGTAGTAGATAAAAACAAAACGCCATTAACATATAAATATGAAAATGATGTTATCACAATTACACTAAACAAAGAATATAAAGCCATTGAAACTTATACTGTTTTTATTGAATATATATCAAAACCAAATGAACTAAAAAGCGGAGGAAGTGCTGCTATAACAGATGATAAAGGATTATATTTTATAAATGCCGATGGTTCAGAAAAAAATAAACCTCAACAAATTTGGACACAAGGAGAAACGGAATCTAATTCTGCATGGTTTCCAACGATTGACAAACCAAACGAAAGAATGACGCAAGAAATTTATATTACGGTAGATAAAAAATACACTACACTTTCTAATGGCGAATTAAATTCTTCTTTCGATAATGGAGATGGAACGCGAACAGATTATTGGAAAATGGATTTGCCACATGCTCCTTATTTAACAATGATGGCAATTGGAGAGTTTGCGGTAATAAAAGATAATAAATGGAGAGGAAAAGAAGTAAATTACTATGTAGAAAAAGAATACGAACCCCACGCAAAAGCTATATTTGGTAATACTCCCGAAATGCTAGAATTTTATTCAAATAAACTTGGAGTACAATATCCTTGGAGTAAATATTCACAAGTTGTAGTTCGTGATTATGTTTCGGGAGCAATGGAAAATACGAGCGCCACATTGCATGGCGAATTTCTTCAAAAAACAGATAGAGAATTATTAGACCATAACAATGAATCAATTATTGCGCACGAATTGTTTCATCAATGGTTTGGAGATTTGGTTACATGCGAATCGTGGAGTAACCTACCATTAAACGAATCATTTGCAACATACGGAGAATATTTGTGGGAAGAATACAAATATGGTCGTGATGCTGCTGATTTACACAGCGCACAATCAAGAGCTGGCTATTTTGCGGAGTCTTCCAGAAAACAAGTGGAACTCATTCGTTTCCATTATGATGATAAAGAAGATATGTTTGATGGACACAGTTACAACAAAGGCGGACAGGTATTACACATGCTTAGAACGTACGTTGGAGATGATGCATTTTTTGCCTCCTTAAAATTATACTTAGAAACAAATAAATACACTTCTGTTGAAATTCATCAACTGCGTTTAGCATTTGAACAAGTTACAGGTGAAGATTTAAACTGGTTTTTTAACCAATGGTTTTTATCAACAGGTCATCCCGATTTAATTTTCAAAACCAATTATAATGTTTCAACAAAAAAAGTAAGTGTTCAAATAAAACAAGTACAAGATTTTAGCAAAACACCTTTGTTTAAATTGCCAATGTATATCGATTTATACGTTAATGGAAAAGTTGAACGCAATAAAATTATTGTTACAAAAGCAGACGAAACATTTGAATTTGCAGTAGAAAACAAACCATCTCTTGTAAATATAGATGCAACAAAATCTACCTTATGTATAAAAAATGAAACAAAATCTACGGAAGAATGGGCTTTTCAGTATTCAAATGCTCCTTTGTATTTAGATAGGTTTGAGGCGCTAACACAACTGGTTTCAAAAACAAAAGATACCATTGCAAATAATAGTATCATAAAAGCACTTAACGATAAATTTTGGAGTTTACGCAATGATGCTATCAGCATGCTTAAAAACTTACCAGCAGGAAATGAAAAAGTAATTAAAGAAAAATTGGTTGCAATAGCCGTGAATGATGACAAAGCAACCGTACGTGCTGCAGCAATTGATTATTTATCTGAAAATTATAAAGATGAAGATTTGCAACCTCTTTATAAAAATGCGTTAAATGATAAATCTTATGGAGTACTTGGTTCAGCATTAATTGCAATCGGAAAAGCAAATGCAAAAGAAGCAATGGCATTGGCAAAACAATACGAAAACGAAAAAAGCAATGATGTTCTTTTTGCTGTTGGTGATTTATATGCAACGTATGGGAATGACGATAACAATGATTTTTTCTTGAAAAATGCAGACAAGTTTAATGGTTTTTCTAAAATTGGTTTTATTAGCCAATACACTACATTCTTGAAAAAAGCACAAAAAGATGAAACGGTAAATATTGGCTCTAAAGTGCTACACACCATTGCAACAGAGCAAGGAACAAGTAAATGGGTTGCATATTATGCAAAAAAATCAATTAAGGAATTAGCAAATATGTATGGCGATAAAGAGTTTAAAGCATCACAAAAATTAAAAGACTTAAAAGCAGCTAATCCAAATGCTGGCGGAACTCAAGAATTGGAAAGTCAAATTGAAAATGCTCAAAATCAAAAACAGAAATTAATGGATTTGTATAATAGTATTAATTAGATAAATCCTTTAACGATTAATTGTAATAGAAAAAAACAGAGCATAATATATCCTTCGTCTTTAAAATAACAGCATTAATAGATTATTTTTTGTGTTTTATTGTTTTAATGGTTGTTTTTTACTACTTTTGCACAAAATTTAACAAAAACTTATAAAAACAAACATGAAAAACTTATCAAAAAAATTATTTTTATTTTCTTTAATCGTTTCTGTATCAGCTATTTCTTTTGGATTTGTACAATATAACAGTACTCCGACTCCAAATAAAGTTACTATTTGTCATGTTCCTCCAGGAAACCCAGGAAACTGCCATGAAATAACTATTTCTACAAATGCTCTGCAAGCTCATTTGAATCATGGAGATAGAATCGTTTGCAATTCAGAAGCTTCATTACAAGTAGCTCATAAATTATTGGGTGATTATAACATCAATGAAGGAGAAAGTGTTAATTTTATTGTAATAAACTTTTAGTCAAACTTCTTTTTATTTTTTAAAAACCGATGAAATTTCATCGGTTTTTTTGTTTTTGAAACAAATTATACCAATACTAAGCAAGAAACAGCCCAAAAACTATTTCTTGCTTATATGTAAATGCCGATAGAGAAGCTGTTAGAATCTATCCGATTTTTTTCGGATTGGACTATTACAGATTCCGTATCGGTATTATTTGTTGCCGCAGATTCTGTTATTTAACCGTAATTATTATTTGTCTTTTCTTTTTCCTTGATGAAAAAGAAACAAAAAATCAAGAAGGCAAAATCGCTTCCCACTGTCTTGTCGGCTTCGTTTGCCTTCAGGGCTTACGCGCTGCTTCGGAAGAAAAATTAAAATTGATGTAGTAAGAAAACCTATAACTACTTATTCTATTAAAAATCTTGTAGGTGATAACACCTGCAAGAGCTGAATAAAATCAAATTATTTCTTTAAAAAAACACTTATTACTGAAATAAGTATTGCAATTATAGATAGAATTAAGGGAAGCCATTTATATTTCGATTGAAATTTTGATATTGTCAAATCATATTTAATTTTCTCTAAAGAGATTTCCTCTATTTCTTCACGAAATTTTTTTTCTTGTTCTGCTTTTTTCCTTTGCTCATAATAGCCTCCTTTATTTAAAAACAAGATTCCCTTATATGCTATTTGATAAAATGCTTCTTTTTTACCATGTTGATTTTGATAAACATAACCATCATTTGCCATCATTGATAGAATCAAAAACGCCTCAATCTTATCAAAAATATACAATTCTGCTCTTGCAACAATTCGATCGGGAGACAATGGAGTCTCTGATATATTATCAGACATATACTTTAGTATAAAGTCCATCTTTTTCTCACTATTTAACCCATAATAGAATATTTCTCTCTCTCTAACAAAAGATTCCCAATCTTCTGGATATTCCGAAAACAATTCAATCCAATCACGCGAGCAACAAAGCACATCAAGTGCTTTATTAAACGTCAAATTTCCATTATTAACATCTGGTTCAATAAGCTCAGGAATCCTGATTTCATTATTATCTTTTAACTTAAATTTTTTATCCATCTTCTTTTCACACAAAACCCCAACTTATTAGGTTGGGGTTTTGAATTTTAACTTATTTTCTTTTGACTTATTTTTAACTACCACACGCTTCGCAAGAATCAGGATTATCAAGCGAACAAGATAATTGTGATGCTACTTCAGCAGCTTTTTGTTCTGTTTCTTTTTCAAGTAATGCTTGGCGTTCAGCAGATATTTGTTGTTGGCGTTCCATAATCAAAACATCTTCGTTGCCTAACACTTCTGGTGCTTCTGTTTTTTCTTCTGCTTCTACCGTAAATTTAATTGCATCGGCAGCAGCTTTTGTACGTAAGTAATACATACCCGTTTTTAATCCTGCTTTCCAACCATAAAAATGCATACTTGATAATTTTGCAAAGTTTGCATCTTGTACAAACAAGTTCAATGATTGTGATTGACAAATGTATGCTCCACGGTCGGCAGCCATGTTAATGATTACTTTCTGTGAAATTTCCCAAACTGTTTTATACAATGCTTTGATGTTATCTGGTATCTCTGCGATGTTTTGTACGGAACCATTTGCTGCAATAATTTTGTTTTTTAATTTATCGTTCCAAATACCCAATTTTACTAGGTCTTTCAGCAAGTGTTTGTTTACAATAATAAACTCTCCCGACAATACACGTCTCGAATAAATGTTTGACGTATAAGGTTCAAAACATTCGTTGTTACCTAAAATTTGTGATGTACTAGCTGTTGGCATTGGTGCTAACAATAATGAGTTACGCACACCATATTGTTTTACTTCTTCTTTTAATACATCCCACTCCCAACGGTTGCTTGGTTTTACTCCCCACATATCAAATTGGAAAATTCCTTTTGATACTGGCGAACCAGCGTATGTTTCGTAAGGACCATCAACTTTTGCTAAATCTTTAGAAGCTGTCATTGCAGCATAATAAATAGTTTCGTGGATGTCTTTATTTAATTGAACCGCTTCAGGTGAATCAAAAGGGAAACGCATTAAAATAAATGCATCTGCCAAACCTTGAACACCAATACCAATTGGGCGGTGACGTAAGTTTGAGTTACGAGCTTCTGCCACAGGGTAATAATTGCGGTCGATAATTTTATTTAAGTTTTTAGTAATTACATAGGTAATTTCAAATAAACGTTGGTGATTAAATTGTCCATCTTCAACAAAACGGTTCAATGCTATAGAAGCTAAATTACAAACTGCAATTTCGTCTTTAGAAGTGTATTCCATAATCTCGCAACATAAGTTCGAAGATTTGATGGTACCCAAATTTTGTTGATTTGATTTGCTGTTTGCTGCATCTTTATACAACATGTATGGATTACCTGTTTCAATTTGCGATTGAATGATGGCAGCCCATAAATCACGTGCTTGAATTGTTTTACGAGCTTTACCTTCTTTTTCGTATTTCGTATAAAGTTTTTCGAATTCTTCACCAAAGCAATCAGATAATCCTGGTGCTTCGTTCGGGCAGAATAAACTCCATTCGGCATTTGCTTCAACACGTTTCATAAATAAATCAGGAGTCCACATTGCTGTAAACAAATCACGAGCACGCATTTCTTCTTTACCATTGTTTTTACGTAAATCCAAGAAATCGTGGATATCAGCATGCCAAGGCTCTAAGTAAATTGCAAATGAACCTTTGCGTTTTCCACCACCTTGATCAACATAACGTGCTGTATCATTGAATACACGCAACATTGGAATAATTCCGTTGGATGTACCATTTGTTCCACGAATGTAAGAACCTGTAGCGCGGATGTTATGAATGCTTAATCCGATACCGCCAGCACTTTGTGAAATTTTAGCACAAGATTTTAATGTATCGTAAATTCCTTCAATGCTGTCGTCTTTTGTAGTTAATAAAAAGCAAGACGACATCTGCGGTTTTGGTGTTCCTGCATTAAACAATGTTGGTGTGGCATGTGTAAACCAACGCTCACTCATTAAGTTATAGGTTTCAATTGCTGAGGCAATATCTTCTTTGTGAATGCCAACAGCTACACGCATAACCATGTGTTGTGGGCGCTCTGCAACTTTACCATTTATTTTTAAAAGGTAAGAACGTTCTAATGTTTTAAATCCAAAATAGTCATAACCAAAATCACGGTCATAGATAATTGTTGAATCTAATTCTTGTGCATTTTTTTGAATAATGTCATATACATCATCAGCAATCAAAGGCGCTTTTTTGCCTGTTTTTGGGTCAATATAGTTGTAAAGCGCTTCCATTGTTTTTGAAAACGACTTGTTTGTGTTTTTGTGTAAGTTAGAAACAGCTATACGGCTTGCTAAAAGTGCATAGTCGGGGTGTTTGGTAGTAAGCGAAGCAGCAGTTTCAGCAGCAAGGTTATCCAATTCGCTAGTAGTTACACCTTCGTAAATACCTTCAATCACTTTCATAGCTACGTTAATAGAATTAACATGAATAGGGTCTAAGCCGTAGCAAAGCTTTTGGACACGAGCTGTTACTTTGTCGAATTTTACTGATTCGCGGTTACCGTCTCTTTTGATTACGTACATAAATAAAGTATTAAGTAGTTTGTATTAAGTATTATTGTTTGTTGTTTAGTTATTGTTTTTTATTGTTTGTTGAAGCTTAAATGTCATGTTTTGCACTTCATTTATTTTTTTAACGATTGTATCAAGCGCTTCATTTTTGATATAACCAAGTCTATTTGCTATTATTAATTGTGTTTCCAATTCAGAGGAAGATCCATTTGAAATTCCTAAAAAATGAACAAACTCTCCACTTGAATTTCTTCCTGCACCTTCAGCAATGTTTGATGATACCGAAACCGCACATCTTTTTACTTGTGATACAAGACTATACAATTCTTCTTTCGGAAACTCTTCTGCAATTTTGTAAACATCCACAGCTAATTCCACCGATTTTTTCCAAACTGTAAGTTCTTTGTACTTATGCATCTCTTAATTCTTTGTACTTAACTCTTTATACTTTTAAATTAAAAATCAGCATCCATACTGAATACATTGTCTTCTTTATTTCCTGAGACACCAGCTTTTTGGTATTCTGCAACACGTTTTTCGAAGAAGTTTGTTTTTCCTTGTAATGAAATTAATTCCATAAAATCGAATGGATTTGTTGCGTTGTATGTTTTAGCACAACCCAATGCAACTAATAATCTATCAGCAACAAATTCAATGTACTGACACATCATATCTGCATTCATCCCTATTAATCTTACAGGTAAAGCATCAGAAACAAAATCTTTTTCAATTGCTACAGCATTTGTAATGATTTCAGTTACTTTTTCTTTTGGCAGTTGATTTTGTAATTGGCTGTAAAGCAAGCAAGCAAAATCGCAATGTAATCCTTCGTCACGAGAAATTAATTCGTTTGAGAATGTTAAACCTGGCATTAAGCCACGTTTTTTTAACCAAAATAGGGAACAGAAACTTCCAGAAAAGAAAATTCCTTCAACGGCAGCAAAAGCAATAAGTCTTTCTGCGAAAGTTCCGTTACCTATCCATTTTAAAGCCCATTCAGCTTTTTTTCCAACACATGGCAAAGTGTCTATGGAATGAAAAAGCATGTCTTTTTCTTTCGGATCTTTAATATACGTGTCAATTAATAATGAATAAGTTTCAGAATGGATATTCTCCATCATAATCTGAAATCCGTAAAAACAACGTGCTTCAGGGTACTGAACTTCATTCATGAAATTAATTGCCAGGTTCTCATTCACAATTCCATCGCTAGCAGCAAAAAAAGCAAGCACATGTTTTATAAAATGTTTTTCGTCATCGTTTAATTTGTTTTCCCAATCTGTTAAGTCTGGGCTAAGGTCAATTTCTTCTGCAGTCCAAAAACTAGCTTCTGCTTTTTTATACATTTCCCAAATATCATGGTGTTTAATAGGGAAAAGCACAAAACGGTCTTTATTTTCTTTTAGTATTGGTTCTTCTGTCATTTCGTTTAATTTCTTTGGTTTTTATGTAGTTCTTTGTTTATCAGCGTTTTGCAAATTATTATTTTTTAAAATAAGAGGGAAAAATTCCCCTGAGGCTCTAAACCCCTTTATTTTGTTGATTTTAATAAAATCTTGCTTAATAAATTTGCGGTTCACAAATGTTTGGAAAAAAATGGACTGTGTCAAGTATATACAATTAACATTTACCCAAAGTTATAAACACGCGAAATTAACAGACGAATGTTAAGAATTGACCAACGTATTAAAAAACAAGCCTTTGAGAAAAGGCTAAAAATTTCTGAAAAAATAATGAAAAAAAACTTGCGACAGTCAGAAAAATTTGTTTTTAGTGTTTTGCGAGATTGAACCGTATGTCTTTTTAAGTATTAATAAAATAAGCCATTACAGGACTTTTTATTTTATGGATTTTGCATTTTATCAGCAAGTTCCAATTGCTTGTACCAATCTTTTCCAAACTTACGAATAAGAGGTTCTTTTAAAAATTTGTAAACGGGCACATTTAGCTTTGCTCCACATTCACACGCAGGTTTACAAATGTCCCATTTGTGGTAGTTTACAGCTTCGTAATCTTTGTATTTATTAATACGCACAGGATATAAATGGCAAGAGATTGGTTTTTTCCATTTTATTTTTCCATCTAAACAAGCCTGTTCAATTCCACACTTGGCAATATCCTTATCAAAAATAGTATATGCACAATGTTTGCCTTTTACTAGCGGAGTGGTATAATCACCATCACTATCAATTACAGATACTCCTTGCTTTTCAATAGCCTTAACACCATCTTTTGGTAAATACGGTTTCACTTCATCCCAAACATCTTCCAAAATAGCAATCTCATCTTCATCCAAAGGGGCTCCGGATTCGCCTGCTACACAGCATTCTCCTTTGCATGCATTCAAATCGCATACAAATTTTTTCTCTAATAAATGTTCGGATACGATGGTATTGTCTATTGCTATCATGGTGTGCTAATATGCTGATTAATGAATGTGCTGATTGTTGGCCCAAAGATACAAATTTAATGTACGGATGAATTGGCACTGTTATCACTAAAAAAATCCCACCATTACTTCAAAAGGGTATTAACAAAAAAGTGTTGCAGGAAATTTTGGATGTGTAAAATCCCTTGGTAATTGATTTTTTCTTCATCGTCACTTACTTTGTGATAATCGCTGTGTGTACCGGTTGTAAAAGAGAGACATTTTATTTTATTTTGAGCAAAGGCGCGGCAATCGGTATCATAAATTTTTGTTACAGCATCGGTATATAGTTTTATTTCAAGTGTTGCAAGCGAGTCGATGTATTTTTTTGTGTTTGTAGTAGCTTCTCCCATTCCATAAATATTGATGATTGGGTAGCTGGAGTTAAGCCGGCCAACCATATCGAAATTGATGACATTACAAATGGGGGGGAATTTATTTTTGCTAAACTCATAAAAAGCGGTGGAGCCGTATAATCCTATTTCGTGCGCTGAATATGCAACAAAGAGGTAATTGTACTTTTTATTTTGCCATTGCTTGAATGATTTGGTGAGACCAAGGAGAAGGGCAACCCCAGAAGCATTGTCATCCGCTCCATTGTGAATTTGGTTCTTTTTATTTAAGCTGTAGGAAAGTTTTCCTCCTAGGCCAATGTGGTCGTAATGTGCGCCAATCAGAACTGTACTATCCGCATGATTATTAATAAAGCAATAAATATTTTTAGATTTTTTTTCGATTAGTGAATCGGGATGTAAATAATTAAATGATTGAATAGCGGGTTTAAATTTTTTATTTTTTTTAAATTCTTGGGTAATGAATTTTGCTGCTTTGTTTTCGTAGATGGAGGACACTTCTCGGCCTTTCATGCTGTCGTTTGCAAGCATTTGAATGATGGATTGGTAATAGGCTATAAAAGTAGTTGAATCAAGATTGTTTTGCGCAGAAATGCTAAGTGAGAATATATAAAACAGGAAAAGCGCTTTTAGTTTCATAATTGAGAATACGTCACAAATATAAAGGTATAAAGCGTTTCTTGATTGGATAAAACAAAAAAGGTTTCCTGATATAGGAAACCTTTTTTGTTAGAAAATATTAGAATCAATGTTTTTGAGCTTCTAACATTCTTGTTTTTTCTTCACGAGAAGGATTAATTGAAGAAGGGTAGTTGGTATTAAATTGGAATTTAGTACCATCCCACCAGAATCCTTCACCACTTTGTGATTTGTTGCCATCATTAAACAATACTTTGTCTAAACCAGCATTGAATTCAGTTGTTTTCAAGAAAGAAGGAACTTCAGTTGAAGTAGCATCTACTCTATCGCCAGCAGCAATCCAGTTGATTTCTACATTCGAAGTACCGCCATTTAATTCTTTTACTACAAATCCTGTTTTGCTAACAGAAGCAATGTAGACACCATTACATTCTCCAACAGGAGTAATGGTAACGATTGGACTTTCTCCTAATAATTGAGAATAGTTTTCGTCAAAAGAAACAGTAGCAGTACCATTTACTAAAGTGATTTTACCTTTTTTGTAAACTACAGCTTCGGTAGAAGTTACAGAATATGCAGGAACTACTGAATTGTTAGTAGAAACTAATTCAATGTTTTTACCAGAAGTATAAACATCGCCCATGTTGTAAGCAGCAAATAATTCACCTGCATTGAATTGACCAACAACAGAACCTTTGCTCATTGATCCGATGGTTCCAAAGAAACCACCACCAATGCCAGCAGAAGCAGAAGTAGGTACTAATCCCGCACCAGACGCATATGCAGCACTACCATAAACACCATAGCTTAGTGATCCACTTGATTTGTAACCTAATGATCCCCAATAAGTCCCATTTACTTCAGCACCAAAAGTACCACCGCAACGGTTATAGTCATTGTAGTTCCATCCTCCTACACCAAATGTGTAAACATCTCCCCAGAAATTGTAACCACGAGTAGCATCATTGCTAGTATTTTGAGAATAACCAGTACCATCATTTTGTGAATCACGTGTACGGTAACCGTATAAAGTAGATTGACCGTCACCAGTGGCAGTCAATTGCATGTTATAAACATAAAATCTATATAACAAAGAAGGAGCCATATTTACGGCAACATTTGTTCCATTATCTTGTATTTGGCTATTTCCTAAAGCAGTAGCTCCTGTAAATTTAGAAACGTAGTTAATTGTCCCTGCAACTGAACCAGGCCCTGTGGGTCCAACTGCGCCAGTAGCACCTGTAGCGCCAGTAGCACCAACAGCACCAGTTGCTCCAGCAGTTCCGTTAGCTCCAGTAGCACCATCTGTCCCGTTAGCACCAGTAGCGCCAGTAGTTCCGTTAGCTCCAGTAGCACCAACTAAACCCATTGCTCCTGTAGCACCAGTAGTTCCGTTAGCTCCAGTAGCACCAACTAAACCCATTGCTCCTGTAGCTCCATCTGCTCCATTAGCACCCGTTGCACCATCAACACCATTAGTACCATCATTTCCGTTAGCTCCCGTAGGTCCAACAGGACCTATAGGCCCAGGAGTACCATTAGCAGAGAATAATGCATAAGGCACGCTCACTAATTCTGAAGTACCTGAAATTGTATATGCGGTTCCACCTAATGGATCTGTTTCTGTTTTAATAAAATATGGACCAGCTGACCAGTCGATACCAGCAAATGTACCAGTAACTGGTGTTCCATTACCGATTTCTAAACTTGCTAAACCATTGGCATTAGTAGTGGGAGTGTGTGTTTCAACAAACACAGCCGTTCCTGAAGCAGAACCTTGTAAAACACTAATTTGAATTCCAACTGAAGTACTAGCAACAAGTGTATTACCAGCATCTCTAATAACAGTTTGATAGCTCATTTTTTGAGGAGCCTGGGCAAACGTACCCATTGTAAGCATAAAAGCTGCTACTATTGTAAATATTTTTTTCATGGTTTTTTAGTTTTTAATGATTTTAAATGATTTTACTTCTGTTTTATTATTGTCAATTACTCTCAAAAAATAATTTCCTACAGCATAATCAGCCATTTTAATAGCTGTTTGTGTAGCATCAATTTTTTGACTAACTAATACTTTTCCATTTATATCAAAAAGTTGAAAAGTTAGATTACTTAAATCCTTACTGCCGACTACTAAATTGACATAATCAATAGAAGGGTTTGGATACACTGACACAACTAAGTTAATGTCAGGATTGTTGTTTAGGCTGGTGATAATCTCATAAGGTTGCTGTACCCCTTGGTTTACAGATCCAGAAGCGCTTGTGTTACTTGTATAGACAGGCTGTCCTATCGAGTAACTAGCACTTCCTCCTGAACCAGTTGCGTCACCCCCAGATGCAGTAGTAGCATCTTGAGCGTACAATCCAGATAAGCCAATTCCAGCTAAAAACACCACTGATAGTTTTGTTTTTTTGTGTTGCATTTGGTTTATTTTAGTTTATTATACTGTTTAATTGTGAGCAAGATAATAAAAAAAAGGGAGATGCAAAATGATGAAAAATTTGGGAGGGGGAAAGAGCTGAAAATCAGAGCAAAAAAAAGAAAATATTTTAAATAAACAGCATACAATCATTTTCATACTTTTGCGGTTGATTATAAAAAAAGAGATTATGGCAAATCAAGAAGATATTTTTAAAGACATTATTTCACACTCAAAAGAGTATGGGTTCATATTTCAAAGTTCAGAAATTTATGATGGATTAAGCGCGGTTTATGATTATGGACAAATGGGTGTTGAGCTCAAGAAAAATCTTCGTGATTATTGGTGGAAAGCCATGGTGCAAATGCATGAAAATATTGTAGGGATTGATGCTGCTATATTTATGCATCCAACTACTTGGAAAGCATCTGGGCACGTTGATGCATTCAACGACCCATTGATTGATAATAAAGACAGTAAAAAACGTTACCGTGCCGATGTATTAATTGAAGAGCATGTTGCTAAAATTGAAGCTAAAATTCAGAAAGAAGTTGATAAAGCAAAAGAGCGTTTTGGCGATACATTTGATGAAGCACAGTTTCGTTCTACCAATGCAAGAGTATTGGAAAATCAAGCGAAAGCAGATGCTATACTTACAAGATTTAAAGAGGCATTAGAAAAAAACGATTTAGAAACGGTTCGTCAAATTATTATTGATTGCGAAATTGTTTGTCCTGTTTCTGGTTCAAAAAATTGGACAGAAGTGCGACAATTTAATTTAATGTTTAGCACTTCAATGGGTGCTGTTACCGAAGATTCTAACATTATTTATTTACGCCCAGAAACAGCACAGGGAATTTTTGTTAATTTTTTGAATGTACAAAAAACAGGAAGGATGAAAATTCCTTTTGGTATTGCACAAACAGGAAAAGCATTCCGAAATGAAATTGTTGCTCGTCAGTTTATTTTCCGTATGCGCGAGTTTGAACAAATGGAAATGCAATTTTTTGTACGTCCAGGAACAGAAATGGAATGGTATAACTTCTGGAAAGAAACACGCATGAAATGGCACAAATCGCTTGGTTTTGGAGACAATAACTATCGTTACCACGATCATTTAAAATTAGCACATTATGCAAATGCCGCTTGCGATATTGAATTTAATTTTCCTTTTGGATTCAAAGAATTAGAAGGAATCCATTCTCGCACGGATTTCGATTTAAAAGCACATGAACAGCATTCAGGAAAAAAATTACAATATTTTGATCCAGAGTTAAATCAAAATTATGTTCCTTATGTAGTTGAAACATCGGTTGGTTTAGACCGTCTTTTTCTTGCTACAATGGCAAAATCGTATGTTGAAGAAAAATTGGAAGATGGCACTACTCGTGTTGCATTAAATCTTCCAGCATTTTTAGCACCAATTAAAGTTGCCGTATTACCATTATTAAAGAAAGATGGTTTACCAGAGAAAGCACGCGAAATAATTGATATGCTTAAGTTTGACCATGCAACAACATTTGATGAAAAAGATACGATAGGTAAACGTTACCGCAGACAAGATGCTATTGGAACACCATTTTGCATAACAATTGACCATCAAACATTGGAAGACAATACCGTAACGATTCGTCATAGAGATACCATGCAACAGGAACGAGTTGCTGTAGAAGTACTACCTAAAATGATTGACGATAAAGTAAGTTTTAAGAAAGCTTTACAAGCATTGAGATAAAAGTTTAATCTTTTTTTAACAGAGCGTCCCAACCCTGAGCTGTTAAAGGCGTTGAAGAACCCCCTTTGGTGATTAAATTAATTCCATCTTTTTTATTTGTCATGTGCCCAATAACGGTAATGTCTGGATTAGCTTTTATTTTAGGGAAATCACTTTGGTCAATGGTAAAAAGTAATTCGTAATCTTCTCCGCCACTTAATGCACAAACGGTTGGGTCTAAATTAAATTCACGAGCAACAGTATAGGTTAATGGGTCAATAGGAATTTTTTCTTCGTATAAATTGCATCCCGTTTCTGATTGTGTGCAGAGGTGTAAAATTTCTGATGCTAAGCCATCAGAAATATCAATCATAGCTGTTGGTTTTACTTCTAATTTTTCAAGTAATACAGGAATATCTTTTCTGGCTTCAGGCTTTAATTGACGCTCAAGGATATAATCATTCCCTTCTAAATCGGGCTGTACACCTGGGCTTTCCATAAAAATTTGTTTTTCTCTTTCAAGCAACTGCAAGCCAACATAAGCAGCACCCAAATCGCCTGTAACACATAACAAATCACCTTCCTTAGCACCATTACGGTAAACAAGTTCTTCTGCTTTTGCTTCACCAATAACGGTAATGCTAATTATCAATCCGCTTTTACTAGAAGTTGTATCTCCTCCAACAATATCTACTTTATGTTTATGGCAAGCGAGCATCATTCCTGAATATAACTCTTCAACAGATTCCACCGAAAATCGATTAGAAACGGCAATAGAAATGGTTATTTGTTTGGGAATGGCATTCATCGCATAAATGTCTGAAACATTTACATTTACTGCTTTATAACCTAAATGTTTAAGAGGAACGTAAGACAAATCAAAATGAATTCCTTCAACAAGCATATCGGTTGATACAACTGTTAATTTATCTTTATTATCAATAACAGCAGCATCATCGCCAACTCCTTTTAAAGAACTTTCATTTTTAATTTCAACGAATTGCGTAAGGTGTTTTATTAGTCCAAACTCTCCTAAGCTACTTAATTCGGTACGTCCTGTATTTTCTAACATCGATTAAATTTTATTTTGCAAAAATACATCATAAATAATTACTTTTAACAACTATTTTAATTTGATTAAAAATGGCAAAACAAGCAAACATCAAGACATCATCTGTTAAATCAATTAATACTGCAAAATCAATTTTAGAAAAAATAGAATTGTGGTTAGAGAAAAACGATAAAAAATTATTTTTTGCTTTCTTGTTTTTGTCAACTCTTTTTTCATTCTTATTGTTCGATTCAAAAGTTTCTGAAGGTGGTGATGATTCCAGTTATATTCAAAGAGCTTGGGATTTTTTGTATGACAACAAATTTCCATATTTTCAAGGACCTGCTTATCCTGTTTTTTTGTCGTTTTTTGTAAATATTTTTGGATTAAACGTAATTGCACTAAAGTTTTTTTCATTGTTATGTCAATTCGGATTTGTTTGGTTTACGTATAAAGCTTTTCACAAACGCATTCCTTATTTTGTACTATTTGCCCTTGTTTCATTTATTTCCTTTAATCATTTTATTCAATATTATTCTTCCCAAACATTTACCGAAACATTCTTTTTATTTGTTCAATCCCTTTGCTTGTTTGTTACTTTTAAAATCATTGATAGCATCAAAGAAAAGGATACATGGATTAGTGTGGTAAAAGAAAACTATTTAAAATGGATTTTCTTTGGATTGCTGTTTGTGTTGTTATCCATCTCTAAAAGTATTGCTTTCGTTGCCATTGTAGCAGTTGTGCTTTATTTTATCACGAATAAAAACTATAAACAAGCAGTATTTGCATTGCTTGCATTTTTTGTTGTAAGATTAACATATCAATTAATAGCAACAGCTTTATTTGGCGCAAACGAAACTGACCAAATGGAAATGATGTTGCGTAAAGACTTATATAAACCTGAAGGTGGACACGAAGATTTTTCTGGAATGATTGATAGATTCTTTTTGAATTTCAATACCTATATTTCATTGCATACGTATCGTATTTTAAATTTAAGAAATGTTGATACAGATGCTTCAAAAATAATTCCAGCCTTGTCTTATATAACAACAATAGCATTAACAATTTTTACATTCTTGAGCTACAAAAAAAACAAAATCATTTTTTTTACAAGCATTTATGCTATTATTCTTTGTGGCGGAATTTTCTTTGGTGTTCAAGCAAATAACATGCAAGACCGTTTAATTATTATTGTTATTCCTTTTATTTTCTTGGTGTTCTTTTATGGATTTTATGAATTATCGAAACGTTCATCAATGGCTCAAAACGCTTTTTTTGTAATTGCTTTGCTGATGTTATTTATAACTGTTTTTAAAACTTCAAGTATTGCTCAAAAAAACACAACAGCACTAAAAAAGAATTTAAGTGGCGATATTTATTATGGTTATACACCTGATTGGCAAAACTTTTTGAAAATGAGTCGTTATTGTGCTGACAGTTTACCTGATAGTGCTCAAGTTATTTCTCGAAAACCAAGTATGAGTTTTATTTATGGGAAAGGGAAAAAATTTATCGGACAATATTGGGTAACAACTACAAATCCTGATAGTGTATTAATGCAATGGCAACAACAAAAAGTAGAATATGTGATTTTGCCAAGCTTAAGAATGAATCCGAAGAAAAACAATGGAAGAGTGATTAATACGCTTCATCGTATGCTTGCACCTGTTGCAGAAAAATATCCTCAAAAAATGCGATTGGTAAAATCAATTGGCGATTTAGAAAAGTGTGATTTGTATCAATTGAAGTATTAATCTTTCTTAAAACCTACTAATACCGAAACACATCCGCTTGGAACAATAGATGTTTTTGTTTCGGAAGGAGGTGCTGTAACTTCAACGATGAATTGCTGTGTATTTTTTACTTTAAAATCCCAGAAATCAGCAAAATTGTTCTCCTTACTATCAAAAATTACTTTCCTAGATGCGTCCATAACTTTGAATGTTACATCTCCTAGTTGTTCTTGGAAACAAACTAAAATTCTGTAGTCTTGCCCAGCATAAAACGTAAGATTCATTTCTGCGCTTTGCCCTGCTGTTAGAGTAGAGGTATTCATTTGCCCATTTTGAGTAAAAGGCAAAACATTGGGCATGCACTTCTTTTTAACAAAAGAATTGCATTGAGAAAATGATAATATAGGGCAAATAAAAACCATCACAACAATCGTTGAAATGGTTTTAAATATTTTTTTGTGTCTCATCAAGCGTGTTTTACGCTTTATTTAATGATTTGGTTTCTAATTTTAGCCGCTTTTTCTGAAATTTGTTTCAATTGGTCAGCTGTAAGGGCAAAAGAGCTTCCGTTTCCAATAGTTGTAACGCCTTTTTCTTTATCAGTAGTTACAGTAGTTTCGCCTGCAGAAGTTGTAACGGTGTCATAAATTTGTTTTAACTCAATTAAATACCCTAATACTTCTGCAATTCCTTCATTTTCAGTTTTATGACTATCCAAAAGCGCAACTAAATTATCAAGCGAAAGTTTTTGCTCCCCAATTCGTGTAATAATTGCTTCATTTTTAGTGGTGTTTGCTATTTGTGTGGCAATATAAAGCCCTTCAATCCAACCGCCTGCAATAATTAATGCAGAAATGCCTGGTTGTCCATTGTCTTTTAAATAAGCATCCGCTGTCCAGTATGAGTCAGAAATAATTCCAAGAAGCGAATCTCTATTTTCTAAATTTAATTCAATACGTTCCGTTGTTTTTTCGTCAAAAGCGCCACTAATCCCAAGTTTTGATGCCAATGTGTTTGTACAACGCAAGTATAACATTGATTCTTGTGTTTGATCAAAAATACTGGTAAAACTTAAATCAGAACCGTAAATACCCAAATTAAGGGCTTTTCCTTTTACCGATTCGTATTTCGAAAGGTTTTCAATTGGATTTAAAAAGTTTTTATTGTATTTGGCTCCAGCCGCTTTTAATAAAGATGTTGTTTCAATAGGTGAAGGAATAGAATAAAAAACATTTTGTGCTTTTGTATCTTTTGTTTTTGTCGCATCCACAGTATCTGTTACAGATAAATCATCGTGTTCTGAGGAGCCAGAACCACAAGCAAACAAAACTACTGACGTTAATGCAATAGAAATGTGTTTAAAATTTTTTATAGTTGGCATAGTAAAATGGTTTAAGATTTTCAAATATACAAAAAAACAGATATAAGGAAATGGATTGTTAAGAAAGAAGAAAAACTAAATGGCTATACTGTTGTTTTTTGTACCGATTAGTTCAATAGCGGTTTTTGCAATGCTATCTGAATCATAAAAACATTCAACATAAAGTTCTTTTTGTTCTCCATGTTCAATCCATTTGTCGGGCATTCCAAGTCTTTTTACAGATGCTTGATAATTATTATCAGCCATAAACTCTATAACAGCACTTCCCATACCACCAATGATACAGCCATCTTCAACGGTAATTACTTTTGAGTGTTTAGCAAAAACTTCATGCAACAAAGTTTCATCAATAGGTTTTGCAAATCGCATATCATAATGCGCAGCTTTAATTCCTTTTTCTTCAAGTGCTTTGCATGCTTCTACTGCAAAATTTCCAACATGACCAATAGTTAAAATTGCAATATCATCACCATTTTGAATTCTTCTGCCCGTTCCAATTGTTATTTTTTGGAATGGTCGTTTCCAATCTATCATTACTCCGTTTCCTCTTGGATAACGGATAGAAAAAGGCGCAGCATTTTCTGGTAATTGTGCGGTGTACATTAAATTACGCAACTCTTCTTCATTCATGGGAGCACACACAATCATATTGGGGATACAACGAAAGTATGCTAAATCAAAGCCTCCATGATGTGTTGGTCCATCAGCACCAGCAATTCCTCCTCTATCTAAACAGAAAACAACATGTAAATTTTGAAGTGCTACATCGTGCACCACCTGATCATAGGCGCGTTGCATAAATGAAGAATAAATGTTACAAAACGGAACCAAACCTTGTGTTGCTAATCCTGCAGAAAAAGTAACAGCATGTTGTTCGGCAATACCAACGTCAAAAGCTCTGTCGGGCATAGCTTTCATCATGATATTTAAAGAACAACCTGTTGGCATGGCAGGTGTGATACCCATTATTTTAGGATTTTTTTCTGCTAGTTCCACAATGGTATAACCAAAAACATCTTGATATTTTGGAGGCTGAGGTTCTTTTGGAACTATTTTAATAATCTCTCCTGTATCTTTATTAAATAAGCCTGGAGCATGCCAAACAGTTTGATTTCCTTCTTCTGAAAATTTATATCCTTTTCCTTTTTGAGTAAGGCAATGTAAAATTTTGGGACCTGGAATATCCTTTAAGTCTTGTAAAACCTTTGTTAATCGCTCCACATCATGTCCATCAACAGGTCCAAAATATCTAAATTTTAATGATTCAAAAAGATTACTTTGTTTCAATAAAGATGTTTTAATTCCATTTTCAATCTTTGAAGCAATCTCTTGAGCGTTTGGACCAAACTTGCTTATTTTCCCAAGCAAATTCCAGACTTCATCTTTTATTTTATTGTATGTATGAGATGTAGTGATGTCTGTTAAATATTCTTTTAAAGCACCAACATTTGGGTCTATACTCATACAATTGTCATTTAAAACAACTAAAAGATTTGAGTTTGTTATTCCTGCATGGTTCAATGCTTCAAATGCCATTCCTGCAGTCATTGCCCCATCGCCAATTACTGCAATGTGTTGTCTTTCTTTTTCTCCTTTATATGCAGAAGCAACAGCCATTCCTAAAGCAGCTCCAATGGATGTAGAAGAGTGTCCGACACCAAATGTATCGTATTCGCTTTCGCTACGTTTTGGGAACCCGCTCAATCCTTTGTAAATACGATTTGTATGAAAAACGTTTCTCCGTCCTGTTAAAATTTTATGCCCGTAGGCTTGATGACCAACATCCCAAACCAATTGATCGTAAGGAGTATTAAACACATAATGTAAAGCAACGGTAAGTTCTACAACACCTAAACTAGCACCAAAATGCCCTCCTTTTTGAGAAACAACATCAATGATATATTGACGAAGTTCCTGACTAATTTGAGGTAATTCTTCAATTTGGTGTTTTCTTAAATCGCCAGGAAACTCAATTGTTTCCAGTAATTTTCCAGCTTTAAATTCCATTAAGCGTTAAAGGTGTGTGTATGAGTAAACAAAGATACTATTTTTTCAATAATCATTAAATAACTTTATCACAACTAGATTGTTCATTTTTTATTTTTAATACGTACTGATTTTTATTTTTTTTAACTTTATTTGTTTATTATCAATTATGGCTGCACTTAAAAAAATTTATGTCCTGTTTTTCTTCGTTTTTTCTTGCTATAATGTTATGGCAGGTTCAGACCCAGATACCATGTATGTTCAACGATTCAAAAATAATTTTTCTGTCAAAACATTTTTGTTGAACAATGGTTTTATTTATACCATCATGCCAAGAAACAATGATGCTTTTTCGGAACAACAATTAAAAGACGCAAAACTTTTTTATTTACCGCATATTCCCCCAACAACGGGCGTTTCTGTAAATATAAAAGGAATTGGTTTTTCCTATATTTTTAAATTTACGAATGATTATTTGGATACTACGGGCAGAGTGAAATCGGGATATAAACAGTTTGCAATGAATATGTATGGGAATAAGTTTGGCTTTGAAGCATATTATCAAGATTACAGCCGATTTTATTTTCATTATAAAAACCAGCCAATACATTTAAAAGATTATAACACCGAAATTAGAGCTTATCAATGGGGAGCAAGAGGAATATTTATTTTTAATGGAAAAAAGTTTTCGTACAATGCTGCGTTCAATCAAAATCAATTGCAGAAAAAAAGCGCAGGCTCTGCAATGTTAATTTTAGCTGGGCGATTTAGTGAATTAAAAAGCACCGACAGAAGGTTAATCCCTGATTCTTTATCACCATACTATGGTTTTACCTCCAGCTTGAGACGAAACAGGAATTATGCTTTTTTGGTACAAGGAGGATATGCTTTTAATTTAACTAAAAACCATTTTTATTTTTCTATGGCAGCGCTGGTGGGTGTTGGAATAGAAACACAAACATTTTCATACCCACCACAAAAATATTATAGATTAGGGTTTCCTCTTGTTGGCCGATCGAAAGCAAGTGTGGGGTATAATGGTAAAATATTATTTACAGGTATTTTTGCAAACACAGATGTTGGACAAGCACAGAATAGAAGTTTCCGCTCACAGGAATTAACCTACACATACGGTTTGTATTTAGGTGTAAGAGCAATAAAACTTACCAAAACAAAAGGACAAATAAAGCAAGAGCAAAAACGAAAAAAACTTGCTGAAAAAGAAGCAGCTAAAAAAGCAAAAGAAGATAAGAAGAAAGTGGGGAAAAAAATTAAACCCTAATACCTATAACTAAAACATCGTCTATTTGCTCTAGTCTTCCTTTCCAACTTTCAAGTGTATTATTAAGAATGTTTTTTTGTTCTTCTAATGACTCCTGATGAATAGAAAGAAAAAGTTCCTGCATTTGTTTGTACTTGAATTTTTTACCATTTGGCCCTCCAAATTGGTCGGCATAACCATCACTAAAAGTATAAATGCAATCTCCTTTTTGCAGTTCAATTGTTTGCATTGTGAATGAAGTTTCTTTGTCTGCTTTTCCTACCGACATTTTATCAGCATCAAAAACAATAACTTTTTTTTCTCTTATCAACCACAAGGGATTATTGGCACAAACAAACTCTAAATTCATATTTTTAAAATCATAAGAACAAAGCACTGCATCCATACCATCTTCAGTAGCATTGGCACTTCCCTCTGGATTTAATGCTTTTACAATTTCTTTGCGCACCTGATTAAAAACCAAATGTGGCTCTAAAATATTTTTTTCATTAATCGCTTCATTTAGTTTTGAAATATTAAGCAAACTCATAAAAGCTCCCGGAACACCATGTCCAGTACAATCACATGTTGCAATATAAAACCTATTTTGATTCACTGTTGCCCAATAAAAATCTCCGCTCACAATATCTTTTGGTTTGTACAACACAAAATGTTCTGGTAAATTATTGCTCAACATTTTATCTGAAGCCAAAAGTGCTCGTTGGATGCGTCTTGCATAATTAATAGAATCTAAAATATCTTTGTTTTTTTCTTCAACAATTTTGTTTTTTATTTCTATGGTGGTATATGCTTCTGTTAATTTAGCATTTGCTTTTTGTTTGTCGCGTAAATTTTTGAAAATTAAAATTGCCAAAGCTGCTATAAGTAAAAATCCAACAATAAAAGCATTTCGTTGTGTTTCTTTTTGTTTTGCTTCTGTTTCTTTAATTTTTATTTCGGCATTTTTTTTTACAATTTCTTTGTCTTTTATTTCCGTTTCATACTTTGTACTAAGTTCTGCTATTTGCTGCGATTTTTCAGTTGTAAATAGCGAGTCTTTATAATTAAGATAGAGTTTATGATAAACATAGGCTTGCTCAAAATTATGTTTTGCTTCATTTACTTCTGATAAAGATAAATAAGCATTTTGAAGAATTCCTATATTGTTTGTTTTCTTTGCTTCTTCAATTGATTTTAAATTGTATTCAGTAGATTTGTCATACAATTTCATATCTAAATATAAATCACCAAGGTTATTGTAAGAATGTGCTAAGCCACCAATATCACCCATTTCTAATTTTATAACGATGGCTTCATTAAAACATTTTAAAGCTTGGTCATAATTTTTTAAGATGCGATAGCATTTTCCTAAATTGTTTAACAACAAACTTTGCCCGAATTTGTGATTAACTTCTTTTGCAATGGAGAGTGCTTCATTAAAACATTCAAGTGCTTTTTTATACTCTTTTTTATCTCTATAAATTAAGCCTAAGTTATTTAATGAACTTGCGATGCGAGATTTGCTATTCATCTTTTTACTCAATTCCAATGATTGATTATGGTATGCAAGTGCTTTGTCTAAATCTTTTTGAATAAAATAAACATTTGCGACATTGTTAATACCACTAGCGAGCTTTGATGAATCTTTTGTTATTCTAAAAATTTCGATTGCTTTAAAATAATGAATTAAAGATTTTTCATAATCAAACTTGTTGAAATAATTCATCCCTAAATTATTATAAATATTTCCCTCTGTGGAAACGTCTTTAATTTTTTGGGCTATTATTAAAGCTTGTTTTAAGCACGAATCGGAAGAAAAATAATTTGTTTTTTGATTGTAAACCGTACCCATCGGAATTAAGGCAAGCATAACTCCTTTGTCGTATCCTATTTGTTTACTGAGTGCAATGGCTTCATTAAGGTATCCGAGAGCTTTTGTTTGCTCGTTACTTTCAAAACCTGCTGATAAACTTATTAGTGCTTTTACTTTGCTAGTATCTTTTGCTGTTTTAATATATTGAAGTAAAGAGTCCGTTTTATTGTTGGAATAACAATAAAACGAAGAAAAAAAGAAAATAAATAATACTTTTTTTTTAAACATTTTTTTTATTCTTCTACGCCTACATGCATCAATGCATCGCCTTGGTTAATTACTGGCTGATTGTTGATTCCTAAGATATAACCATCAAAAGGTGCAATTAATTTTTCATTGTGTTCGCCATAAGGGTCGCAAATCATACCTATAATTTCTCCTTTTAAAACATGTGCTCCATTTGTTTTTGAAGTATGAAATAAGCCCGAAGATTTCGCACGAATCCAAGATGTTTTTGTAAGCAATACGGTTGGATTATTTGGTACTTCTGTTTCAATCATATTTAAGTGCTTCATCAAACGTAAACATCCAGTCATTCCTTCATTAATAGAAACATAATCGAATCGAGAAGATTCTCCACCTTCAAAAACTAAAATAGGCTTGTTTTTTTTTGATGCTTCTTTTCTCAGCGTATTATCTCTAAAAGGAGAATTTACAATAAGTGGAGGAGAGAATTTTCGTCCTAATTCTAAATTTGCTTTGTTAGAAAAAACACAACGCAGTTGAGGATAATTATTGATTTTTGCTCCTCCTGTATGAAAGTCGATTCCAAAGTCTATTTGAGGAATTATTTCATTCATTAAGTCATAAGCAATTCTACTTCCGAGTGAACCATTTTTGCTTCCGGGAAAACATCTGTTCAAATCTCTTCCATCAGGTAAATCGCGAGAGCCAGACAAAAAAGAAATAATATTTATTACCGGAATTGCAATGATACTGCCACATAACGGATTGCGAACATCTTTACGGGTAATTAATCTTCTCACTATTTCAATCCCATTTATTTCATCACCATGCATTCCTGCAAGTATTAATAATGTTGGTCCAGATTTGATTGAACGATACACATATACAGGAATTTCAATAACAGTTTTGGTTGGCAATTGATATAAGTTCAAATTCACCTGTGCTGAACTTCCAGGATGAATGTTCGTGCCGTTTATATGAATGATTTTATTTTGGTATGCCATTGTTATTTTCTTATCCTAAATTTTTAACTAGCCATGATTAAATTCATTTCGCTCAATGTATTCAATTATTTTCCCTGCAATATCAACTCCTGTTGCACCTTCTATTCCTTCTAATCCTGGAGAAGAATTTACTTCCATCACTAGTGGTCCGCGTGCTGATTGTAACATATCAACACCTGCAATTCCTAATCCTAATTTTTTTGCTGCACGCAAAGCTGTTTCTCTTTCTTCTTTGGAAAGCTCTACAATACTTGCTTTTCCTCCTCTATGTAAATTACTTCTGAATTCTCCTGGAGCGCCTTGCCTTTTCATGGCTCCAACAATTTTTCCATCCACAATAAATGCTCTTACATCAGCACCACCAGCTTCCTTAATAAATTCCTGAACCAAAATATTTGCATCCAACGCCAAAAATGATTCTATCACAGATTTTGCAGATTTATGTGTGTCTGCTAAAATTACTCCTATTCCTTGTGTTCCCTCCAATAGTTTAATTACAACGGGCGCTCCACCCACTTTGTTAATTACATTATCTATATCTTTTGGAACATTTGCAAAAACCGTTTTAGGCATTCCAATTCCTGCTTTTGCAAGTAATTGTAAACTTCTTAATTTATCTCGAGAACGAACCAATGCTTGTGATTCAGTGCAAGAAAAAGCTTTCATCTGTTCAAACTGACGAACTACTGCTGCGCCATAAAAAGTAACAGAAGCGCCTATTCTCGGTATAATTGCATCAATTCCAAAAATTTCTTCTCCTTTATAATAAATGTGTGGATTCCCCTTTTCTATTATTAGTACACATTTTAAATGGTCTAAAACAACCATATCGTGACCTCTTTGTTCTCCCGCTTCAACTAATCTACGAGTTGAATAAAGTCTTGGGTTTCGTGACAAAACAGCGATTTTCATATAATATTAGGAATAGTTTTTTTAATTATTTTTTTTGCGAAGGAGGGATATTATTATACAAACTTACATCTACAACATATCTGTTTTTTAATAATTTTCTTCCTATTAATACTGGGTAGCGCATGTTTCCTCTATCAGTCAACGAAATTACTGAATTTATGCGTTTCCTCCCTATTCTGATGATTGTTTTTATAATAAATCTTTTTTCAACTTCTCCAAAAGAATTTTTTATTTCTTTTTGCGAATACTCATTACATCTTTGTTCTTGTTCATTGTAGTCGGGGTGAGATGGGTCTAACAATTTAAAATATAAAATATTGTCTTCTTCTCTGATATCATGGCAATGTAGGGCTGTGGTATATGCTCCGGTATCCACTTTTGCGGTAATATTATACAAACCAAACTCTGGAAAGCTAACTGTTTCTCTTCTGCCAATTATTGCTTTATTGTTAATCTCCATTATTCTTTTTCTCTATTTTTTGTTTTAATAATGCAATGTCTTGAGCCAATTTTTTGTTTTGTGAATGTAACTTAGAAACCACTACACTCAGATGAAGTAAATAAATAAAAACGGCAAAAATAGCTCCTGTGAATACTAAGTTAGGAGCCTCAAAAACACCTAAAAGTTGTGCCATTATCTCTAAGCCATCTCGCCAAAAAGAAAATAGAATTAAAACAACGGTACAGATTATCCAAAATATTGAATATTCTTCTCTTAGTTTTCCTTTTACAATTAATCGAATGATATAAAGTAAAAAAAGTAAACTTACTGCAATTGCTATAATTTGAATTTTTGCCATTCTTGTCTCATCCTCTTATTATACCAATTACACAATACATATAGTCCAATAAATTATTCTATTATTTTGTTGTATCGGCATTAACCATTGTAAAATTATAAAATAGTTTGGGACTGTTTTATAATTACAATAGGTATTAATTGCTAAAATTAAATAGTTTAGTTGAAAGCACAAGCATTATATCTCTTATTTTTGCAGAATGGAAACAGAAATATTATCAGATGAATATTTTATGCGAGAAGCATTAAAAGAAGCTCAAAAAGCTTTCGATGCTGATGAGGTTCCTGTAGGGGCTATTGTAGTTTGTAATAATAGAATAATTGCTCGTGCTCATAATTTAACACAACGGTTAAATGATGTTACAGCACATGCCGAGATGCAAGCTATTACGGCTGCAGCTAATTTTTTAAACGGAAAATATTTAAACGAATGTATCCTTTATGTTACGCTCGAACCCTGTGTAATGTGTGCAGGTGCCCTTTCTTGGGCTCAGGTCGGAAAAATTGTTTATGGTGCTAAAGATGAAAAAAGAGGTTTTCATATAATTGGAAACAAAATATTACACCCAAAAACTGAAATTACCACTCTAGTATTGGCAAATGAATGTTCTAAAATTATCAAACATTTTTTCAGTAAAAAACGCTAAAGGAAATTTTTAAATTATCTTTGCTACAGAATGCCACAAAACAATGCTATCAGTATTATTACCAACAATGACTCTATTCAAAAAAAGTCATTATTTGATAGCCATTTATTACAACCAATAAACAATAAACCTATAATTCATTTTACAAATTACGATTACTTACCAGCCTTGTTGCTATTTGTTTCATTTGCTCTTTTTGTAATGTTATATGTTTACAATCGGAAAAGACTAAACCAAATTATTAAAGCTTTTTATTTTAACCGTGTGGCTAACCAATTAGCGCGAGAAGAAGTATCAATTACAAACAGAACAACAGTAATCTTATCCATTCTCTTTTTAACCAGTCTGAGTTTATTTATATATCAATTAATCGATTTTTATCAGTACAAACTGCCATTTGATAAATTAAATTTAATCTGGATAATCCCCTCCGGTTTATTTTTATCCTACCTCATAAAAATGATATCCATAAAAACAATGGGCTTTATCTTTAAAGTCCAAACCGAAGCCAGCAATTATATATTCACCCTTTTTTTGTTTATCAATGCTTTAGGATTATGCATTCTGCCTGTTGTTGTTGGAATTTACTTTGTGAAACAGGCTCCTGCCGAGCTATTTATATACATAGGCTGCTCCATTATTTTCTTGTTTCTTGGCACCCGAATAATTAGAGGTTTTATTATTGGAGTAAATAGTGTAAGGATTTCCAATATATATTTATTTTTATATCTTTGCACGCTTGAAATATTACCCATTTTTATAGCTGTAAAAATTTTTTTACTTGGTAATTAGTAAAGCGAAATAGTGATTTTGATTAAATTAAAATCTTTTTAAACTTGAAAGTTAAAACATTATTGGTTTCTCAACCAAAACCTGAAGGCGACAAATCGCCTTATTTTGATTTAGCTAAAAAATGCAATGTAAAAATTGATTTTCGCCCTTTTATAAAAGTAGAAGGTGTGCCAGCCCAAGATTTTCGAAAACAAAAAATTAATATTCTTGACCATACCGCAGTAGTAATGTCAAGCAGAAATGCTGTTGACCATTATTTTAGAATGTGTCAAGAGATGAGAGTTAGTGTGCCTGAAACAATGAAATATTTTTGTATTTCAGAATCTACAGCCTATTATCTTCAAAAATATGTTCTTTTCCGTAAACGTAAAATATTTCATGGCAAACAAACCATGGATGATTTAATGGACGTGATAAAAAAACATAAACAAGAAAATTTTTTAGTTCCTTGTTCGGATATTGCAAAAGAAGAGATAGCCGAGAAATTGGAAGCATTAAAAATAAAGCATACAAAAGCTATTATGTTTAGAACCGTTGCGAACAATCTAAAAGATTTAGCAAATGTAAATTATGATGTGCTTGTGTTTTTTAGTCCTGCTGGTATCAAATCGTTATTCAAAAATTTTCCGAAATTCAAGCAAAATAAAACCCGTATTGCATGCTTTGGAAGTGCAACAGCTGAAGCAATAAAAGCAGCAGGTTTAAAACTAGATATTCACGCACCAACCCCAAAAGCCCCTTCAATGACAATGGCATTGGAGCAATACATCATTGCAGCAAACAAAGCCGCAAAATAGCATTACAGTATATCCTTCTTGTTTCTATATTCCATCACAATTTTATTGTGTGGGTCATTTATTAATTATAACTTTATGCTTCAATGCACACATTTACTAAGAAAGAACGACTTTGCAGCAAAGTATTGATTGATAAATTGGTTATAAATGGTTCTCATTTGAACAATTTTCCCTTCAAACTTTTTTGGATGCAGACTGAAAAAAGTGATTCTTCTGTAAAAATTGTAATCAGCGTTCCTAAAAGAAATTTTAAAAAAGCAGTTGATAGAAATAGATTAAAAAGACAAATAAAAGAAGCGTATCGTAAACATAAATTTGTGCTGTACGAACAACTAAAAGATAAAACAATCGTTATAATGATGATATATGTTTCAAAAGAAAAAGAAACGTACAAACAAATTGAATTAAAAACACTTGAAACTTTAAACAAATTAATCAGTACAATTAACAAAATTTGAGAATAATTTTAGCACCATTAAATTATTTATTTTTAGGTTTGATAAAGTTTTATCAATACAGTATTTCGCCCTTGCTTGGTCCATCTTGCAGATTTCAACCAACTTGTTCGCAATACGGAATAGAAGCATTAAAAAAATATGGCCCAATAAAAGGAATGTATTTAACCATTAAACGTTTTGTGCGTTGCCATCCTTGGGGTGGTCATGGACATGACCCAGTACCATAAATTTTTCAACATGGAAAATAAAGTAGCTATAAAAATGAAATTTACTTGTAATCAAAACTGGGATTCCATGAAAGTAACAAGTAATGGTAGGTATTGTGACGTTTGTAAAAAAGAAGTACATAATTTTACCAACAAGTCAGTTACTGAAATTAATGCAATTAAATCAAGTTATGGCGAATTATGTGGTAGATTTAATGTTGAGCAAATTGAACCTGATTTAATTCCTATTGATTTTGCTTTCGCAAAAAAATTGAAATATGCAGCTGCTACCATAGCTACGTTCCTAGGCTTAGAACTAAACCAAGCAAAAGCACAAACAGTAAATGAAAACCCAACAGAATTAAATTCTGAAAACGGAACAATTACTACAAACGAAAATATTCAAAACGGAAAATGTGTTCAAATTATTAAAGAAGATGTAGAAGAAGAAATAGAGGAACAACCAAATCATTCCGTTACAAAAAAAAGACACAGGTATTATGTATCAAAAAGGTTCCCTTTTATTAAAAAAAGGAGATACAGAACGATGGGGGCAATGTTTTAATTTAAAAATATTATGAAAAAAATAAAAAATATAATTATTGTTGTAACGATAGTATTTACAACATTTTTAACCACAGGATTTGTTGATAGTTATTTCGAAGTGTCTAAAAACCTCGACATTTTTGCTACTCTTTTTCGTGAATTAAATATTTACTATGTGGATGAAACCAACCCTGGCAAGTTAATGAAAACAGGCATTGATGCAATGCTTGAATCTTTAGACCCCTACACCAATTATATCCCTGAGTCTGAAATAGAAGATTACAGATATATGACTACAGGGCAATATGGTGGTATTGGAGCGCTTGTTCGCCAACAAGGAGATTATATTGTAATATCTGAACCGTATGAAGGATTTCCTGCGCAAAAAGTCGATTTGCGTGCCGGTGATAAAATTTTAAAAGTGAATGATATTGATGTGAAAGGAAAAAACACAGAAGAAATGGGTAAAGTTTTGAAAGGACAACCCAATACTGTGGTAAAGCTGCTTGTTGAACGTGAAGGAGAAAAAAAGCCATTAGAAAAAGTTATTAGCAGAGAAGAAATAAAAATTAAAAGTGTTCCATACTTCGGAATGGTTGCAAACGATATTGGTTATATTAAACTAACAGGGTTTACAGAAAGCGCAGCAAACGAAGTTAAAAATGCACTTAGCGAATTGAAAAAAAATCCATCGTTAAAGTCTATAGTATTTGATTTGAGAGGAAATCCAGGAGGTTTATTAAAAGAAGCCGTTGATATTGTAAATGTGTTTGTAGATAAAGGAACAGAAATAGTAAGCACAAGAGGAAAAGTAAAAGAATGGGATAAAAATCACAAAGCCGTTACAAATCCTATTGATACAAATATTCCTATTGCTGTTTTAATTGACAGAGGTTCTGCCTCTGCATCAGAAATTGTTTCTGGTTCATTACAAGATTTGGATAGAGCAATTGTAATAGGTCAGCGTTCTTACGGAAAAGGATTAGTTCAACAACCACGACCTTTAAGTTACAACTCACAACTTAAAGTTACTGTTGCAAAATACTATACTCCAAGCGGAAGATGCATTCAAGCACTAGATTATACGCATAGAAATGAAGATGGCAGCGTAGATAAAGTTCCTGATTCACTAATAACAGCTTTCAAAACAAAAAATGGTAGAATTGTTTACGATGGTGGAGGAATTGCTCCTGATATTACTGTAGAACAAGCAAAATACAGCAATATCCTTACTAGCTTAATGCAAAAGAATTTAATTTTTGATTATGCTACTAAATATAGAATAGCCCATCCTACTCTACCATCAGCAAAAGATTTTAAATTAACAGATGCTGAGTACGATGAGTTTGTGAGTTTTTTAAAAGATAAAAATTATGAATACAGCACCAAATCTGAAAAGAAGCTAGAAGAATTAAAAACAAGTGCTACTGAAGATAAAACCATTGATGCTTTAAGTGCTGATATTGATGCTTTAAAAACAAAAATTGCTGAAACTAAAAAACAAGATTTAATGACTTACAAAATAGAAATAAAACAATTTATTGAAGAAGAAATTGCATCAAGGTATTATTTCCAAAATGGAAGGCTAGAAGCATCTTTAAAAGATGATCCAGAATTAAAAATGGCAATTGAAACCTTAAATGATAATGCTAAATACTCAAAAATATTAACCACTATAACAGCATCAGAAAAGCCTTTTAATAAGGATAAAGAAAAATCTAAAAATTTAAAAAATAGTAAAAACGGAGCTTCCGAAAATTAAATACAATTTATTTAACATTTTTGCGTTTCACTAAGTTGTATGAAGCCACTTTTACCTCAAAAATTTCATAGCTATATTTATATTTTTGCTCTTATCATTTTGGTAATAGGTATGCCTTTATCGAAATTTTTAATGAGTTTATCTCAATTTATTCTTTTTTTTAACTGGGTATTAGAAGGAAACCTGAAAAACAAAATCAGTTCGTTTTTCAAAAACAAACCTGCTTTAATTTTATCCTCTTTAATTCTTTTGCATTTTATTGGTATTATCTACAGCGTGGATTTTAAATATGCTATTGCTGATATTCGCATAAAATCACCTTTAATTATTTTACCACTTATACTAAGCACAAGTACTGTTTTACAAAAAAAATATACCGATTTAATTTTAAATTTTTTTTTAGCAGCTAATATAACTGCTTCAATCATAAGCCTGTTTGTACTATTAGGATATACCAAACATCAAGTAGTTGATATTAGAGATGTGTCGATATTTATTTCTCATATTCGTTTCGCATTACTAATTGTAATTTCAATATTTATTTGTGCTTATTTTATCTATGAGAATACATCTATTTATAAAAGAGTTGCCTACTTAACTCTTGCAGTATGGTTATTTGTGTTTTTAATAATAATGGAATCATTAAGCGGAATTGGAGCATTAGCATTTGGTTTTACTTCAGTAATCATTTATAAATTAATTCGTTCGAAAAAAATAATTATAAAATTAATTGGCATATCTGCAATCTTAGTTTTTGTTATAGGTTTTATTGTGCTTTTCTTCAATGTGAAAAATTATAATCCTGTTGCTCATTATCCAAAAGCATCCGAACTTGAACTAACAACAATAAATGGAAACCCTTACCAACACGATTTAAATGGTCCATTAAAAGAGAATGGAAATTATACTTGGATTTATGTTTGCGACAAAGAGCTCAGAGCCGAATGGAATAAACGAAGCAAAATAAATTTTGACAGTTTAGATTTAAAACAAAATCCTTTGCGTTTTACACTTGTGAGATTTATGACCTCCAAGAATTTAAGAAAAGATTCTATCGGAGTTTTTAAATTATCTGGAGATGAAATTAAATCTATTGAACGAGGTGTTGCGAATGTAAACAATCAAAATATTTCAAATATTAAAGAACGAATTAATGAAACACTTTGGGAAATTAATCTGTACTTAACCACAGGAGAAGTAAATGGACATAGCTTAACACAACGTTTTGAATATTGGAAAGCTGCATATCATATTATTAAAAATAATTATTTGATTGGTGTTGGAACCGGTGATGTAGAGATTGAATTAAATAAAGAATACGAACGCATGCAATCGAAACTGGAAAAAGAAAACAGATTGCATGCACACAATCAATACATAAGCATTGCTCTTACATTTGGAATTGTTGGATTTATTTGGTTTATGATTACTTTGTTTTATCCCATTTTAAAATTAAAACAATACAACAACATGCTATACCTCGCTTTTTTTAGTGTTGTTCTTTTTTCTTTTTTAAATGAAGATACGTTAGAAACACAAGCAGGTGTTACATTTTATGCTTTTTTAAATTCATTTCTACTATTTGTAAAAAGTAAAACTACTACTACTTTTTCAGAATAATTTCAGCAACTTGTTGCGCTGTAATCTGATTAATACAAATACAACTTTGAGGATTTTTTCTACAATCACTACATGATTTATTAATTACAAGCGCTTTTGCATTTTTACCAATTGGTTGCCAACGTGCAGGGTGCATGGGTTTAATAGGTGGATAAATTCCTATGGCACCAATTCCAAGAGAAGATGCTATATGTAAAGGACCTGTACTTGCTGCAACTAAAAAGTCAGATTCATTAATAAATGAAATAAATTGAGGAAGTGATAATAAACCTGTAATATCAGAAACGTGAGATGGTAGTTTTTGAATCCAATCTTTTAAAATCAATTTTTCTTTTTCGGTACCACTAATTAAAATGTTTACTTTTTCCTTAGGCAATAAACCTATCAATGAATTAAAATTATCTAAACTCCATTCTCGTGCACTTGCATTTGATTTTGGATGCAAAATAACATTGATTTTATTTGAATCAATCAACTTTTCAAATGTTGAGTCTAATTTTTCAAGTTTAGTAAAACCAATATATTGATGAATTTCATCTAAAGTAGGAATTTCATTAATTCCAATTGCTGATAGCAGTTTAATATTCAATTGAGATTCGTGCAAGTCAGAATTTTTTCTACTAAGCTTTACAAGTTTGTTTACAGTAGTCCAATGGAATACTCTATTTGTAGTGCCAATTCTATTTTTAATTTTTGCTTTTTTTGCAAGCCTTGCTATTTGTTTGTTTGGGAAAACATGAATAATGGCATCGGCACCAAAAGACTGAAGCATTTGTACTGCTTCTTTTTTATTTTTTTTAAATAAAACATCTGCATTAATAAATTCATCAATATGTTCACACGAGTTTATTATTGCCTCCGTATAGGTTTTTCCAAGAAACGAAATTTTGATATGAGGATATTTTTTTTTAATCATACCACACATCGGAAAAGTTAATAACACATCCCCAATTGCATCAGCACGACTGATAATGATTTTTTTTATATTGTTTGGTTCTACCAATTTTACGAATGTAAATTTTTTAATTTTTTATACTTTAGATAGGTAGCATACGCTGAAATTCTTGCAACAGTGAAGCCCGCCCCTCCATCCATAAACCCAAGCTTTAAAAAATAATCACGCACAAATTTTACAATCGGATTCAAATATAGTTGGCTGAACGAAGATTTTTTTCCTTGTTTAAATAAATCGCTTGCGGCAATAGTAGTAAATTTTTCTGCTTGAATATAATGTTGCTCTCTTGTATAATAACTGTAATGTAAGCAATCGCCTTTTAAATGGTGAATTTTTACGGGCTGTGAAAAATGTAATTCTTCATGAATTTCGCCAAGCCATTTTGTTGTTTTTTTATCAAACAACCTAATTTTTGTATCTGGGTACCACCCCCCATGTTTAATCCAACTTCCACAATAATTTGTGAGGCGATTAAATTTACACGTATTTATGGCTGTTTGTTGTTTGATTTCAAGGATTGATTTTTTTAGCTCTTCGGATAATGCTTCATCAGCATCAATGGAAAGAACCCAATCGTATTTGGCTTGTTCGTTAGCAAAATTTTTGGTTAAAGAATAGCCCTCCCATTTTTTTTGAATAAAATTCACACCAAATTTTTTACAGATTTCAGCAGTTGAGTCAGTCGAAAAAGAATCTACAACAACAATATCATCTGCAACATCTTTCACAGATTGCAAACATCGTTCAATGTTTTTTTCTTCATTATATGTAATTATAACAACTGAAAGTTGAGGCATTTTGTGTTTTTTGACAAAAATAAGCATTTGAAAACATATTTATTCAGTTAATTACAATTGGAATTAATAGCAATTTTATTTAAAATGACTTTTTTTATGTAGGTTTGTATTACAATGGAAATGCACCAAACATTGATAGAGCAACTTCATAAAGGCGACAAAAAAGCACTTGCCAGATGTATTACCATTGTTGAAAATGAATTAGATGGTTATGAAAACATTCTAACTTCTTTAAAAATTAATTCATCCATTCAAGTAATAGGCGTTACTGGCCCTCCGGGTGCTGGAAAAAGCACATTAATTAATTCTTTAATTAAAAATTTAACTGCTCAAGATAAAAAAATTGGCATTCTTGCTATAGACCCTACATCTCCTTTTAATTATGGTTCTTTGCTTGGTGATAGGTTAAGAATGGCAGAACATTTTAATAACGAAAATGTGTTTATCCGTTCTATTGCAACAAGAGGTTCTTTGGGTGGTTTATCTGCAAAGACAATTGAAATTACAGATATAATGCGTTCTTGCTATTTTGATTATATCATTGTTGAAACAGTAGGGGTTGGACAAAGTGAAATTGAAATAGTAGGTTTAGCAGACACAACTGTTCTTGTTTTGGTTCCTGAGGCTGGCGATGATGTACAAGCAATAAAGTCAGGCATTATGGAAATTGCCGATATTTTTGTTGTAAATAAAAGTGATAGAGATGGAGCAGATACGTTTATAAAAAATATTTCTGAATTGGTACATTCTAAACCTTTAAGCAATTGGAATATTCCAGTAATAAAAGCTATTGCAACAAAAAACGAAGGAGTAGAAAAATTAATTGAACAAATAAATGAACATCATCTAAAAACAGAAAACAATAAACGAAGTTATTTACTTGCAGAAAAAGCTTACCGCTTGATTCAAAATCATAAAATGAAAATTTTTTCTAAACAAGAGTTAAAAACTGAAATAGAAAATCATTTAAACGATAAAGATTTTAATCTTTATCGTTTTGTACAAGAAAAATATTTGAAGTAGATTACCTCTCACTCCCTACTGCAGAATACTTCTGCATAAAATCACAAGCCATATCCACCATGTCTGCAGAACCTATAAACAAAGGAGTTCGTTGGTGTAAGGATTTTAAATCCAATTCCATTATTCGTTTAAAACCATCGGTCGCCTTTCCACCTGCTTGTTCAATAATAAATGCTAATGGATTACATTCGTACAATAAACGTAATTTTCCTTTTGGCGATTTTGCTGTGGTTGGATAAATATAAACGCCACCGGTAATTAAATTTCTATGAATATCTGCCACTCCAGAACCTATATAACGAGAAGAATAAGGACGATTTGTGCTAGCGTCTTCTTCTTGGCAATATTTTATATATTGTTTTACTCCATCAGGAAAGTGAACATAATTCCCTTCGTTAATAGAATATGTTTTCGACATTTTAGGAGTTTGCATATTTGGGTGCGATAAACAAAATTCTCCTATTGATGGGTCAAGCGTAAAACCATTAACACCTTTACCCGTAGTATAAACAAGCATACAAGATGAACCATAAATTACATAACCTGCAGCTACTTGTTCTGTCCCTTGTTGTAAAAAATCTTCTAATGTTCCTGGTCCAGATAAGGATGTTCTTCTGTAAATAGAAAATATAGTTCCAACAGAAACATTTACATCAATATTTGATGAACCATCTAAAGGATCCATTGCTACAACATATTTAGCATTTTTTGATTGCTCGTTATCAATAGTAATAATATCTTCGTTTTCTTCAGAAGCAATAGCACAGCATTCGCCACCGACACGCAAAGCAGCAATAAATTGCTCGTTTGCAAATACATCTAATTTTTTTACGCTTTCTCCCTGCACATTTATTTCACCTGCATCACCAAGTATATCAGCCAATCCAGCTTTTGTAACTTCACGGTTTACTATTTTTGATGCAATGCCAATATCCCTTAATAAACGTGATAACTCGCCTTTTGCATAAGGAAAATCAGTTTGTTTTTCAATAATAAACTGCCCAAGTGTTTTTACTCTGCTCATTGTTTTTGTTTTTGTTGATTCGACAAATATCGTAATATTTTTCGATGCTAAAAATGATAGTTGAAATAGAGATGAAAGCTATAATTAAATAACTTTGTGCATATTTTTTAGATTATGGATTTTACAATAAGAAAAGGTATTAAATCAGATTTGCCTCAAGTTTTAAATCTAATTAAGGAATTAGCTATCTATGAAAAAGCTCCGAATGAAGTAACAGTTAGTATTGCTGATATGGAACAAGATGGCTTTGGAAATAATCCAATATTTAATTTTTTTGTTGCTGAACAAAATAACATAATTGTTGGTATTTCTTTGTATTATATTAAGTATTCTACTTGGAAAGGCAAATGTGTTTTTTTAGAAGACATTATAGTTACAGAAAAATATCGCAAATTTGGAATTGGGAAAAAACTATTTGATGAAGTTGCAAAAATTGCAAAAGACATGAATGTTAAACGCTTGGAATGGCAGGTTTTAGAGTGGAATGAACCTGCAATAAAATTTTATAAAAAATTAAACTCCCATTTCGATAATGAATGGGTTAATTGCAAATTAACTGACAAAGAACTTGCTAATTGGTAGATAAAAAATGAGAATATTCAAATTCGGAGGCGCATCTGTTAAAGATGCAAATTCTGTTGCAAATGTTGCTAAAATTTTAAATCGTTATCCTAACGAAAATATAATTGCAGTTATCTCTGCAATGGGCAAAACAACAAATACTTTAGAGAAACTGACTAATGCTTTTTATTATAAAAAAGAAAATCCTCTTGATGTTTTAAATGAAATAAAAAAATATCATTTTGATATTGTTGAACATTTATTTAAAAACAAAAACCACCCCATTTACAATGAACTCAACAATACATTTGTTGAGCTAGAATGGGCAATTGAAAACGAACCCTCTCATTCATACAATTATGAATATGATCAAATTGTTAGTATGGGCGAAATCATTTCAACCAAAATTGTTAGCGCATTTTTAAATGAAAATGGAATAAAAAACAAATGGTTAGACGCAAGAGGAATTATTCAAACAGATAATACCTATCGTGAAGGAAAAGTAGATTGGGAATTAACACAAAATCTTTCTTCCGCTTTTTTAAGTGAAAATGGAGTTTTTATTACTCAAGGATTTATTGGTGGAACTTCTGAAAACTTTACAACCACACTTGGAAGAGAAGGAAGTGATTATACTGCTGCAATACTTGCCTATACTACTAATGCAAAAGATGTAACCATCTGGAAAGATGTTCCTGGTGTGCTAAATGCAGACCCAAAATGGTTTGATGAAACACAAAAACTTAAACAAATTTCGTATCATGATGCCATAGAACTTGCATATTACGGTGCTACTGTTATTCATCCCAAAACAATAAAGCCATTACAAAATAAAAAAATTTCATTGTATGTAAAATCATTTCTAAACCCTGATGAAGAGGGCACAATTATAAATGAAGCACAATCACCTTTGCCCATTCCATGTTTTATTTTTAAAGTAAATCAAGTGTTGATTTCACTATCGCCAAAAGATTTTTCTTTTATTGTTGAAGAAAACCTAAGTTCTATTTTTAAATTATTTGCCGAAAAACAAATAAAAGTAAATGTGATGCAAAGCTCTGCTATTAGCTTTTCTGTGAGCATTGATAATGATGAGCGTAAGCTACCTGAGCTAATTAAAATTTTACAAAAAGATTACAGAGTTTTGTACAATGAGAACACTGAACTTATTACCATCCGTTATTACGACCAAGCCACTATTGACCGCGTAACAATTGACAAACAGATATTGCTGGAAGTAAAAAGTCGATATACTGTTCAATTAGTAGTAAAACCAACAATTTAAGGACCAAAAAAGTCATTAAAATCCCTTTTTTGGTACATTTATTATGCTTAATTTCGAAGTCTTAACTTATTCCGTAAATACTTTGGAATAAAGCAACAATAAAATTATATGTGGGCTTCAATTGCACGTTTTATTTTACGTAACCGAATCATTCTAATTTCTATAATTGGTGCACTTACTCTATTGATGGGTTTTTATGCTAAAAAATCTGAAATTAGTTACGAAGTTCCCAAACTCCTTCCCGACCATGATACTACTGCTATTGAATACAGAGAATTTAAAAAACGCTTTGGGCAAGATGGAAGTGTTATGGTTATTGGTATCGACAGTAAAGACATTTACACACTTGAACTCTTTTCTCAATGGTACGATTTAGGGAATGCTTTAAAAGATGTAGATGGTGTAAAAAACATTTTGTCTGTTGCTCGATTACACAACATTATTAAAAATGATAGTTTACAAAAGTTTGAAAACAAACCAATTGTAAATACACGTCCTAAAACCCAAGCAGAAGTTGATAGTATAAAAACGATTGTTACTAGCTTGCCTTTTTATAGGGATATCATTTATAATGATCACTCAACCTTAATGGCTATTACGTTTGACAACAAACAATTGAACACAAAAAATAGGTTGGCTATTACGGACGCTATAAAAATTGAAGTAGATAAGTTTATAGAGAAATCAAAAGTTGAAGTTCATTATTCTGGAATGCCATACATAAGAACCAATGTTGCTCGTAAAATACAACACGAAATGACTTTGTTTATGGTGTTAGCAGTAATTGTAACAGCAGTAATTTTATTTTTATTTTTTAGATCTATTTTACCAGTAATTTTTTCCTTGGCTGTAGTTTTTGTAGGCGTAATTTGGAGCGTTGGTATATTGGTATTGTTTGGCTATCAAATTTCTGTTTTAACAGGATTAATTCCTCCTCTATTAATTGTGATTGGTGTGCCAAACTGTATAATGCTGCTCAACAAGTATCATACGGAATTCAAAAAGCATGGAAACAAAATGCGAGCGCTTGCTGCGTCTATCAGAACAGTAGGAATTTCTTTGTTTATGGCAAACGTAACAACTGCAATTGGCTTTGCTGTATTTTGCTCTACCGACAGTCAAGTACTTTTTGAATTCGGAATTGTTTCTTCCATCAGCGTTATGATTACTTACATTCTATCAATGATGTTAGTGCCTATTGTGTTTAGCTTTTTGCCAGACCCTTCTATAAAACACATCAAACATCTTCAAAATGTAAGAACAAATAAAATATTAGATAAAATAGACTATTGGGTTCATAACTATAGAACTAAAATTTATGTAATCGTTGTTATTATAACTCTTGTTTCTATTTACGGAATGACATTAGTTAAGCCACTAGGATATGTTGTGGATGATTTGCCAGCAAAAGATCCTGTGTTAATAGATTTAAAATATTTTGAAAAAAATTATCATGGTGTTGTTCCTTTCGAAATTAGCATTGATACTAAGAAAGAAAATGGCGTTTTTGCAAATGGAGGTAAAACACTTTATAAAATAAATCAACTTCAGCGCTTGTTTGCTCAAGACAGTATTTTTTCAAAAGCTGTTTCTGTAGTAGAAGGAATTAAATTTTTTAATCAAGCTTATAATGATGGAGAAGAAAAAAGTTACCGTATTCCTGGTGCAATGGAATTGCAAAAACTTGCTGATTTTACTGGAGAACAAGCAAAAAACAAACAAGATCAATTTGCAGCATTCATTGATTCTTCGAAGCGATACACCCGTGTGAGTATTCAAATGGCAGATGTTGGTTCTATCGCAATGAAAAAAAGAATAGAAGAACTAAAGCCAAAAGTTGATACCATTTTTAATTTCGATTATGAAAACAATAAATGGGTTGAGCTTGAACAACAATACAAAGTTGTGTTTACAGGAAATAGTTTAATGTTTTTAAAAGGCAATGGATTTTTAGTTCAGAATTTATTAGAAAGTGTTTTGCTCGCAATTATTTTAATAGCAATTGTGTTATATACACTATTTATGTCGCCACGAATGATATTGGTTTCTGTTATTCCAAGCTTAATTCCACTCGTTATTACAGCAGGTTTAATGGGCTATTTCAATATTTATTTAAAACCAAGTACAATATTAATTTTCAGTATTGCTTTTGGAATTGCATCTGACGGAACGTTGTATTTTCTTACAAAATACCGACAAGAGATTAAACAACACCACAACATTTCTAAAACAGTTTCATTAACTATAAAAGAAACAGGCGTTAGCATGATTTATACAGCAATTATTTTATTCTGTGGGTTTGGAATTTTTACAGCATCTAGTTTTGGCGGAACAGCAGCATTAGGAATTTTAATTTCGGTAACACTACTAATAGCCTATTGTTCAAACTTAATTTTATTACCATGTTTTTTACTAACTATGGAAAAAAAATTAACCAACAAAGAATTTTTACAAAAACCAATTATCGATGTTGATGAAGATGAATCCGTTGATGAGAACATTTAATTTTTTATAAAATGAAAGGAATAATTTTAGCTGGTGGAAGCGGCACTCGATTACATCCACTAACATTGGCTGTGAGTAAACAACTTATGCCTATTTACGACAAACCGATGATTTATTATCCTTTGTCGGTTTTAATGATGGCAGGTGTTTCAGAGATTTTAATAATTTCTACTCCACATGATTTACCAAATTTCGAAAGACTTTTAGGTGATGGAAAAAGTTTAGGCTGCAAATTCAGTTATGCTGTTCAAGAAATTCCAAATGGATTAGCACAAGCTTTTGTAATTGGCGAAAAGTTTATTGGCAATGACAAAGTAGCACTTGTTTTAGGCGATAATATATTTTATGGTGCTGGTTTAGGAAGACTGTTACAACAACATCAAAATCCAGATGGCGGAGTTGTTTTCGCATATCATGTTTCTGACCCAGAAAGATACGGTGTGGTGCAATTTAATGATGAAGGAAAAGTTATTTCCATAGAAGAAAAACCTAAACAACCAAAATCAAATTATGCTGTTCCTGGTTTGTATTTTTATGATAACAACGTAGTAGAAATTGCAAAAAAATTAAAGCCGAGTCCAAGAGGAGAATATGAAATTACGGATGTAAACAAAGAATATTTAAATCAAGGAAAATTAAAAGTTGGAATTTTAGATAGAGGAACTGCTTGGTTAGATACTGGCACATTTGCTTCGTTAAATCAAGCATCACAATTTGTACAAGTTATCGAAGAGCGTCAAGGATTGAGAATTGGATGCATTGAAGAAGTTGCATACCGAATGAAATACATTGATAAAACACAATTAAAAAAATTAGCTGAACCATTATTAAAAAGTGGTTATGGCGATTATTTAATGAAATTAACTGACCAATAAAAAATATGACAAACATTTTAATAACAGGAGGAGCTGGTTTTATACCAAGCTGTATAGCAGAAAAATTAGCAGAAAAAAAAGACAATCAATTGATTTTGGTTGACAATTTTTTGACTGGGCACATCAATAAAATTCCTGAATCAAAAAACAGTAACATAAAATTTATAAAATGTGATGTAAATAATTTTCAAGACATTTCTAGCGTTTTTTATGCTTATAAATTTGATTATGTTTTTCATTATGCAGCAATGGTTGGTGTTAAAAGAACACAAGAAAATCCAGTAAAAGTATTGGAAGATATTTCTGGAATAAACAATGTGTTAATGCTTTCAAAAAATACGGGCGTAAAACGTGTTTATTTTTCATCTTCCTCTGAGGTATATGGCGAACCTGTTGAGTTTCCGCAAAATGAGCACACCACCCCACTTAATTCTAGATTGCCCTATGCAATTGTTAAAAATGTTGGTGAGGCTTATTTAAAATCTTACAAACAAGAATACGGTTTAGACTATACTATTTTTAGATTTTTTAATACCTACGGACCAAAACAAAGTAAAGATTTTGTGATTTCAAAATTCATTTCGGCAGCACTAAATAATGAGGACATCACCATTTATGGAGATGGTTCACAAACACGTACCTTCTGTTTTATTGAAGATAATATTGAAGCTACTACCAATGCATTTTATGAAAATAAGTTTGTAAATGATGTTGTAAATATTGGTGGTGATATTGAAATGCCAATTCTTGAAGTTGCAAAACTTATCATAAAACTTACAAAATCCAACTCTAAAATTGTACATCTGCCACCATTAAAAGATGGCGATATGACTCGCAGAAGACCAGATACTACAAAGATGAAACAACTTTTAAAAAGAGATTTGCTTCCTTTAGAAGACGGGCTAAAAAAATTATTACAAAACACCTCATACATTTTATAAATTTTGGATTCCATTAAACAGTTTCAAGAAAAAATTGAAAGTGAATTAAAAAGCATTCAATACGGGAGCAATCCAAAAGAGCTTTACGAACCTATTGAATACATTATGTCCTTGGGCGGAAAGCGAATGCGACCAGTATTAGTTTTAATGGCTTGTGATTTTTTTGGTGGAGATGTAAATAAAGCAATTCATCCTTCTATTGCTATAGAACTGTTTCATAATTTTACTTTGGTTCATGATGATATAATGGACAATGCTCCACTGAGAAGAGGCAACAAAACTGTTCATGAAAAATGGAATAACAACATTGCTATATTAAGCGGAGATGCCATGATTGTTAAGGCATATCAAGAAATTTGTAAAACAAATTCTGAAATTTTGCCTACACTTTTGAATATATTTAGCGATACTGCAATTAAAGTTTGTGAAGGGCAGCAAATGGATATGAATTATGAAAAGCTTACAAAAGTTTCTATCCTGCAATATATTAAAATGATTGAACTTAAAACAGCAGTGCTACTTGCTGGAGCTTTAAAAATTGGGGCAATCATTGGCAAAGCAAAAGAAGAAGATGCAAATGCGCTTTACGAATTTGGAAAACATATTGGAATTGCATTTCAGTTACAAGATGATATTTTAGATGTGTATGCCAATGCAGAAAAATTTGGAAAACAAAAAGGAGGCGATATCATTGCAAACAAAAAAACGTATTTGCTTTTGAAAGCCATGGAAATGGCAGAAAACAACAGATACATGAAAGAAGAATTGCAACAATGGATTGCTGCGCCACATTTTAATGCAGCAGAAAAAGTAGAAGCAATAACAAGTATCTATAACTTTTTAAATGTAAAAGAATTGGCTCGCAATGAAATGAAAAAACATTATGATATTGCCATTAAATCATTAGAAAATATTCCTGTTGCAGAAATTAAAAAGAAAGAATTGGTTGATTTTGCTGATAGTTTAATGGTAAGGGAAATATAACATGATTTACGACAAACACATATTTATTTGCATAAACCAACGTCCTGAGAGCGCACCAAGAAAAAGTTGCGGAGAAAATCATGGAATGGAAATAGTAGAAGCATTCAAAAAAAAATTAAAAGAAAAAAATCTTCCCATTAAAATTCGGGCACAAAAATCTGGATGTTTGGATATTTGTGATTTCGGACAAACACTCGTTATTTATCCAGAAGGAATCTTTTATGTTGGCGTTAAACTAAATGATGTAGATGAAATCATTAATGAACACATCATTAACAATAAAGTAGTAGAACGATTGAAACTAGAGAACGTAAGAGAAAAAAAATAACCCGCTGCATCTTTTCTGCAAACAAATGAATTTCACCGACCTCAGACCCTACTTCAACAAGTTGGATATCATAAAAGATACAGCTAATCAAATCATAAAAGATTTTGAAATGTTTGGCTTAGAAATAAAATTTTCGGGCAATGCTTACAATGCCTACCAAGAGCTATTTGAACAAATAGAGCCACACATCAAAAATTTAATCGACACAAATCAATCAAAATTTATGGGGATTTTATACCGCATTGATGTGAGTGATGAACAAATAAAAAAAACTGTTCGAGAAAATAATTCAGAATCCTTTTCGGAAATAATTACTGATTTAATCATAAAAAGAGAATTACAGAAAGTTGTTATCCGAAAACACTATAAAAATCAATAAAACAAGCCTTCCAAAAAGATTTTTTTATTCTATTTAAAAATTCCCGATTTCAGCTAAAAATCTTAAATTTGTGTTTGTAAATTTAGAAGCATACGCTATGAACAAATTTTCTTATTTAGGAAATGGAGATGTTGTTGCAATTGAAGAGTTATTTCAGCAATATTTAAAAGATGTAAATTCAGTTGAACCGGACTGGAGAATGTTTTTTGCAGGATTTGAATTTTGCAGAGAAAATTACGAAGACAGAGGCGAAATACCATCAAACGTAAAAAAAGAATTTGATGTCATTAACTTAATTAATGCCTACCGCACACGAGGACATTTATTTACCAAAACAAATCCTGTTCGAGAAAGAAGAAAATATTCTCCAACATTAGACATTGAAAATTTTGGTTTATCACAAGCGGATTTAGAAACAACTTTTCAAGCTGGTTCTCAAATTGGAATGGGTGCTGCTAAGTTGAAAGATATTATTGAGCATTTAGACCAAACATACTGTCAGTCGATTGGAGCAGAATATATGTATATCCGTTCTCCAGAAATTATTAAATGGCTGACAGATAAAATGGAAGGCTCAAAAAACACGCCTAAATTTTCTATTGAAGAAAAAAAAGTTATTCTTAACAAGTTAAATCAAGCAGTAGTTTTTGAAAATTTTTTACATACAAAATTTGTTGGTCAAAAACGCTTTTCGTTAGAAGGCGCAGAAGCTACGATTCCTGCTTTAGATGCTGTTTGTGAAAAAGGTTCTGATATGGGTATTCAAGACTTTGTAATTGGAATGGCGCATAGAGGCAGATTAAATGTTTTAGCAAATATTCTAAATAAAACTTACAAAGATATTTTTACTGAGTTTGAAGGTCGTCCTTCTGAAGATGCTATGTATTATGGCGATGTAAAATATCACATGGGTTACTCAAGTGATCAAAAATCTAATAATGGGAAACAAGTTCATTTAAGTTTAACACCTAATCCATCACATTTAGAAGCTGTTGATCCCGTTGTACAAGGCATTGCTCGTGCAAAAATTGATAATATACATAAAGGCGATTACAACAAGGTTTGTCCTATTTTAATTCATGGAGATGCTGCTTTAGCTGGACAAGGAATTGTTTATGAAGTTTTACAAATGAGCCAATTAGATGGCTACAAAACAGGAGGTACTGTTCATATTGTAATTAATAATCAGGTTGGATTTACCACCAATTATTTGGATGCCCGTTCAAGCACTTATTGTACGGATGTAGCCAAAGTTGTTCTGTCGCCAGTATTTCATGTAAACGGAGATGATGTTGAAGCACTTGTTTTCACAGCACAATTAGCAATGGAATTTCGTCAAACATTCAATAGAGATGTCTTTATTGATGTTTTATGTTATCGTAAATATGGTCACAACGAAGGCGATGAACCAAGATTTACTCAGCCATTGTTATACAAAGCCATTGCAAAACATCCAAATCCAAGAGAAATTTATATGCAACAATTAGCTGCCGAAGGTTCTGTTAGCGCTGATTTAGCAAAAGAATTAGAAAAAAATTTCAAAAATCTTCTTCAAGAAAAATTAGATGAAGCTAAACAAACTGAAAAAGCAAAAATTACTTCGTTCTTAGAAGGACAATGGACAGGATTAAAAATGCCAGATAAAAATGTTTTTGATTCCTCACCAGACACATCTGTTGATAAAAAAACATTTTTAGAAATTGCTAAAAAAACAGTTACACTTCCAAAAGACAAAAGTTTTTTCAATAAAACAGAAAAACTTTTTGCTGATAGGATTGCTATGATTAATAATGATAATTATGATTGGGCAATGGGAGAGTTATTAGCATACGCAACTTTAATGAACGAAGGACACAATGTCCGCTTTAGTGGACAGGATGTGGAAAGGGGAACTTTTTCTCATCGCCATGCTGTGGTTCGTGTTGAAGATTCAGAAGAGGAATACACTCCATTAAATAACTTAAATACAAAAGGAAAATTAGAAATATATAACTCTTTGCTTTCTGAATATGGTGTGCTTGGCTTTGAATTCGGATATGCTATGGCAGCACCAAATGCTTTAACAATTTGGGAAGCACAATTCGGTGATTTTTTTAATGGCGCTCAAATTATTATTGATCAATTTATTACCTCTGCTGAAGCAAAATGGAGGAGAATGAATGGCTTGGTAATGCTAATGCCTCATGGCTACGAAGGGCAAGGTCCAGAACACTCAAGCGCAAGATTAGAAAGATTTTTACAACAATGTGCTGGAGATAATATGCAAATTTTAAATTGCACAACACCTGCAAATCAATTTCATGCTTTACGCAGGCAAATAAAACGTGATTTCAGAAAACCTTTATTATGCTTCACGCCAAAAAAACTTTTACGTTATCCCACTTGTGTTTCTTCTGTAAAAGATTTTACAAGTGGAACTTTCAATGAGGTTTTTGATGATGCAACAGCATCAAACATAAAAAACATTAAACGAATTGTATTCTGCTCAGGAAAAATATTTTATGATTTAATTGAAGCAAAAGAAAAAACAGGAATGGATGATGTTGCAGTGATTAGGATAGAACAACTTTATCCCTTCCCTGCTAAAAAAATTAAAATGCTGATTGATAAATATTCAAATGCTAAAGAATACAGTTGGGTGCAAGAAGAACCAGAAAACATGGGAGCTTGGGCACACATCGTTAGAATGTTTATGAATAACGACATACTTAAAAATATTACTTTAAAATATATCGGAAGAGTAGAAGCAGCAAGCCCAGCGACAGGTTTTAGCAAAACACATATTGAACAACAACAAGCAATTATAGATTCGATTTTTTCACAATCATTAGTTATAAAATAGAAATTAAATTATGGCAACAATACAAATGAAAGTACCAAGTCCAGGCGAATCAATAACAGAAGTTGTTATTGCGCGATGGCTAAAAAAAGATGGTGAGTATGTTGAAAAAGATGATGAAATAGCAGAAGTGGATTCTGACAAAGCAACACTTACGATTAATGCCGAAGAATCTGGAGCTATTAAATTACTGGCAGCTGAAGGTGATACTGTAAAAGTTGGACAGGTCGTATTTACAATTGATACAAGTGTTAAAGGGGAGAGTAAACCTAAGCCTGAAGTGAAAAAAATTGAAGCGAAAGTTGAAACGAAAAAAGAAGCTGTGAAAGAAACTGCAAGCTCTTACGCTAGCGGAACACCCTCTCCTGCTGCAAAAAAATTAATGGATGAAAACAAAATTCCTACGGCAAAATTAAATGGTTCAGGAAAAGATGGACGCATCACAAAAGGAGATGTGCTTCATACTTTAGCAAATGGATTTGATTCTTCATCAGCTACGAGTTGGGGCGGAAGCAGAGATACTGAACGCACTAAAATGAGTCCATTGCGAAAAAAACTTGCACAACGCTTGGTTTCTGTTAAAAATGAAACTGCTATGCTAACAACTTTTAATGAAGTTGATATGAGTGCTATTTATGCTTTACGCGCAAAATATAAAGAAAAGTTTAAAGAAGCACACGGAAGTAATTTAGGTTTCATGAGTTTTTTCACAAAAGCTGTTACAGAAGCATTAAACTTATATCCTGCCGTAAATGCAATGATAGATGGAGAAGAAATTGTATATCATAAATATGCTGATATTGGAATTGCTGTTAGTGCTCCGAAAGGATTAGTAGTTCCAGTAATTCGTAATGCAGAACAAATGAGTTTAGCAGAAATAGAAATTGCAATAAAAACATTGGCAATAAAAGCTCGTGACAATAAAATTACTTTAGAAGATATGAGTGGGGGAACATTCACCATAACAAATGGTGGTGTGTTTGGCTCCATGATGAGCACTCCTATTATTAATCCTCCACAAAGTGCAATTTTAGGAATGCATAATGTTGTTGAACGACCAGTAGCTGTGGATGGCAAAGTAGAAATTCGCCCAATGATGTATGTTGCTCTTTCATACGACCACAGAATTATTGATGGGCGCGAATCTGTTGGGTTTTTAGTAAAAGTAAAAGAAATGTTAGAAAACCCAACTAAAATGTTGTTCGGAGGAAAAGACCCGAATGAGGTTGTGTTAGGTCTCTAATTATGCAATAAGCTATTATTTTAAGACCGATATTCATCGGTCTTTTTTATTTATTATAAAACATATATAACAATGAAAATTACAATTATAGGATGCGGAAACATGGGTTTAATTTATGCTCGTGCATTTTTAAAATACAACATCGTTTCGAAAGAAAATTTATTATTAGCAGAAAAAAGTGAAAAACGAAAAGAAGAACTTTTAAAATTGAACATCGGGCAAGTTTGTCTTGTAAACGATAAAAGAATTTCTGAAAGTGACATAATTATTCTGGCGGTAAAACCACAAGATTTTGTTGAATTGAGTGTTGAATTAAAATCTGTTTTAAATACTAAAAACATTGTTGTATCAATTATGGCAGGAATGACAATTGAACGCATTGAAAAAACGTTAAATCATAAAAATATTTTAAGAGCAATGCCCAACTCTCCTGCCGAGTTAGGGATGGGAATGACAGCATTTACTGCTCATTCATCATTGGCAATTGAAAATATTAGAAAGGCAGAAAATCTTTTATCTACCACAGGAAGAACTGTTTTTTTTGAAAATGAAAATTTATTGGATGCTGTTACAGCATTGAGCGGTAGTGGTCCTGCTTATTTCTTTTATTTATTAAAAAACATGATTGATGCTGGTGTTGAAATGG
>JAJNQB010000016.1 GCA_021155045.1 Arcticibacter sp.
GTACAAGTAGGTTGTGTAGTTACACTTGCAGTTGGTGTTGCTGGTGCACCTGGAGGAGGATTAACTGTTAAAACAGTTGCTAATGAAATACATCCTGTAGTAGTATTTTGTGCAGTTACGTTATATGTCCCAGGAGCTAATCCACTGAAAGTTCCACTAGCTTGATAAACTCCTCCGATACTATATTGAATAGTGGCTCCAGTAGGTGCAGTAACAGTTATTGTTCCTGCAACAGTACAAGTAGGTTGAGTTGTAACACTTGCCGTTGGTGTAGCTGGTAAGGTATTTACAACAACGGTAGTTGTACCAATTAAACTTGTGCAGCCATTATTTGTTACTGTAACAGAATAAGTCCCAGCCATTACTACTGTAGCTGATCCACTAACAGAAGGATCTTCTAATGAAGATGAAAAGCTATTTGGTCCTGTCCAAGAATATGTTCCAGTTATGGTATTAGAATTTAAGGTTAATGGTGATCCGACACAAACTGGTCCATTATTTCCTGTAATTGGTGTAGAAGGAACTGCATTCACAATAATAGTTCCCGTAGCAGTAGTTTGCGTACAAGTACCCGTAGTAGTAACAGTATAATTAAAAGTACCCGTAGCCGTAGGCGACCCCGAAATAGTAAAAGTGCCCGCACTAAACGAACCTGTAACACCAGCAGGCAAACCAGCCACAGTAGCACCCGTTCCACCCCCACCAATAGTGTAGGTAATGTTAGTTAAAGCAGCCGAAGCGCAAAGCGTTTGCGTGTTTGTTCCCGCAGCCGAAGAAAGAGCAATGGTAGCATTAGGATTCACGATAATAGTTCCCGTAGCAGTAGTTTGTGTACAAGTACCCGTAGTAGTAACGGTATAGTTAAAAGTACCCGTAGCAGTAGGCGACCCCGAAATAGTAAAAGTCCCCGCACTAAACGAACCTGTAACCCCAGCAGGTAAACCAGAAACAGTAGCACCCGTTCCACCCCCACCAATAGTATAAGTAATATTAGTTAAAGCAACCGAAGCACAAAGTGTTTGAGTATTTGTTCCCGCAGCCGAAGAAAGAGCAATGGTAGCATTAGGATTCACGATAATAGTTCCCGTAGCAGTAGTTTGCGTACAAGTACCCGTAGTAGTAACGGTATAGTTAAAAGTACCCGTAGCAGTAGGTGAGCCCGAAATAGTATAAGTGCCCGCACTAAACGAGCCAGTAACACCAGCAGGTAAACCAGAAACAGTAGCACCCGTTCCACCCCCACCAACAGTATAGGTAATGTTAGTTAAAGCAACCGAAGCACAAAGCGTTTGCGTGTTTGTTCCCGCAGCCGAAGAAAGAGCAATGGTAGCATTAGGATTAACAGTAATAGTAACTGTAATAGGTGCACCATTACATCCAGCTGCAGTTGGAGTAATTGTGTAAGTTGCTGTTCCAGATGAAGAGCCAGTTGTATTTAATGTTTGAGCTATTGTGCTACCGCTACCAGCCGTTGCTCCAGTAACACCAGATTGAACAACAGTCCAGTTAAAAGTTGTTGGTGAAATAGAACTTGTAAGAGCAATTGAAGTAGCTGTTCCTGAACATATAGTTTGAGTAGCAGGTGTAGCAGTTGCAACTGGGGTAGCAAATGTTACAGTTTGGCTACTAGTTCTAACACAACCTAAAGCATCTGTTACTTGTAATGAAATTGTATATGTTCCGCCACTTGCATAAGTGTATGAAGGGTTTTGTAGTGTTGATGTTCCTCCATCTCCAAAATTCCATAAAAATGTAGAATTAGAAGTAGGACAAGATTTTGTAAAATTAAATACACCACAAGAAGGGTTGGTGTAAGTGAATGTTGCACTTGGACCAATAGTGGCAGTTCCGCCACCACAAGCACCACCAAAAGTTAAACTAAAACCCGAGTTAGAAGTAGAAAAGTTATCAACTAATAAAGCATAAGTATTTCCTGCTACGACATTTAATGTTTGAATATTCCATGCAGCAGGACCTCCACCACAACCAGCTCCTGAAGTAACTCTTCCTGGCTCACCAACTGCATTCACACATGTTGTAATTCCGGTAGAGCCTTTACATCCACTCCAATTACAAGCAATTTCAGATGGTGTAGCACTTGCAGTGGTTGGGCAGCCTGCTGTAGTTGTATTATATAAAGCCCAATCGTAATCATCTCCGCTTACGACAGGATTAATATTAAATTCTAAAGTTCCAGAACAGCCTACAGTAAATTTAAACCATTTGGATTGACGTTCTCCCCCAGCTCCCCAACAAGAGTTTGCGGGGTTAATTTCTTGAGTTCCAAAACCTGCACTTGAAGTGCTTTGAGAAAAACTACTTCCATTGCATAAGATAGCTGCTGAACCACAATCTTGTCCTGCAACTGGAGGTGGAGTAGAGGTTGTTAAACACGTTGTAAATGTTCCTGCATTTGCAGTTGAAGTTGCTGAAATAGTATAATAGTAGGTAGAACCTATTTGTAATCCATTAATTGTTGCGTTAAGAGGAGATGCTCCACATTGATTTCCTGCTAAAGTAAACCCTCCAGCACATGTTCCTTGAACTAAAATTAATTCTACGTTACCTGTTTGTGTTCCGTTTGTTACGGTGAATTGTGCTTGACTTCCCGTAGCAACAAAAGTGTACCAAACTTCTGGATGAGAACCGCCTCCGGCCTGGCATCCAACTTGTCCTGCCCAAGTATCTGTTGCGGCTACTGTTGTTCCTGCCAAGCAGGTTCCATTTTGAGGTGCAGTAATTGCTCCAGAGCATAAATTATTTGCAGGTTGAGCAAAACTAAAAAGGCTTGCCATCATTAAGATAGCTACGATTAAATTCTTTTTCATAAGCATATATTATTTATAAAAATATTCAGGAAGTAATTGAAAACTTGGAGACGCAATTGTTTTTTTTGAAGGAATAAAAACATCTGTGAATTCATTTAAGTGAATGGTGATGTCTTCGTTTTCTTGACGTTTTTCTTCAATAAAAATGAATGTTTCTTCCGTATAAAGGCATTGCATTTTAGTGTTAAGTACAATAAATTGGTATGTGCCTGGCTGAGCTTTTGGTTTTTCATCTATAGTAAATGAAAAAGTTAAAATTGCAATAAAGCAATAAAAGAAAATGGAGTATAGTTTTGTTTTCATAAAATAGGGGCAATAAAATTTAGAAATCAGATGAGTTTTGTGTTGGTTTAGTTGCATCAAAGGAAATAAAAAAAATATTAAAAACAAACAAAAATCAAACTAAATGACTTTAAGTAGATTTTAAGTTTTGTTTTTTTAAAAAGTAAAAAATCAGATAGTTTTACTCTTTTGTCATTTTTCGCATTAATTTGTAAAACAGTTTAGGAAAATATTGTTTTACGTACACCGAAAATATTTCGTATCCACCAACAAATTTGTGGTTTCGGTTAGATTTAATGGCTTTTACAATTCCTTTTGCACAATCAATAGCATTCATTCCTTTTTCTTGAGCATCACTTTTAATACCATATTCAGAGCCATCTTCCTTTAAAAGTTTGGTGCTCACATCTGTATTAATAAATCCTGGGCTAACAATTAAAATCTTTATGTTATCATTATAAACTTCTTGTCGCAGTGATTCAAAATAGCCATATAAAGCATGTTTTGAAGCAGAATAAGTTGAATATAGCGGCATTCCATATTTACCCATTATGCTGCTAATAACTACTATTTTTCCACTTTTTTGTTTTTGCATTTGTTTCGCTACAGCTTTGGTTAAATTAATCGTTCCAAAAAAGTTTACTTCCATTACCTTTCTGTCAATTTCAGTAGAAGTGTTTACCACTTTTGTGCGGTGTCCCATACCGCTATTGTTTATTATAACATCAATACTTCCAAATTTTTTAATTACAGTATTTACTTTTTCATCTATTGCATCAAGTTTTTCCAAATCCAATGGAAGAATAAGAATTTTGCTTTTATCTATTTTACAATTTTCTGCAACTCGTTCTAATTCATTAATTCTTCTTGCTGATAATACTAATTGAGCTCCTTCTGCTGCACAAACATAAGCCAAAGCCTCTCCAATACCTGAAGATGCCCCCGTAATCCAAACTGTTTTGTTATTAATAGAATTCATAAAAATTGCATTATTTCCCAAAAATAGCAATTTGATACCGTTTATGTAATAATTTAGAACTAAAACAAACAATTTATTAAGTTTGTAATCCTATAAATAATAAAAATATGAGAAAATATCAGCATTTGATTTTTGTAAGTTTATTTTTTGTTAATGCAGCATGCAATAATCAAGAAAATAAAAATTCAGAAAAAAATTATACTTCGGAACAAATAAAAGAAGAAACAGAAAAAGCAAATGCATTTTTTGATAAAGTATTTGATTCAAAAGTTGATAGGGACCCAATGCAACAGTCTCTTCTGGGTATTAAAAAAGATTACGATAAATGGACGGATGAAAGCGATGAAAATGCTCAAAAAGAATTAGAAATAACAAAATCTAATTTGGATTCATTACATCAATTAATTAATTACGATGCTTTGGATGAGCAAGCTAAAATTAGTTACCGCCTTTTTGAAGATGCTTGCAAACAATCCATCGAAAATTTTAAATGGCGTTTTCATTCATATCCTATTAACCAAATGAGTGGTATTCACACTGAATTGCCAGCATTTTTAATTAATGTTCATACCGTAGAAAATAAAAAAGAGGCAGAAGATTATATTTCCAGATTAAATGGTGTATTGCCTTTGTTTAAGCAAGTGATGGTTAATTTAAAAATAAGAGAAGAAAAAAATATCATTCCTCCAAAATTTGTTATTCCTCTTGTTATAAATGATTGTAAAAGCATTGTAAGCGGAAAACCTTTTGATACCTCTAAAGAGATAAACCCATTAATGCAAGATATTACGGATAAAATAAATGCTTTAAAAGATTTAGATGAAACAACAAAAAAAGCATTAATCGCAAAAGCCTCTGAAGCATTAATTAATTCAGTTAAACCTGCTTACGATATGATAAAAAAGTATTTTGTTGAGTTGGATAAAAAAGCAACAACAGATGATGGCGCATGGAAATTTCCTGAAGGAGATAGTTATTATGATGCAGCATTAAAACAAACAACAACAACAAATTTAACGGCTGATGAGATATATGAATTAGGCTTAAAAGAAGTAGCACGCATTCACGATGAAATGCGAGTTATTATGAAAAAAGTAAATTTCAAAAGCGATAATTTAAAAGCGTTTTTTGATTTTATGCGTACTGATAAACAGTTTTATTTTTCTAATACTGCCGAAGGAAAAGAAGCTTACAGAGTAAAAGCGGTTAAAATTATTGACAGTATGAAAGGGAAATTAGATGGTTTGTTTATTACAAAACCTAAAGCAGACATTGTAGTTATGCCTGTTGAAGCATTTCGTGAAAAGTCTGCTGGTGGCGCTTTTTATGAAGATCCTGCTGTGGATGGTTCTCGCCCAGGAAGGTATTATATCAATTTATACAACATGGCAGACCAAGCAATTTATCAAATGGAAGCATTAGCCTATCACGAAGGAATACCTGGACATCACATGCAAATTGCAATAGCACAAGAATTAACTACCGTACCAAAATTTAGAAAACATGGTGGTAATACTGCTTATATCGAAGGTTGGGCATTGTATTCTGAGCTGGTACCAAAAGAATTAGGTTTTTATTCTGATCCATATTCTGATTTTGGACGATTAGCAATGGAGCTTTTCAGAGCTGCTCGTTTGGTTGTGGATACTGGAATACATCGCAAAAAATGGACAAGAGAAAAAGCATTAGCTTACTTTAATGAAAATACTCCAAACCCTGAAGGTGATAATAAAAAAGAAATTGAACGCTATATTGTATGGCCATCACAAGCAACAGGATATAAAATTGGTATGATTAAAATTTTAGAATTAAGAGAAAAAGCAAAACAAACGTTGGGGGTAAAGTTTGATATCAGAGAATTCCATGATGTAGTTTTAACATCAGGACCTGTTCCGATGAATGTGCTGGAAGAAATGGTAAATACATGGGTGGAAAAGAAAAGTTAAAAAAAATGATTTAAAAGTTGAAAAAAGAGGGTAGTTAAGAATTAAAATTGACACTTGGCATTGAACAACAAAACAATGAACTAATTAGTCCGTTCTCGATATGCTCGCTCCTCGCACTAAAACTGACGTTTACTAATGAACAAACAAACCAATAAACATGGCTAAAAAACAAGCAACAAAAAAAACAAGCAAATCAATTTTAACGAATAATTCGGTTGATTTTTTGCATAAATATTTAAATAATCCTTCTCCCACAGGTTTTGAGAGTGAAGGGCAAAAGCTTTGGCTTAATTATATCAAACCATACATTGATGATTTTTTTGTAGATAATTATGGAACTGCTGTTGGTGTAATAAATCCAAAAGCGGAATTTAAAGTTGTGATTGAAGCGCATGCCGATGAAATATCCTGGTTTGTTCATTATATCACAAACGATGGGTTTATTTATTTGCGTAGAAATGGCGGTAGCGACCACATGATTGCGCCTTCAAAGCGCGTGAATATTCATACTGATAAAGGAATTGTAAAAGCAATATTTGGGTGGCCTGCTATCCATGTTCGTGATGCCGCAAAAGAAGAACCACCATCATTAAAAAATATTTTTCTTGATTGCGGATGTTCAACTAAAAAAGAAGTTGAAGCACTAGGGATTCATGTTGGATGTGTTGTTACGTACGAAGATGAATTTATGGTTTTAAATAACAAATATTATGTTGGAAGAGCCTTAGATAACAGAATAGGCGGGTTTATGATTGCTGAAGTAGCTCGTTTATTAAAAGAAAGCAAAACTAAATTACCTTTTGGTTTATATATAACTAATTCTGTTCAAGAAGAAGTAGGTTTGCGTGGAGCAGAAATGATTACACAAACAATTAAACCAAATGTTGCTATCATCACAGATGTTTGTCATGACACACAATCACCCATGATGAATAAAATTTCAAGTGGTGATTTATCATGTGGTAATGGTCCAGTATTAACGTATGGACCTGCAGTTCAAAATAATCTTTTAAAATTAGTTATTGATGCCGCAACAAAAAGCAAAATACCTTTTCAACGTGCAGCAGCGTCAAGGGCTACTGGAACCGATACTGATGCTTTTGCTTATTCAGTTGGCGGTGTTCCTTCAGCATTGATTTCGTTGCCATTGCGCTATATGCATACTACCGTAGAAAGCGTTCATAAAGATGATGTTGAAAATGTAATCAAACTTATTTTACAATCATTAAAAGCAATAAAAAATAACCACGATTTTAAATACATTAAAAAATAATCTTCAATAAAATTTTTTAATGCTTTAATTTCTTATTTTAGCCCTAAATTATATAGCTATGGTGCCTAAAAAAATATTACTTTCAGTTTCTTTGATTGCATCATTGTTTTATTCTTGTAGTGATGATAATTCATCAAAGGAAATTCAAAATATTGTAGATACAACAGCACAGAAAAATGATACTGTTGATAGTTTTACACAATTCAAATACGATATGGTTATTAGTAATATCCCATTTCCATTTGAAATGTTAGATAAATTATATTCTGCTAAAATTCCATTTAGCCAAATGTCTATGAATCCATCTTCCAATGTATCTAAGTATAGTCAGTATAATGCTAAAGCATTGGGTTTAGGTGTTTATGGAGCAGATTTATCCTATGCTGTTACCTATGAACAATTTCAACAAATTGGTTCTTATGTAAAAAACACCAAAAAATTAGCAGAAGAATTAAATATTCCAATGGCTTTTAATCAGGAAATGATGGATAAATACACGAAATTCAAAGACAATAAAGATTCTTTGGCTCGTGTTGTTTATGATTCATATACCGAAGTAGATAAGACACTTAAAAACAATGAACGAGTAGGAATGGCAAGCTTGGTGGTAGTGGGTAGTTGGATTGAAGGATTATTTCTTACAACCAAAACGTTTGTAAATGCTCCTAATCATGAAAATAAAAAAGAGATTTATGATATTGTTTGGAAACAAAAATTACATTTAGATAATATCATTAAACTTTTAGAAGAGTTTAAAAACGAAAAACCTTTTGCTGATATATTAGCCGATTTAACAGATATTAAATCACTATTTAGTAATTTAGAAAAGGGTTCGGAGTTAAACGAAAAAGAAATTATTTTGCTTCAGCAAAAAGTTGAAAAACTTAGAAATAAGTTTGTAGCAGGAATGTAAGATTAAATAATATCGAATAGGTTATTCACTCCAATTACTTTTTCAACTGTAAATGCTTCTGCATATTCAAAACCCGCATCTCTGCCATATACAGCCATTTTACCTTTTACCACATCCATGAAATTTTTAACTGAAATTGGCGATTCAGGTTCTTTTGAATTAGGATTATAAAATTGTGATTTGAATGCTGCAATTGCTTCCATTTTTTTGTCCACAAACGCAGTAACATCTATTACAAAATCAGGTTTTATATTTCTATCTTGTATGTAATGATAAATAGCTTTTGGTCTCCAAGCTTCTTGATTGGTTTCTATTTTAATTAAGCCACTATAAAAACAAGCTTCGGAAACAAGTTGGGAGGCTCTACCATGGTCGGGATGGCGGTCAAAAACTGCATTACATAAAATAACTTCTGGTTGGTATTCTCTAATGATTTTAATGATTTCCAATTGATGCTCTTTATCGTTTTTGAAAAAACCATCAGCCATTTTTAAATTTTTTCTAATGCTTACGCCTAAAATTTTTGCTGCATCATCAGCTTCTTTCAGCCTTAATTCGGCACTTCCGCGCGTTCCTAATTCGCCAGCAGTTAAATCTAAAATGCCACATTTTTTTCCGAGAGCAATGTGCTTTAATAATGTTCCAGAACACGAAAGTTCTACATCATCAGGGTGAACACCAATTGCGAGTACATCTAATTTCATTTAATCACAAAGTTATAATATTCCAGCAATCATTAAAACAGCAAAAATAAATAGCATTATAGCGACAAATTTTTGGAGTGAATGAATGGTTACTTTTTTAATAAGTTTTATTCCTAAAAAAGCTCCTGCAAATGCAGATAGTGTTGCTGCAATTACAATTGGAAAATTCAATTGCGATTGTACTTTTAAAATATTTGCAGTATAAACAGCCAATCGAGTAGTGTCAATAAATACGGCAATTACAATACCAGTGGCAATAAATTGTTCTTTTGTAAGCCCAGCTTTAATTAAAAATGCACTTCTTAATGCCCCTTGATTTCCCGATAATCCACCAAAAAAACCGCTTAAAAAACCACCAATAGGAAGATATTTTTTATCAAATTCTATTTTTGTTAGTGTAGGTAAAAAATCCATCAGCACAAAAAATATTAATAAACAACCTATGATTAATTTTATAGGCATTATCGTTGCTGTTTTTTCAAAGATAGTGTATGTGTAAATTGGTGCTAAGTCGGATAGCTGAACCAATAAATAAGCACCAATAAAAGATGCAATTATGGATGGCACACCAAATTTTAATAAAACGTCTTTATTGAGTTTTTTACCCAACAAAATAAGTTTGAAAATACCATTAAAAAAATGAACAATGGCAGTTAATGCAATTGCAATATCAATTGGAAAAAACAGAACAAAAACAGGAGTTAGAATTGTGCCTAAGCCAAAACCTGAAAAGAAAGTAAGGCCTGAGCCTAAAAAAGCAACTAAACAAATTATTAAATAATCCATCTAAAATTAATTCCCATTATTTATCCATTGTTCTATTTTACTTCCGATTGGCTTTTCTCCTGAATACGCAACATCTATAAGGTTTCCTTTTTCATCAATCATGTATTTTTGAAAATTCCATTTCACCGATGAATCCATTTTTCCATTCAATGCTTTTTCGGTAAGCCATTTATATACAGCATGCATATCATCTCCTTTAACAGAAATTTTTTCCATCATCACGAATGTAACACCATAATTTTTTTTGCAAAATTCTTCTATCTCTGAATTTGAACCAGGCTCTTGTTTCATAAAGTTATTTGCAGGAAAGCCAATAATTATAAAGTTTTTGTCTTTATATGTTTGATACAATTTTTCCAAATCTTCGTATTGTGGAGTATAACCACATTTTGATGCTGTATTTACAATAAGAATTTTTTTGCCTTTTAAATCAGAAAAGGCAAAATCTTTACCGTCAATGGTTTTAGCCTTTAAATCATAAAAGGATTGGGGGGCTTGCACAAACGACAAAAAAACGGTTGCAATTAAAATAACAGATAAAATATTTTTCATGATGAGAATAGATTGGTTTGTAAAATACTTAACAAATTTAATGCTATTAAGTTTAGAATCGGTTTTAAATCAATAATTTTGTGTTAAATCTAAAAAAAATAATTTATGCATTTAAGCTATTGGGAAAATAATACCTATTTCCATTCTGTTGATGTAGCAATCATTGGAAGCGGAATTGTTGGTTTAAGTGCTGCACTAAGTCTTAAGAAAAAAAACAAAAAACAAAAAATAATAATCCTTGAAAGAGGTTTTTTGCCGATGGGTGCTAGCTCAAAAAATGCAGGTTTTGCATGTTTTGGTAGTGCTAGCGAATTGTTAGATGATTTAAAAACACATTCCGAATCAGAAGTGGGAGCATTGGTTGAAAAACGTTGGAATGGATTGCAAAGATTGACCAATAATCTGGGTAAAAAAAATATTGATTTTCATAATTGGGGCGGATATGAAGTGTTTGATTCAAATTCAGAATTTAATAGATGTGCTGATAAAATTGATTATTTAAATAAGTTAACCAAACCAATAATTGGAAAATCAAAAATATATAAAGTAGCCGATGATAAAATAAAAACATTTGGATTTAAAGGAGTACATCATTTGATATTAAACACAGCGGAAGGGCAAATTGATACAGGAAAGATGATTAGCACCTTAATAAATAAAGTTAGGGATTTAGGAGTAGAAATTATAAATGGTTTTTCTGTTAAAACAATTAACGATGATGCAAACAGAGTTGAAATAATTTCAGAAAATGATTTTGCTTTTAAAGTTAAAAAAGTAATTGTGGCAACAAATGGTTTTGCTCAACAATTACTACCAAAATATGATGTTCAGCCAGCTAGAGCGCAAGTAATCATTACGCAACCAATTAAAAATTTAAAACTGAAAGGCACATTCCATTATCAAAGTGGATATTATTATTTTAGAAATGTTGGTGATAGAATATTATTTGGCGGAGGAAGAAATTTAGATTTTGAAACTGAAAAAACATCCGATTTTGGTTTAACAGATGTGGTGCAAAATAAATTGGAAGACATGTTACAAAAAATGATTATTCCATACACTAAACCTCATATTGATATGCGTTGGAGTGGAATAATGGGAGTTGGAAAACAAAAAAAATCAATCGTTAAAGTGGTTTCTAAAAATATTTTTTGTGCTGTTCGTATGGGAGGAATGGGTGTTGCTATTGGTAGTTTGGTAGGAGAGGAAGTTGCAGAATTGTTATTAGAAAGCTAACTAAGGAGCATATTCATAAGCACCCAAATCAGGAATGCCACTTCTTAAATTTCCGTTCAAATCAAAAGGAATATTTATAGATGTATCACCCGCATCAATAGATGGAGAGCTGGTATTTATTCTGTAATCATTTGCTCCAGTATCTTTGAAAAGTGGATTAAAATTTTTTAAGATGGAAGTATAAAAACTAGGATTTGTTGTATTTAATGCTGTTTTTAAGATGCATGAATTGAATTTATACTTCATGTAAAAACCGCTTCCAACAGCAGTTGTAGAATCTATCGCAATTTCATCGCTAATGGTTCCAAACAAAATACAATTACCAAAATAGCAACTGTCCATTGGTCTTACAAACAAAGTGCTTCCGCTGGTATAATAATTATTTAATGCAAGAATAGGAGTAGTTCTGTTGTCTTCAGTCCAGAAATTTGCAAAGGTGCATTGTTCAAATTTGTATTTTCCTCCGAGTGTTAATGCTGCAACATATTGCCCGCAATTAGCAAAAACACAATTGTTGCTCCAAATGTGAGCGCCTTGTCCGTACAGTGCTGCTGCTTGCATATTTTTTATAATTGTGTTTGATAATTTAACTGTTGGTGTTCCTGGAGTAACAACTGTATCTACTTGCAAGCCTATGGCGCCATTTTTTATGATAGCATAATTAATAATATTGTTTTTACTTCCTGCCATCAAATGTATTTTTCCCCATTGCCCCGCCAAATCTTTATAATCGGGTTCCAATCGACTTCCTTGTATTACTACTTCGTTGTTTTTGATTCCATTAATAATGAGTGTCCCATCTTTATAAACGGCTAGTACTGCATTTTTATATAAATGAACGCGCGTTCCCTGTTGCATGGTAAGTGTGCAAGCAGAATCGACAAAAGCATACCCAAAAATTAAATGCGGCTTATCATTTGTCCATACATCATTACAAGTTATAATAGAATAAGCGGGGAAACCATTTGTAGGAAAATTGGTTGGTTTGTGCAAATAAACATCTTGACCAATAGCAACCAACTTTACATCTTGTATGTTTCCATTTGTTTCAAATAAAATAGAATCTTTTATAATTAACGGAGAATTAATTCCTGTAGGGTCCACAGTTACTTGTACAAAAACAAATAAACTATCACCAGCAAGTATTTCTACATCGTTTATAATTGGGTTTGAAGGAGAAGTATAAAATCCATCAACATTTATTCTGTATTGTGAATTTACTCCAGCACCTAAATATATTTTAGAAATATTTAATGGTTGTTTATGTTTATTATAAATTCTAAAACTTTTAGTGGTGGAACCTACTTGTGTAAAAACAGTATCAAACATTACTGAATCTTTTGAAAATGCCAGTTTAGCATTTGGGTCGGTTAATAATTCATCTTTTTTACAAGAAGAAAGTAAGAGGGAAGTAAAAAGTAAAAGTAAACCTAATCGTTTTAAAACATTCATCACACAAATATACATATTGAGGCTTTATAACGAATAAAATAGAAATTTATTTTATGAAAATAAAAACGAAATATGACGTATTGTCGTAGAAAATGAAATCGGTACAAAACTTGCCGATAGCCCTTGATAAATTATGAGATTTAAAAGATCAAAAATATTTTACAGCTTGCTTTATCCATTACTATTTGTAGCGTTAATGTGGGCTGTGAAATTATTCGAAAATTTAACAGGAAACAGTATGGTTTGGTTTGGGATTTACCCTAGGACTGTTCACGGACTTGTTGGAATTATAACTTCCCCGTTAATTCATGGCGATTATGCTCATCTATTTTCAAATACTTTACCATTAGTTGTACTTGGTAGTATCATGTTCTTTTTTTACAGACCAATAGCATTTCAAGTGTTTTTTTGGGTGTATTTAATGACCAATATATGGGTGTGGGCAGCCGCCAGAGAATCTTATCATATTGGTGCAAGCGGTGTTTTATATGGTTTTTTATGCTTTTTATTTTTTAGCGGTATTTTCAGAAAAAATCCTCAACTCCTTGCTTTATCTTTATTTGTAACAGTATTGTATGGAGGAATGGTTTGGGGTATTTTACCCATAAAAAATGGAATGTCTTGGGAATCGCATTTGCTTGGCTCATTAGCAGGAATTATTACAGCATATAATTTCAGAAAAGAAGGTCCGCCACCTAAAAAATACGATTGGGGTAGTGATGAAGAAAATGAAATGATTGATGTAAGCGGAGAACAACTTTCTGATGAAATTGATCAAACAAACAACTCTGTTCAAATTAATTACACCTACAAGCAAAACGAAAAATAATTTTTTTCGAAAAACAATTTGTAAATTCGTAGAGCAAAATAAAAAAATATGTCAAAACGAATTGCAATATTTCCAGGTTCATTCGACCCTATTACAAAAGGGCATGAAAGTATTTTAAAAAGAGCATTGCCTCTTTTTGATGAAATTGTGGTTGCCATTGGAATAAATAGTCATAAAAACAATTATTTTCCGATTGAACAACGTGAAGCTTGGATAAAACAAGTTTTTAAAGACGAAAAAAAAGTTACTGTTGCCACCTATTCTGGATTAACCATCGACTTTTGTAAGCAAGTAGGAGCGGAGTTTATTGTTCGAGGTTTACGCACTTCAGCCGATTTTGAATTTGAAAAAGCAATTGCACAAAACAATAAAATAATGGCACCAAGCATTGAAACCATTTTTATTTTACCTGTTCCTGAATTATCTGCAATAAATTCAACCATTGTGCGTGATATCATTCGAAACAACGGAGATGCTTCTCCATTTGTACCCCAAGGAATTGTATTAACTAAACAATAAGGCACGGCTATTGCTCGTTCTATCAAAAACAATCTTTACATATATGCGTTATCTTTTTTTTATTTTTCTATTTGTTGTTTCATTTTGTTTGCATGCGCAAACACAAAATGTTACAATTAAAGGAAGCGCAAAAAGTTATGAGTACAAAGAGATTGGCGTGTGGGCAAATAACGATTACATTTCCAATACACAAAAACAATTGTCGTTTACTACAATTGACTCCATCGGTAATTTTAGTTTATCCTTTAATACAAAAACAATACAATACATAACTTTTAAGATTGATAAAAACATTGCTTCTATGTTTATTGAACCTAATGGAAATTATGAAGTAATTATTTCTGCACCCGATTCACTTACTTATTTTAATACCAATATTGAACACGATGTAGCTATTTCTATAAAACTAAAAAGCAAAACAGAAATTAACGCACTTACGATGGATTATGATAAACGCTTTGATGACTTTTTAGGTGTTGAATACAGGTCTTTTGTTAGCAGAACACCACAAACCAAAATAGATTCGTTTAAAGTAGTGATGGATAATTTTTATTCGGCAGTAAAAAATGATTATTTCAAAAATTATGTAGTTTATTCCATTGCATCATTACAAGAAAAAACAAAAACAAGCGACAAAAAATTATTTAAAACATACATTGAAAACAAGCCTGTTTTGTATAATCATACCGAATACATGAATTTTTTTAATACCTTTTACAAACAAAAATTAGAAAAATTTAGCAATACCAAAGAGGGCGAAGCAATTAACTTTACTATAAATGAAAGTGCCAGTTTTAAAGCAACAAAAGAATTTTTAAAACGAGATGAATTTTTAAATAACGATACCATTTGCGAACTGGTATTGATAAAAGGATTGTTTGAAAGTTATTATTCCAATACATTTAAACGAAGCAGCATAAAAGAGATACTAAAACAAGCCATTGCCGAATCTCTTGTTGAAGAACACAAGCAAATAGCACAAAACTGTTTGAATACATTTTCTAAATTACAAAAAGAAAGCAAAGCTCCTTATTTTGAATTGCCCGACAAAAATGGTTTAACACATAGTTTGGACCAATTAAGAAGTAAAAAAATGGTTTACTTAATGTTTTATGATGCCAACAATGCTGTTTGTTTAAGGCAACTAAAAGCCATTGCAACATTAAAGAAAAAGTATGGCGATAAAATAGAATTTGTAAGCATTTCTAACGATAAAACAAATGTTGAATTAAAATCCTTTGCAGATAAAAATCCAAAATACAATTGGATGTTTTTGTATGATAATACCTCCGGGAAATTAAAAACAGATTATGAAATAATTTCACTTCCTTCATACTTTTTAATAAATACCGATGGTAAATTTATAAGAGTACCAGCAGATAGCCCCGAACAAGATATTGACCAATTGTTTTATGACCTTACAAAACCTAAAGCAAAACCCCATAATGTGGGAAGCAAAAAGAATTAGTGTTTTTTAGTATGGATTTTATGAATTGGTTTAATTTTTTAGTACTTATAAATACCCTAAAAAAGTTTTTTTAAATCATAAAATCTGCCTTATTTAAAAAATTATTAGCTTTGCCTTCCGAAAAAATTAAAAAACAAGCGGTATGGCAAACAAAAAAATTGTAGAATTATTAGGCGCAGATGCTGATAATTTATTGAATCACACCTGTAAAGGAATTACCAAAGAACAAATTCATTTACCTAGCCCTGATTTTGTAGAAAAAAGCTTTTTCGGTTCTAATCGTTCTTCTCAGGTATTGCGTAGCCTTCAGCAATTATATGGCACTGGACGTTTAGCAAATACAGGTTATATGAGTATTTTGCCTGTTGACCAAGGAATAGAACACAGTGCAGGAGCTTCTTTTGCTCCTAATCCAATTTATTTTGATTCAGAAAACATTGTTAAACTTGCTATTGAAGGCGGTTGCAATGCTGTAGCATCCACTTATGGAGTGTTAGCTTCTGTTTCCAGAAAATATGCTCACAAAATTCCTTTTATAGTAAAAATTAATCACAACGAGTTTTTATCATATCCAAATAAGTTTGACCAAATAATGTTTGGAACAGTTGAAGATGCTTGGAATATGGGAGCAGTAGCTGTTGGAGCAACCATTTATTTTGGTTCAGCAGAATCATCACGTCAAATAGTAGAAGTAGCAGCAGCATTTGCACGTGCTCATGAATTGGGTATGGCAACCATTTTATGGTGTTATACTCGTAACAGTGCTTTCAAAAAAGATGGGGTAGATTATCATACTGCAACAGATTTATCATCGCAAGCAAACCATATTGGTGTAACCATTCAAGCAGATATCATTAAACAAAAATTATCGGATAAAAATGGTGGTTACCTGGCAACAGGTCATGGTAAAACACATCCAAAAGTATATTCAGAATTAACCACAGATAACCCAATTGATTTAAACCGTTACCAAGTAGCAAATTGTTATATGGGTCGTTTTGGCTTGATTAACAGTGGCGGAGAATCAAAAGGAGCAACAGATTTGGCAGAAGCAGTTACTACAGCTGTAATCAACAAACGTGCTGGAGGACAAGGTTTGATTTCAGGGCGTAAAGCATTTCAAAAACCATTAAAAGAAGGTATTGAATTATTAAATACCATCCAGGATGTTTATTTAGATAACACAATAACAATTGCTTAAAGGGCAATCATTTGTAATTCGTTAAATTCGTAATTCGTAGATAAAATGAGTTGGTTTAAAAGAAAAAAAGAAGGTATTACTACTACTACTGGTGAAAAAAAAGAAACACCAGAAGGATTGTGGTACAAATGTCCTAAATGCAAAAAAATTTCTTCTTCGGCAGAACATGCTTTACATATGTATGTTTGTCCGAATGCTGAATGTAATCACCATGAAAAGATTGGCTCAAAAGAATATTTTGAGATTATTTTTGATAATAATGAATTTACAGAACTAAACCCAAATTTAACTGCTGGCGATCCTTTAAACTTTATCGATACCAAAAAATACACGGATAGGTTAAAAGATACCATTAAAAAAACGGAATTGAAAGATGCTATTAGAGCAGCTCATGGCAAGGTAGAAGGAGAAGATTTGGTAATAGCGTGTATGGATTTTAGCTTTATTGGAGGCTCAATGGGCTCAGTAGTAGGCGAAAAAATTGCACGAGCAATAGATTATTGTATTGAAAAACGTATTCCTTTCATGATTATTTCAAAATCGGGTGGAGCACGAATGATGGAGGCTGCATTTTCATTAATGCAAATGGCTAAAACATCAGCTAAATTATCCTTACTTTCAGAAGCAAAAATACCTTATATTTCATTTCTAACAGACCCTACAACTGGTGGAGTAACAGCATCTTATGCTATGCTTGGCGACTTAAATATTGCAGAGCCAGGAGCGTTAATTGGTTTTGCTGGTCCGCGTGTTGTAAAAGAAACAATTGGTAAAGATTTACCAAAAGGATTTCAGACATCAGAGTTTGTGTTAGAGCATGGCTTTTTAGATAAAATTGTGAGTCGTACAGAGTTAAAAGTTAAACTGGCACAATTGCTAAGGATGTTTAAAAATTAAGAGATCATCTCGATTTTTTTCAGTCGTCCCTTAGGCCGACTTATTGAATTAAATGTCAGTTCGAGTAGCGAGGAACGAGTGTATCGAGAACTGTTTTTGAAAAAATGCTATTGCCTCCTAATCCTACACACTTTTTCGATACATCAGCCTGCCGCAGACACTCAAAATGACCTACTTAATTTGTTATGTTTATGTGTTTTATTGAAGTTAATGTCAGTTCGAGTAGCGAGGAACGAGTGTATCGAGAACTGTTTTTGAAGGGATAGTGTTATTTCCTAATCCTTAAATAGACTAAAAAATCCCTTTAAACTATTGCAAATTAAAAAAAGATAATTATCTTTGCATCCCGTTTTTAAGAAAAGCTGGATATAAACGTTTAAAAAATTAAAATACCAAATACAATGTATTTAACAACAGAAATAAAAAAAGGAATCTTTAAAAAACACGGTAAATCAGATAAAGATACAGGTTCTGCTGAAGGACAAGTGGCACTATTTACCCATAGAATAGACCATTTAACAGAACACTTAAAATCAAACAAAAAAGACTTTGGAACACAACGCGCTTTGATTAACCTAGTTGGAAAAAGACGTGGAATGTTGGATTATATCAAATCAAAAGATATTGAGCGTTACCGTGCAATTATCAAAACATTAGATTTAAGAAAATAATCTTTAATGATAATTTAAAATATCATAAAAGCATTCGCCAGATTTGGCGGATGCTTTTTGTGTTTTTATTATAGCTGTAAATAAATAGTAAAAGAGGTCAAAAGAAAATAATAAATTAAAAACAAAAAAGATGTCAAAAATTGGAATTACACATGCGTTTACACTAGCTGATGGACGCGAGATTACATTAGAAACAGGAAAATTAGCAAAACAAGCTGACGGATCTGTAGTTGTTAAAATGGGAAACACGATGCTTTTAGCTACAGTAGTTTCTAACAAAGATGCGAAAGAAGGAGTTGATTTTTTACCATTATCTGTAGATTATCAAGAAAAATTTGCTTCTGCAGGACGATTTCCTGGTGGATTTTTTAAACGCGAAGCTCGTTTATCTGATTACGAAATATTAATTAGCCGATTGGTTGATCGTGCTTTACGTCCTTTATTCCCTGAAGATTATCATGCTGATACACAAGTATTGATTTCATTAATTTCAGGAGATGTAAATACAATGCCTGATGCATTAGCTTGTTTAGCTGCATCGGCTGCAATTTCTATTTCTGATATTCCGTTTAACGGACCAGTGTCAGAAGTAAGAGTAAGTAAATTAGATGGAAAATTAATAGTAAACCCATCGGTTACTGAAATGGAAAAATCATCATTGGATATTATTGTTGCTGCAAATGCAAAAGATATCATGATGGTAGAAGGTGAAATGAAAGAAATTTCGGAAGCAGAAATGTTGGAAGCAATAAAATTTGCACATGATGCTATTCGTTTGCAAATTAATGCAGTAAATGATTTTGTTACAAAAGTAGAAACAACAAAAGGCAAAATTGTAAAACGTGAATATTGCCATGAAACAAATGATGCAGAGCTAAAAGAGCGTGTTTATAAAGCATTATACGATAAAGCGTATGCTGTTGCAAAAGCTCAAAACCCAAATAAAAAAGAACGTTCAGCAGCATTTAAAGCTGTGGTAGCTGAGTTTTTAGAATCATTATCTGCCGAAGAAAAAGAAACAATTAATGAAGGCTTAGTAAAAAAATATTATCATGAAGTAGAATACGATGCTGTACGTAGATTTGTGCTAGATGAAAAAGCTCGTTTGGATGGCCGTAAAACAAATGAAATACGTCCAATTTGGACTGAAATAGGTTATTTACCTTCTGCGCATGGTTCTGCCATCTTTACTCGTGGAGAAACACAATCATTAACTTCTGTTACACTAGGAACTAAGTTGGATTTACAATCTATCGACAGAGCATTGTATCAAGGACAAAACAACTTTATGTTGCATTATAATTTCCCTGCTTTTTCTACAGGTGAAGTAAAACCAAACCGTGGACCTGGAAGACGTGAAGTTGGTCATGGTAACTTAGCTGAGCGTGCTTTAAAACAAGTGTTGTCGCCAGAAAATCCTTACACAGTACGTGTTGTATCAGATGTGTTAGAATCAAATGGTTCGTCATCAATGGCAACAGTTTGCGCTGGAACATTAGCATTAATGGATGCTGGTGTAAAAATTACAAAACCTGTTTCTGGTATTGCAATGGGATTGATTACAGATGACAAAGGAAAATATGCTATTCTTTCTGATATTTTAGGAGACGAAGATCATTTAGGTGATATGGATTTTAAAGTAACAGGAACAAAAGATGGAATCACTGCTTGCCAGATGGATTTAAAAGTAGATGGTTTGCCTTATGAAGTAATGGCTGAAGCTTTAGAACAAGCTAAACAAGGTCGTTTACATATATTAGCTGAAATGACTAAAACTATTTCTGAAACTCGTTCTGATTACAAGCCACATGCTCCGCGCATTGTTAAAATGACAATACCTAAAGAGTTTATTGGCGCTGTAATAGGACCGGGAGGGAAAATTATTCAAGAAATGCAGCGCGAAACAGGTGCTACTATTGTTATTGAAGAAAAAGATAACATGGGACACATTGATATTGTAGCAACCAATGCAGATGCAATTAATGCAGTATTGGCTAAAATAAAAGGCATTGTTGCACAACCAGAAGTAGGAGAGATATATGAAGGAAAAATAAAATCAATAATGGCATTTGGTGCTTTTGTTGAGTTTATGCCAGGTAAAGATGGTTTGTTACATATTTCAGAAATTAGCCACAGCCGATTAGAAACTATGGATGGTGTGCTTAAAGAAGGTGAAAAAATAAAAGTGAAATTAATTGGGGTTGATCCTAAAACAGGAAAATTCAAATTATCCCACAAAGTATTGTTGCCTAAACCAGAACAAACATCTGCTCAGAATTAATAAGAAAAACAATAAGATAAAGCCTCACAGAGATGTGGGGCTTTTTTGTCTTTTACATAAACCACATGTTTATTTTAAAGGTATTGATGAGACAATAAATTTTTCATACCTTTGTTTCCCGAAATGATAAAGCCACGAATTATCCTCGACAGCAAACATTTTGAAATTACCGTTACTCGGCTTTGTTATCAATTAATTGAAGTTCATGATGACTTTTCTAAAACCGTAATAATTGGTCTTCAACCTCGAGGCATTTACCTTGCAAAACGTATTCAGAAAAAATTACAGGAAATTTTAAAAAATAAAAATGTAAAATGTGGTAGCTTAGATACTACTTTTTATCGTGATGATTTTAGGCAAAAAGAACTTGTTCCTAATAGAACCGAAATTGATTTTATCATTGAAGATAAAAATGTGGTGCTAGTTGATGATGTTTTATTTACAGGAAGAACAATACGTGCAGGCTTAGATGCTATGCTTGCTTTTGGAAGACCTAAAGATGTAGAATTATTGGTTTTGATTGATAGAAGATTAAGCCGACATGTACCTATTCAAGCCAAGTATATTGGAAAAAAAATAGATTCTATTGCTTCTGAACGAGTAGTGGTAGAGTGGATTGAAACAGATGGAAAAGATAAAGTAACTTTATTAACAAACGATTAATAAAAACGAATGACGAACCTAAGTACCAAACACTTATTAGGAATTAAAGACCTCACGGTTGACGACATAAATTTAATATTATCTACCGCTGAAAGTTTTAAAGAAGTCATCAATCGCCCAATTAAAAAAGTACCTTCATTACGAGATATTACCATTGCCAATTTGTTTTTCGAAAATTCTACCCGTACAAAATTATCTTTTGAACTTGCCGAAAAACGTTTAAGTGCCGATGTAATAAACTTTTCAGCTTCTTCATCGTCTGTTAAAAAAGGCGAAACATTAATAGATACTGTAAACAATATTTTGGCAATGAAAGTGGATATGGTAGTGATGCGACATCCCAACCCTGGAGCAGCAGTATTTTTATCGAAACATATTGATGCAAAAATAATTAATGCTGGAGATGGAGCTCACGAACATCCAACGCAAGCTTTATTAGATGCATTTTCAATAAAGGAAAAGTTAGGAACAATTAAAGGCAAAAAAATTGCTATAATTGGCGACATACTTCACTCACGAGTGGCATTATCCAACATATTTTGCTTACAAAAATTGGGTGCTGAAGTGATGGTGTGTGGACCCACAACCTTAATTCCAAAATACATTTCATCACTTGGAGTAAAGATAGAGCATAACTTACGAAAAGCGCTTGAATGGTGTGATGTTGCAAATATGTTGCGCATCCAGCTCGAAAGACAAGATATTAAATACTTCCCAAGCCTCAGAGAATATAGTATGTTGTATGGTTTGAACAAAGAAATTTTAGATTCCCTTTCTAAAAAAATTATTGTGATGCACCCAGGTCCTATAAATAGAGGTGTAGAGATAACAAGCGATGTAGCAGATAGCAAACAAAGCATTATACTTGAGCAGGTTGAAAATGGCGTAGCAGTTAGAATGGCTGTACTTTTTTTACTTGCAGGAAGAGCTTAAAAAATCTTTTGCTTTTTACACTAAAAATTTCCTACATTTGTCTAATACTAAAAATCAGGATATGAGTTTTGAGATAGAAAAGAAAGATAATTATGCTGTAATAAAAGTAAAAACTGAAAAGTTGGATACGCTTATTGCTCCATCATTAAAATCAGAATTGGTTATTTTAAATACGGATGGAATCAATAATATAATTATTGATTTGACAGATACTCGTTATTGCGATTCATCTGGTTTAAGCGCTATTTTGGTAGCAAATAGACTTTGTAAAAACGGAAATGGAAAGTTTGTGCTTACTGGATTGCAAGATGCAGTAAAACGATTAATAACAATATCTCAGTTAGATAGCATTTTAACAATAACTAATACTTTATCAGAAGCTACTAAAACAATATAATAACTAACCAAAACCCAATAAACATGATTAAAAAATTACTCTTTATTATAGGAATTGCAGGTGCAAGTTCTTTAAGTTCAAATGCTCAAGTTTGTACTCCTGATATTTCTTGTGTTCCAGTAACGGCAAATTATGGCGTATGCCCAGATAGTGCAACTGGTTTAGCAATTGGAACAGTTGGTGTTCCTTATACACAAACTGTTAGTTTCAAGGTACCAACTGATGGAACTGATTTTGGTTATCCTTCTGCAACAATTAATTCTATTGTTATTACTGGAGTTGATAGTTTAGCACCTGGTTTAATATATCAATGTGCTCCAGGTAGTTGTAGCTTTCCTGGCGGTTCTAATGGTTGTATTCTAATTAGCGGTACTCCAACAATGGTTTGGAACAAACAAATTATTGTAAAAGCGGATGCTAATGGTACAATTTTCGGTGTTCCTGTTACATTACCACAAGAAAACAAACAATACCGTAGCATTGTTGTTGCTGCATCTGGCATTGCCGAGTTAAATTTGAATAAATTTGATGTTCAACAAAATGCACCGAATCCATTTGCTGATAAAACAGAAATTTACTTTTCCTCATTAAATGCTACACAAATTGAATTTAAGATTTACAACCTTTTAGGTGCTGTTGTTTATGACAATAAATTTATGGCAGAAAAAGGTGCTAACACCATTAAAATTGATGCGAATTCATTTGCACCTGGAGTATATATCTATTCAGTAAAAAATGGAGATAAAGTTATAACAAAACGCATGGTGGTGAGTGATAAAAAATAAGAATGCAGAGTTTTGAATTAACTATTTTAGGTTGCAGCAGTGCAACTCCAACATCAAAAAGAAATCCTACCGCTCAGCTATTAAACATAGCTGAGCGGTTTTTTTTGATTGATTGCGGTGAAGCAACGCAAATTCAATTACGGAAGTTTAAATTAAAATTTCAAAGGATAAATCACATTTTTATTAGCCATTTGCATGGCGACCATTATTTAGGTTTGGTGGGTTTGCTTGCTAGTATGCATTTGTTAGGAAGAACAACGGAGTTGCATTTGTATTGTCCTGAAGAGTTAAAAGAAATTATTGATATTCAACATAAACATTCACAATCATATTTAAGCTATAAAATAGTATATCATTTTCATAAATACATTAACGAGGATATTTTATTTGAGGATGACAAGGTAATTGTAAAAGCAATAGTACTAAACCATCGAGTTCCGTGTTGTGGTTTTGTGTTTATTGAAAAACCTTTGATGGCGAATATTTTGCCTGAAACAATAAAAAAGTACGACATTCCTACAGAAAAAATTTTTGATATTAAAAAAGGTGCCGATTTTAAATTGGCAGATGGAAAAATTATTCCTAATTCAGATCTTGTATTAAACAAGCATAAAACACGTAGCTATGCGTATTGTTCGGATACTTGCTACGATGAAACCTTAATCCCTTTTATTAAAAATGTTGATTTGCTTTATCACGAAGCCACTTTTATGAATGAAAAGGAAGAAAGAGCAAAAGAAACATTTCATTCTACCACTTCGCAAGCAGCAACAATAGCAAAAAAAGCAGAAGTAAGGCAATTAATGATAGGACATTATTCTGCTCGTTATAAAGACTTAAAACCTTTGCTAGCCGAAGCAAAGGCGGTTTTTGATAATACTATCTTAGCAATAGAAGGAGTATGTACAAGGGTTGATAATGTCATTTAATTTACTATTTTAGATTATATTTTCACCTTAGCTCATATTTATATCTGATATGAAAGAAAATAAATATCTTTTTATAGCACATCAATAAAAATTATGAATACTAATATAGAGGATTTAAAGAAAAGGATTGTTGAATTGGAGCGCGAAAACGCTATTTTGCGGAAGGACTTTAGTTTGATTCAAGAAAAAGAAACAGTTTCTGTGCCGGATAATGTTAAACCTATTTTTGACGCAGCACAAAAAATAGTGGGGGAGTATTTCAAAAATTTAAAAATGGAGCCATCCAAAGGAACCATTGAAATAAACGACCAACGCTATGTTTTGGTGAGAGCTTCAGCCTTATCAACAGATTTTTTGAATACAATTTTGAAATTATATTTTGATAGAGGAAAAGATGAAGCTATGCTGATTGGCAAAAACTTTTTATTTGATATAGCTCATGTTATTGGAATAAACGATGCTAAAAATTTTCATTCTAAGATGAATCTTATAAATCCTATCGAAAAGCTATCTGCAGGACCTGTTCATTTTGCTTATTCTGGCTGGGCTTATGTTGATATTTTGCCCGAAAGCAATCCTTCTCCTGATGATAATTATTATTTAATATATAACCACCCATTTTCATTTGAAGCCGATTCTTGGTTACGTTCTGGAAAAAATCCAGAAACAAATGTATGTGTTATGAATGCTGGTTATTCTTCTGGTTGGTGCGAAGAAAGTTTTGGAATGCCTTTAACAGCAGTAGAAGTAACTTGCAAAGCAAAAGGAGATGAAAATTGTACTTTTATCATGTCGCCTCCGCATAAAATACAAGAACATCTTGATAACTACACCCAAAAAGCAGGCTTTAAGGTTCAACAAAAAAACAGCTATAATGTTCCTACTTTTTTTGAAAGAAAAAATATAGAAGAACAAATGCGTACAGCTCGTAAAAAAGCAGAAGAATCAGATAAGGCAAAATCAGAATTTTTGGCAAACATGAGTCATGAAATTCGAACACCACTGAATGCTATTATTGGTTATGTGGATATTATGTTGCAGGAAAAAGTGAATGATTCACATCGTTCATATCTTGAAATATTGAAAAACAGCGGGAGTTTGCTGCTTAATTTGATAAATGATATTCTTGATATTTCAAAAATAGAAGCTGGACAATTACTATTAGATGAACACCCTTGTTCTTTGTGTGAGCTTTTAAGCACTGTTGAATTAACTACAAAAGGCTTGATTAGTAAAGCGAACAAAGATATTAAATTAGAAAATGAATGTTCGTTTGATAAATCATTTAATGTATTGCTTGATTCATATCGAATAAAACAAATATTACTTAATCTGTTGAGTAATGCTGTAAAATTTACTGATTCAGGTTCAATTAAATTTGGTGTGGAATTAACTAACAAGAAAGAATTAAAATTTTATGTATCAGATACCGGAATTGGAATTGACCAGAGCAAACAAAATAAAATTTTTGAAATGTTTTTGCAAGCAGATGCCTCAACAACCAGAGAATATGGAGGAAGTGGTTTAGGTTTAACCATTTCGAAAAAAATAATTGAAATGATGGGAGGTACAATTTATGTGCAATCGGAGAAAGGAAGAGGAAGTAGTTTTTATTTTACAATCCCTTTTAAAGCAGCAAATCATGTTGGCATTTTAGATGCTCCTTCTGGGAAAATTGAAAGTAATAGTAAGCAATCTATTTTATTGGTTGAAGATAATTTAATAAATCAAAAGCTTACTAAACTAATTTTAGAAAAAGCTGGTTTTGTTGTTGTAACCGCAAATAATGGGCAAGAAGCAGTTGATTGTTTTAAGTCGAACAAAAATATTAAACTTATTTTGATGGATATTCAAATGCCTATTCTAGATGGGCTTTCAGCAACGCAAGTTATTCGGTATGATGAAATAGAAAATAGAATAGGGCGAATTCCTATTGTAGCTTTAACAGCAAATGCAATGCAAGGAGATAAAGAAAGATGTATCAACGCGGGCTGTGATAGCTATTTGTCGAAACCTATTATGATGGAAGTTTTAATTAACACAATTAAAAGTTACATTTAGTTAAAACGTTTTTTCAATACTTTTCCAAAAAGCGTCTGCTGTTTTATCCCAACTAAAATCAAGTTTTTGTTTATTACCTTTTGCAATTAATATATTGCGCATGTCTTCGTCTTTATACAGATAAAGCATAGCATCGGAAATTGAATTAACAGAAAATGGATTAACTAAAAGCGCTGCATCACCTGCAACTTCGGGCATTGATGTAATGTTGCTGGTAATAACAGGAATTCCAGCATTCATAGCTTCTAGTATGGGTATTCCAAATCCTTCGAAATAAGGAACGTAAGTTAATGCTAATGCCGAGCCTAAAACATTTTTGAGTTCTTTTGTGCTAAGACGACCAGTAAAAATTACATCATCTTTGTGCTTCATATTGATAAAAGCACGTTTTATTTCGTTTGTCCAATAATATTTTTCTCCAACCACAACAAGTTTAATTTTGCTTCCTGTAGCGTTTTTAAAAATATCAAAAGCTTCAAATAAGCGTTTTATGTTTTTTCTTGGGTGTAAGGAGCCAACATATAAAAAATAATCTTCATCTTGAGAGTAAATGTGCTTGGTTGATTTTTTTGTTTCAGCAGACAAAACAGAATAAATTGTGTTACAGCCATTATAAATCACATCAATATTTTTTTCGTTGATATGATATGTTGATGCAATATCTTTTTTTGAAAATTCAGATACGGTTGCGATACGGCTTGCTTTGTGTGCAAATTTTGGAAAATAATACTTGTAATACTTACGAACCAAAAATGGTAAATCGTTTGGATAATGTTCGAAATTTAAATCATGTATTACAGCTAACTGTTTACATTTTGCATTCAATGATAAGTATCCATCGGGAGATAGGAATAAATTTGGTTTGTATTTATTTAAAAAATTAGCAACCGAATGTTCAAACCACCAATAAAAAAGAAATGGATGCCTTGCTTGTGGCGACAAGATAACAGGAGTAATGTTGTCTGAGAAAATAAATTCTTCATCAAAATCTCTGTCAAACAAAAAAATAAAATGATGCTGAGGATTGTTGTTTGTAATACGTTTCAATGTTTCGTAAGTAAACCAGCCAATTCCTTCAAGTTTGTCTTTTATTAATAGTCTGGTATTTACAACAATTTCCATTGTATTTATTATTTGTGAACGAAATTATAATATTTTTGCAAGCGAATGAAAAATGCTGTAAAATATATTCTTCATAAACTACTTGGTTTTAAAAATTATTTATTTGTTTTTTCTCTTTTTAAAATTTATACGCTAAAACGAGATAAAAATGAAAAAGATTTTTTTCACTTTTTAAAGTTAATTCCTAATAATTCCACCGTGCTTGATATTGGTGCAAATATTGGTATTATGACGGCTCATTTGGCTAAAACAATAAAAAACACAACGGTGTTTGCATTTGAACCTATGCCTAACAACATAATAGCATTTAAACGAATTGTAAACTATTTAAAACTCAATAATGTTGTGCTTTTTGAAGTTGCACTAGGAAATACAGAAGGGGAGGTAGAAATGGTGATGCCTGTAATTTCAAATGTGCGTATGCAAGGATTAAGTCATGTAGTTCATGATTCAATTACTGAAAACAATGAAGGCGAGAAAGTTAAAGTTCCGCTAAAAAAAATAGATTTAATGCCTGAAATAATAAATTCAGAAAAAAGAATCAGTGCAATAAAAATTGATGTTGAAAATTTCGAATTTTTTGTATTAGATGGAGCTAAAGAAACAATATTAAAAAATAAACCTGTTGTTTATGCTGAGCTATGGGATAATGAAAATCGCTATAATTGTTTTAACTTATTTAAAGCGTTGAATTACAAAACTTTTGTTGTAATCAAAAATCAACTAGTAGAATTTGATTCTAGAATACATCAAAAACAAAATTTTATCTTCTTACCTTAATAAAATCAGTATTTTTGCCACATGCAAAAAAAGTTTGTTGCCAATTTAGCATTGCTTTTATTTATGAATTTACTCATCAAACCAATTTATATATTGGGTGTTGATAGAGCAATTCAAGTAGAAGTAGGCGCTGCAAACTATGGAATTTACTTCGCAATTTTCAATTTTACGTTTTTACTTACAATTATTCTTGATTTTGGAATAACCAATTTTAATAATAAAAATATTGCACAAAACAATCATCTACTCACAAAACATTTTTCCAGTTTAGTAGGCTTAAAACTTTTGCTAGCACTAGCTTATATTGTTATTTGTATTATTGCTGGTATAGTAATTGGTTACGATACAAGGCTTATTAAATTATTATTAGTTCAAGGATTTAATATGTTTTTAGTGTTCTTCATTCTTTATTTAAGATCCAATTTAGCTGGTTTACATTTGTTTAAAACGGATAGTGTCGTATCTGTTTTGGATAGGTTAATTCTTATTGTTTTGTGTGTGGTAATGCTAAAAAAAGGTGTTTTTAAAGGAGAAGACGGAATTATGTATTTTGTTTATGCACAAACTTTTTCGTACTTACTCACAACCATTATTGCATTTTTTATTATTCTAAGTAAGACTACTTCTTTTAAATTAAAATTTGACAAAACATTTTCTTTAATGATTTTAAAAAAGAGTTTGCCTTTTGCCATACTTACACTATTAATGTCGTTTTATAACCGTATTGATACAGTAATGATTGAGCGTATGCTTGATGATGGCGATGTTCAATCGGGTATTTATGCTCAGGCTTTTAGGATATTGGATGCAACCAACATGATTGCTTTTTTAACGGCAGGCATGTTGTTGCCAATTTTTTCTCGTATGCTTAAATACAAAGAATCAATAGAACCACTAGTAAAACTGATAAGCACCTTATTACTCACTCCAGCAATCGTTATTGGGATAGGTTGCCTGTTTTTTAGACAGGAATTAATGGAATTGATGTACAAAGAGCATATTGCTGAATCTGCAAAAATATTTGGCTTGCTAATGATGAGTTTTATAGCAGTTTCAACAACTTATATTTTTGGCACCTTACTTACAGCAAATGGGAATATGCGTCAGTTGAATTATATGGCAGCCTCTGGAATGCTATTCAACATTACACTAAATTATTTTTTAATTATAAAATTTGAAGCTTTTGGTTCGGCAGTATCTAGTTTAATTACTCAATTTTTAACGGCAGGCATTCAAGTAATTATAGCTCAACGTATATTTAAGTTCAAAGTCAATTTTAGGCTGATCAATACTTTTATTGTTTTTACTGCAGGCATTATTGCTATCAATTATGCTACACACGAGCTTTTGAGCTTTCATTGGATGGTTAAATTTATGATGATGACATCTTGCTCTATTGTATGGGCATTTATTACAGGAATCATCAGTTTAAAATCGATGTTCCGTATAATGAAATACGGATAAAAACTACTGAATTATCTATTTTTTGCTATTTTTGTCGTCCTTAATTCATACAGACGTACTCAAATAAAAATAGCTCATGAACAAGCAATCAAACGAAGCGGAAGATTTTAATTCTTTAAACGTATTGTTTTTTATTTATAAATGGAAAAAACAGTTGGCAATCATTGCTATAGCTGCTGTTATAATATCTAGTATAGTTTCATTAACGATACAGGAAAAATACAAATCAACAGTGATTTTGTTTCCTGCAACTACCAATTCCATTTCTGGTGCTTTATTATCCGAAACAAATGCTCAAAAAACAGACGTTTTGCAGTTTGGAGAAGAGGAAGAAGCAGAACAAATGCTACAAATACTAAATTCTGATGAAATTCGCTCTCAGGTTTGTGAAAAGTATAATCTTATGGCTCATTATGGCATTGATTCTACTGATAAGTATAAAAGAACTAAACTTTATGAGGAATACCAAAGCAATATCAGTTTTAAACGTACAGAATACATGTCTGTTAAAATTGAAGTTTTAGACAAAGACCCCAATTTAGCTTCAGAAATTGCCAATGATATTGCTGCATTGCATGACTCTACAAAAATTCATATTCAACGTCAGCGTGCAAATGAAGGATTTAAAATTGTATCGACTGAGTATAACAATAAATTAGTTGAAATTCAAACACAGGAAGACTCCTTGCGAGCAATCAATAGAAAAGGGGTTTATGATTATGAGTCACAATCGGAAGTTACAAACGAACAATATGCCATCGCGATTTCAAAAGGAGACCAAAGAGCAGTAAAAGCATTAGAAGAAAAATTGAAAATTCTTGCGGAGTACGGAAGTGCTTACATTTCGTTGCGCGATAATATGTACATGCAACGAAAACAATTGAATATTTTAAAATCTAAGTTAGAAGAAGCCCGTGTAAATGCTACTCAAACATTACCACAAAAGTTTATTGTTAGCAACGCTTATCCTGCTGAGCGAAAATCATATCCAGTAAGATGGTTGATTGTTTTAGCATCTACTGTTACAACATTAATTTTAGCATTAATAGCAATTTTATTATTAGAAAACATAAAACAATACAAAAAATGAACACAGGAGCCGGTGAGGGCTTCCATAATACGGCACAACAAAGTAAAAGACTACAAACCTGATATTGAAAGCAAAGAAATAGAAAGACAGGTAGAAACAAAAATTGAAACTATTGAAGTACAAAATAATAGTTCACAAAAGCTTAAAGAAAAGATAAACGAAATAATTACAAAAATAAAAGAAGAACCAATGCAAGAAGAATACAAAGAAAGTACTTACTATTTTATACGGGTAATACTTCGATGGAAAATGCAGTTTATAATTATATCGGCTGCTGCCATTGTGTTATCTGTACTATTTTCAAGTGAATGGTTTATAAAACCAAAGTACAAATCATCTGCTATTATTTATCCATCCAATATAATCCCTTACAGTAGCGAAAGTCCCTCAGAGCAAATGCTGCAATTATTAGAATCTGCTGATATTAGAGATGCTCTTGTAAAAAAATATAATTTGGCAGAACACTATAATATTGACACCACTGAAAATGGAGGAATATCTAAATTGGTTAATAGTTACGAATCAAATGTTGAAATTAGAAGAACACAATTTGAATCAATTGAAATAAAAGTTTTAGATGAAAACCCAGGTATAGCTTGTTCAATGGTAAATGAAATTGTAGAGCAATTAAATTTAAAAGCGAGAGCTTTACAACGAGAAAAAACATCGGAAGTGCTCGTTATTGTTGAAAATCAATTAAAGCACAAACAAGTTGCATTGGATTCAATTGATAAAGTTTTGAAAGAACTTAGGATTAAATATCAAATATTAGATTATGAAGTACAATCAAAAGAAGTAACCAAAGCATATTTAAAATCTTTAGCAAATGGTAAAAACAAAATACAGGATATTGATGCAATGATGCGAAACCTGGAAGAAAAAGGAGGAGAATATTACGAAGCTAAAAAAACGTATGACACACACTTGGGAAGTTATAATGCTACACGGTTAGAATATGATAATGTTTTAAAAGATTTAACAAAAGAATTGACTTATACTAATGTGGTTACTAAGCCTAGTATAGCGGATAAAAAGTCTTATCCTGTTCGTTGGTTAATAGTTACAATTTCTTTTTTTGCGTCTAATATGTTTTTATTTCTGATGGCTTTGATTTTTGACATCAGAAAAAAACTAGCAGCATAAATATAAAATGCTTCAACAAAAAAATATAAAATGGGTGTTTACATTGAGTATAGCATTTATGCTAATTAATGCTTTATGCATCTATTTTGAATTTTATTATTTGAATTTATTGCCTGCTGCATTACTTATTGTTTTTTTAGCATTATTCTCTATTGATAAATTGGTGTTGGTTGTCGTTTTTCTTACCCCATTTGCAGTTAATTTGCAGCATCTTGAAGGAGGATTGGGGCTAAGCTTGCCAACAGAGCCAATTATTTTTGGAATAATGTTGGTTTATATTTTTAAACAACTTCACAAATCATCCATTGATTCATCTATTTTAAAACATCCAATAACCATTTCAATTTTAATTTATTTGCTGTGGATATTTATTACTTCTATTACAAGCGAATTTCCAGTTGTTTCTTTCAAGTTTTTAGTTTCAAGATTATGGTATATAATTGTGTTTTACTTTTTAGGAACACAAATATTTAAAAACTATTCCCATATAAAAAGGTTTGTATGGTTATATATTATTGCTTTTACAGCAATCATTTTTTATACTTTGTACAACCATTATTTGGTAAGTTTCGATGAGCAAATAGCAAATTATATCATGTCGCCATTTTACAATGATCACACTGTATATGGCGCAATGTTAGCAATGTTTTTTCCGTTTTTAATATTTTTTACATTCAATAAAAAATACCCTGCAAGTATAAAATTCGCTTCCTTTTTGTTACTCCTTATCTTTATTATTGCTTTGGTATTCAGCTATACAAGGGCTGCATGGCTTAGTTTGGTTGCTGCTCTTTTAATGTATTTTATTTTACTGTTAAAAATTAGGTTTAATACCTTGCTTATTTTTGCGTCTTTAATTGCAGCTGTATTGTTGATATATCGAACGGAAATAGTAATGAAACTTGAAAAAAATCGTCAAGATGCATCTCAAGATTTTGATAAACACATTGAATCCATTTCTAATATTTCTACTGATGCTTCTAACTTAGAACGACTGAATCGTTGGAGTGCAGCATTTAGAATGTTTGAAGAACGCCCTGTTTTAGGTTGGGGACCCGGTACTTATTCTTTTGTTTATGCTCCTTTTCAACATGCAAATGAAAAAACAATTATTAGTACAAATATGGGAGATAGAGGAAATGCTCATAGCGAGTACATTGGTCCATTATGTGAATCAGGGGTGTTGGGAGCATTAACATTTATTGCGATAGTAATTTGTGTTTTATCTACTGGATTTCGATTATACTATACTATTTCTGATAGAGAATTAAAAAACATTGTTCTTGTAATTTTACTTGGCTTTGTAACCTATATTGTTCACGGAGGATTAAATAACTTTCTTGATACAGATAAAGCATCTGTCCCTTTTTGGGGATTTGTTGCTATGCTTGTTACTATTGATGTTTATCATAAGCATCAAAAAGAAATTGAAAATAAATAAAACAAAATTATATGACATCTATTAAATCTGAATTGATAAATGGTGTATTAAAACTTACATTAAATCGCCCCGATAAATTTAACAGTTTCAATAGAGAAATGGCTTTAGCTCTACAAACACAGTTAGATATAGCTAAACAAGATAAAAAAGTAAGAGCAATTTATATTACGGGTGAAGGAAAAGCTTTTTGCGCAGGACAAGATTTATCAGAAGCCATAGATGATTCAGGACCAGGGATAGAAACCATTGTTAAAGAACATTATAATATCATTATTCAAAAATTAAGATATTTAGAGAAACCAGTAATTTGTGCCGTAAATGGTGTTGCTGCTGGAGCAGGTGCAAACATTGCATTGGCTTGTGATATTGTTGTGGCGGGCAATTCAGCTTCATTTATTCAAGCATTTAGTAAAATTGGTTTAATACCCGATAGCGCTGGAACATTTTTTTTACCACGATTGGTAGGTTTTGGAAAAGCCTCTGCACTGATGATGTTAGGAGACAAGGTAACCGCTATTGATGCCGAAAAAATGGGAATGATTTATAAAGTTACTGAAGATGCTAATCTGCAAACAGAAGCATTTGAATTAGCAAAGGCTCTTGCTGAAATGCCAACGTATGCAATTGGTTTAACAAAAAAATTAATCAATCATTCATTGTTTAGTACTCTCGAAAATCAATTGATTTCAGAAGCGCATGAGCAAGTAAAAGCTGCTAGAAGTTACGACTACAAAGAAGGAGTAAATGCCTTTTTAGAAAAAAGAAAACCTGTTTTTAAAGGAGAGTAGGTTAGATTTGTAAATTAAAATAATCATGAATAACAATCACATCGGTATAATAGGTTCTGGCGCTATGGGGGCTGGAATTGCACAGGTTGCTGCGGCTGCAGGATATGAAGTTTTGATTTACGATAATAATTCTGCTGCACTTGAAAAAGCAAAAATTACTTTAGATAACACTTTAAAAAAACTTGTTGAAAAACAAAAAATAACGGAACAAGTTGCAAAAGATATAATTTCAAAAACTCACTATGTAAATTCATTAGCTGATTTTAAAAATTGTAGTTTAATCATTGAAGCCATTATTGAAAATATAGAAATTAAGCAAAATGTGTTTTCTGAATTAGAAGGTGTTGTTTCTGAAAACTGCATCTTGGCGAGTAACACATCTTCTTTGTCTATTGCATCCATTGCTTCTGTTTGTAAAAAATCAAATAGGGTAGTAGGGATACATTTTTTTAATCCTGCTCCTTTGATGCCTTTGGTTGAAATTATTCCTGCAATCACTACTGATAATTCTGTTGTTATAGAATCAAAAAAGATAATTGATAGCTGGGGGAAAGTAACTGTACTTACTAAAGACACACCAGGCTTTATTGTAAATCGTGTTGCTCGTTCTTTTTATGGCGAATCTATCCGTATTTATGAAGAAGGTATTGCAGATATTGCTACAATTGATTGGGCATTAAAAACGTATGGCGGATTTAAAATGGGACCTTTTGAGTTGATGGATTTTATTGGTAATGATATCAATTATAAAGTTACTGAAAGTGTTTGGCAACAATTTTTTTACGAGCCCAAATTCAAACCTTCTTTAACTCAAAAACGTTTGTTTGAAGCAAAAATGTTTGGACGTAAAACAGGAAAAGGGTATTATAATTATGCTGATGATGCAATACAGCCAAAAGCAAATCAAGATGAAAAACTTGGTAAATATATTTTCAATCGTGTAATTGTAATGTTGATAAATGAAGCCATAGACTCACTGTATTTACAATTAGCTTCAAAAGAAGATTTAGATATTGCGATGACAAAAGGAGTAAATTATCCAAAAGGACTTTTAAAGTGGGCTGATGAATTGGGTTTGCCAAATGTACTTGATTCATTAAATACTCTGTACTCTGATTATTCAGAAGATAGATACAGACCTTGTATTCTTTTGAAAAAGATGGTTGAAAAAAACGAAAAATTTTACAATTAATTTATTAACAAAATTGCTAAAAGTGTTGAAAATATTATTGTTTCAACAGTTTTCTGCTGATTATATTTGTAATTACAAATAAACAAATATGATGTCCGAATTACGTTTTTATAAAAAAATTTCTTTGCAATTAAACATTGCAGAAAAACAAGTTATATCTACTGTTGAATTATTAAATGAAGGTGCTACAATTCCATTCATTGCTCGTTACAGAAAAGAAGCTACTGGAAGTTTAGATGAGGTTCAAGTTGTTGCAATAAGAGATGAAATTGAACGTTTGCGCATTTTGGAAAAGAGAAGAGAAGCTATTTTAGAGTCTATTGAATCACAAAATAAATTAACACCCGAACTCATCAAACAAATAAATGCAGCCGAAACACTATCAACGCTTGAAGATATTTATTTGCCTTACAAACCAAAACGAAGAACGCGTGCAAGCATTGCACGTGAAAAAGGTTTAGAACCATTAGCGGAATTACTTTTTTTACAAAATAAATTTGATGTAGAATCAGCAGCAGAAAAATTTATTGTTACCGATAAAAATGTTGACAATATTGAAGTTGCGCTGTCTGGAGCACGCGATATTATTGCAGAATGGGTGAATGAAAATATGGAAGCACGTGATAAAATTCGTAACCTATTTAAGCGTTCGGCAACAATAAAGTGCAAGGTTTTAAAAGGAAAAGAAATTGAAGGAGAAAAATTTAAGGATTATTTTGATTGGGAAGAACAATTGGGGAATTGTCCTTCGCATAGATTATTAGCAATGCGAAGAGGAGAGGGAGAAAGTATTTTAAATATAAACATTGCTCCGCCAGAGGATGAAGCATATAAAATTTTAGAAATGCAGTTTGTTAAATCTAATAATGCTGCATCGGAGCAAGTAAAATTAGCTATTCACGATTCATACGATAGATTACTGCACAGTTCGATTGAAAGCGAAATGCGAATGCTTACCAAAGAACTTGCTGATGAAAAAGCAATTCAAGTATTTGCCGAAAATTTAAGAGAGCTGCTTTTAGCTTCGCCTTTAGGACAAAAAACAATATTAGCTATTGATCCAGGATTTAGAACTGGTTGTAAAGTTGTTGTTCTTGATAAGCAAGGTAAATTAATGGAAGACACTGTAATTTATCCTCATGAACAAAATAAAATATTTCAAACCAAACAAACTGTTTTAGGTTTATGTGCAAAATATAATATTGAAGCAATAGCTATTGGAAATGGAACAGCAGGAAGAGAAACAGAATCATTTATAAGAAGTATTGATGGATTGCCAAAAGAAATACATGTGATAATGGTAAATGAAAGTGGCGCATCTATTTATTCTGCCTCAGATGTTGCTCGTGAAGAATTTCCAGATAAAGATATAACTGTTAGGGGTGCTGTTTCTATTGGAAGAAGACTAGCTGATCCATTAGCAGAATTGGTTAAGATTGATGCGAAATCTATAGGAGTGGGGCAGTATCAGCATGATGTTGATCAATATTTATTAAAGAAAAAATTAGATGAAGTTGTAGAAAGTTCTGTTAATAAAGTTGGAGTGGAAATAAATACAGCAAGTAAACAGCTATTAACTTATGTTTCTGGTTTAGGAAGTCAATTAGCAAAAAATATTGTTGAATACAGAAATGAAAATGGACCATTTAAATCACGAAAAGAAATATTGAAAGTGCCTCGCATGGGTGAAAAAGCATTTGAACAAGCTGCAGGATTCTTGCGAATTTCAAATAGTAAACATCCTTTAGATAAAAGTGCGGTGCATCCAGAAAGTTACGATACAGTTGAAAAAATGGCGAAAGATTTGAATTGTACTATTGAACAATTAATGCAAGAAAAAGAGTTGCGTAAAAAAATTGTATTACATAATTATGTTACCGAAAAAATTGGTTTACCTACATTAACTGATATTATTACGGAGTTAGACAAGCCAGGAAGAGATCCACGAAAAACGTTTGAAGTTTTCAAATTTGATGAAAGTATTCATGAAATTGCTGATTTACGTGTAGGTATGAAATTGCCGGGTGTTATAACTAATGTAACAAATTTTGGTGCATTTGTGGATATTGGTGTTCATCAGGATGGGTTGGTTCATGTCTCTCAATTATCAAATACATTTGTTTCTGACCCCAATACAATTGTTAAAGTACAACAGCAAGTAAGAGTTACTGTTACAGAAGTGGATGTGCAAAGAAAAAGAATAGCACTTTCTATGAAAGATAATGTTGCAACAACAACTACAACGTTACCTAAAATAACAACTAACACAAATAGAAAAGAAAAAGAAGAAAAACCAGCAAATGATTTTGCTTCGCAATTAGCTGCTTTGAAGGATAAGTTTAATCGCAACTAGACAGATAATACCCTACGTAGGACAAATTAGTCCAAAGAATAATTTGCTCCTTAGTAATGTAAATGCTTATAGAGAAGCTGTTAGAGCCTATCCTATTTTTTTTGGATTGAACTATTACAGATTCCGTATCAGTATAAAGTAAAGCTATTTCTTTTTTAATTTTTCTACTATTTCAAAAACGGCAGGGCAAATTGCTGTGTTTTTTAAAGTTAAATCCAATAGTTGGTGAAAACGCTTTCTGTTGGTATGAGGATATTCTCTGCATGCTAGTGGTCTGTCTTCATAAATCAAACAATAATTTTCGGAATCTAAAAAAGGGCAGGGAGCAATATTTAAAACATAATCTTTGTCTTCATCAATGTGTAAATATTTTTGTATAAAGTTAGAGGGGCGCATACGCAATCTTTTCGAAATGCGGTCAATATCGCGTTCGTAAAAAATAGGGCTTGTAGTTTTGCAACAATTAGCACATGTTAAACAATCAATTTTTTCGAATGCTTCATCATGCAATTGATGAACTGTATCGTCTAAATTTTTTGGCTTAGAACGTTTTAGTTTATCAAAAAACTTTTTGTTGGTTTGTTCTAGTGTTTTTGCTTTATCTTTTAATGAATCTAATTCCATTGTGTTGCAAATTTAGGAATACCACCTTACCTTTCAAACTTATATTCTTGCTTTTCTGAATTGCCTTTGTCGTCAGTTACTTCAATAATCATGGTATGTAAACCTTTTGAAATATCATTTTCTATTTCATAAAACAATAATTGTTTTTTAGGTTCATACTCCATTAACATCCATTTATTATCAATAAACAAATTGTATTTACGTATTCCCGAAAGATTATCAGAAACCTTGAAACTAATATATTTCAATCCTCTTAAGTTTACAATTCCATTAGCATCTTTTTTAAATTGAGGATAAATCTTTGGAGCAATTACGTCTATGCTTAAAGTGTAACTCCCGAAAAATTTTGTTTCGCAAATAATCCAACCATCTTTGTAATTGCCTCCTTCATAATTTATTTTTCCTTTTTCGTTTACAGAAACAATGCAAGCCTTATTTTGTAGTGAATCAGGTAAATTGCTTGTTTTTATTTTGAGTGTGATTGCTTTTTGTAAAGGAATATTAGTATTTTGTAAGTGATGGAGTGGGGCGTATGGGGTTGTGGCTTTTACAGATGAACTGTAGTTAAATTGTAAATCGTCATACAAAGCAAAAGCAGGAAACAAAATTTCAATATCATTTTTAATAAATGTATTTGGCTTGTTACAATCAAAAATAGACTCTTTGATTTTATTTTGTTTATCTGAAAGTGCTTTTTTATTTCCTTTAACTTTTAATGCCAACTCGCTGGTATTACCGTAAAAATCTTTTACGATAAATGTTATCCAATGTATAGCACCATCATTAAAATCAATAATTCCATTATCAATTACACCTTTGTATAGTTCTATTTTATTGTTTTTTGAAAGATAACATTTTTGTAATTTTAGATTAGCTTTTTTGTATTGGAAATAATCAATATGTGCATTTACATAACGAGCATTTTCGAAACTAAATTTTTCATATTCACAATAATAAATTCGTTTCCCTCCGCTTTGTAATTCAATTGAATAAACACTGTTTTTATTTGTAGAGTTTGTTTCGCTATCATAACAATCAATACCAAAACCGATATTGCCTGACACTGTAATGGAATCAATTGGCTTAACGGTATGCTTACCATTTGCATAAACTGGAGTGATTTTTTTGATGTTGTTTTTTCCGTTTACTGTTGCATCACTACTCAAAGGGTAAACTGCAATTTGAGTGATTCTGGGAGCCTGATTGTCGTTTACTTTGTAACCAAACAAATAAGGATTAACGGGTTTCTCTGATAGCGTTTCTCTAATTTCAAAATGCAAATGTGGACCTTGTGAACCCCCTGTATTTCCTGAATAAGCAATTACATCTCCTTTTTTTATTACCAATGCTGTTGCATTTAAAAGTGTGTCTAGCTCAAATGATTGTTTACTAACTTGCATAGCACGAATAAACTTATCTATCTGTTCTGGAAAACTTTTAAGATGACCGTACACGCTCGTATAACCATTTGGATGTGTTATATACAAAGCTTTGCCGTATCCATAAGGACTAATTTTTATTCTTGAAACATAACCATCTGCAACAGCATACACTTTTAAACCTTCACGATTACCTGTTTTAATATCAAAGCCAGCATGAAAATGATTAGGACGTATTTCACCAAAATTCCCAGAAAGCACAATTTCTGTGTCTAAAGGTGATTGAAAATAATTTTGAGGATAATTTACCTGCGCATTTACCAACACACAAAAACCAACATTTATAACTAGAGCAATTATTTTTTTCATTACCCAAAAGTAATGATTTATAAAAAAGAATGAATAGAGATTTTAAGTAAACAAATTTTTTTGCTAAAGCTAACTAGGCAAATAGTAGGTTAGAGGCGTATAAAAATAGAATGAATAGAAAAAACAATTATTTAACAATAAGTTTTTGCTGAAACACTTTATCGTTTGATGATGCTGTAATTATGTAAACTCCTGTAGGCAATTTTTTTCCATCAGTACTTAGTGTAAATAAAAAGCCATCTTGTTCTCGGATTTCTACTTTTGAATAAATTTCTCTTCCGAACATATCATATACCACCACTAATAAATCGTTTGCTTTAAATCCTTGAAGATTTACATACGTTTCTTCCCCGTCATTTGGGTTAGGAAATACATTAAATACAGCGTTTTCTGATACTATCGTTTGATTTTGTGCTTTACTATTTTGTGTACAGAACAATATAATCAACAAAATTGCACTTAGTTTTAAAGTCTTCATAATCTGTTTAGTTAATGTTTGCATAACAAATAGAATCCATTTTGCTTACAAAAGCAAACTTCCGCTGGTATAGTTATAAACATTGATAAGTGGATTATAATTAACATTTTACTACGAACACAAGTTTTTTATCGACAAACAATTGTTTTGGCTTTGTAAGTTAAAAAAAATCTAAAAAAAATATTTTTGTAAGCGAAAGTTTTATCCTTGATTAAAAAACTATTTTTGTTGCTCAAATAACAAAATGACACAAAGCAACTATTTATATTTAGGAGAACTTGTTGCTATTGGTACAACTTTGTCTTGGAGTATAGGCATATTTCCTTTTACAGAAGCGGCTCGTAGATTGGGTCCTAATTCTGTAAATCATTTTAGGTTGGTTTTAGCAATTATATTTTTGACTATTCTTAGTTTAATTTTTTTAAATTATTCGTTGGCTGATTTATTTACTTTTCCATTACATGAACATTGGCTGTGGTTTGGTATGTCAGGAATTGTAGGCTTGGCTTTGGGTGATTATTTTGGGTTTACATCATTTGCCATTTTAGGGGCACGTATTGGAAGTATTTTTATTCCATTAGCTCCAGCAGCAGCTCTTTTTGCAGGATATTTTTTGGTGGATGAACGTATTAATTGGGTTGGAATGGTTGGTATAGGAGTAACCATTGCTGGTGTATTGTGGCTTACCATAACAAAAACTGAAAAAAGCAAAATGCCACAATCAAAACATGGTAAAATTGAAAAAGGTATTTTGTTTGGAGTTTTGGCATCCATTTGTCAGGGAGTAGGAGTAGTGCTTGCCAACAAAGGGTTCGAATATGATATGAATGTTGGAAAAGTTCCTGCTTTGCACGCTACTTGGATACGAATGGTTTGTGCAGCAGTAGTAATTTTTACCATTACAATTTTTAGAGGTAAATTAAAAGAAATGCTAAAACCTGTTTTTGAAAACAGAAACAATGGTGTTTGGTTTACCTTTGCTGGAACATTATTTGGACCTGTTATGGGTGTGAGCCTATCAATGTATGCAATTTCACTTTTAGAAAACAAGCCTTCAGTTGCCCAAACTATTTTTTCATTAGTACCTGTTTTGGTGCTGCCGATTAACTATATTTTTTACAAAGAAAAAATAAAATTAAAATCTGTACTAGGCGCATTTATTGCCATTGCTGGTGTAATTATTTTAATTTGGCGATATGAAATTTTAGCTTGGTTTTAATTTAGCAATAAATTATTATCTTTGGGCTTTGATGAACTTTACTTATCCGGCTTTTTTATTTGCACTTTCGGCAATAGTCATTCCAATCATCATTCATCTTTTTAATTTCAGAAAATTTAAAACAGTTTATTTTAGTAATGTAAAGTTTTTGAAAGAGGTAAAGCAAGAAACACAATCAAAATCAAAACTTAAGCATTTACTTATTCTTATTGCAAGAATTTTAGCAATTACATTTTTAGTGTTGGCTTTTGCTCAACCTTTTATTCCAAATAAAAATAAGACAACTGTTATTGGTAATTCTGCTGTAAGTATTTTTATTGATAATTCTTTTAGTATGGATGCTGTGAATTCCAACGGAACTCTACTTGATGATGCAAAAAAATGGGCAGAAGAAGTAATTGCAGCATATAAACCAACCGATAGATTTCAAATTTTAACCAATGATTTTGAAGCGAAGCATCAGCGTTTAGTAAATAAAGAAGAATTATCAGATTTATTAGATGAAATAAGGATAAGTCCTATATCAAGAACATTTTCCGAGATTAACTCAAGAATAGCAGATGTTTTAAATAATGCAGAATCTAAAAATAAACAAGCATACATTATTTCTGATTTTCAAAAGTCAATTTTTGATATTGATAAATTAAACGCTGATACCAATATCAACATTCATCTAATACCAATAACTGCTGCTGAGAAAAGTAATGTTTATATTGATACTTGCTGGTTCGAAAGCCCTGTAAGGCAATTGGGAGCAAATGAAAAACTGCATGTTCGGTTAAAAAATAGTTCTGATAAAGAATACGAAAGCAATGCTATCAAATTGTTTGTAAATGGTAATCAAAAAACACCTTCAAGTTTTAATATCAAATCACAATCAGAAGCAGAAGTGGTGTTGGCTTTTGCATCAAAAGAAACAGGCACTCAACATTGCTTTGTAGAAATAAACGATTATCCAATAACTTTTGATGATAAATTTTATTTCAGTTATAATGTTGCCAAATATATTTCAGTATTGAGTATCAATGCAAGCAGTAATACTTCTGAAAATGGATATTTGAATAGATTGTTTGCGTCTGACTCAAACTTTATATACAAAGCTGTTTCAGAAAATCAAATTGATTATGGAGCAATGCTGCAAAATAATTTAGTGATATTTAATCAGCTAAAAACAATCTCTTCTGGTTTGGCTCAAGAAATTCAAAAATTTGTTTTAAATGGCGGTAGCTTATTAGTTTTTCCAGCCGATGGAATGGATATGAATTCATATAACGCTTTAACATCTGCATTAAATGTGAATGCTTACGAAAAGTTGGATACCGCTAATACAAAGGTTGATAATGTAAACACTCAAAGTGATATTTATAAAGATGTATTTGACAAAAAAACGTTTAGCGCAACCAGTTTAGATTTACCAAAAGTATTCGAACATTATGTGGTTTCAAAAAAATCAAGGAGTTCAGAAGAATATTTAATGAAGTTACAAACAGGAGATGTTTTTATTGCAAAATATTCATCAGGAAAGGGAGCTGTTTTTTTATCTGCCGTGCCTCTAAACGAAAAGCACAGTAACTTTGTAAAGCATGCGATGTTTGTGCCAACACTTTATAAAATTTCCATCACCAGCCAAATGAATTCACCTCTTTTTTATACCATAGGACACAATCAAAGTGTAGAATTAGAAAATCATTTATCGGGAGAAAATATTTATAAAATAAAAAATATAAATTCTAATTTTGAAATGATTCCTGAACACAGATTAATAAACTTAAAAATGCAATTACTTACAAACAATCAAATAAAAGAAGCAGGAAATTATAATATCATACAAGAAAAAGAATCCATAGCAGGAATTTCATTTAACTATGATAGAAATGAATCGGACTTGGCATGTCATTCTCCAGCAGAATTAAAAGATATAATATCTCAAAAAGTTTTTTCTAATATAAGCGTGTTGGAGCTAAACAAACAATCATTGACCAATGTTTTAGCCGACATAGAACAAGGCACAAAGCTTTGGAAACTTTGCATTATTTTAGCGCTACTTTTTCTAGCACTTGAAATAATTTTAATTCGATTTTTAAAATGAAAAATAATTTAAGAAATGAATATACTAATTAAAAAAGCCAAAATTATTTCAACGGATAGTCCATACAATGGAAAGGTGATGGATATTTTAATTGAAAATGGAATTATTAAATCAATTAAGGCTAAAATCACATCTGAAAAATCGGTTAAAGAAATTGAAGCAGACAATTTGTATGTTTCAGCCGGTTGGTTTGATATGCAAGTAAATTTTTGTGACCCTGGGGATGAATACAAAGAAGATTTATTAACAGGATCAAAAGCAGCAATGGTTGGAGGATTCACGGGAGTGGCAGTTGTTCCTTCCACCAAACCTCCAATATATACAAAAGCACAAGTAGAATATATTAAAAACAAAGCACAAAATTTTTTGATAGATATTTACCCAATTGGAAGCCTTTCGGCTCATATTGAAGGAAAAGATATGTCTGAAATGTATGATATGTATTTATCGGGAGCTGTAGCATTTTCAGATGATAAGAAAGCGGTAACCGATGCTGGCTTGTTGCTAAGAAGTTTGCTTTACGCAAAAAATTTTGGCGGAAAAATAATAACACATTGTGATGAAAAAGGAATTTCATTAGACGGACAAATAAATGAAGGAGAGATGTCTGTTAATCTCGGATTTAAAGGAATTCCAGCCTTAGCAGAAGAACTAATGGTTAGTCGAAATTTATTTTTAGCAGAATATACGGATGCCGCAATACACATCGCAAATGTTTCTACAGCAAAATCGGTTGAATTGATTAAACACGCTAAATCAAAAGGAATAAAAGTAACTGCCTCTGCTAATGTTTACAGCTTAGTTTTAGATGAAACCGTTTTAAAAGAATTTGATACGAACTACAAATTAAACCCTCCATTAAGAACAAAAAAAGATGTAGAAGTCCTTCAAAAGGCTTTATCCGATGGAATAATAGATGTTTTAACAAGCGACCACAGACCTCAAGATGTTGAGTCGAAAGCAGTAGAATTTGATTATGCTGCCAACGGAATGATTGGGTTAGAAATAGCTTTCGCTTTGATTAATACACATAAAACAAAAATAAAAATGGAGGATATAATCACTAGTATTGCTGAAAACCCTAGAAAAGTATTAGGACTGAACAATACAGCAATAAAAGAAGGAGAAAAAGCAAACATTACATTATTTAATCCTGATATAGAATGGATATTTGAGCTAAAAGATATCTACTCTAAATCTAGAAACACGCCATTTGTGGGAAAAAAGCTTAAAGGAAAGGTTTTAGGTGTTATAAACAACAATCAGTTAAACTTAAATAAATAAAGGGTAGTTCTAAAAATTAACATTTTAACTCCCCTCTATTGATAGCAGCAGCGGTGTGTAATTGAAAAAACTATTTTTAGAACTGCGCTAAAGATGAACGATTCTTTAAAATAGCTTTTTGTAGAATCGTTTTTTTTTGTAGTTTAGCACATCAAAAAATTAAATCAACTAAGAACTTAAACAATAAAACAAAACGAAATGTCACCAAACCCTAAACTATTAGTAATAAAAGGTTCGCTGTTTTTAGCAGCATCAATTTTATTTATCTCTTGCGGGAATGAAACTCCTAAAGATGAAAATCTAAATGTAACAACAGAAGATACTACTTTTTCTGTTGAAACATCTGATGTTTCTTATTCTTTACCATCTCCTTTGCAAATTGCATCTATTTTTAAAAAATCAGGATTAAAATTTAAGGCTGGTATTACTAGTCAAGAAAAAGACCCAGGAAAATACACGACTAACTTAAGTAAAGCATTAAATCTTGGTGTTTATAGTGCAGACCTTTCTTATACTGTATTAAATAAACAAAGCCAAGAAGCGATGAACTATATGAAGTTAAGCCGTCAATTGGCTGACAATTTAGGTATGGGTTCTGTTTTTGAAGAGGCAAATTTATCGAAACGTTTTGAGAAAAATTTGAGCAACGAAGATTCATTAGCATACATTATTGCAGAATTACAAATGGTAACAGACATGTATTTAGATGAAAACGACCAGCAACAAATTACATCTATTGTATTTTCTGGTGCTTGGATTGAGAGTATGTACGTAGGCTCTAAAGTATTTGAAAAAGAGAAAGACAAAGAATTAAATAACAAACTTGCTGAACAAATGACCATTTTAAGCAGCATCATTGGAGCTTTAAAAGCACAAGAAGCTAAAGACCCAAATATGGCGTCACTTATTGCAGATTTAGAATCGGTAAAAACAATTTATGTTTCGTTGCCTTCAGTAAAAAATGCAACGGCTGATTCGGATGACAAACAAATGACTTTGACTGATGATGAAACAGCTCAATTAACTAAAAAAATTGAAGAGTTAAGAACAAAATTTATTAAAGGTTAATTCTTTTGAATTAACTTGAATAAAACAAAATAGATTAGAAATAGCCAGCAAATGTGGAAGGCATAGATGAATTTTAAAATTATTTAAATTATGAAAAAAATAGCACTTATCGGGTCTCTTTCTTTAGCTTTAGCTTATGGATTTACAACCATTCAACAAGCTGATAATTGTGATAAAAAAGCCATCACAACAAGTTTAAAAAAAGCACTAGACCCATTCAAATACGATAGCCAAAAATTTACTAAAGTTAATTTTACTAAGAAAACACAGCAATTAGAAGTGGAAGTACCCGTATTTATTGGTGAAAAATACAGATTGGTTTTTAATACATCTGGTTTGCCAAAACCTATTGCAATTAGTATTTACACAAAAGACAAAGAATCTAAAAAAAGAGAAGCTATTTATACAAATAAAAATGTAAAAAATGGCGAAATGGAAATTGTTTTTGATGCTCCTCGTGTTCGTAAAATGTTTATAGATTATGATGTGCCTCTTGATAGCACTGCAACTCCCTCAAACAGAATTTCTGGCTGTGTTGCATTTATGGTAGGTTATAAATAAATTGCAACTTTATTTGTAATTTTTCGTAGGAGAACCAAGATCAAACATACTGAAACTATGAAAAGACTAAACTATTTATTTATAGGACTTGTGGTTAGTTGTTTATTAATAGCTAACCACAATTTTTTTGCGCAATGCAAACCTAAAGCTATTGTAAAAGGTTGTAAATCCAACATTACAAAACCATATAAATACAATGGCTATGCAATAAGTGAGTTTACTTTTAATGATAAAACACAAAAAATTGAGGTACAGTTTACTGCTTTTCAAGGTCAAAAATATAGAATTGTGTTTTGTTCCTCAGGATTTGAAGAAAACGTAACACTTAATATTTTTGATAAAAGTGTTAGGGTAAAAAATGGAAGAAATAAATTGTATGACAATTCGCAAGGAATTGATAATAATTTTTGGGTGTTTGAACCACCTAAGTCTGGTAATTATTATATTGAATACGAAGTCCCACCAAGTACAAACGGTCAAGTAAAAAAAGGTTGTGTAGTTATGTTAATTGGTTATATCGAAAAAGAAGAAAACTAATGTATGAAGCTTAGGTCGCTTACAATAATTTTTCTATTCTCGCTTTTAAACGCATCTGTTTATGCTCAATGCCCAATTGCTGAAATTGTAAAAAACAACAAATCGAAAATTTCTCCTCCTTACATTTATGATGGATTTAATATAAGTAATTTAAACTTTGATGAAAATGTAAAAACAGTTCACTCAGAGTTTACAGCTTTAAAAGGTCAGAAATATAAATTATTCATTTGTTCTTCTGGTTTTAGTGAAGTTGTTAAAATAAAAATTTCCTATAAACATCCCAAAAAAGACGAAACAGCCAAATTGTTTGAAACTACAGTTGGTGGTCCTGTTGATTATTATTCTTTTGAGCCAACGCAACCAGGTACATATTATATCGATTATGAATTACCTATCACATCCGTTGGTAATTCCCACAAAGAATGTGTTATGCTTTTAATAAGCTACAAATAAGCCATTTTTATAATTAATTATTGCTACACTTTTGTATATTTGTTTTTGCTTGTATTCAGCTAGTGTAATATGATTAAAAAATCTACTCTTCTTTTTTTTACATTCATTATCTGTTGCTTTAGTGGTATTACACAAAGTTCCGATTCTCTACGCAATTATTATTTAAACAAAAAAAATCCTGATTCATTAAGGTTAGAAGCTTTAAATGATTTGGCATGGAATACATTGTATAGCAATCCTGATTCTGCATATATTCTTGGACATGAAGAACTTGAAGTTGCGAGAACAAAAAAACTTAAAAAATGGGAAGCAAAAGCATTAAATACTATTGGTGCTTCTTATCAAATAAAAGGCAACTATTTAAAAGCCATTGATTTTTATCAGCAAAGCTTAAAAGTAAGTGAAGCTGTTGGCGAAATGAAGCGAGTAGCATCTTCTCTTGCTAATATTGGTAGTTTGTATATAAATATTGGCGAATTTGAAAAAGCCTTAGACTATCAAAATAAAAGTTTGGTGTTGTTTCGTAAGCTCAATATGAAAGAAGGTATGGCAAGCGCATTAAATAATATTGGTATTATTTATAACAATATTGCTAATTATGAAAAAGCTCTTGAATACAATCAACAAGGCTTGGCTTTGTACGAAGAGCTAGGCGATAAACAAGGAATAGCCGCTGCTACCGGAAATATTGGAAACATTTATTTAAGCCTCAAAAATTATGAGAAAGCTTTAGAATATCAACAAAAAAGTTTGTTGATAACACAAGAAATTGGTGATAACCCTGGAACGTCAGGAACATTAACTAATATTGGACGAACATTATTTAAACAAAAAAAATATGAGCAAGCTTTAGATTATTTGAATAAAGGAATGAAGCTGGCAAAAGAAACGGAAGATTTGTTTTCTCAAAGAGAAGCTTCTTATGTGTTGTATGAAGTATATAAATTAAAAAACAATCATCAAAAATCTTTAGAAAATTATGAGCAATATGTTTCTTTACGAGATAGCATTTTAAAAGAAGATAACCAACGTGAAATTCAAAGGAAAGAGTTGGAATACGAATATGAAAAAAAAGCAGCAGCAGATAGTGTTAGAAATGAAGATGAAAAGCAAGTGAAAGATGCCTTGATTATGGCTAAAAATGCACAAATAGAACAAGATAAAACACAAAAGGTTGCACTTTTTGGTGGAGTGATTTTGCTAATACTTTTTGGTGTATTTATTTATTCACGTTTTAGGCTGTCGCAAAATCAAAAACAAATAATTGAAATAAAAAGTAAAGAAACAGAAGAACAAAAAGCAATCATAGAAGAAAAGCAAAAAGAAATTCTTTCTTCTATTTCGTATGCAAAGCGTATTCAATATACATTATTAGCTAATGATGAACTTTTGAACAGAAATATTCCAAATTATTTTATACTTTTTAAACCAAAAGATATTGTAAGTGGTGATTTTTATTGGGCTACGGAAAATGAATCTGGATTTTATTTAGCTGTATGCGATAGTACAGGGCATGGCGTTCCGGGTGCTTTTATGAGTTTATTAAATATCTCGTTTTTGAATGAAGCTATTAACGAGAAAAAAATTTCTAATCCTAACGAAGTATTTACGCATGTTAGAAAACGATTGATTGATAGCATTAGCTCTGATGGCGCACAAGATGGAATGGATGCAACTTTAATTCGGTTTGTAAACAACAAAATAGAATATGCTTCTGCCAATAATTCACCAATTTTAATCAGAAACAAACAAGCCATTGATTTGCCTTATGATAAAATGCCGATAGGAAAAAGTGAATTACTGAAAGAATTTAATAAATATACTTTTGATTACGAAAAAGGGGATATGATTTATTTTTGTACAGATGGATTTGCTGATCAATTTGGTGGTGAACAAGGTAAAAAGTTTAAACATAAACAGCTTCAAGAAACATTGTTGAACATATACAACAAGCCTTTGGCAGAACAGAAAAAAATGCTAACTGAAACATTCGAATTTTGGAAAGGGAATTTAGAACAAGTAGATGATGTTTGTATTGTAGGAATAAAACTCTAATTAATTTAAGGCTTAACAGCCTCTTTTACTGGAAACAATTCTTTTAATTTGCTAATGGTGTAATCAATTTCTTTTTTTGTATTGTATTTACTAAAAGAAAAACGAACAGAAGGACGGGTAATGTCTGTGCCAATACCTCTTAATACGTGAGAGCCTTGGCTACTACCACTTGTGCAAGCACTTCCTCCTGATGCTCCAATACCAGCAATATCTAAATTAAAAAGCAGCATTTCTGCATTGTCGGTATGTGGAAAGCGTACATTTAAAACAGTATATAAACAATTATCTAAACAGGCTCCGTTAAACTCCACACTTGGTATTATTGCTTTTAATTGTTCGATCATGTATGTTTTTAATCCCATTATATAATTTTCATGCTCTTTCATTTCACGTTGAGCAATTTCTAATGCTTTAGCTAATCCAATAATTCCGTATAGGTTTTCTGTTCCTCCTCTCATGTTTCTTTCTTGAGAGCCACCATAAATCAATGGGTTGATTTTAATTTTATTGCTGATGTACAAAAAGCCAATGCCTTTGGGTCCATGAAATTTGTGTGCAGCACAAGTAATAAAGTGAACATTTATTTTTTGCAAATCCATTTCGTAATGCCCCATCGTTTGCACGGTATCGGAATGAAATACCGCATTGTATTTTTCACAAATAGAACCAACTTTTTCTATTGGCAAAAGGTTTCCAATTTCGTTATTTGCATGCATCAAAGAAACAAATGTTCTTTCGTTTTCTTTTAGTAATTGTTCAAGGTGTTCTAAATCAACATGACCGTTTGGTGTTAGCTTAACAAAACTTAATTTAATAATACCATCCTGCTCCAGCGCTTCTAAAGTGTGCAATACAGCGTGATGTTCAATTTTGCTTGTAATAGCATGTTTTATTCCTAAATCATTGATGCTGCAACGTATTGCTTGGTTGTCAGCTTCTGTTCCTCCTGATGTAAAAAATATTTCGGAAGGAGATACATTTAAAAATTTAGCAACCGATTTTCTAGCACCTTCAATAGCAGCACGAGTTTTGCGTCCAAATCCATGAATAGAAGATGGATTGCCAAAATGTTCGGTCATGTATGGAAGCATTGTTTCCAATACTTCTTTATCTAGTGGAGTAGTAGCAGCATTATCTAAATATACTTTCATGATAAAATAGGTATAATTAAAAGAAAATTTGTTTTATAAATATGGTATATCAACAAAAGTATAGATACTGTTTTTAAAATCAAACAGTAATTTGATGGATTTTTATTAATTCACGGATATCTGCCATAATTTTTTTCGCCAAATTGTCTGCGGTTGTTTCACTTTCGCTTTCGGAATATATCCTAATAATAGGTTCAGTATTTGATTTTCTTAAATGAACCCATTCTTTTTCGAACTCAATTTTTACTCCATCAACAGTATTAATGGGTTGTTTTTTATATTTTTCTTTTATGTCTTCTAAAATTTTATCGACATTTATTTCGGGTGTAAGTTCAATTTTATTTTTTGAAATATGGTAATTAGGATAAGATGAACGTAGCATGGAACATGTTTTTCCAAATTTTGCTAAATGAGATAAAAATAAAGCTATTCCTACCAAAGCATCTCTTCCGTAATGTAATTCAGGTAAAATAACTCCGCCATTTCCTTCGCCACCAATAATAGCTTTTGTTTCTTTCATCATTTTTACAACATTTACTTCACCAACAGCCGATGCTTTGTAAGTCCCATTGTGTTTTTCTGTAACATCTCTCAATGCTCTTGTTGATGATAGATTAGAAACAGTATTTCCTTTTTTACTTGATGCTTTTTCAGCAGGAGTGCGTTTGTTTAAAACATATTCTGCACAAGCAACCAAAGTATATTCTTCGCCAAACATTTCACCATCTTCGCAAACAATAGCTAATCTATCTACATCGGGGTCAACCACAATTCCTAAATGGGCTTTTTCTTTTATAACTGTTTTTGAAATATCTCTTAAGTTTTCGGGCAATGGTTCTGGATTGTGAGGAAATTCTCCATTGGGTTCGCAGTATAATTTTACTATATTTTCAACACCTAATGCCTCTAATAACATCGGAATAACAATGCCTCCAGTAGAATTAACGCAATCAATAGCTACTTTAAATTTTGCTTTTTTAATAGCTTCCACATCTACTAGTGATAGTGCTAAAATTTTATCAATATGTTTTTTAAAATACGTATCGTTTAGCGTTACTTTTCCTAAATTATTTACATCGGCAAAGCTGTAGCTTTCATTTTCGGCAATAGTCAAAACTTCAGAGCCATCACCTTCGCTGATAAATTCGCCTTTGTCATTTAATAATTTTAATGCGTTCCATTGTTTCGGGTTATGGCTTGCTGTTAAAATAATTCCACCATCTGCTTTTTCTTCTGGTACGGCTATTTCAACAGTAGGTGTAGTAGATAGTCCAATATCAATCACATTAACTCCAATACCTTGTAATGTACCAATAACCAAATGATTTACCATTTCACCGGATATGCGAGCATCTCTACCAACAACAATAGTTAGTTTTTTATTTTTCGAATTTTGTGCTATCCAAGTAGCATAAGCAGCAGTATATTTAACAATGTCTATTGGGCTTAATCCTTCACCTGGCTTTCCTCCAATAGTTCCTCTTATTCCAGATATTGATTTAATTAATGTCATACTATTTTTTTATTCTTAAAAGTAGTTCTATAAATTAACATTTTATATCTCCTCTGTTAAGAGAAGTAAAGGGTTTGTAATTGAAAAACTCTATTTTTAGAATTGCCTTTAATAAAAAATTGAGCCTGCAAATATACTTTATTCGGCAAATTATTTTAAAAATTAGTTCTCAACAAATTAAATCATTTTGCTGTTTAAAACAATATGTATTTTGTTCTTCAAATTTTATTACTTTCGCTTAAATTTGAAAAATACCCGCTTTTTTGTAGGTATATTTGTACGTTGAACCCTAAATACTTGACCGATGAGCAGCGATGACTTTAACGAAGAACCTTCTGGAGGAGCAAGATTAGCCTTAATACTTGTTGATAAATTTGAGGAGATGATTGCCAACGATAAGCAATATTATTTCGAGGCAGAGGAGTTGGAATTAATTATTGAATATTATATCGAAAAAAACAATTCGAAAAAATCATTACAGGCTATTGAATTTTCAATAGGTCAATATCCTTTTTCTACTGTATTCTTTTTAAGAAAAGCACAAATATTAGCAGCAATAAATCAAACAAAAAAAGCTTTAGAAATATTGTCTTTTGTTGAAAGTATGGAGCCTTCAAATACTGAACTTTACATGACAAAAGGAAGTATTTATAGCCAAATGGGATTGACAGAGCAAGCAATAGAAAATTATAAAAAAGCTGCTGAAACAGCCGAAGAAATTGATGAAATTTATTTGGCAATGGCTTTTGAATTTGAAAATACAGGTAAGTTTGATGATGCTATTTTTTACCTAAAAAAAGCAATTGAAGATAACCCAGAAAATGAAGCAGCACTTTATGAATTGGCATTTTGTTTTGAACTAAATAATCAATCAGAAGAAAGTGTAAAATATTATACTGAATTTGTTGATAAACATCCTTATACCGCCACAGCATGGTTTAATTTAGGAGTTTCTTATAATCGGTTGGGTATGTTTGAAAAAGCGATTGATGCTTACGATTATGCAACAGCTATCAATGATGATTTTGCTTCTGCTTATTTTAACAAAGCAAATTCATTAGCAAATTTGAATAGGATAGATGAAGCTATTGAGGTTTACAAACAAACATTAAACCTTGAAGAGCCTGATGCTGTTACGTTTTATTACATTGGTGAATGCTACGAAAAGAAAGAAGAGTTTGAAAATGCACTGCTTTATTACAACAAATCAACATCCGTTAACCCTCAATTAGCAGATGCTTGGCTTGGGATAGGCATTGTTACCGATGCTTTGGGAAAAACAAATGAAGCGTTGCACTATGTTAAAAAAGCGATTGAAATAGATAAAACAAATTCTGAATATTGGTATATCTGCGGGGAGTTGTACCATAGGGTTGGTTTTTTTGAGGATGCAGAAGTTGCATTTAAAAAGGTTATTGAGCTCGATCCTGATAATTCAGAAATTTGGTTGGATTATGCCAATTTACTTTTTGAACAAGAAGATAAAAATGGTTCATTGGAAGTATTAGCAGAAGGAATAAAATACCATCCTCAAAATGCGCCATTGCTTTATCGTATGTCTGCCTGCTTAATGAGCATTGGTCAAAAACAAGAAGCATTAGGTTTTTTGCAAAATGCTTTGTCGATAGATTATGAAAAACACGGAGAACTTTTTGAATATATCCCTGATTTAAAGGAAAATAGAAGTATTACTGAGCTTATTGAATTATATAAAAAATAGTATGAATTATCATTTACCACACATGCCGGACAGATCGGCAAAACCCAGAAATAATGGTTTAACAATGATGATGGATAAGGGTTTAAGTTTACGTCAAGCCGAAGATTTTTTATCAGTAAGCGGAAATTATACCGATTTAATAAAACTAGGTTTTGGTACTTCATATATTACACCTCATCTCGAAGAAAAAATTAAGCTTTACCACCAAGCAGGAATGAAAGTTTATTTAGGAGGAACATTATTTGAAGCATTCATTATCCGAAATATGTTTGATGATTACAGAAAATTATTAGATAAATTAAAGTTGGACTGTGCCGAAGTTTCTGATGGTTCTATAGAAATGCCACATGATAAAAAGTGTGAATACATAAACATTTTGTCGAAAGACAGAACTGTACTGTCTGAAGTAGGGTCTAAAGAAGCGGGTATTATTATCCATCCAGCTATGTGGACATCCATGATGAACAAAGAGTTACAAGCAGGTTCTTGGAAAGTGATTGCAGAAGCAAGAGAAAGTGGTAATGTAGGTATTTATCGTTCAAATGGAAATGCACATACACTTCTTATTAATAAAATATTGGCTAAAGTAAAAAAAGAAGATATACTTTGGGAAGCACCACAAAAAGGGCAACAAGTATGGTTTTTGAAATTATTAGGTCATAATGCTAATTTAGGAAATATAGCTTATGATGATGTAATACCTTTAGAAACATTACGACTGGGGCTTAGAGGAGATACTTTTTTTAGTCATTTACCAGCTGATTTAAAACAAAATCAAGAAGCATAGCTATAACAGAATATAATACAAAAAACATGAAAGAGATAACCGTTGCAGAACTAAAAAAATTAAGAGATGAAAAAGCAGATTATCAATTGCTTGATGTAAGAGAAGAGCATGAATTAGAGATTTGTGAAATAGGAGGGTTACACATCCCTATGGGAGACATAATGGATAATTTAGATAAAATTTCAAAAGACAAACAAGTGGTAGTGCATTGCAGAAGTGGTGCACGATCTGGTGCCATTTGTCAGGCATTGGAAGCGCAAGGATATACGAATGTATATAATTTAAAAGGTGGAATTATTGCTTGGGCAAACGAAATAGACCCCTCTTTAAATAAATATTAGGTTTTATAATTTTTAAACTTAATTCTCATTTTAACTTTTATTATTAATGATTGAACTTTTTAAGCATATCTTACACCTTGATTTTGAATGGCTATTCAGTAATTATGGTACTGCCGTTTATTTGATTTTATTTCTTGTGATTTTTATAGAAACAGGATTAGTTATAATGCCTTTTTTACCAGGCGATTCTCTGTTGTTTACCGCTGGCTTATTTGCTCGTTTAGGATATTTGAATTTGTCTTACTTACTTATATTGTTGTTTATTGCCGCTGTTGTTGGTGATAATACAAATTATTGGGTGGGACGAAAAATTGGTTTAAAAGTATTACACTTAAAAATAAGGGGTAAAAATATTGTAAGGCAGGAATATCTTGATAAAACACATTCTTTTTTTGAGAAGCACGGACCAAAAACAATTATTATGGCTCGATTTGTTCCAATTGTAAGAACTTTTGCTCCATTTGTTGCTGGAATAGCAGAAATGAAATACAGAAAGTTTTTATCATTCGATATTTTAGGAGGAGTAATATGGATTGGTTCGCTACTATTTGCTGGTTATTTTTTAGGAGAAATTCCTTGGATTAGAAAAAACATAGAACTGGTAGCTTTAGGCATCATCTTTATTTCAGTTTTGCCAATTATTTTTCAAGTTCTAAAAGCCAAAATGGCAAAAAAATAATCGAATAATTACCGATTAATGACTAAAATTCTTGGTTTAATAGGTTATCCTTTATCACATTCATTTTCTAAAAAATATTTTACAGAAAAATTTGAAAATGAATTAATTAAAGGGTTTATTTATAATAATTATTCAATTGAAAAGATTGAGTTTTTAAAATCAGTAATTGAGGAAAACCCAACCTTGATTGGATTAAATGTAACTATACCTTACAAACAAACCATCATTCCTTTTTTAGACGAACTAGATACCTCAGCAAAAGAAGTTGGGGCGGTAAATTGTGTGAAAATTAAAAGAATAGATGCTGCTATTTATACGATAGGTTTTAATACCGATGTTATTGGCTTTAAACAATCCATAAAACCTTTTTTAGAGTTTCAGCACGAAAAAGCATTGATTCTTGGAACAGGAGGCGCTTCCAAAGCCGTGTATTATGTATTGAAAAATATTGGTATTGATTGCTATTTCGTAACAAGAAAAAAAGAAACAAACAACTCAAATGTATTCACTTACGATGATTTGAATGAAAATATATTAAATGCATTTAAGCTAATCGTGAACACAACACCACTTGGAACATATCCAAATGTGGAAGAATACCCGAATATTCCTTATTCCATGATAAGCACCAATCATTTATTGTATGATTTGGTATATAATCCATCTGAAACAGCGTTTTTAAGGAAAGGGAAACAACAAGGCGCATCCATTGTAAATGGAATGTCTATGCTTAAAATTCAGGCAGAAGAAGCATGGCGCATTTGGAATGCCACTTTTTAAATAAAGGAAAGCCTATTAAGTCCAGTTTTAAAAATTAACATTTCAACTCCCCTCTATTGAGAGGGGCAAGGGGTGTGTTATTGAAAAAAACATTATTTTTAGAACTGGGCTTAATTCAAAATTCTTATTTCATTTGTTCTATTGTGCTTTCTTTCCACTTTGTTGTTAATACTTTGTTCTTAATATTAAAAATATATATATTCGCCAACTATTAAATTAAAATTAGGAATTAAAAAAATAATTTATGTCAGAAATTAAACAATCACACCCAAAAGGATTATACGTTTTATTTGTAACCGAAATGTGGGAACGTTTCAGCTACTACGGTATGAGAGCAATATTTGTATTGTTCTTGACAAAAGCTTTAATGTACGATAAAGCATTTGGAAGTGAAATCTATGGAAGTTATACGGGTTTGGTTTATTTAACTCCATTGATTGGCGGTTATATGGCTGACAGATACTGGGGAAATAGAAAGTCTATCATAATAGGAGGTGTTTTGATGGCTATCGGACAGTTTTTTATGTTCATGAGTGGTTCATTATTTGAAAACTTAGATTTGGCTAGAATAATGATGATGATTGGTCTAACTTCTCTTATTGTTGGTAATGGTTTTTTTAAGCCAAATATTTCTACAATGGTAGGTCAATTATATCCAAAAGGCGATAAAAGAATAGATTCTGCTTTTACTATATTCTACATGGGAATTAACTTGGGTGCATTTTTTGCCCCTCTTGTATGTGGTTTCTTAGGAGATACAGGTAAGCCAGAAGATTTTAAATGGGGTTTTTTAGCTGCTGGTGTTGGAATGATTTGCAGTTTAATTTTATTTATTTCACTTAAAGATAAATATATTGTTACTCCTGAAGGGGAACCTATTGGTGGAAAACCGAATAAAAAAATAGAAACTTCTGATATAGATACCATTGCAGAAGCAAAATCTGAATTTACTACCGCTCAAATTTTATTATGGTTAGGAATAGAAATTGGTTTGTTTGCTTTGTTCTTTTTCTTAGAGCAAGGTGTAATTGGTGCATTTATTTTTTCACTTTCAATTGCCGCACCAGGATTTATTCTTTCAGATAAAAGTTTAACTAAAATTGAAAAACAACGAATTTGGGTTATTTATATTGTTGCATTTTTCGTTATTTTCTTTTGGGCAGCATTTGAGCAAGCAGGGGCTTCTCTTACTTTTTTTGCGGAAGAACAAACTAATAGATATTTATTTGGGTCAGAAATACCAGCAAGTTATTTTCAGTCGATAAATGCAGTTGCCATTGTAATTTTTGCTTCTGCTTTTGTTGCTTTATGGACTTTTCTTGGCAAGAGAGGGAAAGAGCCAGCGTCACCATATAAACAATCAATAGGTTTGCTATTGTTGGCTTTAGGTTATTTAGTAATAGCATTTGGAGTAAAAGGTGTTGATGCATCTACAAAAGTTAGTATGGTGTGGTTAGTTAGTTTATACCTAATTCATACTTTTGGTGAATTATGCCTATCGCCAATAGGGTTATCAATGGTTAATAAATTAGCTCCAGTTAAATTCGCATCACTTTTAATGGGAGTATGGTTTTTATCAACCGCTTCAGCTAATAAATTTGCTGGTACACTAAGTTCATTTTACCCAGAAACGATGGTTAAAGTTGAATTAGTGGAAGCTCAACAAACAGCAAATAATATAACTCTTTGCAGTAAACTTGATAAAGCAGAAGAGATTAATGGTGTTAAATACGTTAGTATAGATTTAGTTTCATTTGCAGAAGCTACTTCAAAAGAACAAAAAACAGAATTGGTTAAAAGCATATTTGTTGATTCAGTAGTAAAAGAAAAATCATTTATGGGTTACAATATTAATAGCTTATATGCATTTTTTATGCTTTTTGTTGTTATGGCTGGAGTAGCATCGGTTATTTTATTCTTCTTATCTAAAAAATTAATTCAAATGATGAATGGTGTAAGATAAGTTCCTTTTCATTCAAATCTTAAAAAAGCCAAACATTGTTAAAGTGTTTGGCTTTTTTATTTAAACCCAAATTATACCATTTGAAATTTTCAGATGAATTTTGTACATTTACTTGTCGAAAAATGTTTAAAATGATTAAAAAAGGAATATTTGCATTAATAATAGCTTCAATTGTAGTTGTTGCACAAAGCTTCATCTCAAATTCAAATAACAGTAACGAAATCAGTCCAGTAAAATGGTATTCATTTTCAGAGGCTGTGGAATTAGCAAAAAAGTCTCCCAGACCAATTATGGTTGATGTTTATACTCAATGGTGTGGACCATGCAAAATGATGAGTAAAAACACTTTTGGTAATGCATCTATTGCAAAATACTTAAATGAAAACTTTTACTGTGTTAAATTTGATGCAGAAACGTATGATAGTGTATCGTTTAATGGCTATGTGTTTAAAAACAACAATCCAGTAGGCACACAACGACCTGTTCATGATTTTGCTAATTCTATTTTGGAAGGAAAATTATCTTATCCTTCCATTGTATTTTTAAACGACCAAATTCAACGATTACAAGTTGTGGTTGGATATTATCAACCGGAGCCATTTGAGCCTATTATGAAGTTTTTCGGTAGCGGAAAATATAAAGACACAAAGTGGGAAGATTTTGAAAAAACATTTGTTTCAGAATTAAAATAAAAGAAACCTTAAAAGAGATTAAACGTATTAGCAAACCAAAGTCTTATAATCGCCCCATCATTTATGACAACAAAAGTTGAAATCATGAATTTGAAAGAAAAAATTCTTCAAGTACTAGAAATGAAAAAGTTTACGTATGTCGATTTGGCTTCGTATCTTAATATTTCGGAAAAAGATTTAGATTTTGCACTCGAAAACAATACCCTCGAAATTAGAACATTGGAGCTTATTTCTAAAGAATTGAGAATTCCATTGTATAGTTTCTTTCGCGAAAATTTTGATGGATTTAATTTTGACCAAGAACCATTTTATAATGTAAATATTTGGAGTAAGGAAGAAGCTAAGTTTACACTTGAATTAAAATCTTTAAAGCAAGAAATTGAATCATTAAGGGCTGAATTACGCCAAAAAGATTTATTGATTGATGCATTAGAATCTCAGATAGAGAAAGGATAAATGATTAGGTTACGAATATTAATATTCTTTCCTAAGCCACAGATATATGACAAACGAAGAAAAAATTAACCTGATAGGGAAGAAAATTCTTCTGCTGTCGAGTAATCTTGAAAAATATCAAACGGAGCTGAATCAGCTCAAATACGAGCTTCAGCAACTTCAACAAAAAACTACTATTGTTCAACCAAAGCAGGAAGTTAAGCCTGTTTTACCGGTTATTGAAAAGAAAGAAGAAGTAAAGGTTGAGGTGAAAGAAGAACCAGTAATTGCAAAACCAATAATTCAGGAAGCCCCATTTCAAAAGCCTATTCCTGTTTTTGAAACGCCTAAAACACAATCATCTGATTTTAATTTTGAAGAGTTTATTGGAGCTAAATTAATTACCATTATTGGTATTGCTGTTTTGGTAATAGGCTTAGGAATAGGGGTGAAGTATGCTATCGACCAAGATTTAATTACTCCTTTAACGAGAATCATATTAGCGTATTTGGCGGGTGGAATTATTTTAGCTTTAGCTCTCAAATTAAAAGAAAAATTTAAAACCTTTAGCGCTGTGTTGCTGAGTGGAGGTATGGCTTCGTTATACTTTACCACATTTGCTGCTTATAGTATGTATTCGTTATTCCCTCAGCTGGTTGCTTTTGGAATTATGTTAATTTTTACTGTATTTACTGTATATGCAGCAACAGTGTATGCGCTCGAAATTATTGGAATAATCGGTTTGGTAGGAGCTTATTTTGTTCCTGTTTTATTGAGTGATGGCACAGGAAAAATAGAAATCATGTTTTCTTATATGTCAATCATCAATATTGGAATTTTAGTTCTTTCGTTTAAAAAATATTGGAAAATTCTTAATCACTTTTCATTTGGTTTAACCTGGATAATATATAGTTCATGGTATTTAGATAAATACGATTATGAAAAGCATATTGCGTTTGCTCTAGCATTTGCTTTTGTGTTTTTCTGTATTTTTTATATCAGTACCATGGCTTATAAAATATTAAAACAAGAAAAATTTGATGCAGTAGATATCATACGAATTGCTACAAACAGTTTTATTTTCTTTGGTTTGGGGTATGCATCACTCAATAATCCATATTGTGAAAATTATTTAGGTTTATTCACAGTATTTAATGCCTTGATTCATTTAATATTCAGTTATGTTGTTTTTAGAAATAAACTGCTCGACCGAAAATTATTTTATTTTTTAATTGCCCTTGTATTAACTTTTGTAACCATTGCTGTTCCTGTTCAATTAGAAGGCAATTGGGTTACTTTATTTTGGAGTGCCGAGGCTGTTTTATTATTTTATATTGGACGAAAAAAAGGAATTCGTTTTTACGAATGGATTTCATTTGCTATGATAGTGTTTGCTGTATTTAGTTTATGGCAAGACTGGGCTAAAAATTATAGTTCTTGGTTAGTGTATGACGAAAGTTTTAAGGACAGAATAGCATTTATAAATATTAATTTTTTGTCTTCTATTTTCACAACACTTTCAGTTGCAGGTATTTTATTTTATCATTTCAAAAATAAAATTTCAGAAGAAATAGCAAAACAAAATACTATTTACAAGGTAGTAGAATACACGCTTTCGGTGCTGTTGTTTATCTTGACTTATACTAGTTTGAGCTCTGAAATAAATATGTTTTTTCAAATTAAATATCAAGCATCGCATATTGAAGTGCCTTCCTCTTATGCTTGGGCTGAGGCTGGAGCAAAAATGGATGTTTACGATGAAAGCTGGAATTATTTAAAGAAAGTTTATTTAACAATTTACAATCTTCTGTTTTACATTGTTTTCACTGTTTTAGTTATTAGAAAACTAGATAATGTATTTGTACGTTGGGCATCATTTACTTTAAATATGATGCTTGCTCTTATATTTATTTCTGCTTCATTAGACGATTTTTCTCATCTAAGATTTTATGCATTAAACAATGAGAATTTAAAATATTATTCATTGAGTAGTTCTGTTTTGTATTTAAGGTACATCTGTTTTGCGCTGGTTGCTTATCTTTTAGTGCTAACGTATAAACTTTTAAAAACAAATACATTTCGAAATTATAGTCTATCAAAATTTTTTAATGGTTCTATCATCCATTTTTTCATTCTTATAATACTTTGTAGTGAGCTAATAAACATACATCAGCTGAATCTTGAAAGAGGAGAAAATATTTTTCATAGCACCAATGCCATCTATAAAATTGGTTTTACAGTTCTGTTTACTATTTATTCCTTTGCACTTATTGCTTTTGGAATATTTAAAAAGAACAGAATCATGCGTATTTCAGCAATTGTTTTATTTGGTATAACCTTATTAAAATTAGTAACATTCGACACTTGGAATTTATCTACAGGATATAAAGTTATATGTTATATTTTACTAGGTGTTATACTATTGGTAGTTGCATTTTTATATCAAAAATTTAAAGTGCTTATTTTTGGTAACGATGCAGAATTAAACAACAAAGAATCATAATGAAACACATTAATATATTTTTTACATTTTTGTTTTTTTCATTTTATAGTTTCTCGCAAATTAATTCCTATACATTCAAAAGAAAGCTTGATTCAGTTGGCGTTGATGGATATTATTCTATTCCATTAAGCCCTGAAATAACGTCAAAAAGTAAAAGTAGCTTAAACGATTTAAGGCTTTATCAGATTAGGGAGAATGATACAATTGAAGTTCCTTATTTAATAAACTACAAAGGAGATAAAGTTGAAAACAAAGAATCTTTTTTTGAACTAATTAATACCGTGTCTAATTTGAAGTGTTGCTCTTTTGTAACGCTCAAAATGAATAAAAGAAGAATAATAAACACCATTTATTTTGATATAGAACAATCAAATTTTGATAAAAACATTACTGTTGAAGGTAGCAATAACAATAAAGATTGGTATGTCATAAAAACTCATTTACGAATAACAGGATTCTATAATAATTCAATTAATTTTAAATCAACCAGTATTGATTTTCCAAATGCTGAATACGAATATTTTAGAATAAAACTGGATGATGATGCTAGTGAAAAAGTTGTTATTCATAAGGCGGTTGCTTACGAAAGTTCTGTAAACAATGGAGAATATGATAAGTTGGTGGTTTTAAGTAAAAAGCAAACTAATAATAAAGAAACTAAAACATCAGAAACAGTAATTAATTATGGTGCCAATCAGATTATTAACTACATAAAAATTAATTGTGTAAACAAAGAAAATTTTTATCGCAATATTAATATTTACAAATCTATTGGGACTTTCCCTACAGCTAAAGGAAAAGAAGAAGCATGGCAACTTATATCAACTGGTATTTTAGCATCTGATAGAGAAAATAAATTCAATTTAAATAATTCACAAACTACAAAACTTAAAATAGAAGTTATTAATTACGATAATCAACCTATTGAGATAACAGATGTAGAAGCCTATTCAGAAAAAATTGAATTGATTTCTAAATTGCCATTAAACGGATTGGTTTATTTGGCTTATGGAAAAGAAAATGAAAAAGCTCCCGTTTATGATTTAGTACATTTTAAATCTAAAATCCCTGAAAATTTGAATTCGATTAAGCTTGGAAAAGAAGAAACTAAAATTGAAAAACTCGAAAAAAAGTCTGCCTTAATTGAAAATAAAATTTGGCTTTGGGTTGCATTAGGCTCTCTGGTGCTTTTGATCGGCTATTTTGCTCTAAAAATGCTTAAAAATGAGCAGTCTAAGGACTAACATTTAAGCTTTCTTTTACCGTTGCACATTTAAAATAATAGTTTATTTTTGTAACCTCTTTAAACTTTACAAACTATTATATTAAAATTATGGCACAAGTTGAGTTAATAATGCCAAAAATGGGCGAAAGTGTTGCAGAAGCAACAATTATTAAATGGTTGAAAAATGAAGGCGATAAAATAGCTGCTGATGAAACAGTTCTTGAAATTGCTACCGATAAAGTTGATTCCGAAATTCCTTCTACTGCTGAAGGTACATTATTAAAAAAACTTTTTAATGAAGGTGATGTGGTGCAAGTTGGTAAAGCCATTGCCATCATCAGTACTGATACAAATGCTACAGTAGAATCTCCTAAAGTGGAAGCACCAGTTGTGGCAAATACAAATACCGTTTTAAAAGAAGTGGCTGTTTCTCCAGCAGTTGAAGTAGCAGCTATCGAAAAAAAATCTGCTGCTGGTAAATTTTATTCTCCATTGGTTAGAACCATTGCACAAAAAGAAGGTGTTTCGGTTACTGAATTAGATGCAATTAGCGGAACTGGCTTAAATGGAAGAGTTACAAAAAACGATTTATTAGCATATATTCCAAATAAAGGAAAACAAACTACTCAAACACAAGTTGTAAAAGAAACAAGTGTTGTAAGTACTCCAAGTTCAAATGGCGCAACACATACAAAACCTGCTATTTCTGTAAATGCAGGTGATGAAATTATTGAAATGGATCGTATGCGTAAGCTAATTGCCGACCACATGGTAATGAGTAAGCATACATCACCTCATGTTACATCGTTTGTGGAAGCAGATGTAACAAATGTGGTATTGTGGAGGGAAAAAGTTAAAAAGAATTTAGAAAAACGCGAAGGAGAAAAACTAACGTTTACTCCAATATTTATTGAAGCATTGGTAAAAGCAATTAAAGATTTTCCGATGATTAATGTTTCATTAGATGGAACAAAAATCATCAAACGAAAAAATATCAATATTGGTATGGCTGCTGCTTTACCGAGTGGCAATTTAATTGTGCCAGTAATTAAAAATGCCGACCAACTAAATTTGTTAGGCTTAACTAAACAAGTAAATGATTTAGCTAATCGTGCTAGAAATAATAAATTGGCTCCAGACGACATACAAGGCGGAACATACACTATTTCAAATGTGGGTTCTTTTGGTAATGTAATGGGAACACCAATTATTAACCAACCGCAAGTTGCAATTATGGCTGTGGGAGCAATTAAAAAGAAACCAGCAGTAATAGAAACTGCACATGGCGATTTAATTGGTATTCGTCATTTTATGTATTTATCACATTCGTACGATCATAGAGTTGTTGATGGTTCATTAGGAGGGCAGTTTGTTCGTAGAGTGGCTGATTATCTTGAGCAGTGGGATATTAATCGTGAAATTTAAATAAAAAATAAATAAAAATGAATAAAGGTATTTTAAGGATTGTTTTTCTTTTTGTAGCATTAACAAACATTTCTGATTTAACAGCAAACACATTGGACAAAAATTACACCCAAATGTTTAGCAAGGCAGAAGAATATTTTGCTAATGAAAATTATACTGCTGCTTTACCTTTGTATATAAAATTAGATTCTATTGATAAAGGAACGAATGCGAATACAAAATTTAAAATAGGTTTTTGTTATCTGAATGCCCCAACTTACAAAACAAAATCTATCCCGTATTTTGAAGATGCGATAAAAAAAATAACTTCTAGCTATGCCATGGGAGATATTAAAGAAACAAAAGCCCCTTTAAGTACATATTATTATTTAGCACAAGCATATCATTTGAATTATGATTTTGATAAAGCTATTGAGACGTATCAAAAATATATTGAAACACTTGGATCAGATACCGACCCTAAAGTTAAAAGTGAAATTGATGATGTAAAACACGATATAGAAACATGTAATAATGGAAAAGAATTAATTAAAAAACCTAAAAAAGCAATTATCACTAATCTTGGTGCTGAAATAAATTCGGCTTATGCAGATTATTCTCCATTAATTTCATTGGACGAACAAACTTTGGTTTTTACATCAAGAAGAATAGGAGGAGCTAGCGATAGAAAAGAATTGAATGGAATGCATTTTGAAGATATTTATATTGCAGAATATAAAGATGAAAAATGGCAAAAAGCAAAATTGATTGGCAAAAACATCAATGGGCAAGGGCACGAAGCAACCGTAAATTTATCTGCCGATGGATTAAAATTATTAATATATAAAGATGATGGAGGAAATGGAAATTTATATTTAAGTCAATATAAAGGAGATGCATGGCAATCGGCTGAATACGTTGGTGCCCCTGTAAATTCTTCTGCATGGGAAACTCATGCTTGTTTTAGTTCCGACAATCGAATTTTATACTTTGTGAGTGATAGAAGTGGAGGTTTTGGTGGTCGTGATATTTATAAATGTTTAAGATTACCAAACGGAGAATGGGGGCCACCACAAAATTTGGGTGAAACCATTAACACTAAATACGATGAAGATGGTGTGTTTATTCATCCTGATGGAAGACAAATTTATTTTTCTTCAAAAGGACATCAATCCATGGGTGGCTTTGATATTTTTACATCTTACTTAGATGAAGAAAATGGTTTTTGGACTAGCCCTGTAAATTTTGGTTATCCAATAAACACGCCCGATGATGAAGTATTTATGGTTACTACTGCTGATGGTAAACGTTCTTTTTACTCGTCAGATAAAGAAGGTGGTTTTGGCGAAAAAGATATTTACATGATTTCTTACCAAGAGTTAGAACCAAGAGATATAACCATTTTAGTTGGTAAAATAATTAACTATAACAATGTGGATATTTCAAACAACATGATTTATATCATTAATACAAAAAATAACGATACAATACAGGAGTTAGAAGCTAATCCTTCTACCGGAAAATTTGGTGCTAATTTACCTGTTGGAACATCTTACAAAACAATTTATAAAATAAACAATGAGATTGTTAAAGAAGAAGTATTAGATGCTCCAAGAGGAACACGTTACAATGTGATAAGAAGAGAAATCCCTTATGGAACTCCTTATGATAGTTTAAGAATAAAAGATTCATTAGCAGTATTAGCTAAAATGTGCAGCCCGCAAGAATCAAGTTATCAATTGAACTTTGCATATAATAAAAAACAAATTGATACTAAATCGGATGAGTTTGTTAAGTTTATTAACGCTTTAGCAAAATGTATAAAAAACAACCCTAATTTGGAAATTGCTATTGAATCAAGTGCTTCAACAGTACCAACAAGCACATTTAGAACAAACGAAAACCTTGCGAACAAACGTGGAGAAGAAGCAAAATCTGTTGTTGTAAAGGCTTTAGTAAAATTAGGATTTACAGAAACCCAATTAAAATTTGCTAAGTTTGATGCAAAAGTACAAGGACCTACATACAACAAAGATGCTAAAGAAAACGTAAGCGTTTATGAACAATACCAATACATAAAAGTAAAAGCGAAATAAGAAACAAATACATTAATAAAAAAAGCATTTACGTTGTTTACGTAAATGCTTTTTTGTTTTCATACTTACACGTTTTAGTGTAAACCTATTTTAGGACGAGACAGTTTACTATAACTAAAATAAAAATACAAAATAAAAATGAGTTGTTCTTTTTCAGGCGGGACGCCTTGTTTTATCGAACGTAGCGGGACGCTACGCTCAACGGAGGTATTACTGTTATGTCCAATTTTACTTGTATATACTACATATTTCTTCGGGTGACATTGTATTCAAATGGTCAGTAAGTTTAGTAAATGAATCATGTCCTTTTTCCATTGCAAATTTATCTAAAGACTTTGATACTTCTGCCTCAAAACGTATGTCTCGTTTATTTAATTGGTACGCAGCAAGTATTGGGAATAATGAAGTATTTTCATTAATAAAGTCTGTGTAGTTATTTATCATATGTTTTAGTGTAAAAGAGTCGTTCTGAATAGATTCAATTAACAAATTTGAATCAGTTCCCAATGTCAATGAAGGTAAGTTGTTTGGATTTTTAGGGTCGGACTTAGGGTCTAAATTAATGATCACAATCTCTTTTTTTAATTTGTTCAGTTGTCCAAGTATAATTAGGGAAATGGAAGTAAAAAGAAATAGAAAAACTGGCCAAATATTATAATTTCGATTTAACTTCTTTACAATTGTCTGCCCGTAAAAAATTGAGCCCAATTTAAATATTCCAAATATTGAGTAAGATAAATAATTAACTATTTTGTCGTCAGTTAATAATGGTATAATTAAAAAAACAATTATTGTTAATGCTAAAAGTCCTATTCCATAATAGGTTGATTTGATTTCTTTTTCTTGGATCTTCATAGAGTCAAAAAGTTACCGCTAACGTCAGCCTCCCGATAAATCGGGGCAAGTTGTGAAAAAAACATCTTTATAAACACAATCTGTTTATTAAAACTAAAATAAAAATACAAAATAAAAATGAGTTGAAATTATCTTTGTACAAACAAAAAAATATGCAACACATTTCACCCGTAAACGCTATGCTGAAGCCTTTGCTTGTGCTGCGGAAAAATGATACCGTATTTTTTTCTTTGATTTTACAAACACTTAAAATAATCAAATGGTTCTTTGCAATCCAAACATTTGTATAATGCTTTACAGGCAGTAGAACCAAACTGTGAAATCATTTCGGTGTTTTGTGAGTTGCATTGCGGACATTTTAAAACTTTAGGTTTTCCGATTAAAATACCTTTGTCTATTGTAGAATGGAGTGGTGGCGCAATTCCGTATTTGCGTAATTTTTCTTTTGCTTCTTCTGTTATCCAATCGGTAGTCCAAGCAGGAGAATAAACCAATTCAATTTTTACTTTTTCAATTCCAGTTTTTTTGAGTTTTAATTTTATGTCGTCCTCAATAACTTTCATTGCTGGGCAGCCTGTATAAGTTGGAGTAATGGTAATGATGTATGTGTCGTTTTCAATTTTTACATTGCGCAAAATTCCTAATTCAATAATATTTATTACTGGAATTTCAGGGTCTGGAATATCTGAAAGTATTTCGAATATTTTTTTTTCGGTCAACATTTATTTTAACGATTCTCAACAAGTTTGAATTTGAACACAATCTATATGTTACATCAAGTAAGCTGATGTTACTAATCAACTAATGTATTACATCGAGCGAGCTGCCCTTGGTTTGCCGAAGGGAGGTGAGCCAATCAACCAATTACCACTTTGCACCCGGGTAAGCTCTCGGCAAGTATTGCAATTCTGCCAAAATATATCCTAAGTATTCGGTGTGAACTCCTTTTCTACTTCCTGTTTGCATATATCCATCAATAGGAACTTTTAAAGTAGCTTCCATTAATACTTCCGTAATAATTCTTTTCCAATGTGTTTTTAGATTATTGTAATCAGGAGCAATTCCTTCCTTTACAACAAACGCATCTACTTCATTGGTTTCAAATAATTCACCTGTGTACATCCAAATTTCATCTAATGATTTTTGAATACGTTGATGACTTTCTTCGGTGCCGTCTCCTAAACGTAATGTCCAGTCGGTAGCAAATTTCAAATGGTATTTTATTTCTTTTAGTGCTTTCGCAGCAATAGCGGCAATGGTTTCATCTTTTGATTTTACTAATTCTTCATATAAACATAAATCAAAAGCAGATACGATTAATTGACGAGCAATAGTAAATCCAAAATCGCTATTAGGCAATTGCATAATTAAGTTGCAAAGAAACTGGCGTTCGCCACGTTTGTATGCTAAATCATCTTCTGTTTTTCCTTTTCCTTCTACTTGGGCTGTGTATTTTAAAAGTGCATCCGATCTTCCTATTAAGTCTAATGCCATATTCGTCATTGCAATATCTTCTTCTAATAATGGTCCTTTGCTGCTCCATTCGGATAAACGATGTCCGAGAATCAATGCATTGTCGCCAAGGCGTAATGCATAGTTAAATAATGCTTCCTGTTTTGTCATTGTAACAATTAGTTTTCGTAACTCGATTATTTGTAATTCGTAGGAATAAACCGTACTAAATATTTTTTGCTCCTTCTGGCATCACATAAAATGTAGGATGGCGGTATGGTTTATCATTTGAAGGATCGAATAGCATTCCGCTGTCTTCTGGTGCTGATGCAACAATAGCAGCCGATGGCACCACCCAAATGCTTGTTCCCTCACTTCTGCGAGTGTACAAATCGCGAGCATTTTGTAATGCCATTTCTTTGTCGGTTGCATGCACACTTCCTGCATGTTTGTGGGAAATTCCTGGATTGGCTTGAATAAATACTTCCCATAATTGACCTTGTGTATCTTTTGCGTTACTCATTTTATTTTATTTTAATTTAATAAATTTTTTTTCTGTTTCAATAGTTCTCAATACGATCGTTCCTTGCTTTAACTTTCAATCATCAACTTTAAACTTTTTTATGCAACCAATATTTTTTTTTGTTTTGCAGCATAAGCATTTGCGGCTTCGCGTACCCAAGCTCCATTATTATGTGCGCTGATGTGGTTTGCTAATCTGATTTTATTTAATGGTCCGTTACCATTAATTACATTGCTAAATTCTTTCCAATCAATTTCCCCGTGTTCATAAATCTTTTTTGTTTCATTCCACTTTAATTTATCATCCGGAATTTTTAATCCTATTATTTCAGCTTGTTGAACCGTTTTGTCGATGAAACGCTGACGCAATACATCATTACTTTCACGTTTAATTCGCCATGTCATTGCTTTACCTGTGTGTGGAGAATCTGTATCATGTGGACCAAACATCATCAGCGATGGCCACCACCAACGGTTTAATGCATCTTGTGCCATTTCTTTTTGTTCGGATGTTCCTGAAGCAAGTTTTCCCATAATTTCATAACCTTGACGCTGATGAAAACTTTCTTCTTTACAAATACGAATCATTGCACGCGAGTATGGACCATAAGAAGTTCGTTGTAATGATATTTGATTTACAATGGCAGCACCATCAACTAACCATCCTATTGCCCCAATATCTGCCCAAGTAACAGCAGGGTAGTTAAAAATACTAGAGTATTTTGCTTTTCCTGTATGTAACTGTTCAATTAATTCTTCACGAGAAATACCCAATGTTTCGCAAGCACTATATAAGTATAAGCCGTGTCCAGCTTCATCCTGAATTTTAGCTAATAAAATCAATTTTGCACGTAAGCTTGGAGCGCGTGTAATCCAATTCCCCTCGGGTTGCATGCCTATTACTTCGGAATGCGCATGTTGTGATATTTGTCGAATAAGATGCTTGCGGTAATCTTCCGGCATCCAATCTTTCGGTTCAATTTTAGAATCAGCATCTATAATAGCTTGAAACTTTTCTAAATGTTTTACATCTTCCATGTATGTTAGATTTTGTGGTACAAACGCTAATAAAAAAATGATTTTTATCAGCGCCTACAAATATCGTTATTATTTGTGAATTTTACTACTGATTTTTAATTTGATATCGACATAAAAATCAGAACAAACTAGTAATAACAAAGAAAAACTAGATGAGTTTTTCAAGTGTATTAAAAAGAGCATTATTGGTAATTAAACAACCGGCTTGAAGCAGTTCAAAAATTTCAACTTCTCTTTCTTTTTGATATTTTTTATTCGATTTAAGAATAGTTACAGCAGAAAAATCCTGTTGATTCAAATCATTTTTTGTTAAATCTATTTTGCTTCCTTCTTTTACTTTTATTCCTAATAATTTTATTTCTTCGCTTGTAAACTTATAAATGTGGAGGCTTTTCGCTTCTCTATATTCTAGGTATTCAATTTTTTTTAACACTTTATCATACACCACATCGCTAAAAACATCAATAAGCTCGTTTGCCTTTTCATTTTCTTGAATCTTCATCTTTTCCCAATCTTGCGCTGTTATTTGGGCGTGAGCTAAAAAGCTGATAAATTCTTTTTCTAAATTATTTAATTCTTCTGGTGTTAATCGCTTGTATTTCATTAAATTTTGAAATGTATTTTGAATATTGCCCAAAAATACTGTAATTCGTGATTCTAAAAAGAGATAATTTTTGTTTTGGCAAATAGTTCTCGACAAACCTGAGTTAGCAATAATTTATCATTAAAAAAACGAACTAATTAATTTAATATGAAAATAGATGATTATACAGTAGCGGAGCGTTTTATTAAATATGCAAAAATTGATACGCAAAGCGATCCAAACTCTCCAACGTGTCCTTCAACTGAAAAACAAAAAGACCTAGCTAAAGTACTTGTAAATGAGTTGCTTCAAATAGGAGTGAAAGACGCTCACATGGATGAAAATGGATATGTTTATGGAACAATTGAAAGTAATACTTCTAAAAAAGTTCCGGTAATTTGTTTTTGTTCTCACATGGATACATCTCCAGATTGTTCAGGCAAAAATGTGAATCCTCAAATCCATAAAAATTATGATGGAAAAGATATTGTTTTACTTAACGATAAATCACAAATTATAAAAGTATCAGAACATCCATCTTTGCTAAAGCAAATTGGAAATGATATTATCACAACAGATGGAACAACTTTACTTGGTGCCGACAATAAAGCAGGTGTTGCTGAAATAATGGATGCTGCCAATCATATAATGAAACATCCTGAAATAAAACACGGAACTATTAAAATATTATTTACTCCTGATGAAGAAATTGGTCGTGGTGCTGATAAAGCAGATTTAAAAAAGGTTGGCGCTGATTATGGTTACACCATTGATGGAGAGGAGTTAGGGCACATAGAAAACGAAACATTTTCAGCTGATGGTGTTACCATTAAAATTCATGGAGTAAGCACACATCCCGGTTTTGCAAAAAACAAAATGGAAAGTGCAATTAAAATTGCAAGTGAAATTGTTGCTGCATTACCCAAAGACAAAATGAGCCCAGAAAGTACAGAGAAGAAAGAACCGTTTGTTCATCCTGTTAGCATTTCAGGAGGAATAGAAGAAACAGTTTTGCAGTTTATTATCAGAGCATTTGATGAAGAAGGTTTAGAAAAGCAAGAAGATTTTTTAAAACAATTGACAGAAAAAGTAATCAAAAATTACCCTAACTCTTCTTTTGATTTTATAGTAAAAGAACAATACCGCAACATGAAACAAGTGCTTGATAAAAATCCATCAATTGTAGATAATGCTATGGAAGCTATTAAAAGAAGTGGTGTTACACCAGTTTTGTCGAGTATTAGAGGCGGTACAGATGGTTCACGTTTTTCTTATATGGGTTTGCCTTGTCCTAATATTTTTGCAGGAGAACATGCTTTTCACTCGAAACACGAATGGGTGAGTATTCAGGATATGCACAGGGCTGTGGACACTATTGTAAACTTATGCATGATTTGGGAAGAAAGAGCCTAATTATTTTCTATTTTTGTAATTCATTTTTTAAAAGGTGAAAAACAAAATACGATACAGTTTATTTTTATTTGGTTTATTAATTCCATTTTCAGTTTTTTCGCAAAAAAAAGAAACGCGTGATTTTATGATTACTGCTAATGGTCATGCAGGTTATATTATCAGCCACAGAAACAATATGACACATTTAATCAAAGGTCATGTTGGCGTTGCCGAACTAAATTTTGTTTATCGAACGAATGGAAGAAAGCCATGGCATCAACTATACAAATACCCAGAGCTAGGTGTTGGTTTTATGCACTTTTGGTTAGGAAACCCCGAACAATTGGGAACACTAGAGGCGTTGTATCCATATTCTGATTTCAGATTAACGAAAATAAATCCAGTTTTTTCTTTGAACATGCGAGTTGGAATTGGTTTAGCTTATCTGATGAAACCATTTGATATAAAAACTAACCATAAAAATAATGCTATCGGATCTCATCTAAATGGTTTTGTAAATTTAAGGCTAAATGCTGTTTTTACTTTATCAAAAAAACTGAAACTTAATACAGGATTTGGAATGTCGCATGCCTCAAATGCTGCAATGAAAACACCTAATCTTGGCTTAAACATTCCAACAGCACATCTTGGTTTATCATATATACTTGGTAACAAAGAATGGGTTTGCAAAAAAGATAGCGTACCTCCTTGTGTAAAATCAATAAGAGTATCTATTATTGGAGCTTTTGGAGTAAAAGAATTAGAAGTGCCAACTGGCAATAAGTATGTTGCTTACAGCTTACAATTAAATGCATACAAGCCACTAAACTATAAGAACAGAATTGGAGGAGGAGTAGAAGCGGGGTATAATGAGGCAACAAAAGCTGTTTGGGAAGATGATGGAATAACCAATTATAAGTTTAAAGACATTGTTCAGGTGGGCGTTAAAGTAGGCTATGAGTACAGAATACACAGGCTTTCATTGCCACTTGAGTTTGGATATTATATTCATAAAACACAAAGTTATAATGGAAAAATATTTCATCGTATAGGAATGCGATATAATATCAATAAACATTTAATAGCCAATTTTACTCTTTTCACTCATTGGGCAAAAGCCGATTATTTTGAGTGGGGGTTGGGATATGAATTTTAAATACAATCAAATGCAGTTCAGTTTAAATAATATTCGTATTCAGTACATATTAAAATTAATGCTATTTTGGTTTTTATTTTTTGCAATGTTTCGTGTATTGTTTATTACATACCATCATGCTCAAATACCTGATGGCAAACATTCTGATACCGTTTTAGCATTTATATTTGCATTGAGGTTAGATTTATCTGTGATTACTGCAATGGTATTTATTCCTTTTGTTTTATGGGTTTGTCAGCAATTTTATAAAAACAGAATCATCCATTTAATCAATAAATATTTCAATTATTCATTAATTGTTATTGTTTCTTTTTTGAGTATGCTTAACATCAAACTTTATGGTGAGTGGCATACCATTCTTACAAAAGATGCATTGTTTGAATTTTTTTGTCCAAAAGAGGAATTAACATTTATGTCAGTTTGGTCCATCATATTAATTGGAGGAGGAGCACTTTTAGTAAGCTACTTAACCATTCGAGTTTATTATAAATACATTACAAATTTTTCTTATCCTATCGAAAATAAAAATTGGAGGTTAGCCCAAATCATTGTTGGGGTGGCTATTTTGTCTGTTTTTTATAGAGGAGGATTGCAAACAAGAATTGTAAGTCAGAATAATGTTATTTATTCTGATTTAGAAATAAACAATCAAATTGCCACTAATAATGTTTGGTATCTCGTTAATAGTTGGATAAATTAAAGGAACAATAATTGTTATAACCCTTTTCATGACTCAAAATAAATTTAATCCTTTATACATCCTATTGTTTTTTTGTATAATAACTACTGCTGCCTGTTTTGCTCAAAAAAAGAAAAATACTCTTTGGCAATCGCTTAATACTCCAACACAAAAAGATACATCTTTAAATGATTATTATAATGATAGGACATTGCGTTATTCTGATTACGTTTATAAAAAAAGCATTAAATCGGTTGAGTTAAGAGATGAAAGTTTTGTTTTATCACAACCCATTTTAAATTTAGGCTCATCAGAAAAACTAAAACTTAGTTTTGATGATTTGAATGCAGGATTTAGAACATATACATATACTTTTATTCATTGTAATGCAGATTGGAAACCATCTGATTTAATGACGCAAGAATATATTGAAGGATTTGCAGAAAATAATATTAATGAATACAGTTACTCTTTTAATACGCTTCAAAAATACACGCATTATAACGCTGCATTTCCCAATAATTCAACTCGTTTTACCAAAACAGGAAATTATATTTTAAAAGTTTTTCAAGATGGTGATGCTGATAATGTTGTTATAACAAAACGTTTTGTGATTTATCAAAATAAAATATCTATTCAAGCAAAAGTATCGGCAGCCAGCATTATTAGTGATAGAAATTACAAGCAAGAAATTGATTTTATTATTACGCATCAAGGCTATCCAATTAATAATCCTTATGGCGATTTAAAAATTTATATCACACAAAATAATCGTTGGGATAATGCAAAGACTGATTTAAAACCATTATTTGTAAAGAATAACGAATTAGTTTATGATTATGATGAAATAAATGTTTTTCCCGGAGGAAATGAATTTCGTTTTTTCGATATAAAAAGTATTCGCTATCAAACAGAAAAAGTATATAGTGTAAAAATTGATTCTACAGGTAATAATGTAACGCTTTATAATGACGAAAAGCGAACATTTAAACGGTTTTATTCTCAACCAGATATGAATGGTGATTTTTTAATTAAAGTTCAGGAGGGCAAAAACAGTGAAGTGGAAGCAGACTATTGTTATGTTAATTTTTTTCTGCCTTGGGAACAAGTATTTACGGACGGTAATTTATATGTTTTTGGTGCTTATAATGGTTGGCAATGCACTTCTGACAATTTAATGAAATACAACCCAAGGCGTTATGGTTATGAGTGTCAGTTATACTTAAAACAAGGATATTACAATTATGAATATGCTTATTTAAAAGATAGTGCTACAGAGGCCGATATTACAGAGGTTGAAGGTTCACACTATGAAACAGAAAATGATTACACCATTTATGTTTATCACCGCCAGCAGGGGACCTTTTACGACCAACTTATTTGCGTAAAAAGAATAAATTCAATGAAAGATTACTAAAGTTAATTGGTTCATTGGTTGATTTGTAAATGTTAGTACATTCCCTATTATAAATTATATTAATATGTTTTTGTATAAAGTTTATGAAATATAGCTATTACAATAACATAAAGTCAATTCGGGCTTATCGAGAATTGGCGTTGAGCTATAAAAAACTAATATTTAATAGAAGGAAAGTCTAGGCTACCGACAACAAAAATAAGCTATGATCGATATTCAGGAAGGAATTATATATAAGAACATTCTTAATCGACTTGTGTTTATTCTCACCAATTAAAATTGAACTTGGAACAGTTTGTGTTTTTAAAATCATCGAAGCAATCCACATTGCATAGCTAGATGCAGTTTGGTATTCTCCACACAAATGTTTAAAATAAATTGATGTTGCATTTGAGAATAAATCTTTCATAATATCATAATAAACAGAATCATAACGGTTATCACCATTTATTCCATAAATAACCAGGTCAATATCAGAAAAATTTAATCCTTTTTCAGAAAGTAAATCATTGATTTTTGCTCCTATTTCAGTTTTATTTGCTGGCTTGTAAATGGTTTTAAGCGCACGAATTTTAGCATAGGCATTTTCTGATTTCTCTTTGCCAAGCATAAAAAAGGCAGCTCCTTCGCCAGATATAGTTCCATTTGTTTTCGAATGAATCAAATCGAATGTAGAAACATTTTCTTTTTTCCAGTATCCAATTCTATCACACACTCTGTAATATTTGTCTGTCATCTCATCGTGTGCTCCTGTCAAAACATTTTGTGCTTCACCTTCAGCAATAGTCATCAAACTATCAAGTAAAGCACTTTCAAAGGAAAAACCTTTATGGACGTAGGTGAAATTATAATTCATACATTTTAATTGCAAAGCAATTTGTGCACTCACGGTATTGTGAGTTGATTGTATGAATGAAGTAGGAGTGAGGAACTGTTCTTTATTTTCAATTATCGCAAGAAGAAATTTTTCTGTATCTTCTAAACAACCCAATGCTGTTCCTGTGATAATAGCATCAGGCATTTCAATTTTTGCATCTTTCATGCAAATATTTGCAGCAGCAATACCCATTTTAATTAAACGAGCCATTCTGCGTGCTAATGTTGGATTCAAAAATTCTTTGTATGGAGGCTCAATACAGTATAAATAATTGGTATCATGCAAAACAGGTTCTGATAAAAAATCAGAATTATTAAATGTGTTTTGTGGCGAAATAACACTTAGTCCGTTTATATATGCTTCCATCTAATTGTTATGTCTTGAAAATATTAATGCAGAAGTATTACCACCAAAGCCAAATGAATTTGATAAAACATGATTTATTGTTTTATCTGTTATTAATTCAGTAGTTGGTGTAAACGCAACTTCAGCCATTTGATTTTTATAATTCAGGTTTGGAAAAACGGTATTGTTATTAATAGCCAAAACAGAAAAAACTGCTTCTATTCCTCCGCAAGCACCAAGAGTATGTCCTGTATAGGCTTTTGTTGAACTAATCATCGGAACATTTTTACCAAACATTCTGGTAATAGCAATTCCTTCGGATAAATCATTAATAGCCGTTCCTGTTCCGTGAGCATTTATGTAATCAATGTTTTGAGGAGATAACCCACTTACTTTAAATGCTTTTTCCATTGCTAAATAAGCTCCGTCTCCATCTGGAGATGAAGCTGTTTGATGATAAGCATCATTTGAATTTCCGTAGCCAGAAAGTTCGGCTAATATTTTTTTTCCTTGTGCTGCTTTTTCTGATTCAAGAACAATAAATCCAGCGCCTTCACCAAGGTTCAATCCTTTTCTTTCAGCATCAAATGGCTTGCAATTTTCGTTATCTAAAATCATTAAGGTAGTAAAGCCATTGATGGTAAAGCGAGAAAGAGAATCTGTTCCGCCAACTATAACTCTATCTAAAATACCATGTTTGATTAAACGCGCACCAAACATGATTGAATTAGCAGAGGAAGAACATGCTGTACTAATGGTAGAAATATATTCTCTTATTCCTATACTATCTGCAATACTTTCGGTGCTATCTCCGCATTCATGTGTTTCGATAAATTTTAGCCAATTACCTGATTTGCTTATGTCTAAATAATCTAACCACAAATTTTCTGTAATTCCCATTCCACCAACACTTGTAGCAGAAATTAATCCTGTTTTAAATTCGTTGATGTTTGTTATGCCGGCATTTTTTACAGCTTCTTTTGCTGCAATAATTCCTAAATAACTTGTTCGTGTATTATCTGGTCGATTTTCAATACCAGCCACTTTTTTTAATTCATTATCACTTGCTTTTACTTCACCAACTGGTAATTGATGTTGGTAACGAGATATGATATTATCCAACATAGTAACACCTGTTTTTTTGTTATTTAAAAAAACAAGTGCTTCTTCCACATTGTTGCCAATAGCAGAAATAATACCTAAACCAGTAATATAAACTTTGTTGCTCATTCTTAGCTTAAAGCAAAAAATTATTTTTTGTTTGCTTGAATGTATTCAGCCATAGAACGTATGGACTGAAATATTTTTTTCCCATCTTGTGGATTAGCAACTTTAATTCCGTAATTTTTTTCTAAAAGAACGATTAATTCTAATGCATCAATAGAATCTAAACCCAATCCTTCGCCAAATAGGGGAGCATCATTATTAATATCTTCTTTTTTTACATCTTCTAAATTCAATTGTTCAATGATTTCTCCTTTTAATTGATCGATTAAAGCATCCATGTTTTTTAGTTGTTTGTTATTAGTTTATTTATGTTTTCTAGTGTGTGTTCTAATTTTATTCCGTTTGCCTGTTTTTCAACACTATATAAAAAGGATTGATAATTATTTTCATAAAAATCTATCCATCCAACAATACAAGCACTTGCTTTATTTGTATTCAAAAGCGAATTAATATAATCATTTATAAAGAGAGTGTCAAATTTATCAAAAATAAAGAAACTATTCTCACCTTTTATCTTATTTCTTATGGCAATTTCACCAATCAGAATGTTTGGCAGAGTATATACAAAATTTGCAGGGCTGGGGAAGTAATTACTTTTATCATTTATTGTTAGTTGGTGTTCTGTGTCAATTTCTAATGAAGAGGAACTATTTGCAGTTATAATAGCTATATCGTTAGATTGATGCTTTTGTGTTAGTTGGCTTGATTTTATCAATAGTTCAGAGGTTAAAAATGCAAGTTTACACAAGCCATCCATTTTATAAAATTTTGGATAGTTGATATTGTAATGCTTATAGATTGTTTTCAAAAAATCTAGATTATTTGAATTCTCAGTATTAGAAAAATCTAATATGCCATTAATACTAACTTTTCCATTATTAATAGAACAAAAAGATGATATGTAATTTTTATTATCCATTTTTTGAAAATACAATTGCTGCATTGCATCCGCCAAATCCAGCTGCTGTTTTAAGACAATTGTTTAATTGCGCTTGCTCTGTTTTTGCTGCTATTTTAACAGGTTTTGATGTGCCTAATGTTTTAAAATTATATGTTCCAATGATGGTATTATTTCTCATTGATTCCAAAGTTACAATTGATTCGATAATTCCTGCGGCACCCAGAGTATGACCAAAATAACTTTTTAAACTATTCATAGGAACTGTTTGGAGATGAGCATCTGTAATGGCTAATGCTTCCATTTCATCGTTAAACGATGTTGCTGTGCCGTGCCCAGAAATAAAATCAATTTCTGCTGGCTTTAAGTTGGATTCTATTAATGCTTTTTCAATTGCCAACAATAATCCATCCCCAGTACGTGAAGGCCCAGAGATGTGGTTTGCATCATTGGAGCTAGCGCCTCCGTTAATGGTTATTGCCAACTTGTCTTGAACATTTTTTTGTTGGTTAGTCAAAATTATTGTTCCTGCTGCTTCACCCAAAGATATGCCTGTTCGTTCTACATCATACGGCTTAGCAATTTCATTGCTTACCGCTTTGAATGATTGAAAACCAGAAACAACAAAATGAGAAAGTATATCAACTCCAACAACTACAATATTTTCATATTTATTTTCGGATAATAATCGTTTGGCTAAAATAAGAGCAATAACACCAGAAATACAGGCATTAGAAACAACAAAAGGTTTGTTTGGATTACCAAAAAACGAAGCAATTGTTTGAGCTGTTTCCCAAAGGAATAATTTTTTTTTGGAAAATTTAGTTTTTAAATCCGCTTGTAATAAATCAATATTGCCTTTTGTGCTCGAAAAAACAATAAGGGTTTTACTGTTTTTAATGTCAATATTTTTATTTTCTTCTAAAGCATTTTGAATAGAGAGTATTGAAAGTTTTTCAAGTTTTGTATATTCCTGTTTTGCATTTAATTTTTTAAATGCATCTTCCATTTTATTTTGATCGACAATTCCTAAATGAATTGGTTCTACCGAAAATTCAGATGTTTGAAAAAACTGAATACCGGATTTCATTTGTTTTAGATTTTCGAAATTTTCGGAACTTGAAAAACCTAATGGGGAAATAATATTATCTGCAGCAACAAATACCTTCATATTAAATTAAACCATGTCTTTTTTTCCATTCATCAAAAAACGGAGGAACGGTAATTAATAATTCATGTTCCATATTTATAAATACTTGAGTAGATTCGCCCACAGCCACTAATTCATTGTCTGAAGCACGGTATATTTTATAATTAAAATTTATTTTTGCAGCAGGAGAATCAATAAATGTGGTTTCAATAATTACGCTATCTCCGTATTTTACAGTTTTTTTATAATCAACATTAAAATTCACAAGTGGTGTTGCAAATTTATATTTGTAAACATCCAAATAAGTTAAACCGTATTTTTTTCCAAAAGCTTCTCTGCCATCTTCAAAAAATTTGATATAATGCCCATGCCAAACAATCCCCAATGCATCAACTTCGCTGAAGCGTACTGGCACTTCTGTTCTGTGGGCAAGTGTTTGTTTTTTTATTTTAGTTAAAGCTTCCATTTTATCAGGGCCGCTAAATTATTAAAAATAACCGAATGTTTTTTAGAAACATTTGAAATGATTGTTGTTTAGTAAGTTTTTTTAATTTTTAAATACTTAATTTTGCCGCAAATAAATAAAAATGCTGATTAGAATAAATGCCGATAAACCAAATTTTGAAGAAATAGCAACGGTTGTAGCTTGTTTAAAAAATGGAGGAGTAGTAATTTATCCAACCGATACAGTTTATGGTATTGGTTGTGATATTAACAAACAAAGAGCTGTAGAACGGGTGTGCAAAATAAAAGGGATTAATCCTGAAAAAGCAAATTTTTCATTTATTTGTTCCGATTTAAGTCATCTTTCTGATTTTACAAAACCTATTTCAAATACGCTGTATAAGCTTATGCGAAAAGTTTTGCCTGGTCCATTTACATTTATTTTAGAAGCAAACAATAATGTTCCAAAACTTTTTAAAAGCTCAAAAAAAACTGTTGGGATAAGAGTGCCTGATAATAAAATTTGTGCTGAAATTGTAAGAATGCTTGGTAACCCAATTATGAATACTTCTGTTCATGACGATGATGAGATTATTGAATACACTACCGACCCAGAAATGATTTACGAAAAGTACAAAGACCTTGTTGATATTGTAATTGCAGGTGGTTATGGGCATACAGAAGCATCAACTGTTGTTGATTGTTCTGATGATGAAATAACTGTTGTAAGGCAAGGCTTGGGCGTTTTATCTGTATAATGCCGATACAACAAAATAATAGGATAATTTATTGGACTATCTATTTTGTGTAATCGATATTATTTACAAATAGAACTAGCAAACGATATTAGAAATAAAATTACTTTTGTTGGATGCAAAAAAATATTTTTTTCTTTTTGTTTTTTACTTCCACTTTGTTTGCACAAACAGATACCATCTTCCAAATTCATGGACATAGAGGTTACAGAGGAATGTTTCCGGAAAACACGCTTACTGCGTTTAAAGAAGCTGCCAGAGCTGGATTTTATGCCATTGAGTTAGATGTTTTTATTTCAAAAGATTCACAAGTTTTTGTTTCACATGAACCTTGGTTTAGTCATTTAACGTGTTCTTATCCCAATGGTAAATCGGTGAAAAAATTCCATCAGCATAACCTGTACAAGTTAAATTATGATTCGATTAAGCAATATGACTGCGGAAAAAGAGGAAACAAAAAATTTCCAAAACAAATTCCTTCTGCCGAATATAAACCTTTACTTTCTGAAGTTATTGAAACAATGGAACTCTATTGCAAAGAAAATAATTTGCCCCCTATACATTACAACATTGAAATAAAAAGTAGAAAAATTGGTGATGATAAATATCATCCAAAACCAACAAAAATAGCCAAATTGCTTAATTCGGTTTTAAAAAAATATGCTATTGATGATCGTCTTTTAATTCAAAGTTTTGATACTAGAAGCCTAAACGAAATGTATAAATTAAAACCTCATATTAGATATGGATTATTGATTGTTAATTTAAAATCTGTAAATAAAAATTTAAGTCGTTTAGATTTTTTGCCTTATATGTACAATCCTAACGTAAAGCTTATAAAAGAAAAAATGGTTAAGCAGGTTCACAGAAAAGGGATTAAAATAATTGCATGGACAGTAAACAAGAAAAAAGATTATAACAAAATAAGAAAGATTGGAGCAGATGGTATAATCACTGATTTCATTGATTGGGAATAAAAGAGGTTCTTTGCTTTCTATTTTATCTTTTTTTTCATCTGTTTGTTTATGGTTTAAAGAGGAAGGTAAACTACTTTTTTGGTTTCAAAAAATTCTTCTTCAAAAAAATCTTTTAAGTCGTACAGAACAATTCTTTTTGCAAAAGATTTTAGTTCTTCTGTTAAATCACCACCTTTTAAATATAATATCCCATTAGGCAAGGAGTTAAATTGCTTTTTGGTAACTTTATTTTGTACCCATCTATAAAAAGTAGGAAACTCGGTAACAGCTCTGCTGATAATGAACTCAAACTTTTCTTTTACTTCTTCGGCTCTTTTATGTTCCGCTTTTAAATTAGTTAATCCAATAGTAACAGCTATTTCGTTTACCACTTTAATTTTTTTGCCAATAGAATCAACCAAATAAAAATTACATTCAGGAAAAAGTATAGCCAATGGGATGCCTGGAAATCCTCCTCCGCAGCCTACATCCATTATGTTAGTATTTTCTTTAAACTGCATTACTTTGGCAATACCTAATGAATGAAGAATATGTCTTTCGTAAAGCAGTTCAATGTCTTTTCTAGAAATAACATTTATTTGAGCATTCCAATGTTCGTATAAACATTGTAATTGCTCAAATTGTTTTTTTTGATTTTCAGATAAATGTGGGAAATATTTTAAGAGAATATCAATCACTAAAATTTACCTTCTGTATTTTTTAAAATATTAGCTAAAAATTCACGTGCACGAAACAATTGTGCTTTTACTGTTCCTAATGGAAGTTCTAACTTTTCAGCAATCTCTTCATAAGATAATTCTTGGAAGTAACGCATTTCTACAAGCACTTTATAGCGTGGTTTAAGTTTATCAACCACATCGCGCATGTGCTTTATCTTTTGCTTTTTTTCCATTGTTTCTTCTGGCGTTAAGTCAGAAGCTTTTATGTCCATTGCCATAGAAGAACCTTCTTCATCTTCAAAAGTTCTGTCGATAGATAAAGTAGTCATTTTTTTTCTTCTAATAAAATCGATAGCATTGTTTGATGCTATTTTAAAAAGCCAAGTACTAAAAGCATAATTCGGTGTGTATTGATGTAGTCGTTTAAATGCTTTTCCAAATGCTTCAATTGTTAAATCATCGGCATCATCTTTATTGTTAATCATTTTTAACAACATAAAATATACTGAATCTCTGTATCTGCCCATTAATTCAGCATAGGCTTTCTGGTCTGCTTTATCCAAGGCGGAGCGAATTAACCCCCAATCGTAAGTGGCTTTTTCTGAAAGATTTGAGTCAAATTCTAATTCATCCATAATATTATTTCCATTTATTTTTTTTCATAAATATATTTGAAAGTGTTATCATGGGATAAATCACTAACAAAATTATTTCTATTATTGGCGACAAGAACAATAAGTCTTTCTCGTCTAATTTGCTCATTGATTTGTTAAAGATAAGTATTTGAATTAAAAGCCGCAACGTAAATATTGACAAAACGACTATAGGCTGAAACTGAACTACCAAAGCCATAATGAAACTTACAAAAAATAAATATTGGCTAATACTTAATGTTGTTAATCTGAATTTGCTTCCAAAATTATACCTGCTAAATGTTGTAACATGTCTTCTTTTTTGGCGAAACCAATTTCTATACGTCTTTTTAACTCTTGAAACAGTATGCGATTCAATATCTATTTCAATTTTTGAATTTTGTTTTGTTGCAGCTTCATTCACAAATAAATCATCATCTCCTGATTCAATATGGTAATGTGATGCAAACCCTTTCATTTTAAAAAACAAGGATTTTTTATATGCTAAATTTCGTCCTGTACCCATATATGTTTTGCGTGCTAAGGCAAATGATAAATATTGTAATGCAATCATATAGGTATCAAATCGGATAATTTTATTTAAAAATCCCTTTTGCTTTTCGTAAGCGCCATAACCCAAAACAATTTCTGTTTCATTTGTAAAATGTTGTGTCATGTTTCGTAACCATTTTTCGCTATTTGGCTTACAGTCGGCATCCGTTAAAAGTAAATGTTCGTGAGTTGCCCCTTTAATTCCCATCATTAAAGCAACTTTTTTACCATGAGAATAGTAATCATCTTCTTTAATGGTTACAATTTTTAGGTTGGTATGTTTTTTAGAAAATTCTTTTAGTATATCACCAGTATTGTCAAACGAGCAATCATTTACTACTACCACTTCGAAGTTTGGATAATCTTGCTCAAATATTTTTGGTAAAAAATCTGAAATATTATGATCTTCATTTCTTGCACAAATTATTATGCTTGCCGGAGGAGTGTTTATTGCATGCTCCTTTTTTTTATAAAATGCTAATCTTGAAAAGTAGCCAAGATAATACCATAACTGTATTAAAAATGACAATCCGAAAACGCCAAAAATTATTAAACCAACAGATAAAGTGCTGAATTGCGAAAAATCAATCATAAAAACGTATTTCCATTATTACGGAACAAAAATAGGCTGAACTAATAAGCAGTAATATGTTATCTTTGGCAGGATTTAAACAAAGTAATTAACAATTGAGGGAAAGCAGGTGATTATTAGCGTAAAATCTGTTTTTATAAGTAAAAAACGTATAGAATATTTTTAAATGAAATTCAATATTTCTCATAAAGACAAAGAAAGTAAAGCAAGAGCAGGAGAATTAATTACAGACCATGGAAACATACAAACTCCTATTTTTATGCCTGTGGGCACGGCTGGAACTGTAAAGGCTGTTCACCAAAGGGAGTTAAAACACGATATTAAAGCTCAAATAATACTTGGAAACACGTATCATTTATATTTACGACCAGGATTGGACGTGATTGAACAGGCGGGAGGTTTGCATAAATTTAACGGCTGGGACAAACCTCTTTTGACCGATAGCGGTGGTTATCAAGTATATTCATTATCAAATCAACGAAAATTAACAGAAGAAGGAGCTAAGTTTACATCTCATATTGATGGAAGCAAACATTTTTTTACACCAGAAAATGTAATGGATATTCAGAGAACCATTGGCGCTGATATAATTATGGCTTTTGATGAATGTACTCCTTACCCTTGCGAATACGATTATGCTAAAAAATCAATGGAAATGACACATCGCTGGTTAAAGCGTTGCTGTAATCGGTTTGATGAAACAGAAGGAAAATATGGATTCTCACAAACATTGTTTCCTATTGTACAAGGAAGTGTTTATCCTGATTTAAGAAAAAAATCTGCAGAATTTATTGCTTCACAAAATAGAGAAGGAAATGCTATTGGTGGCTTATCTGTGGGCGAACCAGCCGAAGATATGTATGCCATGACAGAAGTAGTTTGCGATATTTTACCTGCTGATAAACCTCGCTATTTGATGGGTGTAGGAACACCAATAAATATTTTAGAAAGCATAGCTTTAGGAATTGATATGTTTGATTGTGTTATGCCTACACGTAATGCACGGCACGGCTTATTGTTTACTCAAAACGGAATCATAAATATTAAGAATGAAAAATGGAAAAATGATTTTTCTGTTTTAGATGAAAATGGAACTTCGTTTGTAGATAAAGAATATTCAAAAGCATATTTACGGCATTTAATACATTCTCAAGAATTGCTTGCGGCACAAATAGCAAGCATTCATAATCTGGCGTTTTATTTGTGGTTAGTAACTGAAGCTCGTAATCAAATTATTGCTGGCACATTTTACGAATGGAAAAATAAAATGGTAAAGCAAATGGATGTAAGGCTTTAGAGAGGAATTAGTAAATAGTGATTAGTAATCAGCGAGAGCATGTCTTTTTAATAAGGGTAGTTCTAAAAATAGTGTTTTTCAATTACATACCTCTTGTCCTCCGCCAATGGTAGGAGGGAGTTGAAATGTTAATTTTTAGAACTCCCCATAAAATAATATTATTGTATTGAAACTATTAGACAGATATATCATTAAAAAATTTTTAGGAACATTCTTTTTTGCAATGTTGCTAATTATTTTAATTGTAATTGTATTTGATATATCCGAAAAGATAGAAGATTTTATGGGTAAAGAAGCGCCTTTAAGTGCTATTGTTTTTGATTATTACTTCAATTTTATTCCTTATTTCGTAAACCTTTTTAGCCCTTTATTTATTTTTATTTCTGTAATATTTTTTACTTCTCGTATGGCTTCCAGAACAGAGATTGTAGCTATTTTGAGTAGTGGAATAAGTTATACACGTTTACTTTTTCCGTATATGATTTCGGCATTGGTAATTGTTGTATTATCATTATATCTGAACAATTTTGTAATACCCAAAGCAACAAAAAACAGGATGGCTTTTGAAAATAAATACATCCGCAATGCTTATTATAACAATGATAGAAATATTCACAAACAACTTTACCCTGGTATTTATATGTATTTGGAGCGTTTTGAAACAACTAACAAAACAGGATATCGTTTTACCATTGAAAAATTTATGAATGGCGAAATGTTTTATAAAATGAATGCCGAAAGCATAACATGGGATAGTATTAAAAAGCAATGGAGCATAAATAATTATTATATCCGATATATTCATGGGATGGATGAGTCTATTGTAAAAGGTAATAAAATTGATACCGCACTATCATTTACGCCCAAAGAATTTGGAAGAAAAGACAATACTGTAGAAACGATGGATTATTATGAATTAAATAAATACATCATTGATGAAAGAATGAAAGGTTCTGATAAAGTTGAAGTATATCAACTGGAAAAATACAAACGAATTGCTTTTCCTTTTGCAACTATTGTACTAACATTAATTGGTGTATCCATTGCAAGCCGAAAGGTGAGGGGAGGAATTGGAATGCACATTGGTTTGGGAATTTTTATAAGCTTTGCTTATATCATGTTTATGCAGGTTACTACTACTTTTGCGGCAAGTGGTTTAACTTCACCCCTTGTTGCCGTTTGGATACCGAATATTGTTTTTGCTTTTCTTGCTTTTTATTTAATTAAAAAAGCGCAGAAATAAGATTTTTTCTATTCTTAATTGGCCGATTTTGGGGTAGCTTACAAAATCGCTACTCCGCGAAAAGCGGAGCAGCGTTTAATCCTTATATGTTAGCGGCTGGGCTTTGTCAGTTTGTATGTCTGAATTAAAACCTCGGTCGGAATTTTTAAATTGTCATGAAGTAGTCTAATCATTTCTAATGTCAGTTTCCTTTTCTTACTTAGAATTTCACTAGCTCTACTTTTCAGTCCAACTACATTAGCCAGATCGGTCTGATTGTAACCCATTTGTTCCATTCGGAATTTAATAGCTTCAATAGGATCGGGGAAACCTACTGGGAAATGTTCGTCTTCATATTTCTCAATTAAGATTCCTAACACCTCTAGTTCGTCTCCTTCTGGTGATCCTTTCTTCGCATCAAATATTGTCTCAAGTCTTTCCAAAGCGTTTTGGTAATCCTTCTTTGTCTTAACGGGCTTAATTGTCATGGTTCTATATTTTATTAGAGTCAATTTTGTCGTACTCAGCGTGTGTTCCAATAAAGCGGATCCAAATCATGCTATAATCATAATTAATTCTAGTAATCAGTCGATACGTGTTACCTTTTATATTAAATACCACACGGTTGTCTACCAAGAAACTTGCGCTTGGATATTCATTTTTAATGTCTTTCGGAGATTTCCATTCAGCCCTACTGGTTTCTTGAAACCACGATTTCAGCTGTTGCTTACTGTCGGAATGTTTTTCCCAAAATTCTCTAAGTATTTTTTTTGAAATTATCCTCAACTTAAATTTCTTTTGTCAAAGATATGGAAAAGTTCCCAATTTGGGAAATAATATGAAAATTATTTTTTTCGGGTCGAGCTAGCCTTGCCACTAGCGCTTTTCCAGCGGGGTAGTTTTCAACTCTTGTCTATTTGTATGCTGGCGAGACGCCAGCTAATATTGGGAACGAGCGAAATACGCTCGCTCTAGCGGGCAAAGTATCAACCGGAGAAACAACCTTTTGAATTTTTTATTCTCCCCTTCAGCTTAGTGTTTCATTGGATAAAACAAACCCCGCCCAAAATTATTTTGGACGGGGTTACAAACAAACATTATTATTCTAATTATTTTTTATCGTCTTTTACTTCTTCAAAATCAACATCCGTTACTTCTGCATCAGACGAAGCATTTGCATTTGCTCCTGCATCACCACCTTCTTGAGCATTTGCTCCAGCTTGTTGTTGTGCATTATACATATCTTGAGAAGCAGCTTGCCATGCAGCATTTAATTTTTCCATAGCAGCATCAATGCCAGCTAAATCTTTTGCTCCGTGTGCAGTTTTTAACTCTGCCAAAGCACCTTCAATTGTTGATTTTTTTTCTGCCGGTAATTTGTCGCCATATTCTTTTAATTGTTTTTCTGTTTGAAAAACCATCGAATCGGCAGCATTTACTTTTTCTACTTCTTCTTTTACTTTTTTATCTGCTTCAGCATTAGCTTCAGCTTCACGTTTCATTTTTTCTATTTCGTCTTTCGATAAACCGCTTCCTGCTTCAATTCTAATTTGTTGTGATTTGCCGGTAGCTTTATCTTTTGCCGAAACTTGAACAATACCATTTGCATCAATATCAAATGTTACTTCAATTTGAGGAACACCTCTAGGTGCAGGCATAATACCATCCAAATTAAATTGTCCTATTGTTCTGTTATCTTTTGCCATTGGACGTTCACCTTGCAATACATGTAATTGTACACTTGGTTGGTTATCACTTGCAGTAGAAAATGTTTCTGATTTTTTAGTAGGTATGGTTGTATTTGATTCAATTAATTTGGTAAACACACCACCCATTGTTTCGATACCTAATGAAAGAGGTGTTACATCTAATAACAACACATCTTTTACTTCACCTGTTAAAACACCACCTTGAATGGCAGCTCCTACAGCAACTACCTCATCAGGATTTACTCCTTTTGATGGCGCTTTTCCAAAGAATTTTTGAACTGCTTCTTGTATTGCTGGAATACGAGTGGAACCGCCAACTAAAATTATTTCGTTGATATCGCTGGTGCTTAATCCTGCATTTTTTAATGCCGATTGGCATGGTGCGATAGTACGTTTAATTAAATCATCAACCAATTGTTCAAATTTTGCACGTGTTAAAGTACGAACCAAATGTTTTGGAATACCATCAACAGGCATGATGTAAGGCAAATTTATTTCAGTTGAAGTGGTGCTTGATAATTCAATTTTTGCTTTTTCGGCAGCTTCTTTCAAACGTTGTAAAGCCATTGGGTCTTTTGATAAATCCAATCCGCCATTTTCGGATTTAAACTCATCAACTAACCAATCAATAATTTTATGGTCAAAGTCATCACCACCAAGGTGAGTATCACCATCAGTAGATTTTACTTCAAACACTCCATCACCTAATTCAAGTACTGAAACGTCATGTGTTCCACCGCCACAATCGAAAACAACAATTTTAATATCTTGTCCTTTTTTATCTAAGCCGTAAGCCAAAGCAGCAGCAGTTGGTTCATTGATAATACGTTTTACTTTTAATCCAGCAATTTCTCCTGCTTCTTTAGTTGCTTGACGTTGCGCATCATTAAAATATGCAGGAACGGTAATAACAGCTTCAGCTACTTCATGTCCTAAATAATCTTCTGCTGTTTTTTTCATTTTTTGTAAAATGATTGCAGAAATTTCTTGCGCAGAATATTTTCTGTCATCAATTTGTATGCGAGGTGTATTGTTATCGCCTTTTACTACTACGTAAGGCATACGAGAAATTTCTTTTTGAGCTTCGTCAAAATTAATTCCCATAAAACGTTTGATTGAAGATATGGTTTTTTTAGGGTTTGTGATTGCCTGACGTTTAGCAGGGTCACCAACTTTTCGTTCACCATTTTCTACAAATGCTACAATAGAAGGAGTTGTTCTTTTTCCTTCACTGTTCGGAATTACAACTGGTTCATTACCTTCCATTACAGAAACGCAAGAGTTTGTTGTTCCTAAATCTATTCCTATTATTTTACTCATAATTATATTGGTTTATTTGTTACAATTTTTTTATTACGTCTAAACATTTTCAATGATTATGCCACTAGAATTATGGCGTAATAATGGCATAAAAAAAGCGCCACAATGTTTTGTGACGCTTTTTTTGTATGACAAACCGACAGATTAAGGGCAGTTTGGTAAAATTCCTGCCGAATTTAAAAATTTAAGATTTTTAGTGTATTGTCCACAAGCCAATGAATCTAATGTAGTTTGGAATAATGGACGACTAAAAGGTGCTTTGTTATAACGTGCAGTAAACAATCCTAATCCATTACTAATATTGGTAAACTCAGGACGTTCTTGAATAATACCAGTTGAAGGAGTATTTACTTCCATATACGTATTCAAATCATCTGACCCAGCAATTACAAACAAATCAACTTTTCCGGCTTTGCGTGCAATTAGCCCAGCCGGAGTAGGGCAGGTATTGCAAATTTTATTCCCCATATAAGCTAAAAAATCTTGCCCTTTAAAATCTACTGTCATCGTTTCTGTACCATCCAAGCGAGCTGTTTTTTGAATAGGGAATAACCAATCAACATATTGATTTACGTTACCTGTAGTAGTTGAGTCAATGTAGTTTAAACGAACTTTTAGTTGGAATAAACGTGCATTTTTTGATGAATTCCATTCTACTTTAAACTTATAGTTAGGGGCTCCAGCAATAATCATGTTAAATGATGGAGAAAGAGGGTTGGGGTAGGTAAATGCAAAATCGTTTATTAAGGCTGTTTGCGATGTTATCTCTTGTCCTGTTTCACTATTAGTTACAGTTAATTTATATTGACTATTTGTATTTAAGGCAATAGCACCAGAATAAATAGCATTTGCTTGGTCTGGTCCGTAAAATAAACCTGCATCTTTTGGAATAGTGTTGTCGGGGCTCAATGTGTATTCTGTTCCGTCAGATAAGCGTTTTAGCTTTACCGTTAAAGCATTCACAAATTGCACAGAATCTTTAATAGACGCATCAACATAGGCATTTCCTTCGCCTAAAAAAGCTTTGTTGATTTTTATATATTGTTTTGGTTGAGATTGGTCAAGCATGCCATAAACAATCATGGTTTCTTTCCAATCGCCATTTACATCTAAATCGGTGCTGCAAGCAGAAAATAAAAGTGATGAAACGGCTGATAAATAAACTAATTTTTTTTTCACTGGATAAATGATTTTTGTGAAACAAATGTATTAATTAATTTTTATTATTTAAACTAAAATGGCTAAACGGTACTTTTTTCTAAATAAACGGTTCTATTAATAAAGTATTTGTAGTTTTGCAGTAGATAATAGAGAGTTGGCAATTAAAAAAAAGTTGGCACTTGGCAAGGAAAAGAGTTGGCAAAGTAGGGAAAAGATAAAAGATGTAAGACAAATTAACGAATTAACCAATAAACCAATTAAGAATGTCGGTACATAAAGAAGTAAAAAAAGTTACAACTCATGTTTTACAAGAAATGAAACGTGCAGGAGAAAAAATATCAATGCTTACAGCTTATGATTATACAATGGCAACCATTGTAGATGCCGCAGGGATAGATGTGATTTTAGTAGGTGATAGCGCATCAAATGTAATGGCAGGACATGAAACAACTTTACCAATTACTTTAGACCAAATGATATATCATGCATCTTCTGTTGTTCGTGCTGTGGATAGAGCATTAATAGTAGTTGATTTACCCTTTGGTACATATCAAGGAAATTCGAAAGAAGCTTTAAACTCTGCCATTAAAATAATGAAAGAGAGTGGGGCGCATGCAGTAAAACTTGAAGGAGGACAGGAAGTAACAGAATCTATTCAACGTATTTTAACTGCTGGAATTCCTGTGATGGGTCATTTGGGATTAACTCCTCAAAGCATATACAAATTTGGAACCTATAATGTAAGAGCAAAAGAAGAAGAAGAAGCAAAAAAATTAATTGAAGATGCTCATGCACTAGAAAAAGCAGGGTGCTTTGCCATTGTACTCGAAAAAATACCTGCAAAACTGGCTACAAAAGTGGCAAATGAAATTGATATTCCTGTAATTGGTATTGGTGCTGGTGGTGGTGTTGATGGGCAAGTTTTGGTGTTTCATGATATGGTAGGATTAACAAAAGAATTTAGCCCCCGTTTCTTAAGACGTTATTTGAATTTGTACGAAGAAATAAATACTGCTGTTGGAAAATATATTCAAGATGTTAAGTCAAAAGATTTTCCGAATAAAGATGAACAATATTAGCACTACGAATTACGAATAAAAACCAATTTACCAAAGTCTAGGTGGTTCAATCTCGTATGTATGATTACTCAACCACAATTAACAATTTAATGAATTTAAGAGTGAACCAATTACAAGTTTTATACGAAGACAACCATATTATTGCTGTAAATAAGCGACCATCGGATATTGTGCAAGGAGATAAAACAGGGGATACACCTTTGAGTGAGTTTGTAAAAAAACATATAAAAGAAAAATACAATAAACCTGGCGATGTTTTTATTGGAACGGTTCACCGAATAGATAGACCTGTTAGTGGTATTGTTTTATTTGCTAAAACCAGTAAAGCTTTAGCAAGATTGAATCAAATGTTTCAATCGAAAGAAATTCAAAAAACATATTGGGCGGTTGTAAAAAACAAACCTAAAAATATCAACGGACATTTAGTTCATTATCTAAGAAAAAACGAAGCAAAAAATATGTCGAGAGCTTTTGAAAAAGAGCATCAAGGAACATTAAAATGCGAACTTGAATATAAATTAATTTGCAGTTTAGATAATTACCATCTTTTAGAAATTAATCCGCTTACAGGACGGCATCACCAAATAAGAGTTCAGCTTTCAGCAATTGGTTCTCCTATAAAAGGAGATATAAAATATGGTTTTGATAGGACAAATAAAGATGCAAGTATTCACTTACATGCTCGCAAAATTGAGTTTATTCATCCCATTAAAAAAGAAAACATAACAATTATTGCACCTCCACCCAGTGAAGTAATTTGGAATGCAATAATGAAGCAAGTAGGTTAAATTATTTCTTTTCAACAACATTTGTTTAGTTTGCTTTAAAACTTTACTTTAGCGTTCTCAAAAAAATAAACAAATAAATATTCTTCAATTATGAGTGTATTGGTTAATAAAAAGTCAAGAATAATAGTACAAGGTTTTACAGGAAGTGAAGGAACATTTCATGCTGGTCAAATGATTGAGTATGGAACAAATGTGGTTGGAGGAGTTACTCCTGGAAAAGGTGGAACAACACATTTAGATAAACCTGTTTTTAATACCGTAAAAGAAGCTGTTGATAAAGCAGATGCTAATGTGTCGATTATTTTTGTTCCTCCGGCTTTTGCTGCTGATGCAATTATGGAAGCTGCTGAAGCAGGAATAGCTGTTATTGTTTGTATTACAGAAGGTATTCCTGTAAAAGATATGATTGCCGTAAAAGAATATTTAAAAGGTAAAGAGTGCAGATTAATTGGACCAAATTGCCCAGGGGTAATATCGGCAGATGAAGCAAAAGTTGGAATTATGCCAGGCTTTGTTTTCAAAAAAGGAAATGTTGGAATTGTTTCAAAATCTGGAACATTAACGTATGAGGCTTCAGACCAAGTGGTAAAAGCTGGTTTGGGAGTTACCACAGCTATTGGTATTGGAGGAGACCCAATTATTGGAACTACAACAAAAGAAGCTGTTGAACTTTTAATGAATGACAATGATACACACGGTATTATTATGATTGGAGAAATTGGAGGAAATCTTGAAGCAGATGCTGCTCGATGGATTAAAGCCGATGGAAATCGTAAGCCTGTGGTTGGTTTTATTGCAGGCGAAACTGCTCCTAAAGGTAGAACAATGGGACATGCTGGAGCCATAGTGGGTGGAGATGATGATACTGCTCAAGCAAAAAAGAAAATTTTGAAAGAGTGCGGAGTAATTGTGGTTGATTCACCAGCCGAGATTGGAAAAACAATGGCAACTGCTTTGGCAGAAGAAAGTAGAAAAGCAAGCCCTCATTATCATGCAAATAGAGTAGATTAATCCGTAATTAGTTCATAAAAAAAATCCCTTGTAATTTTTACAAGGGATTTTTCTTTTATAAGAGTGATATAAAATAGCTATTCTTTCTTCTTGCCTAATTTGTAAATCAGACCAAGTGTTAAGCCCCCAGCAGCAGCAGATGTAGGCTCGTATTTTTTGTAAAAAAAAGGATTTTTTAAATCATTGCCTAAAGCATCTACACCTTTTAAATCTGTTAAGCTATATTGCAAGCGCATTCCCGCAAGTATTGATAGAGGGCTATCTCCTAACTTTATTGCAAACCCAAATCCTAAAACTCCAGAAAAGAAATTACTTGCATATAAATTAGTAACCGTTGTATCTGCATTAAAATTAGCTCCTGTTCTTTTATATGTTGCAGATGAAATCATATTGTATTGTGCTCCCACTTCAAGGTAGGCTCCATCTTTTGATTTTAATTTAAACATTACAGGAATTTGAATTGTTTTTAAATTAACTTTAGACGTATAATCTGTTGTGCTAAGAACAACACCACCCACTTTGTATTCATATTTACCAGCGTAAGCTCCAGAATGATTTCCCATTAGCCCTTCTACTGCAAATCCAACCTTACCGAAATAGGCACTGAAACCAAGCCCATAATTAAATCCCCATCCTGCTGCGTAGTTTTGACTTTCTCCTTCATTAGAAATATTTGTATTGAATAACCAAGTTGAGTTTGCAAGTCCTTTGGCGTGAAGTTCAAAAGTGTTTTCTTTTTCAGCTTTAGGTGTTTCTTGAGAAAAAGAAACGAGACTTAAAAATGATGTAGCAAATAATAGAATAAAATTTTTCATGATTGTGTGGTTTAATGATATTCAAATGTATAGATATAATATCATTTTTCAAACGGTTATTTTATAATTCTTTCATAAGTGTTTTATAAAGGTTAATCATTCCTTCAATATCTTTTTTATGCACTTTTTCATCAGGAGTGTGTACGTTTTGTTCGGCTGCGCCTACAAAGCACCAATCCCAAGGGTATTCAGCCATTTGTAATTCTTTTCCATCGCTTCCTCCGCTCCCTTCCACTTCCAATTGATGAGACAGTTTATTTTTTTTAGCAATCGAAATAAGTTTATTAACAAAGCTTCTTCTTGGTACAAGGCTGTCTCTTAAAGAAATTACTGGTCCTTTACCAGGGTAAACACCATCAGAAATCCAAGATATATCGGAGATTAATGCTTGTGAAATTTTATATTTTTCTTGTAAAAATTTTTGAAGATACGAAACACTTCCTCCACCATGTTCTTCCCAACAGCTAAAAACAATTGCTCCATCTTTTAGTGTTTCAGCAACTTTAAGTGCATTGTAAACGCCCAGTCTATTATCCATATAACAACATTGAACATAGTCTTTATCTTCTCTCCAGTTAGGCTTAAAGGTAAGCTCCGTCCCCCTTTCTAAATCACGTTTATAGGAATAATTAAGTGTTATTTCTTTCGTTTTTTTATCTGTGATTAATTTTAGTTTTACTTCAGATTTTCCTTTGTTATCTGTTCCAACAAGATTATAACCATCAACAGCTCTTGGTCCTCCAATCTTTACTAATTGTTTACCATAACGAACGGTAAAACCTATGCTATCAATGTGGGCAAAGATTGCAGTTCTAGGTTTTCCAAAAATAAGAACGATACAATCTTGAAATCCTTTTCCTGAATACAGAGTTGGTTTATGCTTCCAATTTTTTTTATTTTTTTTGATGTGTTCTAATAAGAATTTAGTCATTGCTCCTTCGTTTCCAGAAGGGGCATGGATAGCACACATTTGTTCTAATAATTGCATAGTAAATATATTTATGAATGTGTAAACCTAATAAATTTATATTATAAACCCTAAATAGGCAGTTCATTATTTGAATTGCCTACGATTAAGTGTTTGTAATACTTTCTTGTGTTTTATGGAGATAAAAATTCTAACAAACCCTAAATCGGGATTAACCGCATTAAGACAGATAGCGCAGCTTTCCAAAGCTTTCTATTGTCTAATTGCGGATAAATGTTCAATTTTTGATTCCATCCATTTGATAACATCAAAATAACGTAATGAATTGTAGGCATCTTCATCGTCAAGTAAGGCTTTTACATTTTTCAGATAATCTGTAAACAAAAATTTTACTGAGATATTATCTCTTGATTTAATGATTTTACTAAAAAAATCAATCATTATCTCTTCTGCTTTACTAAGTCGATTTTGTTGGGTGAGTAATCGTTTTGTTGAAGAAACCAAGCTGCCTAATAACTGTTCATTACCTAGTTCATAGTGTAAAATCATGTTGAATATATGTCCACGGCTATATTTACCTAGAGGATCGTCAAAAATTTGATTCATGTATTTTAATGACTTTTTAAAATCGCCTAAGTAAAATGAGCTAATAGCAATTGATTTAGCAGTATTGAGTAAGGCTGTTTTTATTACAAAGGGTTTATATGTTTCAGATATTTCTTCTATTGTTTTTATTGTGCTTAAAACATCTTCTTTTTTGTTTAATGCTGTATATATTTCTAGTAAATAAGGTTGTGTAAAATAAAATAAATTGGCATTAAACACTTGGTTGTTTTTAATTTTAAATTTTTCTGGAGAATTTTCAATAGCAGAAATGTCTGAAAGTAACTCTTCGTATTTTTTAATATTAATCTTACCCATTGCAATGTTTGCAAAAACTAAAATATAATCGATTGGATTTTGTTTTATAAGCAGGGGTGCGGATTCCATCAAGCGAATCATTCTTTCGAAATAAAAAATACTTAATACTTCATCGTTTACGATTCCGTAATACATAGCTTTTGTTTGATACAAAAACATTTTTGCTTTATAACTCAATGCTAAATCTTCGTTCAGCATAAGTTTGTTTTTCATTATTGTTTGTAATTGAGAAAAATGAATTTCTTTATTCGTATCACGAAATTGAATTTCCTTATAATTCATTTCAAACGCTAATTCTTTATATGCATATTGGTTTGAAATGGTATTAATTAACTCTCTTGTTTGATCAATTGAATTTAAAAGCTTTTTATAATCCTGAGTTTTATTATAAACCTCTTGCTCTAGCTCAAATGTTCTGATTAATGAGTTTTCAATCTGAGCTTCTTTTGCTTTTTTTTTTGCTTTATTTATTAAGTTTAATGCTTGGTTGTGTAATCCTTTTTGAATGAGAATTTCTATTTGCTTATTCAGCGAATCAATTATAAAATCAACAGAACTATTTTTATGATAATCATTTAGGCTGTTTAAAAGAAGGTTGTATAAATAATTTTTTTCAACAGCAATGTTTTTAATGTTGTAGTTTTTGGGTAAGTTATCTAAAACTTTACTATCATTGTTGTAAACACAATTATTGTATGTGTTGTAGAGTTGAGTGTAATTTTTGTCTTTAGATGTAGCAAAAACTTTAAAATGCCTTTTTTCGGTAGCAGAAAAAGATTGTATAAGTTCAAAAAGACTGTCTTTTTTTATCATTTTTAGAATTTTAATATTATTTTATATATATAATTGAAAATCAATAAATTAAATGTTTATTTAAACAATTAGAAATCGAAATATATAAAATAATTTTTTTGTTACAAAATGTAACTTAAACTATTTTTGATTTTTATTTCAGAATAAGACCAAACATTAAAAACTACCAACAAATGAAAAAAAAACTGCTACTAATTGCAATCATTGCAATAAGTTCTTTAGTATCTAAGGCACAAACAACAACAGCTTTTAGAAAAAATTATAACCAAGCATTATTTGATTTACCGGGAAACATAGTAGAGGGGGTTACTCCAAATACTTATGTAATGGCAGGAACAAATTTGACTTTTATTCCAATCTATGGAACTGTCACAGAATTAAATGACACGGGAGCAATTAATTGGTCTTATCGATATTCAGACGCTTCTATTGGTTTTCAATTAAACGATATTAAAAAAGATGCTGGTTTAAGTCAGTACTATGCTTGTGGAGGTAGTGAGTCGAATGCTGCTGTATTTATGGTAGTGGATGTGGCAGGAAATATTGTTATTCAAAAAAGATTCAGAATAAATGAAGCTGACGGTGCTTGGTTTAATCGCGTAATAAAAGCAGCAGATGGAGGCTATGTAGCTGTGGGATATGTTACAGGACACGACCCTGATGGTGCAGGTCCAGAGATAAAGTTTAATCCAATTACTTATACGGATAATAATGGTGATTCTCAGACCGATTACATTGCTTCACCGCTAATTGTGAAATTAGATGCTGCTGGAAATCATGTTTGGCATAAAGTTTTTAGATATTATCAAACTTCAAATATCCCTGCAAATAGAATTTATAATGATGCTAGTTTTGTGGATGTTACAGAGGTAAGTGATGGATACGTTGCAGTTGGTAGTTATGATATTGCAAATCATAGAGTTGTTCAAGATTCAGATGGAGACGATGCTTCTCCAACAGATGCTTTGATTTTAAAAACATCTACTGCTGGAGTAATAACATATCATAAACAAATTGATAATCCAAGCACATCTACTAGCCAATCCAGTAAATATTTATCTGCAATTAGCACCACCAGTTCCGGTGCTTTTTTAACGGCAGGAACAGATAATTTAAGAGAATTAATCCAAAAATTTAATGGTCCAGGTGCTTCTTTAACAAACACTGTTAGTAGGCTTTGGACATATTCAACAACTTTTTTTGTAACTGATCCTGTTGATATTTCTCAAGTTTATGAAGTAAATGGGGGAACTGATATTATTACAATGGCAATGTATATTAAACCATTAAGCTTTTTTGCAAATTCAATTCACAGAGTTAATTCAACATCCACTTCGAACGTTTTTGGAAAACGGTACGATTTTAACTTAATATCTATACTTCCAAGAGGAAGTAAAACTTCCGACAATGGATATATCAGTATGTCAATGACTGCTGGTGGTACTAATTATGACTATCATGTAATTAAAACTGATCCGAATGGAGATACACCTAATACAGGATGTCCTGCAGGAACTTTCACTCCAAGTGGTTCTGCGGGTCCAACTACATTTGCTGATCCTTTTTATAATTCTTGGTCTGGAACCGTTCCATCTCAAGCTATTGCCATTGTTAGAACTTCTATAGCTCCAACTGTAGGATACGTTTGTACTAAAGTTGCCTGTGTGGCACCAGCAGCTCCAGTTGTAGGAGCAATTACACAACCAACATGTTCAACACCAACAGGAAGTGTAGCTTTAGGTGGTTTACCCTCTTCAGGAACTTGGACTGTTAATGCTTCACCAGGTGGAGCAACGGCTACGGGAACAGGAACTACGGGAACAATTAGTGGTTTAGCTGCAGGAACAACTTATACGTTTACCGTTACAGTTGTTGCCGGTTGCCCTTCAGTTGCTTCTGGAAGTGCTACTATTAATGCAGCACCAGTTGTTCCAGCAGCACCAACAATAGGTACTATTACACAACCAACTTGTTCAACAGCTACAGGAAGCGTTGCTTTAAGTGGTTTACCATCATCAGGAACTTGGACCGTTACAGGAACTCCTAGCGGAACAGCCACAGGAACAGGAACAACAACTACTATTTCTGGATTAGCACCAGGCACTTATACATTTACTGTAAGCAACGGTACTTGTACTTCTACATCTTCAGTAAATGCTGTTATTAATACACAACCTACTGTTCCTTCAGCACCAGTTGTAGGGGCAATCACACAACCAACATGTGCAACACCAACAGGTAGTGTTGCATTAAGCGGTTTGCCATCGTCAGGAACATGGACAGTAACAGCTACTCCAGGAGGAAGTACAGCCACAGGAACAGGAACTACAGGAAATATTACAGGTTTAGCTGGTGGTACAACGTATACGTTTACCGTAAGTAATGGTACATGTACATCAACATCATCAACAAATGCTATAATAAATACGGCACCAGTTGTCCCAACTGCTCCATCCGTTGGAACAATAACACAACCAACTTGTTCAACAGCTACAGGAAGTGTTGCTTTAAGTGGTTTACCATCATCTGGAACTTGGACAGTTACAGGAACTCCTAGTGGTTCAGCCACAGGAACGGGAACAACAACTACTATTTCTGGATTAGCAGCAGGCACATACACATTTACTGTGAGTAACGGAACTTGTTCTTCTACTTCATCTATTAATGTGGTAATAAATACACAACCTCCAACACCAGCAGCACCAATTGTTGGTACCATTACACAACCTACTTGCGCCACTCCTACAGGTAGTGTTGCACTGAGCAGTTTGCCATCATCAGGAACATGGACTGTAACAGCTAGCCCTGGTGGTGCGACTTCAACAGGAACAGGAACAACAGGAAATATTACAGGTTTAGCACCAGGAACTACTTACACTTTTACAGTAAGTAATGGAACCTGTACATCTTCTTCATCTACAACAGCGGTAATAAACAATCCGCCACCTACTCCAGTAGCTCCGGCTATTGGAACAATAACACAACCTACGTGTACTACACCAACCGGTGATGTTGCATTAAGCGGTTTGCCATCATCAGGAACATGGACTGTTACTGTTTCTCCAGGTGGAGCTACTTCAACTGGTACAGGGACAACAACTACTATAACAGGTTTGACTGCAGGTAACACTTATACATTTACTGTTACTGTAGCAGGATGTACTTCAAGTTCATCAACTTCTGCTACTATCAACGCACCTCCTTCAGCACCTTCAGCGCCAGTTGTAGGCACTATTACACAACCAACATGCTCGGTATCAACAGGAGATGTAGCTTTAAGTGGCTTGCCATCATCAGGAACTTGGACGATAACAACAAGTCCAGGAGGAGCAACAACAACAGGTACAGGAACTTCAACTACTATTACTGGATTAGGGGCGGGAACATATACATTTACAGTAAATGATGGTTCTTGTACTTCTGGAACATCTTCATCTGCTACCATTAATTCATTCCCTGGAGCGCCAACAGCACCGATACTAGGAACAATCACACAACCTACTTGTGCTGTGGGAACAGCTAGCGTAGTCTTAAATGGTTTACCATCATCAGGAACATGGACTGTAACAACAACTCCAGGCGGAGCAACAACAACAGGTTCAGGAACATCAACTACAATAACAGGATTAGCGCCAGGAACCACTTATACATTCACCGTAGATAATGGAACATGTACATCAACAACATCATCAAATGCCGTTGTTAATAACGTACCAACACCGCCAACAGCTACCGCAGGAGCTCCTTTAGTATTAGGATGTAGCCCAACAAGCGGACCTGTAAGTGTAAGTACAACAGCGGGAGCAACTTATTCATGGGCAGGACCAGGAATTGTAAGTGGAGGTTCAACACCAACAGCTACTGTTAATGCAGTAGGAACTTATACAGTAACAGTAACAGACCCTTCAACATCTTGTTCTTCAACAGCAACTGTTAATGTAACAAGTAATACTACACCACCAAATGTAACAGCAGGTTCTGCATTAACATTAAGTTGTGCAGCACCAAGTGGAACAATTAGCGCTTCATCTACAACTGGAGGTGCAACTTACAGTTGGACAGGAGCAGGAATTGTTAGTGGAGGCACAACAGCTACGCCTACGGTAAATGCTGCAGGAACCTATACTGTAACAGTTACAGATCCAAGTAATGGATGTACAGCAACTGCAACAGTTACAGTTACAAATAATACTACTGCACCAAACGTTGCAGCAGGAACAACAACTCCAATTAGCTGTACAACTGGTTTGGGAACGGTAAGTGCAAGTTCTACAACAACAGGAGCAACGTATTCTTGGGCAGGACCAGGAGTTGTGAGTGGAGGAACGACTACTACACCTACAGTAAATGCAGCAGGAACATATACTGTTACAGTAACAGACCCAAGTAATGGATGTACTGCAACCGCTATTGTAACTGCCACCAATAGCCCTGGACCAACAGCCAATGCAGGAACAAATGTTACCATAACACAAGGTACAAGTACTACATTAACAGCAACAGGCGGAGGAACATATTTGTGGACTACAGGCGAAACTACAGCTACAATTACTGTAACACCAAACGTAACAACAGATTATTGTGTAACAGTAACGGATGGTAATGGATGTACAGATAGTTCTTGTGTTAGAATTACTGTAGATATTGTTTGTGGTGAATTGTTTGTACCAAACGCATTTTCACCAAATGGTGATAATGAAAATGATAGATTTAGAGTACTCGTAAATCCCGATTGTGTTGAAGAAGTGCAATTTTTTGTTTTCGACCGTTGGGGAGAAAAAGTTTTTGAAGCTACTACTGCTGAAAAAGCTTGTACGAACGACAGATCAAATACAACTGTTGGTTGGGATGGAACTTATAAAGGAAAAGCGTTAGATAATGCAGTATTTGTTTATTACTTAAACATTAAATTATCAAATGGTGTTGAGACACAAAAATTAAAAGGTAACGTAAGTTTAATTAGATAATCATTTTAATACAAGCTTAGTAATATAAAAAACATATATTTAAAATATTAAATTGAAACCAAAGCGATGAAAAACAAAAACAACATACAAGTAATCGGTAACCTAAAATTAAAGATTACTTTCTTTGCAGTATTAATTGCTGTATCGTCATTTGCTCAAGATGTGCATTTTTCTCAATTTAGAGAAACTCCAATTTTGCTAAACCCCGCTCGAACTGCATTAGATAGAGATGTGAGAGTTATTTTGAATTACAAAGACCAATGGCGCAGTGTAGCATCTCCTTATAAAACATTTGCTTTTTCTGGAGAAATGGCATTGAATAAAAAGAAAAACAAAGACAATTATTTAGGATTAGGAATTCAAGTTTTTTCAGATAAATCAGGTGATTCAAAAATGGGAATTACTGTAGCTTCAATTAATTTATCTGGAATTATTAAAACAGGTGAAAATAGCAAATTAGGAGTTGGTATAATGGGTGGTTTTGGGCAACGATCAGTTACTTATAGTGCTTTACGTTGGGAAAATCAATACGTTGCTGGTGAATACAATGCAGCAGCAGCAACAGGAGAACCTAATGGTGTTGCTAGCTACACATTACCAGATGCCGCAGCAGGAATTGCTTGGACTTACGGAAAAGGTGAAAAATATATTTCTGCAAACGATGGAGTAAGAGCTGTTATAGGTGTTGGAGCTCATCACTTTGGGTTTCAAAAATATTCGTTCTACAAACAAACAGGAGAAAAATTATTTACAAAATTTGTTGGTCATGCAAATGTTGCAATTGGATTAGCCAATTCAAATATGATTATTTCTCCAGGAATTATGTTTAGTGTTCAAGGTCCTTCAAAAGAAATTATTGCAGGAAGTATGTTTAAATATGTTCTTTCTGAAAGTTCAAAATACACAGGAAACAAAAAAGGTTCTGCAATAGGTATTGGACTAGATTATCGCGTTGGTGATGCTGCAATTGGAACCTTGATGTATGAGTTTGCGAACTATTCTGTTGGTGTAAGTTATGATGTAAATGTTTCTCAACTAAAAACGGTAAGTTCACTGCGTGGAGGGTTCGAAATTTCATTAAAATTTGTAAGTCCTAATCCTTTCTTGAGCAATCAAAACAAAGCAAGGATATAGTTGAAAAATAAATTTATATTTGAGGAGAAATTTTTGGGGTAATAAATAGCCCCAAAAATTTCTCCTCAAAAATTTAAAATAATTAATCAAAATAATTTTTCCTGATTTATGAAACAGATTTTTTTATTCAGTTTGAGTTTTATGTTTACCACAATTATTAGTTATTCTCAAATAGTAGAAGAAAAAACAATTGGAGACTCGCTTAAAGTAACCATTAAAAATATTGGTGCTGAGGTGAATTCACCTTATCACGACTATTCTGAGGTTATTTCTGCTGATGGTAAATTGATGTTTTTTACTTCAAGAAGACCAAGTGAAGAAAAATCTAAAATTAAAATAAAAGAAAAGTTAGATAGAATATATTATACAACTTATGATGAAAAAGCAAAAAAATGGAATCCAGCAACTCCTATTCCTGATCCAGTAAATGCAAAAGGAAGACACAATTCAAACATTGCAACATCTAATGATGCTCAATGGCTATTGTTGTACCGTGATGATGAAAATGGTAACGGTGATATCTATGAAACATTTCAAAAAGGAATGACCTGGACGGAGCCAAGTAAGTTGCCAGAACCTGTTAATTCAAAAAGCCATGAATCGTCTGCAAGTATTGCTCCTGACGGAAGAACAATTTATTTTGTAAGCGATAGAGTTGAAGGAGGCAAAGGTGGTCGTGATATTTGGTTTTCTACAAAAGATGAAAATGGAAAATGGGGAAAAGCCACAAACATTGGAGAACCAATTAATACAAAAGAAGATGAAGAAGCTGTATTTATTCATCCTGACGGAAAAACATTATATTTTAGTTCGAAACGAAAAGGAGGATTAGGTGGTTATGATATTTATGTAACAAAAAATCAAAAAGGATTGTGGAGCACGCCTGTAAATATAGGAGCTCCAATAAATACTGCTGATGATGATTTGTTTTTTGTAATTACAGCAAGTGGAAAAACGGCTTATTACTCATCCGAAAGAAAAGGCTCTTTGGGTGATAGAGATATTTTTGAAATTAATTTTACAGCACTAGAAAAAAAGAAAGATAAAGGACCAAGATTAGCTTTGTTAAAAGGAAAAATTTATGATTCAAAAACAAAACAGCCCATTGAAGCTACAATTGAAATTGTGAATTTAAAAACAGGAGAAAAAGTTTCAAATTTTACATCAAATAGCCAAACAGGAAGCTATATGGTAAGTTTACCTGCTGGTGTTAATTATGGAATTTATGTTAATGGTGTTGGGTATTTGTTTCATTCTGAGAATATAGATTTGCCAGATGCTTCCGAATATCAAGAAATTGAAAAAGACATTTATTTAAATAAAATTGAAAAAGGAGCAAAGATTGTGTTGAACAATATTTTCTTTGACTATGGAAAAGCAAGTTTACGTAGCGAATCTTTTGCTGAATTGGATAGAGTGGTTAAAATTTTAAATCAAAATCCAAACATTAAAATTGAAATAGGCGGACATACCGACACAAGAGGAAGTGCGGAGTTTAATCAAAAACTTTCTGAAGATAGGTCAAAATCAGTTGTAGAGTATTTAATCCAAAAAGGGATACCAACAGCACGTTTAAAATACAAAGGCTATGGAGAATCATCACCAATTAATAGCGATGCTAAAATTGATGCAGAGCCATTAGAAACAAGAAAAGAAGAATTACACCAACAAAACAGAAGAACAGAGTTTAAAGTGTTGGAATAAATTTCTTTGCATATATTTGTCCTCGAATTGCATCATAAAAAGATGCCTTTACATAAATGAGAACAGAATTAAATTTAGTCCTTTCACCTAAAGAAGCTTTAGATGAAGCAACAATAAAAGAAGTTGCCGCTTCGCAATTGTTTTCAAGCCCAGAGTCTATAAATTACTTTAGAGTATTAAAACGCTCTATTGATGCTCGTTCTCGAAACATCAAAATAAATCTAAAAATTGAAGTTTATATTAATGAACCTCAACCTGAACCGATTAACTATAAAATTAATTATCCTGATGTAAGTTCAAAACCCAAAGTAATAGTTGTAGGTGCTGGTCCTGCTGGCTTATATGCTGCATTGCAATTAATAGAAAACGGATTTAAACCCATAGTAATTGAGCGCGGAAAAAATGTTAAAAATAGAAGAAGAGATTTAGCTGCTATTAATAAAGAACATATTGTAAATCCAAATTCAAATTATTGTTTTGGTGAAGGTGGTGCTGGTACTTATAGTGATGGCAAGCTTTATACTCGCTCCACAAAAAGAGGAGATGCAAATAAAGTTTTAGAAATATTTGTTGCACATGGTGCAAATGAAAATATTTTAATTGAAACACATCCACATATTGGAACCAATAAACTCCCTAAAATTATTGAAGCAATTCGTGAAACTATCATAAATGCTGGAGGACAGGTGTTATTTGATTCTAAAGTAATTGATTTTACTATTAAAGAAAATTCAATAAAAGGTGTGGTGTATGAAGATTTAGAAAAAAACACTACTCATGAAATTATTGCTGATAATATAATACTTGCAACAGGTCATAGTGCAAGGGATATTTATGAATTATTAAACAAAAAAAACATTTTAATTGAAGCAAAAACATTTGCAATGGGTGTTCGTGTGGAGCATCCGCAAGTTTTGATAGATTCTTTGCAATATCATTGTACTTTAAATGAAGTAGAAAAAAAGCGAGATTATTTACCTGCCGCATCTTATAGTTTGGTTCATCAAGCGATGGGAAGAGGAGTGTATTCGTTTTGCATGTGTCCTGGAGGAATAATTGCACCTTGTGCTACTTCGCAAGAAGAGATAGTTACAAACGGCTGGTCGCCTTCAAAAAGAAACAATCCGTATGCAAACTCTGGAATAGTTGTTACGATAGAGCCTCAAGATTATTTAAAGTATTCAAAAGAAGGACCATTGGCAGGTTTACGTTATCAGCAAGCATTAGAAAAGGCTGCATGGAATGCAGGAGGAAAAACACAAATAGCACCTGCTCAACGACTTCAAGATTTTGTAAATAATAAACTATCAACTTCTTTGCCTGATGTATCCTATCAGCCAGGAGTAAAATCAACTGAATTACATACCATACTTCCTCAAGAAATAAGCAAAAGATTGCAATTAGGTTTTGTTGAATTTGGAAAAAAGATGAGAGGCTACCTTAGTAACGATGCTGTAATAGTTGGAGTGGAATCAAGAACATCTTCTCCTGTTCGTATTCCGAGAGATTCTGCAACATTGCAACATTCTCAAATTAAAGGGTTGTATCCTTGTGGTGAAGGTGCGGGCTATGCGGGTGGGATAGTTTCTGCAGCTATTGATGGGCAAAAATGTGCAAATGCAATCGCACAAATATACTTCGGCTGAATAAGTTTGAGTCTGTTCAACAAACCCTCCAACCATCGAAAACCCTTTAAGATTCAGTATTCAAGGTAGTTCTAAAAAATAGTACTTCAATTCCCCTTTACTAAGAGGGGCAAGGGGTGTGTAATTGAAAAACACTATTTTTAGAATTGCCCTACATTTTAATAAATAGTACCTTTGCATTTCAAATTTTAAGAATATGCGTTTTTTAATTCAATTAATTATTTCCACTTTAGCAGTATTAATCACATCTTATTTATTACCTGGTGTAGAAATAAAAGATAATAGTATTTTAATTGCTTTGATTGTAGCTGCGGTATTAGCATTTTTGAATGCAGTTGTAAAACCTGTAATGATAATACTTACAATACCTGTAACTGTTTTTACTTTCGGTATTTTTTTATTGGTAATAAATGCCTTGATGATAATTTTGGCAGCAAAATTAGTGGATGGTTTTTACGTAAGAGGATTTTGGTGGGCATTATTATTCAGTTTTATTCTTTCTATAGTAACATCTGTTTTAGAAAGTATTAAGAAAAAAGATGAAGGAAATAATGAAAATAATTTTAATTAATTTATGGTAGAAGTAGGAAAATATAACGAGTTGGAAGTTTCGCGAAAAACAGATTTTGGTATTTACCTTCGAATAGAAGATGCAGAAATTTTAATGCCCAATAAATGGGTGCCAAAAGGAATTGAAATTGGAGATTCTTTAAATGCTTTTGTTTACAGAGATTCCGAAGATAGATTGATTGCAACAACCATGCAGCCTTATGTTACAAGTAATGAATTTGCATTCTTAGAAGTTAAAGAAGTAACAAGCATTGGTGCATTTATGGATTGGGGGATGGAAAAAGATTTACTTGTTCCTTTTAGTGAACAACCCTTCCGAATGCAAGCAAATCAAAGTTATGTAGTGTTTGTTTATACAGATGAAATTACAAACCGTATGGTGGCATCAGCCAAACTAAATCGTTTTATCATAAAAGAAGATATTGATTTACAACCAAACGATATTGTTGATTTACTTATATATTCGGAAACTGACTTAGGGTACAATGCAATCATCAATCACCTTTATACAGGACTAATTTATAAAACAGAAGTTTATGATCAAGTTAGGGTGGGAGATGCTATTAAAGGTTATGTAAAACAAGTAAGACCCGATAATAAAATTGATTTAACACTTCAAAAGTCTGGCTATGAACTGGTTGATGATGTAAAATGGCGTATTTTAGCTATACTTAAAGAGAAAAACGGTTTTTTGCCATTAAACGATAACAGTACTCCTGAAGAAATAAAACAAACACTACAAATAAGCAAAAAAGCATTCAAAAAAGCCGTTGGAGCCTTGTACAAGGAAAGGTTGGTTAATATAACTGAAAAAGGTGTGAAATTAGTATAATTCGATAAAATTATCGTTAAATCATACTTTTTCGTTGTTTATTTTTGAAATAGCATCGATAAATAAAATAAAAATTAGGTCATTTTAAAAAAATGGTTTAATTTTGCCCAAATTAATTAACAATTTATTATTAAAATGAAAACAGGAACAGTAAAATTTTTTAATGAAGCAAAAGGTTTTGGCTTTATTAAAGAGGATTCAGGACAAGAAATATTTGTCCATGCTACAGGATTAACAGAAAAAGTAAAAGAAAATGACACAGTTGTTTTCGATGTTACCGAAGGCAAAAAAGGTGTAAACGCTATAAACGTGAGAAAAGCTTAATAAACTAAGTTTACCTTAAACAAAAAGCCTCGAATAAAATTCGAGGCTTTTTGTTTTTAAGTCATTGATTTTTTTGAAAATAAGTGGAATGGGTATCTGAATAAAATTATAACATGATTAAATACGGTTTGAAAAAAGCCATAATGCTTTGACATAATACTAAATCGTTCTTTTAAAGCATTTTTTCGTTTTTTATTTGATACTCCACCTTCTAAAAATTTTGAGATATATTGATTCGTATAGTTTATTGAATCAGCTTGTTTTAAAACATTAATAACCCAATCAATATCGGCAGCTATTTTATAATTCAAATTATAATAATCGCACAAAAGACGTTTCGCAATAAAAGATTGATGAGAAACACACATGCCATATTTAAGGCTTTTCCAAGTTAAATTATTAGGAGGAGTTAATCTTCTATCTCCAATAATTTCGCCATTAAAATTTATTACTGCGGTATTTCCATAATAAACATCAGCATTTGAGTTGGTTTTGAAAATTGTTTCTAAAACCGTTGTATCGTAAAATTCATCACCAGCATTTAAAAAAAGTACATATTCTCCCGAAGCAATTTTTAATCCTTTATTCATGGCATCATAAATTCCATTGTCTTTTTCAGAAATAATTTTGTTAATTGATGTTTTGTAATTATTGATGATACTTAAAGAATTGTCGGTTGACTTACCATCAATAATAATATATTCGATGTTCTTGAATGTTTGATTAACAACACTTAAAATAGTTTTTTCAATAAAATCCTGAGCATTAAAAACAACAGTAATTATTGATATTTTAGGTGTAGTTGACATTATTTTTTGAAGAATATTCCATTACATTGTAATACTTTACCAGTTTGGTTGTCGGTAAAAGCAGGAGCAAGGCTCATTAGTTGAAAATTATGGGTATTCATAAATTCTAAAATTTGAGGGAGCAACCAGTTTTGGTTTTCATATAAAGGAATTAAAGATATTTCCATTTCTATTCCTTTTGCTGTTTTTAATATGGTTGAAGCTCCTTTTAAAACTTCCTGCTCAAACCCTTGCACATCAATTTTTAAAAATATATTTTTTGAATTACTAGTGTAATTTTTAGCGATTTCATCTAAAGGATAAACTTGTACTTTTTCTTTTCCAATAATTTTAGAGTCAGGCGCACCTTCAATATGCGAATCCAGCATTGTTAAAAGCGTGCTGCTTACCGAATTTGCAGAAATATTTATTTCGATTTCTTCATTTTTTGAACCAATAGCACAGCGAGGAGCAACATTCCATTTCGAATATTTTTTGGATTCATGTTCAATAATAGCATGTACAGAAGACAAAGGCTCAAATGAAACAATTTTTCCTTCATAACCCGCATCAATTATTCCTTTTGCATATTGACCTTTATTAGCTCCGATATCAAATACTAAATCAATATTATGGTGATGCAATAGTTTAATGCGTCTTAAATCTTCACTACTTCCAGCATTATATTTGCGGATTAGTATTCCGAATTTTTGAAATAAATTTTTAGTTACTCGTTCGAAACTGGTCATAATTTAAATTAGAAAATAATGATACAATATTAAACATTTTATGCTTGATAGTTTAAACTAAAAATCAATAATTTAGCTACATTTGTTTGTTATATGACAGTAGAAAAGAAATATAAATCAACAAGTAGTTTTATAAGTAAGTGTATAAATACGCTTGTTTCGTTGGTGAAAATTATCTTAATCTCCAAGTTTGGTAAAAAACTTCCCAAAGCGACAACCGAATCCTGTGTTGTTCTGGGGAATGGACCCTCATTAAAACAATCATTGGAAAAGCATGCTGATTTTTTTAAGCAACACCCTTTGGTTTGTGTAAATAGTTTTTCTGTTACAGAAGAATACACAATGCTTAAACCATTATATTATGTTATTCTCGATTACAGTTTTTGGAAAAGCGATGATAAACATATTTTAAGCACATTAGAAGCCATCAAGCAAAAAACAACTTGGGAAATGTATTTATTCGTTCCGCAAATGTCGGCATCATCAAAACGATTTGAGAAATTTTGTGCTGAAAATAAAAACATCAAGCTTTGCTATTTTAATTATACAGTATTTAAAGGATTTGATTCTATTGCAAATTATTTTTATCGTAAAAACCTAGCAATGCCACAATCTCAGAATGTATTGGTTGCTTCTTTGTTTTTAAGTATTAATGTAGGATATAAAAAAATATATTTATTTGGTGCTGATCATACTTGGCATCAAACATTATTGGTAAATGAGCAAAATGAGCTTTGTTTAAAGCAGGTTCATTTTTATGAACAAGAAGAAAAAATTAATTTGGTTCCTTTTTATAAAGGTGCTCATTTAAAAGAAACTTTTAGAATGGATGAAATTTTTGTTACTTGGGCAAAAGTGTTTTGGGGATATTTAATGTTGAACAATTATGCAAATAAACAAAATGCAAAAATTTTAAACGCAAGCGAGATATCTTTTATTGATGCTTTTGAACGAATTAAACTGTAATAGTATATGATTTCAATTTTTAATAATCCTTCAGTACATTGGTTGCGTTGGCTTTTTACAAAAACTACATACCAAATGCAAAATGCTGGAAAGCATTTGCATATTGAGTATATGGTCGAAATTAAAAATTGTTCTTTTGGACTATATAACAAGCTTTACAAGTTTGCAAGGTTAAGAGATTCTTCTTTGGGCGATTTTAGTTATGTTGCACGTAATTGCCAAATTTATAATACAGAGATAGGAAAATATACTTGTATAGGACCTAACGTAAATACAGGCATGGGAGCACACCCAAGTTCTGAATTTGTTTCATCTCATCCTTTGTTTTATTCTACATTAGGACAATCATCAGGATTAGTGATTGTAGATAAAAATTTATTTGATGAGTTTCCAAAAACGTGTATAGGAAATGATGTGTGGATAGGCAATAATGTTACAATAAAATATGGTGTAAAAATTGGGGATGGAGCAATTATTGGAACGGGAGCTGTTGTAACGAAAGATGTTGAACCCTATAGTATTGTAGGTGGTGTACCTGCTAAAATTATTAAATATAGATTTAAGCAAGAACAAATAGATTTTTTGATGGATTTTAAATGGTGGGATAAAGATTTAGAGTGGATAAAATCAAATAAAAATTTATTTGTAAATATTGAGCAATTTATGACTCAATACTCATCAAAATAATACCGATGCAGAATCTAATCTGTAATACAAAGCAAGAAACAGTCTTTGGGCTATTTTTGCTAAGTATTGGTATAAGATGCATTAAGACTTTTTTATTCGATAAACTATCGTTATTTTTGGCTTTCAAAAACAACTGAAATAATGCTTGATTTAAACGGAAAATCAATTTTAATTACTGGCGGAACAGGTTCGCTGGGAAAACATCTTACTAAAAATATTTTAACAAAATTTCCAAATGTAAAACGCTTGGTTATTTTTTCAAGAGATGAACAAAAGCAGTTTGAAATGGCACAGGAGTATCCAACTTCAAAATATCCTGCTATTCGTTATTTTATTGGTGATGTACGTGATTTTGAACGATTAAAAAAAGCATTTAAAGATATTGAATATGTAATTCATGCAGCAGCAATGAAACATGTGCCTATTGCAGAATACAACCCGATGGAATGTGTAAAAACAAATGTATTGGGTGCAGAAAATGTTATCAATGCTGCTTTGGAATCTGAAGTTAAAAATGTTGTTGCATTGTCAACAGATAAAGCAGCAGCTCCCATAAATTTATATGGAGCAACCAAATTATGTTCTGATAAATTATTTGTTGCTGCAAATAATGTGAAAGGAAAAAGAGACATAAAATTTTCAGTAGTACGTTATGGAAATGTTATGGGTTCGAATGGTTCTGTAATACCTTTTTTTATTAAAAAGAAAAAAGAAGGAGTGTTACCAATAACAGATCCAAACATGACTCGTTTTAATATATCATTGCAAGGTGGTGTAGATATGGTGCTGCACGCAATGGAAACAGCTTGGGGAGGCGAAATATTTGTACCTAAAATCCCTTCTTATAAAATTACTGATGTTGCCGAAGCAATTGCTCCTGAAGCAAAACAAGAAATTGTTGGAATTCGTCCAGGTGAAAAATTACATGAAGAAATGATAACATCTTCTGATTCTTTTACTACTTATGATTTAGGAAAATATTATGCAATACTACCACAGGTACCTAATTTTAATTTGAAGGATTATATTCACCAGTTTAAAGGAAAGCTTGTTACTCAAGGCTTTCAATATAATTCAGGTGAAAACAAAGAGTGGGTTGGAGTAAATGAATTAAGGGATTTAATAAAGGAGCATGTTGATAGTTCATTTTCAATTTAGTTTTTCAATCTGTATAAAACACTTTAAATGAAAGAGGTTTCCATTAACGAATATCTTGATATTAATAATGCTTGGACTAAAAGACTTTTAGGTTTAGCCGATTTTCAAAAGAAAAGAGATATTACTCAAGTTGAAAATGAATATAATTTGGATAAATATGCTAAACTTTTAGATTTTGATTTTAAAACTATAGAAGCATATAAATTATTAGAGTTTGAGCAAGCTGGTTTAAACCCAGTTACAGGAGAAATTTATATTTCATTTAAAGACACTATATTTAAAACAAGTGTTAGCAACATGAGAGCATTGTATTATAATATGATAAAAAATACAATGGACAAATATGGCTCTGAAAACAATTGCGAGTTGGGTTGTGGATACGGGTTTAATTTAAGTTACTTGAAAGGAAATTGTTATGGTGGAGAATATTCAGCAAATGCTGTTAAATTGGCAAAAAAGTTAAATTTTGATGTTGTTGAGTTTAATTATTATAATGAAAAAGATTATGATTTTATTAAACCCAACTCAACTATTTTTACAACCCATAGCATAGAACAAATTCCAGATGCTAGTACAATCATTAATAGTTTAGAAAAACAAAAAAGTAAAATTAATTATGTTGTTCATTTTGAACCGACTGTTGTAGAGGAAAGAACCTCCTTGCTTGGAGCGTTGAGAAATAAATACATGGAACTAAATGATTACAACAGAAATTTAATCAAAATTTTAAAAGAAAGAGGCGATATTGAAATTTTAGAATTAGATATTGATATTTTTGGACTAGTTCCACTTAATACAACTAACCTAATTGTTTGGAAATTTAGAAAGTAATTGAATTTATCTCAACCAAATATTGGAATAATTACTCAAGCAAGAATGACAAGTTCTCGTTTGCCAGGAAAAATATTAAAAGAAATTAATGGAAAAACTTTACTTGAGTATCATGTTGAAAGGCTAAAGGCAACAGGTTTTGATATTATAATTGCTACTACTACAAATTCTACAGACGATTGTGTTTGTGAGTTTGCCAAAAAACAAAAAATAAAATTTTACAGAGGAAGTGAATCCAATGTTCTACGCAGATTTTACGAAGCAGCAAAAGAAAATAAATTGGATATTATTGTAAGAGTTACTTCTGATTGCCCTTTAATTGACCCACATTTGATTCGAAATAATGTTGAGAAATATATACAGTTCAACAATGAAAATATGTACCTCAGCAATGGAATTGAGCGAACTTTTTCGCGTGGATTCGACTTTGAAATATTTAGTTTTCAATCACTGGAAGATGCTTTTTTTAATGCAAAAGAAGAATCCGATTTAGAACACGTAACTCCTTTTATTTGGAAAAACAAATCTGGTAAAATTCAATTCTATTATGTAAAACAAATTGAAAACAATAGTAATTTACGTATCACAGTTGATACAACAGAAGATTTTGAATTAATTAAAAAATTAATTGAAGAGTTCAATGCAGATAAATTAGCTTACAATGAAATTGAATCTATTCTAAAAAACAATCCGAATTTGATTGCTATTAATGCTCATGTTGAACAAAAAAAAGTTTAAAAATGAATACTACTTTAAAACAAAAATTTGATAGAGATGGCTACGTTTTAGCTGAAAAAACTTTTTCTGAAAAAGAAATTTCAAATATGCGTGATTTGGTTTACAAACAATACGAAATGGATAAACAAAAAGGTTTAACATTTCAATTGCCTCATCTGCCAACCAAAGCTAAATATGCAAAAGGGGATTTATTAAGCAAAGAATTATTACACAGTATTTTGCTTGATGAAAGAATTTTAACGATTGCTCGAAGTGTTTTAGGTAGTAACAATATCGTTTATTTTGGAGATAGCTCTTATCAACTTGGAACAGGCTTAAGAGGTTTTCATAGAGATTGTTTGGACAGAACAGACTTATCTGCACCCGATTGGCAAACTGAATATAATTTAATCAGAGTTGGAATTTATTTGCAAAATCATAAAAATTATAGTGGTGGACTAAAGGTTAAAATAGCCAGTCATGTTAATGCAGACGGGAAATCTGTTTTTGTAGATAATGAAGTTGGAGATGTTGTTACTTGGAGTTTAAAAACAATTCATAGTGGAAATGCAGTAAGACTTAAAATGTTCCCTAATTTTTCAATTGACAAAGGTGAAGGACGGATTCCTTCTTTTATGAAAAAAGAGGAACCAACAGAACGCATTTCTTTATTTATGACTTTTGGATTAAAGGGTTTTCATCTGGATAGATATATTAAAGAATATGAATTAAAAAGAGAAGATACTGTCGCTCATTTAAAAGCTTCAAAATATTCTAAAGAAGCTCTTGAATTAGCTAAAAATAGAAATGTTGAAGTATTAAAACTGTTTCCAGAGCAAGACTCATAAAATGAAAAAAAATGTCGTTATAAGAGCTGATGGAGGAACCTCAATTGGAATGGGACATGTTGTAAGGTGTACTGCTCTTGCCGAAATGCTTATAAATGATTTTAATATTGTATTTGCTATTCAAAATCCCAATGATAGTGTTAAAAAAGTAATAAATAAAATTACTGACTCCATTATTGAATTAGAAAACACAAGCAATTACGAAAAAGACGCTAGTAATTTTTGTAAACATATTTCTATAAATGATATCGTTGTTTTAGATGGCTACAATTTTAAAACAGAATATCAGCAAGCGATTAAAGATATTGGGTGCAAATTGGTTGTAATAGATGATTTACATGATTGCCACCACATAGCAGATATTGTAATTAATCATGCTGACAATGCTAATGAATCAGATTATTCAGCTGAATTTTATACGAAATTCTGTTTGGGATTAGATTATATATTGTTACGAAAAGAATTTTTGAATATTCCTTTTCGGAACCAAAAAATAAAAAATGTTAGTCGTTTTTTTATAAGTATGGGGGCTGCGGATATTCATAACAATACTGCAAAGTTTGCAGAAGCACTAATAGATTTAAAAACAGCAGAAGAAATACATTTGATGGTTTCTGATTTAAATCCTCATTTGAGTTTAATTGAAAATTTAGCATTTGAGTTTCCTGAAATAAAATTGCATTTTAATTTGCCTGCTAAAAAAGTAGTTGAATTAATTCAGTATTGCGATGTAGTAATTTGTCCTGCAAGTTCAATTTCGCTTGAATCTTGTGCGGTTGGTGTTGGTTTAATTTCTGGTTATACTGCCGAAAATCAAATAGGAAATTTGAATGGGTTAATAAAACACAAAACTTTAATTAACTTTGGTAATATAAATCAATTAAGTATTAAAGAAGTTAAGAGTAAGCTTTTAAAATTAATTCCTTATCCTACTGTTTTTAATGAATTAATTACAAATCAAAAGCAAATGATTGATGGCAAATCGCCTAATAGAATGTTAGCAGTTTTTAAAAATTTGAATTAATGGGAAACCTTAAATATAGATTTGCGAGAGAAGAAGATGTTGATTTATATTATACTTGGGCTAATGATAAAGTTGTAAGAGAGAATTCATATAACCAAGAAGAAATAAAATATGAAAATCATGTAAAATGGTTTAATAATAAATTAAAATCAAATGATTGTAGATTTTATTTGTTTTTGAATAATAATAATGAGGCTGTAGGTCAAGTTAGAATTGATAAAAACGAAAATGAGGTTGTTATTGGTATTTCAACAGACAAAAATCATAGAGGGAAAGGTTATGCATCTGAAATGTTAAATATAGCAACAGATAATTATTTGAATACTTATCCCGACAGACAAATTGTGGCATATATTAAATTAAAAAATGAAGTTTCATACAAGAGCTTTATCAAAGCAAACTTTGTTGAATGTGGTTTGTTGGAATTTGCAAATGAAAAAAGTTATAAATTGAGTAAAAAATTATGATGGATATTAAAATTGGAAATATTATTATTGGTGAAAATCATAAGCCATTTATAATAGCAGAGATGAGCGGCAATCATAATCAATCGTTGGATAGAGCTTTGGGATTAGTTGATGCAGCGGCTAAAGCAGGTGCTCATGCTTTAAAATTACAGACATATACTGCTGATACCATTACCATGAAAGGAGTAATGACCATTGAAGATAAAAATTCATTGTGGAATGGAAAAGAATTGCATGATTTATACAAAATGGCTTATACGCCTTGGGAATGGCATAAAGCAATTTTCGATAGAGCAAAAGAAAAAGGAATGATTGCATTTAGTTCTCCTTTTGATGAATCAGCAGTTGATTTTTTGGAAACATTAAATGTCCCTTTATATAAAATTGCTTCTTTTGAAAATACACATCACCCCTTATTAAAAAAAGTTGCACAAACAGGTAAACCTGTTATTGTTTCTACCGGTGTAACAGATCAAATTGATATTGATGAAGCGGTGGAAGTATTAAGAAAAAATGGTTGCAAGCAGATTGTACTATTAAAATGCACAAGCACTTACCCTGCAACACCTGAAAATACTAATTTGATGACGATTCCAGATATGATTAATAAATATAAATGTACGATAGGATTATCTGATCACACAATGGGTATTGGTGCTTCGGTTGCTGCTGTTGCTTTAGGGGCAAGAGTAATTGAAAAACATTTCACGCTAAAAAGAGCCGATGGTGGAGTGGATAGTTCATTTTCATTAGAACCTGAGGAATTAAAAGCTTTAGTTATTGAAACAGAACGAGCTTTTTTAGCCTTAGGAAAAGTTCAGTATGGAATTCAAGCAGCAGAAGAAAAAAGTAAATTATTTAAACGTTCTATTTATGTTTCAAAAGATATAAAAGCAGGAGAAGTGTTTACATCTGACAACCTTAAAATAATTCGTCCTGCATTGGGTTTGGCTCCAAAATACTGGGATGATGTAATAGGAAAAAAATCAAAAATAGATTTAAAAGCAGGGGCGCCTTTAACAAAGGATTCAATATAATTTAATGGGCATCATAGAAAAACAGGCAACACGTAATGTTATTTACTCTTATTTAGGAGCAGGGCTTGGTTTTATTACTACCATTTGGTTTTCGCACGCATTAACAACTGATGAAAATGGTTTGTTACGTGTAATGATTTCTTTTTCGGCATTAATTGCTCAGTTTGCAAATCTTGGTTTTCAAACTGTTACCATTCGTTTTTTTCCTTTTTTTAGGAATAAAGAGAAAGGGCATCATGGCTTTTTATATTACAGTATGCTTGTTGCCTTGCTTGGTTTTGCAATAAGTTTAGTTTTCTTTTTTCTTTTCAAAGATAAATTGGTAGAATCCAATTCTGAAAAATCGAAACTATTTGTCGAGTACTTATATTATTTAATGCCATTAACTTTTTTCACACTTTTTTTTAATGTATTTGATAGCTATTTAAGAGCAGGATTTAGTTCTGTTGTAGGTTCAATTTCTAAAGAATTCATTCAGCGAATATTGATTTTAATAGTATTAGCTTTTTATTTTATTGGTTACATTGATTTTTCTACATTCCTTTTTCTTTATATAACAGCAACTTGTTTACCTACTTTAATGCTTTTGTTTACTATTATTAAAAATGACGAATGGCATATTAAGCCAGTAAAAGGATTTTTCACAAAAGAATTAAAAAATGATATTTTTAAAATGAGTATTTATTCATTGTTGTCTGGTGGGGCAGGAGCTATTATTTTAAATATTGATGCTATTATGGTAAACCATATTTTAGGAGAAAGCAAAACAGGTGTTTATGGCATTGCATTTTATTTTGGAACAATCATCGTGATTCCTGCACGATCTATTTATCGTATTACCTCTAGTATCGTTGCTGAAGCATTTAAAAAAAATGATTTTAAAGAAATTCATTCACTTTACAATAAATCATGCAATACTCAATTAGCTATTGGTTTGTTTTTATTTATTGGAATATACACCAACATTGAAAATATTATGCAAATGTTACCAGCAGAATATTATTCAGGTAAAAATGTAATTTTAATAATCAGTGCCGCTTATTTAATTGAAATGGCAACAGGAATAAATCAAGTAATTATTTCGAATTCAAAATATTTTAGATACGATACTTATTTTGTTTTTGCTTTAGTAGCAATTGTAATTGTAGCCAATTTAATATTTATTCCACTTTATGGTATTTCTGGTTCAGCGGTGGCAACAGCTATTACTATTTCGGTTGGAAATTTTTTAAGATTCATCTTTTTGTATTATAAATACAAAATGCAACCTTACGATTTTAATACACTTAAATTAATTGCACTAGCAATTCCGGTTTTTGTTTTAGGCTTTTTTATTCCGCAATTTCAAAATGCTGTTATAGATATTTTGGTAAGAGGCTCAGCAGTTACTTTAATGTTTACTTTACTTGCTTTATACACCAATGCTACTCCTGATTTAAACGCGAAGTTTAAAAAAATAATTAGATTTTAGTTATTCCAATACCACTTTTCTGGGTGCTATTTCCAAAGATGTACTATCTAATTTTGGTTAATAGAACACATCTATTGTTGTTGTATCGCCACTTAATACATTAAGAAATAAAGAATCTTTATACATAATTGCATTTTTTTTGTATTTCCAGCGAACAAGAACGGTTTTATTTGGATTAACTGTTTTTACAATGGCAGTATCAACATAAGACCCTGCAATATTATTAAAATGATAAAAATAGTTGTAATAATAAATATAATATGCAGGAGGGTAGGGTTTTAAATAAGGATGTACGAATGAAACACTTATTGAATCTGAATTAATACCAGTTGTATCTTTTATGTGTGTTTTTATATAGGACATTGGTTTAGCATAAATGGTTGGCAAAATAGCGGTATCATTTTCAACCAATATCCCTGCTAAAAATTCCGTATAACCATAATTGTTATTATTATTTGTACTTACAAGCACTTTCATATTATTAGGTGGTTTCGCAGCCCAAGTGGTGTAGCGTGAGCCCCAAGCAAAACGGAAGACATAATAACCATTGCTATTTGTTTGTCCATAATTATATATATATCGCGAATCATTGGTATAAAAAAGCACGGGGGAATTTGCCATTGGAAGCCCAGTTGTTGTATCAATTATTAAACCCGAAAAATATTCTACTCTATAAGTTTCATTTAAACCTGTATCAATAAAAACAACTTCTTCATCTTTTTTACAAGAAATCAAAAACAAAACAGAAAGGAAAAAATAGATTGTTTTAGGTTTCATTTTTTACAAATAATAAATAAGGCAATTTAGGTCATTTTTTGATAATAAGCAAAAAGTAGTAATTCTTGTACTTTCCGCAAGTTATCTTAACTGATATATTGTTAATGCCGATAGAGAGGTTATTCGGATTAAAAAACCACAAGGTGTATTGGGTTAATAAAGATAGCGTATCGTAGGCAGTTCAAATAATGAACTGCCTATTTTAGGATAAAATACATGTTCAAAGTCAAATAATTTTGCTTTAATGATATCAAAATGTATATTTGTAAAATATTGAATAACAGAAATAAACATTGATTATGAACGATTTAACTTCACCTATAAGCGACTTAAAACAAAAAATTGAAAAATTAGTAACTTTACACGGTCAATTAAAAAGCGAAAACGACCGTTTACAAGCAGAAAACACTACTTTTAAACAACAATTAGCCGAACAAAAAAAAGAGATTGAGGCTTTAAAAACCAATAATCAAGAATTAACAAAAAATAAAAACGAAGAACAAAACAAAATAATTACAGATACAAAAACGCAGATTAGTGAGTTGGTGCAAGAAATAGACAATTGCATCACTCTTTTGAAGTAATTAGATTACGATAACAAATAAAATGGCAGATATATCATTAAAAGTTGTAATAGCCGGTCGTACATACCCTCTAACTGTAAAACAGGAAGATGAGCAACCCGTATTAGCGGCTGCTAAAATGATTAATGATAAAGTAAAAGAATTTGAACAAAACTATTCCGTTCGCGACAAACAAGATTTACTTGCTATGAGCGCACTAAATTTAATAGCTACTATTCAAAATACTCCTAAAAAAGAGCCTGAGTTGGATGATGAACTTAACCAACTTGATTTATTTGTTTCTGACTACCTTCAAAAAGAGAATGATGCAGTTTAATTGTTCTTAACAATTGATTGTAAACAAAACTTTTCTAATCCGCATTTATTAAGGCTTCAATGTACTAATTTAGCTTTTTGAATTGGAAACACTGAAGGATGAATTAAACAAATTAACTATTTTAAACATTATGGACTCGAATACAATTATATTTATAGGAATAGGGGCTTTGGCAGGCATACTCTTAGGTGTGCTAATTACTTACTTAATAGTAAAAAAAGCTAACCAAAGCAAAGCAAACAATATTATTAAAGAGGCGGAGGCAGAAGCTGAAGTAATTAAAAAAGACAAAATACTTCAGGCAAAAGAAAAATTTTTGCAATTAAAAGCAGAACACGAAAAGTCTATCAACGAAAAAAATCAAGCAATACAAATTGCTGAAAATAAAATTAAACAAAAAGAACAATCTCTTTCGCAAAAGCAAGAACAGGTGCAACGCAAAGATCAAGAGTTGGACACCTTGCGAGGAAACCTTACCCATCAATTAGAAATACTAACGGCTAAACAAACAGAAGTAGAAAAATTCCATAGACGTCAAGTAGAGCAATTGGAAACATTAAGTGGCTTATCGGCTGAAGAAGCAAAAGCACAATTGGTAGAAAGTTTAAAAGCGGAAGCTAAAACAGATGCAATGTCACACATTAAAGATATTGTGGAGGAAGCTAAAATTAATGCTAACAAAGAAGCCAAAAAGATTGTTATTCAAACAATTCAACGTGTGGCTACTGAACATGCCATAGAAAATTCGGTTTCGGTATTCAACATCGAAAATGATGAGATAAAAGGAAGAATTATTGGTCGTGAAGGTAGAAACATTCGCGCTTTAGAAGCTGCTACAGGAATTGAAATTATTGTGGATGATACTCCTGAAGCAATCATTCTTTCTGGTTTCGACCCTGTTCGTAGAGAGATTGCTCGCTTATCATTACATCAATTGGTTACAGATGGCAGAATTCATCCTGCACGTATTGAAGAGGTAGTAGAAAAAGTTAAAAAACAAATTGAAGAAGAAATTATTGAAACAGGAAAACGTACGTGTATTGATTTAGGAATTCATGGTTTACATCCTGAATTAATTCGTATGGTTGGGCGTATGAAATACCGTTCGTCATACGGACAAAACTTATTGCAACATTCACGAGAAGTAGCCAACCTTTGTGCTACTATGGCTGCAGAGCTTGGCGTAAATATTAAATTAGCTAAACGTGCTGGTTTATTACATGATATTGGAAAAGTTCCTGATGACTCTCCGGAAGTTCCACATGCTATCTTAGGTATGCAATTGGCTGAAAAATTTAAAGAAAAAGCAGAAGTATGCAATGCTATTGGAGCTCATCACGATGAAATAGAAATGAATACTTTGATTGCTCCAATTGTTCAAGTATGTGATGCTATCAGTGGTGCTAGACCTGGAGCAAGACGTGAAGTTGCAGAACAATACATCAAACGATTAAAAGATTTAGAAGCATTAGCATTATCATACCCTGGTGTTGAAAAAACATACGCTATACAAGCAGGCAGAGAATTACGTGTGATTGTAGCAAGTGATAAAGTTTCGGATAAAGATTCAGAAACATTGTCGTTTGATATTTCTCAACGTATTCAAACAGAAATGACATACCCAGGACAAGTAAAAGTTACTGTTATTAGAGAAACAAGATCTGTTAATTATGCTAAATAGCAGAAACTAAATTTAATATTCGATAGCACAAAACAATATTCGTTTTGTGCTATCATTTTTTTATAGAGCATGCTTAAAAAGTATTTTTCTTTTTCGTCAGATTTTACTAAAAACACTTTTACGCTAGTGATTGGAACTGTTATTGCTCAAGCTATTCCCTTTGCTCTTCATCCCTTATTAAGAAGATTGTATTCTGCCGAAGACTTTGGTGCAATGGCTGTTTACCTCAATATTTTTGGTGTAATTACTATTGTTTCGGCTTTGCGTTATGAAGCAGCAATTGTATTGCCAAAAAGAGATAACGAAGCAGCAAATGTACTTTCATTAGCTTTTATCATTAATATTTTTTTTAGTTTATTAGTGTTGCTATCGCTTGTCTTTTTTAAAAAAGAAATAATTACATTCATCAACTTCCCTGAAAAATATGCTAACTTTTTATTCTTTCTGCCATTTGCCAGTTTGTTTTTTGGCGCATATCAAAGCATCAATTATTGGTTAATTCGCCACAAAGCATTTAAAGCTTCTACATCAAACAAAATTATCAGAAGAGTGGTAGAAGGAGCTACTCAAACAGCATTAGGCTTTGTAAAATTTCCAGGGGGCTTGTTTATTGGCGATTTGTTAGGGAACTTTTCAAATGCTTTGTCTGGGATAAGGCAATCATTTAAAAACAAGTTTTCATTTTCAAGCATTTCAGTCAAAAAAATAAAATTTGTTTCTAAAAAATACGATGAATATCCTAAGTATAATGTATTGCCAACATTACTGAGTAGCGCAGCAAATGTATTACCATTTTTAATCATCAATAAAATTTATTCAACCGAAGTTGTTGGCTATTTAGATTTATCCAAACTTGTATTGTCCATTCCATTGATATTTATTTCTGCAACCATTTCACAAGTACTGTTTCAGCAAATAACTGAAAAAAAGCATAATAAAATGAGTGTTAAAGCTGATTTGCGTAATGTATTAGCCATTTTATTGCTTGTTATTGTTCTTGAGATTATTATTATTCTTTTTGCTGGACCGTGGTTGTTTTCATTCGTATTTGGTGAACAATATTCTTTATCAGGCGAATTTTCTCAAATACTTATTTTTAGTTTTGTTTTGAACTTTATCGGTTCTACATTTTCATCTGTATTTATTACGTTTGAAAAAATAAAATTAAACAGTGTATGGCAAACGTTTTATTTTGCGGCTATTTGTAGCCTATTTTTTTGCAGAGGGCTTGATATTTTGATGTTTCTTAAAATATATGTAGGAATAGAAATGGTAATGCATTTAACATATTGCGTAATGATATTTTCAATTGTTAATAAGTACGAAAAAAGTATAAAAAGCTAAAATGACTTTTTTAAACATAAAGCAATTGCCGAAAGATTTTTTGAGGTTAAAGTTGTTACTACTTGTAATTGCTTTAATTTTAGAAGTATATTACAAATATCTTATTGTTCCTGAATATGAATATTATGGCTTTCATTGGGACTTCGATGTGTGGAAATACAGTTTTTCTAAATTAGGTTTATTTCTTTTATTCTATCTATCCTTCATTTTATTTGATAAAAGTAAATTTCTTTATGTTGTCTACTTGTTGTTGATTTTCTTTTTTTACATCCCTAATTCTATTTTATTTTCTATGGGTAATGGCACTTTGTCGCCCTTTTTAAGTAACTTGTTTTTTGTTGCTGTATTTATTTCAAGCGGATTCATACATTTCAAATTACCTAAATATGAAATATCTGAAAAAAATAGAATGTACGTTCTAATTGTGCTTTCATTGCTCTTTTTAATTCCAATTGTTTATACTTTTAGAGGAGACATTAATTTAAAAACACTTTTACTAAAACAAATTTACCTTACAAGAGATGAATTTTCTGATAAGATGACAGGTGTCATTAATTATTTTTATCATTTATCAGTAAAAACAATTTTGCCAATATCTCTAGTGTTTTTTATGATACGAAAAAAGCCTGCATTTATAGTAATTTACATATTAGCTCTACTTTATCTTTTCGTAATTTCAGGGAACAAATTTGTATATTTTACAGCAATAACTTTAGTTTGTTTTTATTATGTTGGAAAAGATTATACTTCAAAAATCCGATATTTCTTTATAGTAACTATACTCCTCTTTGCTCTGTTTCCAATAATTGATTATGCAATAATTAAAAGTGTAAAACCTATTTTTTCAGGAACCTTTGTAAATCGTTTTTTGTTTATTCCTTCATTGCTTACTCAATGGTATTTTGATTTTTTTGAAGGAAAACCTTTTTATTTTGCAGAAAGCCACTTTTTCAATCATTTTGTAAAAAGCCCTTACGATATGCCTGTAGGCTTTTTAATATCAAAAACGTATTTGAATACCACCGATACATATGCTAATAATGGGATTGTTTCAGACGGTTTTATGAATTTGGGTTATTTTGGGGTACTCCTTTTTTCATTTTTATTTTCATTGCTTTTTGCTTTATTCAATTCTATAAAAGTAAATATTGGCTACTTTGGAATGTTTTTTAGTTACATATACATAATTTTGAGTGCACCTTTTATGAGTACGTTTATTACAGGAGGTATATTACTTTTTATTTTACTTGCTATATTTATTTTAAAGAAAAAAGAAACGAATTAAGATGAGTAATATTTCCTATCGCTTTGTTAGAGTTACAGATTATTATCCTCAATATTTGAAAAGGTATTATGATAAAAATCAATCCGTTTGTTCTAAATCCTATAATGAGCAGTATCAGTTACTAACAAGTGATTCGTTTGAAATCGTAAGTAGTTATTCCAAAAATTTAAGTAAACTAAATGGAGTAGAAGCATACGATATAATTTCAAACGCAACTGTGCTTCAAGAAAAATGGCGCAAAGAAAATAATTTAGCTGCTGATATATCTAAGCAAGACCTTATTTTAGAGCAGTTAAAGCAACTTAAACCAAATGTAGTATGGATTGATGATTTTTCATTGATAGATGAAAAATGGAATTTAAAACTCAGACAAGAAGTCCCTTCAATAAAATTGCTACTCGGACATATTTGTGCGCCCTATAATGATGAAATAAAAGAAAAATTCAAACTTTTTGATATTATGTTTACTTGTATTCCTTGCATGAAAAAAGATTTAAATGCACAAGGAATTAAGACATATTTGCTTTATCATTCTTTTGAGAAGTCAATTTTAGATAGAATAAATCAAAACAATCTTTTTCCTGAAACAAATTTTTTATTTTCAGGTTCGCTTTACCCTGGCTCAGGTTTTCATAAAAGTAGGATAGAATATATTGAGCGTATGCTTAAATCAGGTATCAATATTGACTTGTATTGCAATCTTGAATCATTTAGAAAAGTGCTAACTAAAAAAATAATGTATTATACAATTAATGCATTCAAATCATTAGGGCTAGCAAAAATGATTGATAAGGTTTCGTTTTTGAGAAAAAACAAATCGTATGGAGATTTGCCAATTAAGTATTATTCTAAAAAATTATTGGCTTCTACAAAACCTCCCGTGTTTGGTATTGAAATGTATCAACTGTTGGCTAAATCTAAGATTACATTTAACATTCATGGAGAGGTTGCTGAAAAATGTGCAGGAAACATTCGCTTGTTTGAAGCTACAGGCGTTGGAACTTGTTTGGTTACTGATTGGAAAGATAATATAACCGATTTATTTGAACCAGATAAAGAAATAATTACTTATAAAACTGTTGATGAGTGCATACAAAAAGTAAAATGGTTAATCGATAATCCCTCTGAAAGAGAAAAAATTGCACTTGCAGGACAAAGAAAAACGTTAGAATACCATACTGTAGAAAATAGAGCGAAGAAGTTAAATGAAATCATAAAAGAAGAATTAGTTTACAAAACCTCTTAAATTAATGAATACAAATAGTAATAGTTCGAATAAAAAACATCTATTAGTATATTTGCTATTATTTCTTATTTCATTTGCTTTTTTAAGTGTTTTATATTGGGCAAGCGATAAGGGATTTGACTTGTCAGACGAAGGAGTCCATCTATATCTATATTCTAAATACAATACTGATTTTTTATTTGTAAGCAATTTCCATTTTGTCCAACATTATTTTTTTCCTTTTCTCGATTGTTCTATAAAAACATTAAGGGTAGAAAGAATTTTTTTATCATTATTATCTTCAATTGTTTTTTCTTTTGCTCTTTATCATTTTATCAAAAGCAATTTTTTAGATTTAATGAAAAAAAAATTGTTTATAAATCTTTTTTTGTTTGTATTTTCTGGCACATTTCTATCCTATGCTTTCGGACCTCAAACGCCTTCATACAATATTTTTTCGTCATTTATTATAACAATCATCTGTTCTCTATTTCTCTTTGATTCTAAATCTTTTAAAAATATATGGTACAGCATATTTAATTATTTGTTTGTTGGCTTTTTAACTGGGGCTCTTTTTTTTATAAAATTTCCTAATGCCATATTGGTATTTATTACTTTCCCTTTTTTTTATTATGTTTTTAATATCAAAAAAACAAAATCAATTCTCATTCCTTCATTTCAACTAATTTTAATTTTAGTTGGTTGTTTTTTATTTCAAGTTTCTTTCTGGGGAAATTTAAATGGTATTATCACTTATATCAATGATTTTACGAGTTTGGTGAAAGAATATAAAACGCATGATAATACTGTTCTTGTTAGCGTTTATTTTCATTCACTAGCTGACATAGTTCTTCTGTTGTTTACAAAAAAATATATAATTATTTTATGTAGTATTATTTTATTGTTATGGAGTGCATATAAAAATAAAAAAGCACTTTTTTGCGTTTTTTTATTTACCCATGTTTTTTTGTTAATATACTACAACATATATTTAGGAGGAGAAGCCAATAAATTTGAACAAACAATTATATATTTATTGTGGATATCATGTATAGTTATCTACCAGCTGGCAACTAAAAGAAACACTTTTGATTTTTCCAAAACGGTATTTTATTCCTTTTTGTTTTTATTGCCCATTTTATATTCTTTAGGCACATTAAATGCTATACAAGTTCAAGTTGTTTTTTATATGGCATCTTGGTTAACACTGTTGTACTTTTTAATTCAGAAAATTGAGTATTTTATTTTTAAAATTGCATTATACTCCTTATTTGTTTGCATGGCTTTTGTTCAATCTGCAGATGCAGTATTGTTTCATCCATACAGAATCAATGGTAATTTATTTAATCAAAAAGAGGAACTGTTTTTAAATAGAAATGAAAAAATAAACGTTGATGCTGAATTCAAAAAAGGGATAAACAGCATTTCTTTATTACTTGAAAAATCAAACATAAAAAAAGATGATTGCCTATTTCTTTATTCTGACGTTGTAGGACTTTCTTATATTTTTGACTATCAACTACCGACAATGCAGAATCCTTGGTTTGATTCAAATTATGAAAATATAAACCTAAATACGTTAAAAAAATTCTATTCACAAAATCAATCCAAAAATGTTTACTATTTATTAGATAGCGAGCATTTGTTCTCCGATTCTTTCAAAAAAGGGTTTAAAAAAATGGGTATAGATTTTAATGTAGATTTTTATGCAGTTGGTAATGCAGTGGCTTTTTTTGATAATAAAATGCATATTTTTACACTATTCGCACCAAAAAAGCTGTATAAAAACAATGAATTATATAAATAAATTAATAAAAAATTTTATTCCTCCAGTAGTTTTAAAAACAGCTACAGGCTTTTTTTATGGTTGGTCGGGAAACTACGAATCTTGGAAAGAAGCATCAGAAAAATGCACAGGATACGATAGCGATATAATTATTGAAAAAGTAAAAAATGCTTTATTAAAAGTAAAAAATGGTGAGGCTGTTTACGAGCGCGATTCCGTTATTTTCGATAAAATACACTATTCTTTTCCTTTGCTTTCGGCTCTTTCATACGTGGCATTGAAAAACAACTCTAAATTAAATGTTTTGGATTTTGGAGGTTCATTAGGGAGTAGTTATTTCCAAAACAGAACTTTTTTAGAAAAAATAGTCGATTTTAATTGGTGTATTGTCGAGCAAGAACATTTTGTTACGGAAGGGAAAAAAACATTTGCAGACGAAAAATTGCATTTTTATTATGATATTGATAGTTGTTTGAAAGAGCATAGTGTTAATATTCTCGTTCTTTCATCGGTAATTCAATACATAGAAAAACCTTATGAATTTATTGCCTTTTTAACCTCAAAAAATATCGATTATGTTTTAATTGATAGAACACCGTTAATGCTTTCTGGAGCTGACAGATTGACCATACAAACAGTTCCAAAGAACATATACAAAGCCAAATACCCTTGCTGGTTGCTAAATCAAGATAAAGTGCTTTTGAGTTTTTTAAAGTCTTATGAAATTATTTTCGACACCGAATTGAGTGAAGCAATAAATATTAACAATGCAGCGTATAAATCTTTCTTTTTAAAGAGGAAAGTATAGCCATATTTTCATTAATTTCGAGGAAAATAAACTAGCATGGCGTATCTAATCAATCTTAAAACGTTTACCGATAAAAGAGGAAATTTAACTGTAATTGAAAAAGTTGTCCCTTTTGATATAAAGCGTATTTTTTATATCTACGGTGTTGACGATTCAATTAGGGGAGGACATAGGCATGTAAAGACAGTTCAAGCTGCTATTTGTATTCAAGGAAGCTGTATTATTTTTAATGATGACAACGAAACAAAACAAGAATTTATTCTTGATTCGCCAGATAAATGTTTGATTTTAGAGCCGAAAGACTGGCACCAGATGCATTCATTCTCAAAAGATGCAATTCTAATGGTGTTAGCTTCAGAAACCTTTGAAGCATCCGATTATATTCACGAACCTTATTCAAAATAATTATATGATTGAATATGAAAATTTAGCATTATTAAATGCTCCTTTTTTTGAAGAATACACCAAGAGCTTTGATAAAGTTTTAAAATCTGGCTGGTATATTTTAGGACAAAGTGTAAAACAATTTGAGGAAGAATTTGCTACTTACAATAAAGCCCCACATTGTATTGGCGTTGCTTCTGGCTTAGATGCTATAACTTTTTCAATAGCAGCATTTGATTTTGAAAAAGGAAGTGAAATTATTGTTCCTTCTAACACTTATATTGCTACGATATTAAGTGTAATGCAAAATGGAATGAAACCTGTTTTGGTTGAACCCAATATTGAAACTTATAATATTGATCCAAAGCAAATAGAAGCATCTATCACCAATAAAACGAAAGCAATTGTTGTTGTTCATCTTTATGGAAAAGCCTGTGATATGGATCCAATAATGGCTTTGTGCAAAAAGTATAATTTAAAATTAATTGAAGATTGCGCTCAATCTCATGGAGCAACTTATAAAGGAAAACATACCGGAACGTTTGGTGAGTTTGGTGCCTTTAGCTTTTATCCAACAAAAAATTTAGGTGCTTTGGGCGATGCTGGTGCTGTAGTTTGTAATGATGATGGATTGAGCAAAATTATTAAACGATTAAGAAATTATGGGTCAGATGTTAAATATTACAATGAAATAGTTGGATATAATTCAAGATTAGATGAGCTTCAAGCAGCTTTTTTAAGTATTAAGCTAAAAAAACTTGATGCTATAAATCAACACAAGAGGGATTTAGCGAATATTTATTTAAATAATCTTAAGTCTGATTTTATTAAACCAAAAGTTGATAAGGATTATTTTGATGTTTATCATATATTCAGCATACGCCATGAAAAGCGTAATGAATTAAAAGAGTATCTTTTTAGAAACGATATTAAAACGGAAATACATTATCCTGTTTCGCCAAGCAAACAAAATGCTTTGAAAGGAATGTTAGACGAATACGATTTTCCTATAAGTGAAAAAATTCATGAAACTACTTTGAGTTTGCCAATTTCTTATTTTCATACACAAACAGATATAATTAGAGTGGTGGAAGTGATGAACAAATTTTAATTTTATAAATGTATAACTTTTGCACACTTTTCGATTCATTTTATTTAACCAGAGGAATTGCAATGTACAAATCCTTAGAAAAAGTATGCGATAATTTTCATTTGTACATTTTTGCTTTTGATGATAAAAGTTATTCTATTTTAAATAAGTTAAATTTAAAGTACGCCACAATAATTCCACTAAAAGAATTTGAAGATGAAAAACTGCTAGCAGTAAAACCGTCTCGTTCAAAAGCTGAATATTGCTGGACTTCAACTTCATCAACAATTTTGTATGTAATAAATAATTACAAAGTAACAAGCTGTACATATGTAGATGCTGATTTGTATTTCTATCAAAATCCTAAAATATTGTTTGATGAAATGGGGGATAAGTCTATTTTACTAACAGAACATCGCTATCCTCCAAAATTTAATCGTACAAACACATCCGGAATTTATTGTGTACAGTTTATTACATTCCTAAATAACGAGGAAGGATTAATTGCTCTTAATTGGTGGAGGGATGCGTGTATTGAATGGTGTTTTGACAGATATGAAGATGGTAAGTTTGGTGATCAAAAATATTTAGATGATTGGACAACAAGATTTAAGGGCGTTCATGTTTTAAAGCATTTAGGCGGAGGATTAGCTTCTTGGAATGTAGAACAATGGCCTTTTATAAGTAGAGAAGAGAATAAAGTTTTGTTTTTAGATAAACAAACCAGTTCGAATTTTGAAGCAATTTTTTATCATTTTCACCATGTTCGTTTTTTTAAAAATGATATCGTTGATTTAGGCTGGCGCCATCCAACAATGCCGGTTGTTACTAACTTATATGTTCCTTATATTGTTGAGCTTCAAAATACAGAAGATTTAGT
>JAJNQB010000019.1 GCA_021155045.1 Arcticibacter sp.
GCAAGCTACTACACCATTCCATACGCTGCTATTATCAGCGCAAACTTTCTGTACAGCCAAGTACATCGAAAGTTTATTTTCCTGTGTTTTTTTCATTTTAAATTTAACCACCCCTGTTAAATTTTTTATCGGAGCAATTACCCCTAAAACGAAAGCTATATCTTATTTATTGTAAAAATTACTTTCCTAAATTATGTTAATCAAAATAATAAAACAATCCCAAAATCGTTTCCCTCATCCTTCAATAAACCAATGTGTCACATTCAGCGAGCTTGCCCTGAGCTTGTCGAAGGGAGATGCACTTACCGACTTCATTCCTGTCATCGAGCGTAGCCGAGATGCACCTTCCGCATCCTTCCCTTTACATTCCGAAAGGATTCCTTTACCTTCCGACCTCTTCCCTTCACTTGCCGACTCCATTCCTATACTCACCGAGTAGATTCCTTTAGCTTCCCACCCCTTCCCTTCACTTGCCGACCTCATTCCTGTCATCGAGCGTAGCCGAGATGCACTTGCCGACCTAATTCTTTTAGCTTCCGTGTTCATTACTTTAGCTTCCGTATCAATTCCTAAACACAAACATTTCATTCTTACACTTGCCCACTTTATTCCTTTATCCCTCTGCTCATTTCCTTTAACTGCATGGGGCATTTCTCTAAAGCAAAAAACCGCCTCCGAAATTCGGGGCGGTTTTTTATTTAAGGGTTAAATGTAATCTACTATTTTGTTACCACTAATTTTTGAACAGAACTTCCATTCTCGTTTTTAATGTTTAACAAATATGTTCCAGAAGTTAAACTTCCAATTTCTAATTGTGATGTTTGTCCTTGTGTTACATTTTCAAACGACCACGTTCCAACAACACGTCCAGCAATATCCATAATTTCTATTACAGTTGTTTTACTTGTGTTAGAAGCAAATTGTACGTTAAGGAAATTGTTTGCAGGGTTTGGATATACAAAAATAATTCCTGTTGTGTTTTCTACTATTCCAGTTACTGGAGTAATCACCACATCCACTTGTGTACGAGCACTTGTACAAGTTACTGATGCACCTTGGATTTTCCAATCATAAAAATAATAATAGAAGGTAGCGCCTTGGTTAGAACCCGTTAATGAAACCTTACCAGCCAATGTATAAGGATAAGAAACTCCTTGATTGCTTCTTTGGAAGCGAGGAGAATTAAATCCAAAATTGGTAGTGTTTACAGTAGCGTTGGTGGTTAATGAATACCCTGTTCCAACAACTAAAGGCCAGTTAAGGGTAATTACAGAAGAATCTACAGGCAACGTAACGGTTAAGCTATTGATAACAGTTCCACCAGAGTTTTTCAATTGTATTTCACGTGCACCTGGCGTATCAGTATACACTTTTACAGATTGTAACGTGCAGTTTCCTAATACATTAAAATCAACCGTTCCATTAGTAGTGTTACCACTATATTGGTTGGTTCCTTGTTGGTATTTAGGGGCAACACTATTAATTGCTCCAGGATAAGTACTTGTTTCTTCCACCCAATATGGTGTAGTTGATGATAGTACAGGAGTTGTATAACTTCCTCCTGTGCCTAATAATGTTCCAGCAGAAGCAGCATCATACCAAGAAAGAGTTCCGCCTGTTCCTGTAGCAGAAATAGTATAAGAACCTGCTGGCCCTGTTGCTCCTGTTCCGGTTGGTGCTGGTGCAGAAATAACATTTGCATTAAATGCTGTTGATGAAAAAGGACCACATGTTCCTTGTATGGTTACTGTATAATTTCCTGATTGAGGAGGATTAATTGATTGTGATGTTGATGTAAATCCACCTGGTCCACTCCAGCTATAAGAAGCAGCAGCAGTACTTGTAAGAACTAAATTTCCAGCACAATTATCTGTTCCAGAAGATGTAACAGATGGTGTTTCATCTGGATTCAGTACCACAGAAACCGTTGGTGAAACATTTACACAAGCACCATTAGTTACTCTTACGTTAAAGTTTCCAGTAGAAGAAGTTGTAACAGATTGTGTTGTAGCGCCTGTATTCCATAAGTAAGAAGAATAACCAGCGTTAGCTGTTAAAGTAAGTGTTTGCCCAGTACACAATGCGTAAGGTCCTGGAATAATATTTCCAACAATTGAACATGTTCCTTCCACAACAGTAATAAATTGGTCGGCAGCAACATTTGAAAAAGAAGTTGTTGTTCCAGAAGGCCAATCAATAAATACAGAATCTACCGTTGTGTTTGTTCCTAAACCAAAATGAACTTGAAAAGTATTAACTGTTCCATAACTTTCGCCTGAACGTACTTCACGAATTTGTTTTCCCCATGGTCCAAATATCGTTACACGAGTTCCGATTGCATCATGATTACTTGTTGTTCCTGTTAAATCAAAAGAAAGAAAGTGATTGCTGTTTTTATCGTTTAGATACATAACATCGTTTGTGGTAGTTGATGGAGTGTTATAAATCCCACCGTAAGAAGTAAATAAATCAATAAATCCATCATGATTTAAGTCTCCTGTAGCAAACGACAACATTCCTCCAGCAACAGCAATTCCTGTTCCTCCTAAAAGAGAAAATGTATTATTTCCATTGTTATGATATAAAATAAAATCAGAACCGGTAACAAAAATATCCACAAAGCCATCGTTGTCAAAATCTTCTAAGTGCGACTCTATAGGCTGTGAGCCAGCACCAGAAGTTGAAAAACCTGTTGAGCCTGTAATATCAGAAAAGTTACCAGCACCATCATTTAGCAATATTTTACTAGCGATATCATGGTATGTTAGCACAACATCAAAATCTCCATCATTATCAATATCCCCAAAAGAGCTTGTCCATGTTTGATTAAAAGCTGTTGCCTCTATATTTTTAGCAGCAGCCATATCAGTAAAATTTCCATTTCCATCATTTACAAACATTCTGTCTTTTCTTCGCAAGTCAGTTGTGCTTGATGAAGCTTGACGGCAATGAGGAACAAATAAATCTAAATCACCATCATTATCAAAATCAACCCATGCACTACCATAGTTTCCAGAGTCAGCAGGGTCGCCACTATAAGTTGTGGTGCTTAATTGATGATTAAAAACAACGTTTCTATGAGCAGACCATGTAGGGTAGGTTCCAGAGCCAACCACAGAAGTAATATTTACCACTAAAGCTCCTGTTCCACTGTTGTAAGACGTAACTGTTCCTGTCATAAAATTTTGTCCATCATAACCAACTTTAATGGGTTGTCCTGCTGTAAAAATTAATCCAGATTGCACAGTCAATGATTTTGAACCTGTTCCTATTGTCATAGATGTGGTGGAGTGAGCTAAAAACTGAAGATTTCCAGCACCGTCATTCATATACACTTTTGCATAAGCATTATCATCACAAACATAAACATCATTCCAGCCATCATTATTAAAATCGCCACATGTAATATTTTGGGTGAAGAAATTAGAATTTGGCAACAATGAACTTGTCTTTGTAATGGTGCTTCCGCTCCAAGCAAGTTTCACTAAATAAACACTTCCGTTTGGTCCGCAAACCACATCTTTCCACCCGTTGTGGTCGAAATCGGCTATTGCCATGCCCCAAATTCTGCTTGTTCCTGTAATGTTTCCTAAGTTATAGGTAGTAAACGAGCCATTGCTTTGTTGAAGATCAACGTAAAGTGTAGTTCCTTGATCCATACGGACAAGGTCATCGCGTCCGTCAGAATTAACATCTACTACTACTACACAATTTCCACTTCTCATAGAAGTTGGAGTGAGTAGTGAATTTGAATTTGTAAATGTTTGTGCAAATGCTCCGGTGGCTGCAAAAGCAGAACACAAAGTCAATAGAAGCGTTTTCGTTTTTGTAATTTTGTTCATGTCGAGAGATTTTAAATTTATTAATTATTAGTTTTCAATAGTTTAGAGAATATTAAAGGAAAGATATTTTTTATGATTTTACAACTTTTTTAGTAATTATTTTATTTCCAACCTTTATTCTAATATAATATACTCCTTGAGTTTGGGGTAAATTAATGGTAAATTCAGATTGAAATTGCGTGTTATTTATTTCTAAAACTCTCGCTCCTGAAGAGTTTAATACTTCAATGGCATTAATAAAGTTTCCGTAATTACTCTCAATAATAATTTTTCCATCATTCGTTATTGTTGGGAAAACAGCTATTCCGCTTGGTTTGTTGTTTGCAATGGATGTAATAATTGAGGACAAACTATCAGCCACCACCAAAAAAGGTGTTTGATCTGCATTTTGAAACATTGTTTTAAAAGTATTAATAGGAGTGCTATTAAGAGCAAACATTTCATCCACCCATTTAGGAGGAACAGACTGATAATAAATCTTAACTTTTGTTTGAATATTTCCTGTATAGCCGAATAATGGAACATGAAAATGCACGTAATCTTCTCCGGAACCCTCAACAGAAGCCACTTTATTAAAGTCGTTATCGGCAATTGCATCATTACTTATTTTTACTGTATCATAAACTTGATGAGTTGTTGTAAAGCCCAAAGGAGGAATACGATTATCTTTTAAAAGATTTGCAGCCCTTTCTAGCACAGTAGTAAAATCACCATTTACATCACCCATTACCATTTCATATATCTGAGGAACATTTTGTTGGTTAATTACATTGTGATGAATTTCAAATTGATTTGTTTCACCAACCACCCTATATTGTGGGGTGAATGTCCCGGATTTGAATAAAGTATCATTTGCGGCATCAAAAACAACAAATTGAACCACGGCTCTTCTTGCTGGGTAGCCAGATGGGAATTTGTGTCCAGTTTTATTTTTTAATTTTACTCTATAATAAGCAGTGTCATTTTTTGTGCTGTCTAACATTAAATTCATATCCAACGTTTGTTCTTTTAGCATTCTAGATGTTGCTAGAATGGTTGTATCAAACCACCTATCTGGAGAATCAATAAACAAGGCAGATTTGTTATTTTTAATTAGATTAAGCATAAAATAATTTGCTCCTGCAAAAGTATGTTGGTTAAATGGAAACCTTGCTTGTAAAGAAATTACACCATTTGCAATTACAATAGGGTCGGGCAATTTAGGCATGTGGCAGCTTTGGCACTTTGTTAATGTTCCTGCATAGCTTGAATTCAGATATTCGTGATAAGTTGCTTGCTCAACAAATTCTCCGCCAGTAAAATTTCCTGCCAAGTCCACACTTTGAGTTATTAAAGTATGACAAGGAGCACAGGTCCTGGGCTGATCCATATGATTACTATATACGGGAGTAAATCCTTCGTATAATTCCATCGGACCAGTAAATGGACTTCCAAAAGGACCATACTCAACATGATTTGTATCAAAAGGTATTATGCCTGAATAAGTATATCCAACGGTTGGCGACATGGCATGGCAAGCGCCACACGAAACCCCGTCCAAGCCAAGCGTATCGGCATCTAAGTCATTCATGCCATAATATGGATTGTTATGAAACATAGATGTGTAGCGTCCCATAGGAGCATGACATTGAGTACATTTATTTTGTAATTCATTTGCATGAGCGGGGTTGGTAAGTATTTCGTGGCTGACTTTTGCTCGCCACAAAGGATCTTTTGCAGATAATGCCATCATAGAAGTTCGCCACCTATCAGAAAGATTTACATCATTACCAGATTCATCAACATTAGCTTGTTGGATAGAATCATATCCATGGCAACCAGTACAATGTGATGAGTGTAAAAAATATTCTCCCGAATCAATCGGAGCTCTTTGTGCGTAACGGTTTAACAAAGCAATTTCTTCTTCGGTATGAAAGCTATATTTTGATGTTTTAGAAGAGGCGACATTTAAAAAATACAAGCCAGAAACAAAACCCAAGACAATTACAAGGGCAGCAATTTTTTTAATCTTCATTCGGTAAAGTATTATGATACAAACAAATATATATTAAAATTTCCTTAAAATGAAATCGAAAAGAATAAAAACAGGGCTTTATTAAAAATAAGGAGAAAAAACTAGGAAAGTTTTTCGGTTAAGTTTAGCATTTCGGTATTTGGAGATTTTTTTTCGTACAAAACGCTATATACTGCATTTGATATCGGCATTTCCACTTTATATTTTTTATTTATTTCATAAATACACTTCACACCATAGTAGCCTTCTGCTATCATATTCATTTCCATTTGTGCAGATTTAACAGAATAACCTTTTCCAATCATGTTTCCAAAACTTCTGTTTCTACTAAATTGAGAATAAGCCGTTACCAATAAATCGCCTAAATAAGCGGAGCTTTTTATATCCCTGTCAATTGGATGAACCGCATCCACAAAACGTTTTATTTCTTGAATAGCATTGGAAATTAATACCGCTTGAAAATTATCGCCATATCCTAAGCCATGATAAATACCGCTTGCAATTGCAAAAACATTTTTCAAAACTGCAGAATATTCGGTTCCATATATATCATCAGAAACAGTTGTTTTAATATGCCTACAATTTAATTTTGATGCTACGAAGCTTGCGCTATCAGTATTTTGTGATGCAATTGTTAAATAAGAAAGTTTTTCCATAGCCACTTCTTCTGCATGGCAAGGACCTGTTATTACTCCAATATTTTGCATTGGAATTTCATAAATGGTATTAAAAAATTCTCCCACAATTAAAAGTTCATCCGGAACAATGCCTTTGATTGCAGAAAAAACGTGTTTGTCTTTAAAATCACTTTTAGTTAAACCCTTTAATGCGTCTTTTAAAAACGCAGAAGGAACAGCCATTATCAAAACATCGGCTTGTTTTACAATTTCTGCAATGGAATTATTTAATGCTAATTTTTTTACATCAAATTCAACTGATGTAAGGTAGTTTGGGTTGTGTTTATGTTGTTGAATATGATTTAACACTTCTTGATTTCGTATCCACCAAAAAATAGTGTCGCAATTATTGCTTAACATTTTTACAATTGCTGTTGCCCAGCTTCCTCCCCCAATTACCGCTATTTTTTTATTTGACATCATAGTTTTTCAAAATATAAAAAACAGCTTAAACATTATTAATTTCAAAAACAGGTCCTTCTCTTTTCAAAACATTTTTTTCGGTTAATGAATTAAATATTTTTTGTAATTGATTTTTTGACATCCCCGTTGCTTCACTTACGCTGGCAATTGTTGCTTGATTTTGTTTTGACACTTCCTCCAATACTTTTTGTTCATCACCACTCATTTGTATCGTAGGTTGTTTGATGTTTTCTTCAACAAACGATTTTTTTTCTGGTCGCATTTGAGGAAAGAAAAGAACATCTTGAATAGAAGGAGAGTTGGTCATTATCATTGCCAGCCTGTCTATTCCTATGCCAATGCCAGATGTTGGTGGCATGCCATATTCCAATGCACGTAAAAAATCTTGGTCAACAAACATTGCTTCATCGTCTCCTCGTTCCATTAATTTTGCCTGCTCCTCAAACCGTTCGCGCTGGTCAATAGGATCATTTAACTCAGAATAAGCATTTGCTAATTCTTTTCCATTTACCATTAATTCAAATCTTTCAACCAATCCTTTTTTGCTTCTATGTTTTTTAGTAAGCGGGCTCATTTCAATTGGATAGTCTGTAATGAAAGTAGGTTGAATGTAATTTCCTTCACATTTTGCTCCAAAAATTTCATCAATTAATTTTCCTTTTCCAATGTTATCAGCAACGTCTATTTTGAGTGTATTGCAAACCTCTCTTAATTGTGATTCGTTCATTCCACTTATGTCAATGCCAGTAAATTCTTTTATGGAGTCAAACATTGTAATGCGTTTAAACGGTCGTTTGAAATCGATACTATTTTCTCCAACTTGTACTTTTGTTGTTCCTGTTAGGTCGAGAGCAATTTTTTCTATTAACTCTTCTGTTATATCCATCATCCAGATATAATCTTTGTAGGCAACATAAAGTTCCATTACAGTAAATTCAGGATTATGCGTTCTGTCCATCCCTTCATTTCTAAAATTTCTAGAAAACTCATAAACACCATCAAACCCGCCAACAATTAGTCTTTTTAAGTAAAGCTCATTTGCTATTCGTAAATACATTGGAATGTCCAGTGTGTTATGATGTGTAACAAACGGTCTGGCACTTGCTCCGCCAGGGATAGCCTGCAAAACAGGAGTATCCACCTCTAAATATCCTTTGGCATTATAAAAATCACGAATAGTATTCATCATTTTTGTGCGTTTGATGAATGTATCTTTTACCTGTGGATTTACAATCAAATCAACATAACGTTGGCGGTATCGGAATTCTGGGTCGGTAACTTCATCAAATGCATTTCCTTCGTCATCACGTTTTACTATCGGCAACGGGCGCAAAGCTTTGCTTAACATCGTAAATGTAGTGGCATGTATTGATGTTTCGCCAACTTTAGTTTTAAATACATAACCGGTAATACCAATAATATCACCAATATCAGTATATTTTTTAAAAAGCAAATCAAATGCAGATTTGTCTTCATTCGGACAAATATCATCTCTTCTAATGTAAACTTGTATGCGTCCTACTGCATCTTGTAACCCAACAAAGCAAGCTTTTCCCATATCTCTTATGCTCATTACACGCCCAGCGATGCTAATACGATTAAAGTCTTCCGATTTTTCTTCTTTAAAATTTTCTAAAATATTTTTTGAAGTAGTATTAATTTCGAATAATGGTGCAGGATATGCATCAATGCCCATTTTTGCAATTTCTTCCAGTTTTGTTCTTCTTAAAATCTCTTGTTCATTTAATTCCGTACTCATTTTAAATTTTATTTTTTTGAATTACAAATATACAAGGAATCAATTACCATACATGAGTTAATTCATTAAAAATAAGTTGTGATTTCAGTAAAAATTGTATTTTTACATTCCTTGAAAATAAAGAATATGAAAAATCTTGTAGCAAGCTTTTCTAAACAACTTAATGAAGCAATTTCTATCGGAGAAAAAGCATTGCTTTCTCCATCTCAAAATAATATTAAGAATGTTCTAATATGCGGCTTAGGAGGTTCTGGTATTGGCGGAAGTATTGTTTCTGAATTAGTTGCTTTAAGTGCAACAGTTCCTATTAGTGTTTCTAAAGGATATTTTATTCCTTCTTTTGTAAATGAGCATACCTTAGTTATTATTTCTTCGTATTCTGGTAATACAGAAGAGACACTAAATTGTATGCAGCAAGCAATGGATAAAAAAGCGAAAATTGTTGGTGTTACTTCTGGCGGAAAAGTATTGGAAATTTGCAAAGCAAAAAAGTTTGATTGTATTATAGTTCCAGGAGAAATGCCTCCTCGAGCTTGTTTAGGCTATTCATTAACTCAATTGTTTTTTATTTTAAATTTTCATAAAATAATTGGAGATACATTTAAAAATGAATTGCAAAATGCAATTAAATTAATTGATTTAGAAGAGACAAATATTATTGAAGATGCAAAATTAATTGCACAAAAAATAAATGGAAAAACACCGGTTATTTATGCAACTACATACAACGAAGGAGTAATGATTCGTTTTCGCCAACAACTAAACGAAAATGCAAAAATGCTTTGTTGGCACCAAATCATTCCGGAGATGAACCACAACGAGCTAGTTGGTTGGAGAGAAAAAAACGATAACCTTGCAGTTTTAATTTTTAGAGATAAGCAAGAATATGAAAGAAATAATTTTAGAATAGAAATTAACAAAGAAACGATTTCAAAATACACATCCAATATTACTGAAATATATTCAAAAGGCGATTCTGCAATTGAAAGAGCAATTTATTTTATTCATCTTGGAGATTGGATTTCAGTTATACTTGCCGAGATGAGGGGTTTTGACGCAAATGAAATTGCTGTTATCAATCAATTGAAATCTGCACTCTCTAAATTTTAAATCTTTTTATTGAATGAAAAAAGATATTACACCCCCCGCTGTTGAAGATATTGCAGTTGCTGTGGTTAAAGAACAAAACGATTTGTTGGAAGAAGAGTGGAATGTTTATCTAATTAATTTAAAAAAACAAAAACTAGAAGGAGTTCTTGTTACTTCTCAAGGTTATGGCTATTTTAATGAAGAGGATGTTAAAACATCAACGCTTAGGCATTTTTTAGATCAAGTTGAGCCACAAACATTCGTAAAAATTGAACCCATTGTTCAAAATTTATTTGGGTTGAATAATGAGTATTGGGTGAGTTTTTATATCAACAAATTGATGTATGATAAAAAATATATTTTCCTGCCAGAATCTATTAAAGAAGAAAATTTTATTACCATTCCTTTGATAAATAAAAAAGGAGTAATGATTAAGTAAAAAAGCATATCGAAAATGAGATTCCTCTCTGCGGTCGGAATGACAATTATAAAAATTTATCGGTTAAAAATACTTTTCTAAATCTTTACCGATATCTTTTCTGTAATATTTGCCTTTGTAATTTATTTTTTCTGCATTAGAAAAGGATTTCTGTAATGCTTCATTCATTGTATTGCCAAAAGAAGTAATTGCCATTACTCGTCCTCCATTGGTAACCACAGCTGTTTCATTATGTTTTGTGCCGGCATGAAAAACAATGCTGTCTTTTATATTTTCCAATCCCGTAATTTCGTCTCCTTTTTTATATTCTTCTGGATAACCACCTGCTACCAACATAACTGTAGTTGCAAAACGACTATCCACTTCAAATGTTTTTTCATGTAAATTACTGTTAGCAACCCCTTGAAATAAATCGAGTAAATCAGATTTTATTCTCGGTAAAACAGCTTCCGTTTCTGGGTCTCCCATTCTTACATTATATTCAATTACAGAAGGGTTTCCATCACAATTCATCAACCCAATAAAAATAAATCCTTTATAGTTTATTCCTTCTTTTTTCAACCCATTTATAGTTGGGATGATTACAAGGCTTTCCACTTTTTTGATAAAATTTTCATCTGCAAAAGGAACAGGAGATATTGCACCCATTCCACCTGTATTTAAACCAGTGTCGCCTTCTCCAATTCTTTTATAGTCTTTAGCGGCTGGCAAAATTTTGTACGAATTGCCATCTGTTAAAACAAAAACAGAAAGCTCAATCCCTTGTAAAAATTCTTCAATCACAACTTTGGCTGAGGCATTGCCAAATTTTGCATTAGCAAGCATCTCTGTTAATTCTTTTTTTGCTTCTTCTAAGGTAGTAGGTATCACAACTCCTTTTCCTGCGGCTAAACCATCTGCTTTTAAAACGTAGGGCGGCTCAAGAGTTTCTAAAAATTTTAAACCTTCGGCTAATATTTCTTTGGTAAATGTTTCGTAACGAGCAGTAGGAATATTATGGCGAACCATAAATTGTTTCGAAAAATCTTTACTGCCTTCTAATTGTGCTCCATCTTTTTGAGGACCAATAACAGGAATGTTTTTTAATTCAACGTCATTTAAAAAAAAGTCATGAATTCCTTTTACCAAAGGATCTTCAGGACCAACAACAACCATGTTGATATTGTTTTCAAGAACAAATTTTTTGATGGATTCAAAATCTGTTGCAGCAATATCAACATTTTTTCCAACAGATGCAGTGCCCGCATTCCCTGGCGCGATATATAAATTTTTTATTTTTTTACTTTGTGATAATTTCCAAGCAAAAGCATGCTCTCTTCCTCCAGACCCAATAATTAGTAAGTTCATAATCAAAAATATTTTTGCAAAGAAACAAAAAACTTTTGACTGTATTTTGTTCAAATAATTAGAAATATAAATTGTTTCCTTTTATGATAACTTCGTACCTTAGTATTCAAATCAAAAATTATCAAAAAATGATAACACGTCCTTTTAATTTCAAAAAATGGATTGACGAAAATCGTCATCTTCTGAAACCACCAGTAGGAAACAAAGTTGTTTATGAAAACACAGAATTTATTGTTATGGTGGTAGGCGGACCAAATTCAAGAAAAGATTATCATTACAATGAAAGCGAAGAATTTTTTTATCAACTAGAAGGAGATATTGTTGTTAAAATTCAAGAAGATGGCAAAGCAGTAGAAGTGCCGATTAAAGAAGGGGATATATTTTTATTGCCTCCACGAGTTCCGCATAATCCAGGGAGAGGAGCAAATACCATTGGTTTGGTAATGGAACGAAAAAGAAGGTCTGACGAAAAAGATGGCTTGCTTTGGTTTTGTGAAAAATGTAACAATAAATTATTTGAAAAATATTTTACGCTGACAAATATTATGACGCAGTTTCAAGAAACATTTTCTGAATTTTATGGGAATGAAAAATTGCGCACTTGTTCTAAGTGTAATCACATAATGGAGCCTCCTACTGTGATTAAATAAATAGAAAGATACTGATGCAAAAAATAAAAAATTATATAAATGGGGAATTGGTAGAACCGGCTTCAAAAACATATATTGATAATTATAATCCTGCAATAGGAAAAGTATATTCATTGATTCCCGATTCGGATGAAAAAGATGTTGAAATAGCAACAAAAGCAGCTATTGATGCTTTCCCGATGTGGAGCAATACTTCAAAAGATGAACGCTCTAAAGTAATGCTTAAAATTTCTGAATTGATAGAAAAAAATTTAGACCGCCTTGCAATTGCTGAATCAATAGACAATGGCAAACCTGTTTCTCTTGCCAAAACAGTGGATATTCCAAGAGCCGCAGCAAACTTTCATTTTTATGCAACAGGAATTTTGCATTTTGCTTCAGAGAGCCATTCTATGGAAAACAGTGCAATCAATTATACATTAAGAACCCCTGTTGGTGTTGCAGGTTGTATATCTCCTTGGAATTTACCACTGTATTTGTTTACCTGGAAAATTGCACCGGCAATAGCTGCAGGAAATTGTGTTGTTGCAAAGCCTTCTGAAATAACACCTATGACTGCTTATTTGCTTTCTGAATTATGTATAGAAGCAGGGCTGCCAAAAGGTGTTTTAAATATCGTTCATGGCTATGGACATAAGGTTGGTGCTGCAATCACAGCACATCCTAAAATACCTTTAATATCATTTACAGGAGGCACTAAAACGGGTGCAGAAATAGCAAGAGTGGCTGCGCCAATGTTTAAAAAGCTTTCGCTTGAGCTGGGAGGAAAAAATCCAAACATCATTTTTGCAGATTGTGATTTCGATAAAATGATAAAAACTACTTTACATTCTTCGTTTGCTAATCAAGGACAAATTTGTTTGTGCGGTTCTCGTATAATGGTAGAAAGAAGCATTTATGAAAAATTTAAAAATAAGTTTGTTGAAGAAACAAAAAAATTAAAAGTTGGAAACCCAGCATCTCCAGAAAGCAAATTAGGTGCAGTAGTTTCTAAATCTCACATGGAAAAAATTCTTTCTTATATTGATTTAGCAAGACAAGAAGGAGGAACAATATTATGTGGAGGCAACCAAGTTAAGTTAGAAGGCGAATTTTCGGAAGGATATTTTATTGCACCTACAATAATTGAAGGGCTAACTTATGATTGCAGAACAAATCAAGAAGAAATATTTGGACCTGTTGTAACTATTATGCCATTTGATACAGAAGCAGAAGCATTGCTATATGCTAATAGTACGCAATACGGTTTAGCATCGGTAGTGTGGACAGAAAACTTAACCAAAGCACATAGAATAGCCAATCAAATTCATGCAGGAATAGTGTGGGTAAACTGCTGGCTGGTACGTGATTTACGTACACCATTTGGTGGTGTGAAAAGTTCGGGTGTTGGACGTGAAGGAGGTTTTGAAGCACTTGATTTTTTTACGGAACCTAAAAATGTATGTATTAAACTAAACTAGTACCGATAGTGCATTTGTAATTTTTGATTTCATCAGCTTAAACAATTGCAACATCGGCATTATACAAAAACAGATTAGTGTAATTTATAATAGCTAATGGTATAAAATGAAATTTAGTTTATCAAAAAAAGTATTTACACTACTCATTTTTTTCTTGATACTTTCTTATTTAATAAAAGCCCAACCAGCGCTTGATACTATAAAATGGGCTTTTCAACAAAATCCTCATTTGTTTGCGAAGCTCGACACAAGAAATTCTTTTATTGAAAACAGTAGGGCAAAAATATTTGGAGTAAAAATTGGGTTAAATTTTGGAAAAAGAGTGCACATTGGTATTGGTTATAATCAACTATACCCTCCAGCACGAGATTTTGACTCCTATTATTACTTTAAAAAATCAGCTAATAAAATAGATAGCGTAACTTCTCGTTTGCGGTTGTTTTATATTTCAACACATATTGAATATATATTTTATCAAACAAAACATTGGGAATTGAGTATTCCCTTACAAATTGGCATTGGAAAATCATACTATGTTTATAGTATTTTAAACAAAAAAGGAAGAACACAAGAAAATTGGAACTTTATTTATGAACCCGCAGTTTCGGTAGAATATAAAATTGTGAAATGGATTGGAGTGGGTGCCGATGTTGGTTTTCGATTTGCAATAACGAATGATAGAAAAATAAATCAAAAATTTAATTCGCCAACATATGCCTTTAAACTTTTGATTTATTACAATGAAATTTTTAAATCTATTTTTCCAAATAACAAACTTTCAAAGAATATGTGAGTTATTTAAAACTCCAGTCAAATTTTTCTAAATCTAAAATGCAGTTTTTTAGTAAATCAATGCTTGATCTAATATCTGATTTATCAGCCATTTCAATTACTTGATGAATATGGCGGGTTGGAATAGAAACAGCTCCAGAAATTGAACCGCCTGGCGTCATACGTTGAATTCCTGCTGTATCGGTGCCTCCAGCGGGAAGAATTTCCATTTGATATTTTATTTTGTGTTTTTCTGCTGTTTGCTTCATGTATTTCACCATTCTGTAATCGCAGATTGTAGAGGAATCCATAATTTTTATAGCAACACCATTCCCAAGTTTTGTAACCACTTCATAAGCTTTTGCTCCAGGAACATCAAAGGCGATTGTGGTGTCTAATCCGAAACCAAAATCAGGTTGTATTTGTAATGCAGCAGCATTTGCTCCACGAATCCCAACCTCTTCTTGAACAGTAAATACTGCATATACATCGTAAGGAGAATTTTTTAATTCACGCAAGGTTTCGATAAGAATAAATACAGAAACACGATTATCAATTGATTTACAATTTACGCAATTGCCCATTTCTATTAACTCTCTTTGACGAGTAACGGTATCACCAACAGTCACAATTTTTTCAACTTCTTTTTTACTCAATCCTAAATCAATAAAGTAATCTCCGATTGGAACAACTTTTTCTCTTTCTGCTGGAGTCATAACATGAATTGGTTTGGAGCCCATAACTCCTATCACATCTTTTTTTCCATGAACAATAACTCTCTGTGCAGTAAGTGTTTTTGGGTCAAATCCTCCAAGAGGAATAAAACGTAAAAATCCATTTTCATCAATATGTGTTATAATAAATCCTATCTCATCCATGTGAGCGGCAATCATAACTTTTTTGTTTTTTTTACCCTTTTTAAATGCAGTAACATTTCCCATGTTATCAATGCTTATCTTGTCGGAAAGTTTTTTTACTTCGCGAAGAACAATTTCTCTTACTCTTTGTTCGTGTCCTGGAGCGCCTGCTACTTCACAAATTTCTTTTAATAATTTTATGTTTATGCTCATTTCTTTATTTTTTTAAAATTAATCTACAGCGGAAAGTTTAATCATGTTTGACTTTCCTTTTTCACTTAATGGAATACTTGCAATATTGATTATTAAATCGTTTGTTTTTACCATACCGCTTTTTTTCAAAATAAATTTAATATCGGCAATTGTATGGTCGGTACTAATGTTTTTATCATAATAAAATCCTTGAACACCCCAAACAAGATTAAGCGTTGTTAAAATATCGTAGTTGTCGGTAAACACAAATATTTTTGCTTTTGGTCGGTGGCTGGATAATTTAAATGCCGTATATCCAGAATGTGTCATCGTTACAATAGCAGCGGCACCTGTTCTTTGAGCCATTTTGGAAGCGGTATAACAAATAGAATCTGAAAGAAATCTATCGTTGTGTAAATCAACTTCTGGAGCTGCATTGTCTCTGTTGTAAATATCGCTTTCTTGTTCTACATGTTCAATAATTTTTGTCATTGCTTCAACAACTTTTGCTGGATGATTCCCAACAGACGTTTCTCCGCTCAACATTACAGCATCTGCGCCATCCATCACGCTATTGGCAACATCATTTACTTCGGCTCTTGATGGGCTAATGTTTGTAATCATACTTTCCATCATTTGAGTAGCAATGATAACAGGCTTAGATTGTTCCAAACATTTTCTTACCAGCATTTTTTGTATTACAGGAACTTGTTGCATTGGAATTTCAACACCCAAATCTCCCCGAGCAACCATTAAAGCATCCGTTTCTTTAATAATGTTATCAATATCTTTAATTGCTTCTGGTTTTTCAATCTTAGCAACAACTCTTGTTCTGAGTTTTTGATTAAAATTTGCGATTATATGTTTTAACTCAATAATATCAGCAGCAGAACGAACAAACGAAAGTCCAATCCAATCGACATGATTTGTCAAAGCAAAATCCAAATCTTTTAAATCTTTTTCTGTTAAACAAGGAAGAGAAACTTTTGTATTAGGAAGATTTACACCTTTTTTTGAAGATAATATTCCGCCATGTGCTATCAATGCTTTTACTTCATTTTTCCCATTCGACTCCAAAACCCTTAACACTAGTTTTCCATCATCAATTAAAATATTTTCTCCTACTTGTACATCTTTTGGAAACTGAGGGTAAGTGATATAAATACGTTTAGCTGTTCCTATGCATTCTTCTGTTGTTATAATGATTTCATGATTTGCAACTAATTCAACGCTATTATTTTCAACTGTTCCAATTCTCAATTTAGGTCCTTGTAAATCGGCTAGGATTGCCGTATGTGTTCCCAAATTTTTATTAATTGTTCTGATTGCATTTATTTGAGATAGTACATTTTCATAAGAGCCATGCGAAAAATTTATTCTACAAACATCTGCACCAGCTTTTATCATTTCCTCGATTACTTCAATTGAAGATGAAGCAGGACCAAGTGTTGCAACAATTTTTGTTCTTTTCATATATAAATAATTTGTTCTTTAAAATACTAAATTTTGTTTCGACCGCAAACTTTTTACATCAATTCTGATGGCGGTTTGTACGTTTTCAATTTCTTTTATTTTTGAAATCGAATTTTCAACTTCGTCATCGCTTAAATCTCCTTTGATGATATAAAAGTAATTGAATTGTTTAAGTTCTGGCAATAAAAAATCAGTATCACTTTCTGTATTATTCAATTCGCCAAATAAATTTGTTTCTTTTGTAATCAATTCTTTATTTTCACTAGTGTTTGCAAGCACAACATAATCAGTAAACATCTCTTTGTCTCTAAACAAATAAAACGAAAAAAAAGAAGGTGTTTTTTGTTTTTTATTTTTTATTTCGAGAGGCTCTTGTTTAACTAAATTTAATTTGAAAGCGTTATTTAATCTCCAACAAAAACGGTAGTCTTTTTCGTGTGAAGATATTCCAACCAGTATAAAATCAAAATCGTATTCTATTTCAAGGGTATGTTTTGCCAAGCCAATTTAATTAAGGTGTAAAGTTAAAAATGTAAAATGAAAATAAAGGTATAATAAGGTTAATTTATGACATAAAAAAAGCTCCACTAATTGCGGAGCTTTTAAATAATGAAAGAAAAAAATTAGTGTTTTTCTTCAGTAGCTGGAGCTTCTGTAGCAGCAGCGTTAGTGTCAGTTGGAGTAGCTTCCATAGCTGCTTCCATACCTGCACTAGCAACTTTAGCCAATGAATCAGCCATTGCTTGCATTTCAGCTTCAATTTTCTTTTTTTCTTCTTCGCTTGGTCCACAAGCAACGATTGTCATTGCTGTACCTACAAGCATTAATGCGAATAATTTTTTCATTTTTGTTTGTGATTTTTTAGTTAGTATATTAATATCTGGTCGCAAAGGTAAAAAAAATAATTTACCCTACAAACTTAATATTTTGGGTATCAGGCTTTTTCGTTTTCAGAACCTCCTGTTGCACCTGCTAATCCTCCCATATCACGGTCAAAGAAATATAAACCGCCAGCATCATTACCTACTAACTTAAGTTTATCAAGTATTTTTCTTGCTAATGATTCTTCTTCTATTTGTTCAGAAACATACCATTGTAAAAAATTATGAGTAGTATAATCTTTTTCCTTTAAACACGTTTCAACCAATCCATTTATTTCATTCGAAACCATCACTTCGTGTTCTAATACCTGTTCAAATATTTGTTTTACAGATTTAAAGGATTTTGGTGGAGCCTTTAATGTTGGAACGGTTCCGTGCCCACCTCTTTCGTTCACATATTTAATTAGTTTTAGCATGTGCATACGTTCTTCATCTGCATGAACATAAAGAAAAGCGGCAACCCCCTCTAAACCTTGTGTTTCTGCCCAAGAAGCCATGGCTAAATAATATTGTGATGATGATGCTTCTAATTCTATTTGCTGATTTAATGCAGCTTCTACTTTTTTCGATACCATAGTTTTTTTTATTTTAAAATTATACTACAAAGTTAATCCATTTTTGTTTAAACCCTAAACTGACTTTAAAAAAACAGATGTTTACCTTTCAGCCTTTAGCTACAAGTTTTTCTTTTTGTTTTTCATATAGTTGATGAACAATTCCGTCAGACAGACCAACTTGAGGCACAATTATTTTTTCGATTTCAGCTTTTTTTAGGATACTCATTAATATTTTTGAAGCAGGAACAATTACATCTGCTCTATCAGGATTTAAGCCTAATTCTTGAATGCGCTCCTCATACGTGTAGGATTCAATTAATTCGCAAAGGCTTTTTAGTTTGACTACAGCAAGTGGTTTATTGTTTTTTTTGCCTGTCATTTTAAAAAGTTTATTAATGTTTCCTCCTGAACCAATTGCAATTAATGGTTTATAATCACCGGTAACTTCCTTAACCCATCCTTTGAAATAATTCCAATACTCTTTATCAATTTGGTTGTGAAGCATTCTAACTGTCCCCACATTGAACGATTGAGAAACGACTGCTTTGTTTTTTGAAAACAGTGTAATTTCTGTGCTTCCTCCACCAATATCAATGTATAAATAGTTGTTGCTTTTATCTAAGTGTTCTTCAATACGATTCGCATAAATAATATCGGCTTCTGTTTTTCCATCAATAATCTCAATTTTTATTCCTGCTTCTTTTTTTACTCTTTCTGCTATTTCATACCTGTTATCAGCATCACGCATTGCAGATGTGGCACAAGCTCTGTAATCTATCGCATCGTAAACGTCAATTAAATTTTTAAAGGCTTTCATAGCAATAATCAGCTTTTCTATTTTTTTTTCTGAAATTTTTTTGTGTAAAAAAGAATCCTCTCCAAGCCTAAGAGGAATACGAATAAGTTCAGCTTTTTTAAAGGTAGTTTTGTTTCCGTTTTCATAAACATTACAAAACAGTAGTCTTACAGCATTAGAGCCAATATCAATAGCAGCAAATTTCACTAAATAGAATTATATTTTTTTGTTTTTAAACAGATTAAAAATCTCATCCTGTGAGCGGATAAGATTTTTGTATTCCGTTTTTTTGTATTCGTTTGTTTGTTTACTCCCTAAAATTCTTGCTTTCGTGTTGTCTGATAAAAGAGTGTTGATAATACTTCTTATTTGCAATTGAATGTTTTTATCATAAATAGGAACAGCAACTTCTGAACGATGGTCGATGTTTCTATACATCCAATCTGCCGAAGATATAAAGTATTTTTCATCCCCTGAATTACAAAATATAAACACTCTACTATGCTCAAGATATTTATCAATAATACTAATAGCTTCAATGTTTTCGCTTAGCCCTTTTACTCCGGCAACTAAAGAACAAATCCCACGGATGATTAACTTTATTTTTACACCACTGGAACTTGCTTCGTATAATTTTTTTATCATTTCTTGGTCAACCAAATTATTCAATTTTAATATAATGTAAGCTGGTTTTTTGTTTTTTGCATTTTTTATTTCTGTATTGATAAGCTGAATCAACTTTTTTCTCATAAAAAATGGCGCAACTAATAAATGTTTGTAATTACCTTGTTTTATATTGTCAGCATAAAACGCAAAAACTTTTTCTATTTCTTCGGTTATATTTTTGTTTGCAGTTAACAAACTAAAATCTGTATAAACACTTGCTGTATTGCCATTAAAATTGCCTGTGCCTACGTGTGCATAAGTATGTTGTTTCCCGTTTTCTTTTCGGGTAATTAAAAACAATTTTGAATGCACTTTTAATCCGGGTACGCCATAAATTACTTTTGCTCCTTCTTCTTGTAGTTTGGTTGCCCAAAAAATATTGGACTCTTCATCAAATCTTGCTCTTAATTCAATAACAGCAATAACCTCTTTGCCATTTTTAACTGCATTAATTAATGCTTTTACAATGTTTGAGTGTTCTGCAACGCGATAAAGTGTAATTTTTATACTTTGAACTTTCGGGTCAATAGATGCTTCTCGCAAAAAATCAACAATATGCTCAAACGATTGATAAGGGTATGTTAGTAGAATATCTTTTTCTTTAATGACTTTAAAAAAACTTGTCTCATTTGCTAGATTTGGATGTTTTAATGCCTTTGTTTTTTTATAAACTAAATCACTTGATCCAATTCTTGGAAATGAAATAAAATCTTTAAAATTATGATAACGCCCACCTGGGATCGGGCTATCTTCTTTTCCTAGTTTTATTTTTTTCATGATATAGTCTAAAATATCATCGCTAATGTTTCTGTCATACACAAGCCTAACAGGTTGTCCTTTTTTTCTATCTTTTAAGCCTTTGCTAACTTTTTCAACCAAGCTTTTAGAAATATCATTATCAATATCTATTTCAGCATCGCGTGTTAATTTTATATTGTACGATTCAATATAATCATGTTCAAAGTTTACAAATAAATCATTTAAATTATAACGAATGATATCATCCAACAACACAATAAAAAATTTATCTTTCTCCTTCGGAAGAACTACAAAACGAGATAATTCATCTGTCGGAACTTCAATTAATGCATATTTACTTTTATTTTCTTTGTTGTTCCGTCCAAGTTTAATAATTAAATACCCTGATTTGTCTTTTAAATAAGGGAAGGGAGATGAACTATCAAGCATTATAGGAAAAAGCTTTGGCATTACTTTGTCTCTAAAAAAACTTTTTACAAAAAGACCCTGTTCGGTTGATAGCTGTTTTTCATTAATTATTGATATTCCTTTTTCAGCAAGCTCAAGCAAAATAGTTTGGTATATTGAATCAAACTTGTTTTGTTGATTGATAACAATTTTTTGAATTTTGTTAAGCAATCGGTGTGGGTTTTCTCCAATATATTGAACCGCTTTTTTTTGGTGTTTAATTACTCGTTTAAGAGTTGCAACACGAACACGAAAAAACTCATCACGATTGTTAGAAAAAATACCTAAAAATTTAATGCGCTCAATTAGGGGAACGGTTTTGTCTTCGGCTTCTTGTAAAACCCGTTCGTTAAACGATAACCAACTTAGCTCTCTGTTAATTAAGACAAATTTATTTTTAGGCATAATCCTTTTTGGAATAAAATTAAAACAAAACGCAAGGCGCTCAAAATTACTAAATATTATTTTTCAAAGCCTGTTTATAAAGCTTTAATCAAAATATTGTATAAATTAGTTCCACAATTGTAAAAACATGAAAAGATACCTGTTTGCATTTATTATTTCTACTCTTTTTTATTTTGTAAATGCACAAAATTTTCAGCAAAAAGATTCGCTTTTATCTGTTTTAAAAACGTCCCAACTGGATACAAATAAGGTAAAAACACTACATCGTTTAACGTGGGCAATAGTTTACAACAATCCAAACGAAGCAGCTATTTATGCAAGGCAAGGATTTGAATTATCAAAAAAATTAAAATATGAAATAGGTACAGCTAGGGCGTTAAACAATATTGGAACGTGTTTGCTATATGCTGGTGAGTTTTCCAACGCAAGAGATACATTTTTACTTTCATTAGAAATCAAAGAAAAGATAAAAAATCAAAAAGAATTGTCTTTTACAGTTAATAATCTTGGCATTGTTTATTTGTATTTGGGCGATTTAGAAAAAGCACTTGAATATTATTTGCGTGCTGTTAAAATAGCCGAAGACATGAATGATAAAGATGGGCTATCGATGACGTTAAACAATATTGCCATGGTTTATGAAAATCGGAACGATTCTAAAAATGCAATAAAATACTTTGAAAAAGCACAGGAATATTCCATTGCAATAGGAAATAAAATGCGTATTGCTGCTGGGTATAACAATATTGGAGTTCAGTATAGGTTGATAAATCAAAACGAAAAAGCATTAGAGTATCTGAGGAAATCAATCCCTTTGCAAATTGAAATTTCCGACAATAAATCATTGTCTCAAACATACAATAATGTTGGTGAAATATTTATGACCCTTCAGAAAAATGATTCAGCAAAAATTTATTATTTAAAAGCATTAGCAATCAGAAAAAGTATTGGAGATAAATACGGTTGTGCCGAAACCTACCTGAACTTAGGCAACTTAGAATATAGGCTTAAAAATTATATACCTGCAAAAAACTATTCTTTACAATCAGTGGCTTTGTCAGATTCTATCAAACACACAAAAAATCTAATTTCTGGTCTTTACAATTTAGGGAAAATTAATTCAGAAATAGGCAATTTTAAAGACGCAGCTTACTACTTTGAAAAAACATTTTTCTTAAAAGATTCGCTATATAATGAACAAAGTTCTAGGCAAGTAGAAGAAATGAATGCCAAATACGAAACGGCAAAAAAAGATAAGGAACTTATTTTAAAAGATGCAGAAATAGAAATTCAACAAGCGGATTCTCGACAAAAATCTTTTCAGAGAAATGTGTTCGTTGTAGGGTTTATGCTTGTTTTATTGTTGGTAGCGTTTGTTTATAGAAGTTACAGGCAAAAACAAAAAGCGAATGAAATTATTACAAAACAAAAACAAGAAGTAGAAATTCAAAAAGAAATTATTGAAGAAAAACAAAAAGAAATTTTAGATAGTATTTATTATGCCAAACGGATACAAACAGCACTTTTACCCAACGAAAAATACATAGAACGTAACTTGAGTAAATTAAAAAAATAAATGAAAGATACTGAAGCCAATAACAATCAGGTAAAAAAAAGTGGGTTCTTTTTTGGCTGCGCCATTATTTTCATATCTCCTATATTGTGTCTCACATCTGCTATATCGCTGGCGCAAAACAAAAAAACGGATTCGCTGTTAACGATATTAAAAACCGCAAAAGAGGATACCAACAAAGTAAACACCTTAAATCTTCTTTCGGGGGAAATGCAATTAACAGGCGATTATGAAAAAGGAATAAGTTATGCAAATGAAGCAAAACAAATTGCAGAAAGAATCTCCCTTCCTTCGGGAGCGAAGGGCTGGGCTAAAGGAACTGCTGACGCCAACCATAATTTAGGAAATATAAATTATCGTCAGAGCAATTATTCCAATGCACTAAAGCATTATTTTGTAGCTCTGAAAATAAGAGAAGAAATAAAAGATAAAAACGGAATGGCAAAATCCCTCGGTAACATCGGGAATATCTATTATTCTCAAGGCGATTATCCAAAAACGTTGAATTATTATTTTAGTGCATTAAAGATGGATGAAGAACTTGGGAATAAAAACGGAATTGCCCGCCACTTCGGCAACATCGGGACAGTCTATTATGAGCAAGGCGATTATCCAAAAGCGTTGGACTATTATTTCAGCAGATTGAAGTTGGATGAAGAATCAGGGAATAAAAATAATATGGCTATTAATCTTGGCAACATCGGGAATGTCTATTGTAATCAAGGTGTTGCGTCTAGTGAATCATCAGTAAAGGCAGGATTATTTGCCAAAGCATTAGACTATTATTTTAGGGCACTGAAAATAGGAGAAGAACTCGGAGATAAAAATAGAATTGCTATTCAACTCGGCAACATCGGGGTTATTTATAAGGAGCAAGCTGAGATTTTGCGAAGTTCCGATAAAATCGGGAGCGATTCTCTTTACAAAAAAGCATTGGACTATTATCTAAGGGCATTGAAGATTGCGGAAGAGTTGGGAGATAAAAAAACAGTTGCAATTAACCTCGGCAGCATTGGATTTCTTTATACCTCCACAGGAAAGTTTAATAAGGCGGAAGAATATTTAAACAAGGCACTCACTATCTCTACCGAAATAAATGTGCTTAATGTTATTAAAGACCACGAACAATATCTTAGTTATCTCTACGATACCACTGGTAGATACAAACTATCTCTCATTCATTACAAAAAATACATAACAGCAAGAGACACCATTTTCAGCGAGGAGAACAAAAAGAAAAACATCCGCACGGAGATGAACTATGACTTTGAAAAGAAAACAGCAGCCGCCCAAGCCGAACAAAAAATAAAAGATACCCAAGCCGCAGCCGATAAAAAACAGCAGAACATTATTTTATATTCAGTTATGGGAGTTTTGGTTTTAGTACTGGTATTTGCATTTTTCATTTTCCGTAACTTGCGTGTAACACAAAAACAAAAATACATTATTGAGCAACAAAAAGAAACCGTAGAAACGCAAAAAAAAATTGTAGAAGAAAAACAAAAAGAAATTTTAGACAGTATTTATTATGCTAGACGTATTCAACAATCATTGCTTCCTAAAGAACAATATATTAATAAAAAGCTTTCAAAAATTCAATCTAAAAAGACATCATAGGTTGAATTTTAAAAATATTTTATGTATGAAAAAATTCGTTTACACCATCATTTCTTCTTTTGTATGCATCAATAGCATTTTTGCGCAAAATCCTACCATAGATTCTTTAGAAAAAGCAATCATTAAAATTAACCAACAAGCTTCAGGATACCCCAAAGACACAAACCTTATAAACCTTTATGATCAATTAGCCTGGGAAATTAGTATTGATAGACCAGATAGTTCTATCATATTATCAGAAGAAGTTATAAAAATAGCAGTTAATTCCCTTCAACAAGAAGATGTTTATATTGATTTGTTTTTAAAAGAAACAAATTCACACATTACCCCAAAACAAAAATGGTATATTATTTCGCTAGCAAATGAATATCATAATTTAGGAGAGTTTTATCGACTAAAAGGGAGCTATACCAATGCTATTGAAAACTCTTTGAAAGCATTAGCAATTTGGGAAAAATTAAAAGATGAAGATGTTCTTTCTAAAAAAGCAGCTACGCTTGCTAACATAGGAATTTTTTATACAGAACAGCACGATTTTTCGAAAGCTTTAATTTATTATAACAAGGCGTTAGAAATAGATAAAAAACAGGGAGACAAAAAAGGCTTGGCAGCAGACATGGGTAATATGGCAATTTTATATGCCGAACAAAACGATTATGAAAAAGCTTTGGAGTTTTTTTTAAGTGCAATTAAGATTAATGAAGAATTAGGTAATAAAAAAGGGATAGCATCAAAACTAGGGAATATTGGAATAATATATAAACGAAAGGCAGAGGACTTATTTAAAAAAGAAAAATCCTTGAATAAGGAAATAAACGACCTTTATCAGAAAGCTTTAGGTTATTTTTTACAAGCCCAAAAGCTTAATGAAGAACTAGGGAATAAACATGGAATTTCCATAAATATAGGAAATATTGGAGGGGTGTATTTTTCTACTGGAAAAATTAAGCAGGCTGAAGATGCATTTTTTAAATCCTTAGAAATAGACTTTAAATTAGGCTTTAAGCCACATGAGCTAGATATGTATCAATCGTTATACCTTTTATACGATTCAATAAAACAAGAAAAAAAAGGATATGCATACTATCGAAAATATATTGTTTTGCGCGATAGCTTAAACAACGAACAAAATTCAAAAGATGTTATGCAAGCACAAATGCAATACGAGTTTGATAAAAAAGAGATAGCACGAAAATCCGATCAAGAGAAAAAGGATTTGATTGCTAAACAGGAAAAACAAAGACAAAAAATAATAATATATACTACTAGCTTAGGGTTAATTCTTTTGCTTATTCTTGTACTTGTTGTATTTAAAGGCTATCGAAACAAACAAAAATCAAATATTGAAATTTCGGCACAGAAACAAATAATAGAATCAAAACAAAAAGAAATTATTGATAGTATTCAGTATGCAAAAAGAATACAAACATCAATTTTGCCAAGTGAAAAATATATTAATCGCATTATGAAAAACAATAAAATTATTTTAATTGTTTTTTTCTTAAATTTTTTATCTACAAGCGTTCTTATTTCGCAAAATTCAATAATTGATTCTTTTAAAGTAGCATTAAAAACAGCTATATACGATACAACCAAATGCAATATATTAAATACAATGATTGAAGAAGAAAACGACATGGAGGTTTGGTCGAAATACAATGATGAATTAAAAAAAATAGCTGAAAAAAATATTTCAAATTCCACAAATTTTAAAACGAAAAAAGTTTTTTTAAAACATTATGCAAACTCATTAAATAATATTGGTTACATATTTAATAAAAAAGGCGAAGTATCTAAAGCGTTGGAATATTATTTTAAAAGTTTAAAAATTTCAGAAGAGATTGACGACAAGGAAGGCACTGGAACTTCTTTGAATAATATAGGACAGATTTATGGTTATCAGGGAGAAACAAAAAAATCCTTAGAATACTATTTAAGAAGCCTAGAGATATATAAAAAACTTGACAATAAATATTTATTAGGAGGGACATTAAATAACATTGCTAGTGCGTATGACGACATGGGAGAGCTGTCGAAAGCAAAAATATATTATAACGAGAGCTTGAAGCTGCTAGAATCAATTGGGGACAAATATGGCATTGCTTTTTTATTGCAAAATATAGGTGCTGTAAATAGCGCAGAAGGAGATATAGAAAAAGCCTTAGAATCATATCAAAAATGTTTAAAAATTAGAGCAGAGATTAATGACAAAGAAGGAATGGCTTTTGTTTTAAACAGCATAGGAGAGTTGTATTTTAAAAAACAAAATTTTTCTAAGGCATTAAATTTTAGCAAACAATCTTTGGAGATAAGTCAAAAAAATGGCATTCCTGAAAACACTAGATATGCCAGTAAGTCGCTCTACAAAATGTATAAAAAAACCAACCAGCCCGCAGAAGCCTTAAAAATGTACGAACTTTATATACAAATGAGAGACAGCATCAAAAATGAAGAAACAAAAAAAGCGAGTATTAAAAGCCAATTAAAATATGAATACGAAAAAAAGGCAGCAACAGATAGCGTAAGAGTTGAAAAAGAAAAGGAAATTACAAAAGCACAATTAAAACAAGAAGAAACATTCAGGTATTCCTTGTATGTGGTATTGCTTCTCACAATTATTTTTGGAATATTCATGATTAATAGATTTAACGTTACTCGTCAACAGAAAAATATTATTCAGAATCAAAAAGAAATAGTAGAAGAAAAACAAAAAGAAATAATAGACAGTATTAATTATGCGAAACGAATACAAACAGCACTTTTGCCAAACGAAAATTATATTCACAAGATTTTAAAAAGATTCAACTCTGACATTTAGTATTTGAACAACTGTTACAATAGATTTATTAAATAAACTCAAGCATGAATAAAACATTAAAAATTACAGGTTGGATAGTTTGTATATTATTTACTTTGGGAGTTATATTTAAAATCATGCATTGGCCGGGTGCTGGGATAATACTTGTACTGGGAGGTTTCCTGTATTTGACAATATATCTCCCGTTTTGGTTGATTTACGAATTAAAAAATAACAATTGGAAACTATACACTTGGGTGCAATATTTTACCCTTTCACTTTGGATTTTAGCAACAATTTTTAAAACGCAACATTGGCTGGGAGCAGGACCCTTGTACTACTTATTACTCTTTTGTTCTATTTTAGTTTTGTTTCCAATCTATTTGATAAAAATTAACAGAAAAAGTATCGTTCCTTCACAACCTTTTGAGTATCATTTTACTTTTTTTGTTATTATTTTAGGACTTAATTTTTTTCTATTTGCAACTGGCAGTGTAAGTAAAAATTTTGTAAATATGATAACCACCAACAATAATAATCAGGTGGAAAATGCTTACACAACAATTTCAAAAAAAAATAACCTACTATACAATGCATTAAATGGAACGCTCAGCGAAACCGAAAAAAAAGAAAGCCAAGCCTATCAAAAGACTGTCGAATTAAAAAAATATGTACAAGAAACAGATGGTTTTATAAAAGAAATTAAACGAAATATTATCTCAAAAACAGAAGACATTTCTTTACAACAGGCAGACAGTATAAAAATCGCAAAAATAAACGATAAGCTTAATACCGATATTCCAACGACTATTTTATTATCCGACAAATCAATATATAATGGATCTATTCTCAAACAACGTATTGAAAAATTTAAAGACTCTATTGTAAAAATTGTATCTGTCGATAAGCAAAATTTTATTAGAGAAGGAATTGAATTGAATACAGAAGATAGCCGAGACGAAGAAGGGGAAGTGTTTTCGTGGGTAAATCAAAATTTTGACCATCAACCATTGACATCTGTATTAAATACATTAACAAATTTACAAGTAGAAATAAAATTTGCCGAACAACAAGTTTTGTCTGAATTATTTAACCAAACTCTTGCCAGCAAAACCGATAATATTGCTGCTAAAATAAGCGAGTATGGGATGAAATATGAAAATGAAAAAAAACAAAAAGAAATAGAATTACTTAAAAAAGACAAAGAGTTCAGCAATATTCTGTTGGATACCAAAAATCAAGCAATTGCAGCACAAGAACAAACAATTTTTGCCTTTATTGTAGGGATGCTTCTTGTTGTGGTTCTGATTTTTTATGTATCACGTAGCAATATTCAGCGAAAAAAGGCAAATACATTGTTGTCGGCACAAAAAGAGTTAATTGGGCAACAAAAAGAAATAGTAGAACAAAAACAAAAAGAAATAATAGACAGTATTAATTATGCAAAACGAATACAAACAGCACTTTTACCCAACGAAAAATATATTTCAAAAAATATTAGTAGATTAAAAATAAAACAATAAATTAAACTCTAAAAATGAAAAAAATATTTTTTATTTCTATTATACTTTTCATTTTTTCATGCTCTGAAAAGAAGGAGCAGGAACGCCCAACGACCTTTGCACCAAAAGTAATTGCATCTGTAGGTTACATTGTGCCAAAGGACAGCGTAACAGAACCAAAGGTTATACCTTGTGGCATTGCCACAATTGTAAAAGCTGGTAATCCAAAAGTAGTTCCTACAAATACAAACATACATATTGCCGGCATTCCAAAAGTGATTTTAGCAGGAACACCGAATGTAATCACTCCCGGACAAGTTTACACTGAGCAAGGTCGAAGTGACACTTTTTTATTGCCCAAAACAGTACCCGCAATTGATAGTCCTTTTGTTGCAGGTATACCCGAAGTAGTAATTGCAAAAGACATGGCAATTAAAGACCAAAACCCGGAAGGCTTTTCTTCATTCGGCAAATTACAAGGATTAAAACATGATGCAATAGGATGTATGCTTCAAGACAAAAGCGGAAACCTTTGGTTCGGCACTAATGGCGGAGGTGTATCCAAATATGACGGGAAATCCTTTACGCATTTTACAGAAAAAGAAGGGCTCAGCAATAATACTGTTTGGAGTATATTGGAAGACAAAAGCGGAAACCTTTGGTTCGGCACTAATGGCGGAGGGGTGTCAAAATATGACGGGAAATCCTTTACGCATTTTACAGAAAAAGAAGGGCTCAGCAATAATACTGTAAGGAGTATATTGGAAGACAAAAGCGGAAACCTTTGGTTCGGCACTAATGGCGGAGGGGTATCAAAATATGACGGGAAATCCTTTACGCATTTTACAGAAAGAGAAGGGCTCAGCAATAATGCTGTTTTGTCGATATTAGAAGACAAAAGCGGAAACCTTTGGTTCGGAACCCGGTTTGGATTGAGCAAGCTGTCCCTCGAAAACAAGGAGAAGTTAATAGCCCTGAGCGGAGTCGAAGGGTCTGACAATGTCAACGCCTCAAAAGAGGCAGAAGGAAAAATTTTCTTTAAAAACTATACTTACGAAGACGGCTTTTTAGGCATTGGTGTAAATGGGGGCAAAACTATTTGCGAAGATAAAAACGGAACGATCTGGATTGCTGCAAATGACAGACTGACTGCTTTCCATCCGAAAGGAGAAGTTGCAGATACCACTGCGCCAAACATTCAACTAACAAGCATAGCATTGTTTAATGAAAATATAGCGTGGATAAATTTAGAGAAGAAAAAAGACAGCACACTAACACTTGGCAATGGAGTAAGCGTTGGTAATTTTGAGTTTGATGGAATAACCAAATGGTATAGCTTGCCCGAGAATTTAAGTTTAGCATACAACAACAATTACTTAACTTTTAATTTTATTGGGATCACTCAAAAGCAAAGCAAAAAAGTAAAATACCAATATAAATTAGAAGGCATAGATGAAAACTGGAGTGCTATCACTAATCGCACCGAAGCGCCTTACGGCAACTTACCACAAGGAAAATATAATTTTAAAGTAAAAGCAATGAACAGTGAAGGTTATTGGAGTGAAGAATTTAATTACACGTTTACAATTCGTCCGCCCTGGTGGAAAACCTGGTGGTTTAGGAGTTTAATGGGTATTATGGTAATTAGCTCTATTGTGTTTTACATTAAATGGAGAGAAAGTAAATTAAAAGCAGAGAAAGTTATCTTAGAAAATAAAGTAATAGAAGCAACAGAAGAACTAAGAGGACAAAAACAATTAATAGAAGAAAAACAAAAAGAAATTATAGATAGTATTAATTACGCAAAACGAATACAAAAAGCAATTTTGCCCAACGAAAAATACATTTCAAAAAATATTAGTAGATTAAATAAAAAATGATAATTTAGCCCTATGGAAACAGCAACTTTAACAGAAACAAAACAATTCTTCATTCTTTACAAGCCAAAGGATATTGTAAGTGGAGATTTTTATTATGCACTTTCGCATAAACACCAAGGAAGCAAAAAAGAAATATTTTACATGAGTGCTGCAGATTGCACAGGACATGGCGTTCCGGGAGCATTAATGAGTATGATGGCTGTTTCAAAATTAAATGAATCAATCATCGAAAAAAATCTAATTCATCCCAATGAAATTTTAGATAGCGTACGTAAAGGTATTATCGCATCCTTAAACCCCGAAGGTAGTGAAGAAGAAAGTAAAGATGGTATGGATTGCGTACTTTGTGCTTTTGATTTTGAAGACATGAAAATGGAATTTGCTGCTGCAAACAATCCTTTGTGGGTTGTAAGAAATGGCGAATTCATTGTTTTTCAACCTGATAAAATGCCAGTAGGCAAATCTCCAAAAGAAGATAATGCATTTACACTTCAAACTTTTGACTTAAAAAAAGGAGATATTATTTATATGTTCACTGACGGTTATGCAGACCAATTTGGTGGAGAAAAAGGGAAAAAGTTTAAGTATAAACAGCTTCAAGACTTGTTGCTTGCAAATTGCAGCAAATCAATGGAACAACAAAAACAAATTCTTGATAAAACAATAAATGACTGGAGAGGAAATTTGGAGCAAGTAGATGATATATTGTTAATTGGAGTTAAAATCTAAGAAAAATATTTTTCAACAAAAAACAAATAACCTGCAATGAAATTGCGGGTTATTTTATTTAACACCCCTTTGTTGATTACTTTATTACATCAAGTTAAAATCAGCTTATTGTTTTTATAGCTTTATCAAAACATTTTTTAAAAATCGTTCTGATATATGGCGAAAGAAAAAGAGAAAAAGATTTTCGTTCTTGACACATCTGTAATAATTTACGATCACAGCGCAGCTAAAAATTTTAAAGAGCATGATGTTGTAATTCCTATAACAGTTTTAGAAGAGCTTGATAATTTTAAGAAGGGCAACGATACAAAAAACTACGCAGCAAGAGAATTCACTCGCTATATAGATAAAATTTCAAACGGGCATACACTCACCGATTGGATTAATATCAACGGTAAAGGACATGGCATGATTAAAATTGAAATGCGCCACCACTCTAAAATTGATGCCGAAAAAATATTAGGACAAAATAAAGCTGACCATAGAATTTTAAACACAGCTCTTTATATCAAGGAACAATATCCAGAACGAAAAGTGGTGATGATAACCAAAGACATTAACCTAAGAATTAAAGCAAAGTCTTTGGATTTAAGTGCTGAAGATTATGAAACAGGAAAAATAAAAAATGTAGGAGAACAATTATATACTGGCAGAAGTGAAATACAAAAAGTAGCAACAGAAGTAATTAACGAAATTTATGAGAAAGGATTTTGTGAACCAACTGTACTCCTTAAAAAAAACAAACCAACATCAAATCATTTTTACACATTAAAAAATGGTTCTAACTCTGTTCTTGCATCATACAGTCCTGCCAAAGATGTAATCGAAAGAGTAAAAAAAGTAACAGCCTTTGGTGTTGCCCCACGTAATGCAGAACAAGCTTTCGCTTTGGATGCTATTATGAATCCTGAAATAAAATTAGTTTCCATACAAGGTGTGGCAGGAACAGGAAAAACATTGCTTTCTCTTGCTGGTGCATTGGAACAACGCAGAAATTTTCATCAAATATTTTTAGCTCGACCAATTGTGCCTTTAAGTAATAAAGATATTGGTTATTTGCCTGGAGACATAAAATCCAAACTAAATCCATACATGGAACCGTTGTGGGATAATTTGAAATACATAAAAAATCAGTTTAACGAAAAGGACAAAGAATATAAACAAATTACCGAAATGGTTGAGCATGAAAAGTTAGTTGTTTGTCCTTTAGCATATATAAGAGGGAGAAGTTTGTCGGATGTGTTTTTTATTGTGGATGAAGCACAAAACTTAACACCACACGAAGTAAAAACAGTTATATCACGTGCAGGAGAAAACACTAAAATAATTTTTACAGGAGATATTTATCAAATAGATACCCCTTATTTGGATACACAAAGTAATGGACTATCGTACTTGATAGATAAATTAAAAGACCAACCGCTTTACGCTCATATAACACTTGAAAAAGGCGAACGTAGCGAATTGGCAAATTTGGCAAATGAATTTTTATAAAAACTAAGCTACTTATATATCTATCATCTATGAAAGGACTAAACATGCAAAACGAGTGGAGGTTTATTCAAAAAGAAATTAATAAAGAACAGCCTTCAACAAAAAATAGAATAAAGCAAGAATTACTTTTTACCCTTCATTTGCTGTTGCCTAATTTATCAAGCGAAAATGAGGTAATGAATTATAAAAAAACAAAAGAAGTTTATTTGAACAGCAAATAAATTAAATAAATTCCTTAATTTTTTCTTCAATAGCCGTTGTAGAAAACCCATCCAGGAATTCAATGGTTTTTACTGTACCGCCATTTTGTTTTACAATATCGGAACCAACAATGTATTTTTTGTTTGATTTGTCGGTTTCGTTTTCATCATAATCAGCGCCTTTCACAAGCACATCGGGCTTAATCAAATCAATTAATTCGTAAGGAGTATCTTCATCAAAAATAATTACACCACTCACAAAATGCAAAGAAGCAATAATGAGTGCGCGTGTTTTTTCGTCTTGCAATGGTCGTGTATTTCCTTTTCCTAAGCGTTTTAGAGAAGCATCGCTATTTATTCCTACAAACAATTCATTTCCTAAATCGCTTGCTTTTGCAAGGTAATCGATATGTCCTCGGTGTAAAATATCAAAACAACCATTGGTAAAAACAATTTTATTTCCCTTAAATTTTGAAACAAGAATAGGTTTAAATAATGTTTCTTTGGTATAAATTTTTGTTTCAATAATTTCTAGTGCCGATAGTTTACGAGTGTAAGGAACCATGCTAAATAATTTTTTTGGTTTTGTTAATTAGTGGTAGTAGCAATAATGAAATTAATCCTCCCGCCAAAATTAAAATAATTTGTGATGCCCATACCGACCAAGCCAATGCAAATGAAGAAGATTCAGAAGCAAAATAAATGGTAGTGAGAATTTGAATAACAATAACTTGATAAACTCCTGTTCCTCCTGGCACAACCGCCACCGCTAAGGCTCCAAAAACAGTAATAACCATAGCAACCACAAACGAAAGGTGTGCTAAATCATTAAAAGCAAAAAACACTACATATACTTGTAAGATATAAAATAACCAAATTAAAATGGTTTGAGTAATATAAAGCCAAGGTCTATTAATATCTTTAATACTTAATAAGCCATCTTTTAAACCTTTAAAAAAAGATTTTACTTTTTCAGAAAACAACGACTTTAGTTTTTTTCTGAAAATATAAAAGCAAATAGTTATTGCCAAAAAAGATAACCCAACGATAATCAGCAGTATTTTTTTTTGCCATAAGTTGTTTAATTTTTCTCCTAATGAGTTAAAAATAATATCCTGTGCAATGCTTGATATTTTTTTAAATTCTAATGCCAGTGTTAAAAAAAACAAAACAATAACACAAATTACATCAAGTGCTCTTTCTGCTAACACCGTTCCAAAGCCTTGTACAAAAGGCACATTAGAATAGCGACTTAATATTCCACATCGTGTTGCTTCTCCAATTCTTGGAATGCCGAGATTTGCGAGATACCCAATCATTACAGAAAAAAAAGCATTGGCTGTGCTAGGCTTATGACCCAATGGTTCGAGGGCAATTTTCCAACGAGTAGCTCTAAAAAAATGGCTAAAACCACTAATGATGAATGAAAGTAAAATCCAAAAATAATTCGACTGCTGAACAGCAACTTTAATGCTTTGTAGCTCTTCTTGCGTTTTATCTTTAACAGCAAGCCAAACCAAAAGAATTCCTAAGCCTAAAAAAAATAAAAATTTTAATATGTTGCTTAGGTTTTTTTTCAATTTATTTAAGCTTGTTTGTTTTCGTGTCGGGGAATATAACGGTTGGATTGTAGGATTTAGCTTTTTCAAAATCCATCATAGCATAAGAAACAATAATTACTTGATGTCCAACTTTAACTTTTAAGGAAGCAGGTCCATTCAAACAGATAACGCCAGAACCTCTCGCTCCTTTAATTACATAAGTAGTAAAACGTTCGCCATTGTTGTAATTAAAAATATCTACTTTTTCATTTTCAATTAAATTGGCAGCATCCATTAAATCTTCGTCAATAGTAACGGAACCTATATAATCTAAATCCGCTTCTGTAACAGAAACGCGATGTATTTTTGATTTTAAAACTTCTATATTCATAACGGGTGCAAAGCTAATTATTTTATATCAGTTGGCAAACAGGAAAGTCAAAAGTTAATGGCACACAGATTTTTTTCAGATGGTAATGATACTAAGTTGGCAGTTGGCAAAAATTAAGTTGGCAAAAAACCTCAGTGCCCTCTGTTTCTAGGTGGTGAAAAAAAACTCAAAAGAGAAAAATTCAAAATTCAAAAACTCCTCTGCGCACTCAGCGTCTCTGCGAGAAAAAATCTCTGTGGCTCAGTGGTGAAAAAAATGCGCTCGTTGTTTTACAAAAAACAAAAGCACCCGATGCTACTGCGGATGCTTTGTTTAATTGTTGTTTTGCACGAATCTTTATGAGGTAGAATATAAATTGTAAAGACTACTCAACAATTATTTTTTCTGTAGTTATTTTTTTGTTTTGAACAATATTTAAAAAGTAAATACCCTTTTTATCTAGTTTTATTTCTTTGCTGAACTTGTTGCCGCTTTTTTGTGTTTCATAAAACACTTGTTTTGCGTTTTCGTCCATAATGCTAACATTGATGGGCTCTTTTGAAGCAGAAGTAAAATCAACTTTCAATACATTATTTTTTACATTTATATTTAAATCAACTAATTCATTTTCGTCTTTCGTAGATGATTTGCTAGTAGATTTTTTGATTATTTTTTTACCATTATCATCTTTTTCATCAGTTGTAATAACAATTTTGGTTTTGTTTCCTTTTTCATCTGCATTTATTTCCATTTCTGCATTTTCATCATTGCTAAATGAGTAAGCAAGAGATGCAGAATTTTTATCATCTCCGTTTATTACAATTTTTTTAACCATTTTCTTGCCATTAGTACTATCGCTTGTAACAATCATTGTAATTTGTTTTTCAATTTCAGCGATTTCCTTGTCGCCAATAATTTTTTCGCTAATGGTTGTGTCGCCATTAACAATGGTTATGGTTTTTACTTTTGCATTGTTCTGTCCGCAAGCTGTAAGAACAATAGCTATAGCTGTAACAAACAAAAATGTTTTTAAATAAAAATGTTTCATGATTTTAGTTTTTAAATGAATATTAAAAATTTGGTTAGCAACAATTGTTGAAACAAACGTATTACATCTTTCAGTTGAAGGGTGTTAAAAGCCAGTTAATCAATGTTAAATTATGTTAAGCAGCAAAGGTTCTAGCAGCAATCGGTTACTTTTGTCATAGATGTTTTATAAATATAACATACGCGTAATTATTCTTATGGCAAGCATTGCCCTTGTTGGCTTGGTTGCAATTCAAATATATTGGGTAAAAAATGCTGTTGCCTTAGGAGAAGAACATTTCGAACAGAGTGTGAGCGATGCTTTAAAAAATGTGGTGAGGAGATATGAAAAGCAAATGGCAGCAGCCAAAATTGTTAAAAAATTTAATTTTAGAAAACAAGGAATCCGAACGTTTAGCACATCTGACAAATCATCTAAAATAGTTTTAGATTCAATGGGAGATAAAACTAAATTTGAATTACCCAAAAATAAAGTAAATATTAAAATAGTTGAAGAGTTTTCAGAAGACATTAATGGAGTTATTACAAAAAAAACAAGAGAAAAAAATTACTCAGCTGATAGTGTAACAAACCAAGTGAATCTGAATGCAGAAGAAGATGGCCCTGCATATATCAATAAAGTTGATTCTTCTGAACTTCGTGAAAGGTGGTTTTCTCATCAAACAGATGTTGTAAATGATATTTTTGATGAACTTGTAAGCGTGAATGTTTACAACGACTACAATAAAAAAATTGATACAACTATTATTGATTCTATTTTAAACGTTGAATTTCTGGATAAAGGCGTTTCGGCTAAATATGAATTTATGATATGTTCTCCTTTTAACCATAAAGATTGTATGGATTCTTGTAGTGGAATGGAAAAACAATTTCTTGAATCAAAATACAAAGTAAATCTATCGCCCGACAATATTTTTATAGCACCACAGTATTTATCTGTTTATTTTCCGCATCAAAAAAGATATCTACTCAGTTCCATGTGGTTTATGCTTTTGGTTTCATTTGCATTTTTGTTAGCATTAATATTTTCTTTTTATTACACCATATCTACCATCTTTAAGCAAAAAAAATTATCCGAAATAAAAAATGATTTCATTAGTAATATGACGCATGAATTTAAAACTCCAATATCTACAATATCTTTAGCCTGTGAAGTTTTAAACGATTCAACTGTTGAAAAATCAAAAGAAAGAAGCAATAAATACATTAAGATGATTGGCGATGAAAACAAAAGATTAAGTTTATTAGTAGAAAATATTTTACAAACAGCCATTTTAGATAAAGGAAAATTTAAATTAAAACTTACAAATGTTGATATTCACAACTTAATAGAAACAACCATCACAAACATTCGATTACAAGTTGAAAACAAAGAAGGAGAAATTACCATTGAACTAAATGCTTCGAATAGTATTGTAGTTGCCGATAGGGTTCACATTACAAATATTGTATTTAATTTAATTGATAATGCTTTAAAATATTCAGCAGAAAAACCGATGATTCATATTACTACAAAAAATGATTCGGATGGAATATTCATTGCCGTGAAAGATAATGGCATAGGTATTAGCAAGGACAATCAAAAAAGAATATTTGAAACAATGTATCGAGTGCCAACAGGCAATGTACATAATGTAAAAGGTTTTGGATTAGGATTAAGTTATGTAAAAGCAATAGTTGAAAAACACGGAGGCTCAATTGCCGTGGAAAGCGAAATAAACAAAGGAAGTACATTTACTGTTTATTTACCATTTAAAGTAAAAAATCAAGAACTATAAAAAACAAAAAACATGAGCAAAGTAAAAATTTTATTAGCAGAAGATGATTCTAATTTAGGAAGTCTTTTAAAAGAATATCTTGAAGATAAAGAATTCTCGGTTACATTAGCTGTTAATGGTAAGCAAGGGTATGAGTTGTTCGCAAAAGACAAATACGCTTTGTGTTTGTTAGATGTAATGATGCCTTTAAAAGATGGCTTTACTTTAGCAAAAGAAATTCGTGCTATCGATCCAAATATTCCCGTTGTGTTTTTAACAGCAAAATCAATGAAAGAAGATGCTATTGAAGGATTTAAAATAGGAGCGGATGACTATATAACAAAGCCATTTAGTATGGAAGAATTACTTTTAAGAATAAATGCAATACTTAGAAGAACAGAAAATAAATCACAAAAAAATAATGATAAAACTACGTTTAAAGTTGGCAAGTATTCTTTTGATTATGCTCACCAAACACTAACACTAAAAGGCGTTCCTCAAAAGCTAACCACAAAAGAAAACGAGCTGTTACGTCTTTTGTGTTTACACGCAAACGATATCCTAGACAGAACATTTGCGCTTAAAACAATCTGGAACGATGATAATTACTTTAATGGAAGAAGTATGGATGTTTATATTGCTAAGATTCGTAAGTATTTGAAAGAAGACTCTAATATTGAATTAATAAATGTTCACGGAAAAGGCTTTAAAATGATGGTTAAATAGATAATTAACTATTCTATTTCAATCGAAGGTAATTCAATATCATCATTTACAATAAAAGAAGAAGGAAATTCCAGTTGTACTTCTTTTAAAAATTTATAGGCTTCTAATTTTGTTCTGAAATCACCAACACGAATATTAAAATTTGGTTGGTCGTATTTTTCGTAAGCAGGAACCTTTGGAAATCTTGAAATAAATTTTGCTTTTACCTCCTTAGCTTTTGATTTATCAGAACCAAAATGTATTTTTATTCTATAACCTTTAATAGGAGTTTTTGAATTTATTTCTGTATGCTTGCTTACAAGCTCCTTAATTTTATAATCCTGAACCAATTCTACTTTGCCCGTATCTTTTATTTGAGCAACAATAGTGTTTGTTTTTAGTAAAAAAATACTAAAAACGATTACAAGAAAAGTATTTAAAAATTTATTTGCCATAATGATTTTACAAAGGTAGTTTTTTAGCTGATTTCAAGACAATTATTATTCCAAAATTTTGAAACATTATACTCGACAGAAAACAAAATTAGCTTGACGAAAAATCAAAAATAAGAGATGAAAAAAAATGTTTTAATTTTTTTTTAAACTCACCTTATTTAGAATTAGTATAAATTACATTTTTTTTATAAAATTTTAACGTTTTTTGAATTGCCTATTAATGTTTCTTATAAATTTGTCGCTCGAGTAAAAGTACTCGCCCTGAAAATGGGCATTTCAACGGAGTTAAATAGTTAAATATCAATATGGATACAACCTGTAAAAAGCCACAGAAACAAATTTTGGCGATTTTTTCCTTCCTTTTTTTATCATTTATTTTTAGTTCAAACAGTCTTACAGCAGCAGATGGCGCAAAAATTTTCAAACAAAACTGCGCTGTGTGTCATAGTCTGGGAGCTAATAAACTTACTGGACCTGGCTTAGCAGGCGTAATGTCTCGTGTGCCAAATGAGGACTGGCTAAAAAAATGGATTAAAAATAGCGATGCTCTTATAAAAGCGGGTGATAGTTACGCAGTTAAAATTTATAATGAAAATGGAAAAGCAGCAATGACTGTTTTCGAGTTTTTGTCTGACGAAGAAATTACTGCTGTGGTTGAATATATTAAAGCCCCACCAGTTGAGAAAAAAGATGGACCAAAATCTCCAGTTACAGACAACGTTAATGCTCCGGTAGAACCAGGAATGAACCCTTTAGCAATTTTAATTGCAGTAATTGCTTTCTTAATTATAGTAGTAGCAGTATTGCGTGGAGTACGTCATTCATTAAAAAATTTACAAAACGAAAAATTAGGTTTACCAGAAGAACCGGCAGTTGGCCCTTGGCAAGAATTAAAAAATTGGATGGACAATCACAAGCGCTGGGTTGCTGTTTTTGTACTTATTATATTAGGAGGGCTTTTATCTTCTGGTTGGTACGCACTAAAAGCAATAGGTGTGTATGCCAATCCCGATAAAAAAGAGGTATATCATCCAACACAACCTATCGCTTATTCACATAAAATCCATGCGGGAGATAATGCAATCGATTGTCAATATTGTCATTCGGGAGCAGAAAAAAGTAAAACAGCAGGAATCCCAAGCGTTAATGTTTGTATGAATTGCCACAGAGGAATTTCACAAGGGCCAACTACAGGTAAAGAAGAAATAGCAAAAATATATGAAGCTGCAGGTTGGGACCCAGAAAAAGCTGCATACACCAAACCTGAAAAACCGATTCAGTGGGTTAAAGTTCACAACTTACCGGATTTTGTTTTCTTCTCACATCAACAACACGTGAAAGTGGGTAAACAAGAATGTGCAACTTGCCATGGTGATTTAAAAACGATGACAACTGCCCAACAAGTTCAGCCATTAACAATGGCTTGGTGTATCGATTGCCACAACAAAACAGAAGTACCAGGAATGAAAGACAATCCGTACTACGAAAGTTTACACAAAAAATTAGCAGAAAAATATAAAAACCTACCTAAAGATCAACAAGTAATTACTGTTGCGAAAATGGGTGGTATTGAGTGTGCAAAATGTCATTACTAGAGTTTCACACCATTATAAAAAAATTTAAAGTTTAGAATTTATAAAAGATATGGCAACAAAAAAATACTGGAAAGGATTATCGGAACTAAACAACAATCCTGAGTTTGTTCAAAATGCGCAAAATGAATTTGCAGAACAAATACCTGTAGAAAATTTTTTAGAAAACTCATCTGAAAACAACGGAACAAACCGTAGAGATTTTTTAAAATTTTTAGGCTTTAGTGTTACAGCTGCTTCATTGGCAGCCTGTGAAACTCCTGTTTACAAAGCAATTCCTTATGTTGTAAAACCAGAAGAAGTAACGCCTGGTGTTGCTAATTGGTACGCTTCAACATTTTTTGATGGATACGATTACGCATCTATTATTGTAAAAACGCGTGAAGGTCGCCCGATTAAAATCGAAGGAAATGAGTTATCGAAAGTTACAATGGGCGGAACAAGTGCTCGTGTACAATCTTCAATACTATCATTGTATGATTCATCACGATTACAAAACCCAACCATAAAAGGAGCAGATGCAACATGGAATGATGTTGATAAAGAAATAGGAGCTAAGCTTTCCGAAATTTCTGCAAAAGGAGGATCAATAAGAATTTTATCTTCTACTATAATTAGCCCTTCAACAAAAGCGGCTATTGCAGAATTTGCTGCAAAATATCCAAGCACAAAACATGTAACGTATGATGCTGTCTCGTATTCAGGAATTTCAAAAGCAAACGCACAAACATTTGGAAAAGAAGTAGTCCCTTCATATAATTTTGATAAAGCAGAGGTGATTGTAAGTATTGGTGCTGATTTTTTAGCAAACTGGCTTTCTCCAATTGAATATGCAAAACAATATGTTAAAAACCGTAAAGTAAGTAAAGACAATGCAAAAATGTCGAAACACTTTCAGTTTGAATCAAATCTATCATTAACAGGAGCAAACGCTGATGAGCGTATTCCAGTTAAAGTTTCTGAGCAAGGAAAAGTAGCAGTTAATTTATATAATGCTGTTGCAAAAATGGTTGGTAACACATCGTTACCGTCATCAGCATTAGCTTGTGATACAGAAATAGCAATGGCTGCAAAAAAATTAACAGAAAGCAAAGGAAAATCTTTGGTTGTTTCTGGCTCTAACGATACCAATGTTCAGTTGATTGTTAACGGAATAAATCAAATGTTGGATAATTATGGTAATACAATTAATATTGAAATGCCAAATTACACACGACAAGGAGACGATGCTGCATTTGCAGAATTAGTTGAAGAAATGGCAGCAGGAAAAGTTGATGCTATTATCACTTATAATACAAACCCTGTTTATACAGCACCAGCATCGTTAAAATTTGCGGAAGCATACAGTAAAGTTGGCATACGTATTTCCTTTGCTGATAGAGCCGATGAAACAGCATCTTTAGCAACATACATCTGTCCGGATTCAAATTATTTAGAATCATGGAATGATTTTAATCCTAAAAAATCACATTATAGCCTAGCACAACCAACTATTTCAAAATTATTTGATACGCGTCAAGCGCAAGAATCATTGTTGAAATGGAGTGGAAATACAACAGACTACTTATCATACATTCAAAAAAATTGGATGGAAAAAGTATTTCCAATGCAAGGTAAACACATGATGTTTACTGATTTTTGGAACAATGCTTTACATGATGGAGCAATTGAAGTTGGAATGGGAATGGTGTTAGCAGAATTAAAAGCAGATAGCAAAAAAGAAACGCCTAAAAAAGAAGAGAATATAGAAGATGTTTTACCAGTTGTTGTTGCTATGAATCTTTCTGATGCAGCACAAAAAGTGAATGCGATTAAAACTTCTGAATTAGAATTAGCATTATACGAAAAAGTAGCAATCGGAAATGGTAATCAAGCAAATAACCCATGGTTACAAGAATTACCCGACCCTATTTCAAAAGTAACATGGGATAACTATGTTACTATGGCTCCAAGCGACATGAAAGGCAAATACCATTTAATGGAACGCCAAGATAGAGAAGCAAGCGTAGTAAATGTTACTGTAAATGGAACAACAATTAAACTACCTGTTATCCCTCAGCCAGGGCAAGCTGCAGGAACAATTGGTATTGCTTTAGGTTATGGAAGAGATAAAGCTGGAATATTAAGTACTCAAACAGGAGTAGTTGGGCAAAACGCTTTTCCCTTTACGCAAGTGGTAAATGGGACAATGATGTATGGAGCATTAGATGTTTCAATTGCTGATGCAGGAGAAACAACCCAAATTGCAGGAACACAAATTCACCACACATTAATGGGTCGTGAAATAGTAAAAGAAACAACATTAGAAAATTATAGAAAAGACCCACAATCAGGTAATCATCCTGAAATGTTGGTTACTCATAGTGGAAAAGTTAAAGCAGCCGATCTTGATTTGTGGGATGAATTCGATCGTCCAGGGCATAAGTGGGGAATGACAATTGACTTGAACTCATGTATAGGCTGTGGAAATTGTGTAGTAAGTTGTACAGTTGAAAATAATGTAGCTGTTGTAGGTAAATCTGAAGTAATTAAAACTCGTGAAATGCATTGGTTGCGTATCGACCGCTACTACAGTAGTGATATGAGTAAAGAAGTTGCAAAGGAAGAAGGAGTTGGTGCTATTGATATGTATTTGGATATGGAAAACCCAACCTCAGCAAATCCAAAAGTTGTTTTCCAGCCTATTATGTGTCAGCACTGTAATCATGCTCCATGTGAAAACGTTTGTCCTGTCATCGCAACCAATCATAGTTCTGACGGATTAAACATGATGACATACAATCGTTGCGTAGGAACTCGCTATTGTGCTAATAACTGTCCTTTCAAAGTAAGACGATTTAATTGGTATAATTATAATGAAAACCCTGACTTTGCAATAAACCCAACCCAAGATGAATTGAGCAGAATGGTGTTAAATCCCGATGTTGTAGTTCGTTCAAGAGGAGTAATGGAAAAATGTTCAATGTGCGTTCAACGTTTGCAAGAAGGAAAACTAGAAGCCAAAAAGGCAGGACAACCTTTGCAAGATGGAGCAATCAAAACAGCTTGCCAACAATCTTGTCCTACAAATGCAATTTACTTTGGTGATTTGAATGACGAAAATAGTGAAGTAGCAAAATTGAGAAAAGATGACGAACGTAACTATTTCATATTAGAAGAAATTGGAATTAAACCAACAGTTTCGTACTTAACTAAAGTTAGAAATTCATCAGAAACAATTGAGGAAGGACACAAGCGTTCATCTGAATCTCATACTGAAAAAGAACACGCATAAAACGTAATTACTGAAAAAAAAATTAAAATAACATCATTTAGAATAATATGCAGCACGAATCACAAATAAGAGAGCCGTTAATTATTGGGAATAAATCATATCATCAGATTACAGAAGATATTGTAAGACCAATTGAAGGCAAAGCCTCAAAGTATTGGTATATGCTTTTAACTATTTCCATTATTTGTTTCCTGTGGGGAATATTTTGTTTAGCCTACACAATAGGTACGGGTATTGGTGTTTGGGGGTCTAATAATGGTGTTGATTGGGCTTTTGATATCACAAACTTTGTATGGTGGATTGGTATTGGTCACGCAGGAACATTAATTTCTGCTGTATTATTATTATTTCGCCAAAAATGGAGAATGGCAATAAATCGTGCAGCAGAAGCGATGACAATCTTTGCCGTAATGTGTGCAGCAATTTTTGTTTTGTTACATACAGGTCGCCCATGGCTAGATTATTGGTTGTTTCCATTGCCAAATCAATTCGGGTCCTTATGGGTAAATTTTAACTCGCCCTTAATGTGGGACGTTTTTGCAGTATCAACTTATTTTTCTGTATCACTAGTTTTTTGGTACACAGGATTAGTTCCCGATTTTGCAATGATTAGAGATAGAGCAACAAAACCTTTAGCAAAAAAAATATACAGTATTTTAAGTTTTGGTTGGGGCGGTAGTGTTCGTCATTGGAGTCGTTTCGAAGAGGTATCTTTAGTGCTAGCTGGATTATCTACACCACTTGTATTCTCGGTTCACTCCATCGTATCTACCGACTTTGCAACCTCAATTCTTCCTGGTTGGCATACTACTATTTTCCCTCCGTATTTCGTTGCTGGAGCAGTATTTTCAGGTTTTGCAATGGTACTTACGTTATTGATAATTTTAAGAAAAATATACAATCTTGAAAATTATATTACCATTAAACATATTGAGTACATGAATATTGTTATTATTGTAACAGGTTCAATCGTGGGAGTGGCTTATCTAACAGAGTTATTTATTTCTTGGTATTCAGGTGTTGAATACGAACAATATGCTTTCTTGAATCGTGCTACAGGTCCATATTGGTGGGCGTATGCAGCCATGATGACATGTAATGTTGTTTCACCTCAACTTTTCTGGTTTAAAAAATTAAGAACAAATCTTACGTTTACATTTATTATGTCAATTGTAGTAAACATAGGGATGTGGTTCGAACGATTTGTAATTATTGTGCCTACATTATGTCGTACTTTTTTACCATCAACATGGAATATGTATTCCCCATCTTTTGTTGATTGGGGGATTTATACAGGAACAATAGGAATGTTTTTTACTTTTTTCCTATTATTTACCCGCTATTTTCCAGTAATAGCACAAGCAGAGTTAAAATCAATTTTAAAATCATCAGGACAAGAGCATAAAGAAAAACATGCCGCAAGTGATCATGCGGCTCATCACTAAATTAAAAAATAAGATTAAGAAATATGAGTAAAGCTGTAATACATGCGATATTTGATGACGAAGTACCATTAATGGATATTGCAAAGACTTTTCGCTCCAAAGGAGTTCATATTAAGGATATTTTTACACCTTTTCCCGTTCATGGACTTGATGTAGCAATAGGAGTTCCAAGAACAAGAATAGCAATATGTGCTTTTATTTATGGATTAACTGGTGCTTTGCTTGCTACACTTATGACATGGTATATGATGGTAAGCGATTGGCCAACAGATATTGGTGGTAAACCTAGCTTTGAGTATTTTATGAATATGCCAGCATTTATACCTATTACTTTTGAATCAACAGTATTGTGCGCAGCACATGGGATGGTTATTACATATTATTTAAGATGTTGGATGCTACCAGGAGTAAAGGCTAAAAACCCAGATCCAAGAACAACGGATGATAAATTTTTAATGATTATCGAAACAATAGATAGCAATAAAGCAGACGTTGAACAAATGCTCAAAAAAGGAGGAGCAACTGAAATTCACTATAAATAAAAAATTTCTAAAGAATATTTCTAATAATATGAACAGAAAAAAAATAAAATTTATTTCATTAATGACCATATTTGGATCCATTGTTTTTGGCTTCTCATCATGTTCAAAACACAATGAAAACAGTCCAGGCGTGGAATTTATGCCTGATATGTACCGTTCCCCATCGTTGGAAAGTAATTTGGCTTATGTAAATAAAAAAGGAGACACTATTCAAACAAATAGAACTCCAGTAGCAGGATCAATAGCAAGAGGATATATACCTTATGGCTATGCTAATACTCCTGAAGGCTATGAGTCAGCAGGAATAAATCTTCATAATCCATTAGAAAAAAATGAAATACATTTAGCACAAGGAGAAGTGTTGTATGGTAAATTTTGCGTTCATTGTCATGGAACAACTGGAGAAGGGGATGGACTTGTAGCAGACAAATTGCCTGGAGCGCCTCCATCGTACAAAGGAGCATTAAAAACATTACCAGAAGGTAAAATATTTCATTCGATTACTTACGGAAAAGGCTTGATGGGAGCACATGCATCACAACTTACAAAAGATGAGAGATGGAAAATTACGATGTATGTTTTGAAGCTACAAGGAAATGACCCATTGGCTCCAGTTACAGCAGTTGTTGTAGACTCAACAGCAAAAAAAATAAAATAAGGATACGCTAAGATTTAAAGAAACAAAATTTAATATGAGTAATACAAATTATACGTTCAAAAGCTCAACCAGAAACATAGCATTTGGTTTAATGGGTATAGGTTTAATTACTATTATAGCAGGCTTTTTAACAGACCATGCACCAGAAGGCGTTAGTCATGAAGAATATAATCACACAAGGGTGTGGGCAAATCTTTTGGTAAACGGATATTTTTATTTGGGAATAGGTTTGTTAGCAACATTTTTTATGGCATTGCAATATGCTGCTGAGGTGGCTTGGTCAGTTGCGGTTAAGCGTGTTTACGAAGCAATATCAAGCTATTTACCTGTTGGTGCTGTAATAATGTTTCTAATTTTCTTGGCAGGACAATTACATATGCACCACCTATATCACTGGATGGATGCGGATACGATTAATCCAGATTCGCCTAAATACGATGAAGTAATTGCAAACAAACACGGATATTTTGGAGCAGGAAACTGGTTTTTTTGGTTAAGAACAATTGCTTACCTAGTTATTTGGAGTCTGTTTCAAAGAGGATTCCGCAAACGCTCGTTAGAAGAAGATTTACAAGGCGGAACAGCTATCCACTATAAAAACATGGGTAAAGCAGCAGTGTTTTTGGTATTCTTTGCCGTTACTTCTTCAACTTCATCTTGGGATTGGATGATGAGTTTAGACGTACATTGGTTCTCTACTATGTATGGTTGGTATGCATTTTCTGGAATGTGGATTAGCGCAATGATTACGATAATAATGGTTACACTTTATTTAAAACGCAGAGGATATTTAGAACAAGTTAACGAAAGCCATATTCACGATATTGGAAAATGGATGTTTGCAGTTAGTTTCCTTTGGAGTTATTTATGGTTTATGCAATTTATGTTGATTTGGTACACAAACATTCCAGAAGAAATCATTTATTTTCAAGAGCGCCTACACGATTTTGGATACATGGGATTAATGTGGACTGTGTTTATACTAAACTTTGTTTTCCCGATGATATTATTAATGAGTCGTGATTCAAAACGCAATTATTTTTTCTTAATATTTGTTGGAAGCATCATTTTTATAGGACATTGGTTAGACGTATTTATGATGGTAATGCCAGCAACAGTTAAAGGAAACTGGCATTTAGGATGGCTAGAAATAGGAATGGCATTAGGCTTTTTGGGATTGTTAATATTTGTAATTAACAGAGCACTTACAAAAGCTCCGTTGATGGTACAAAAACATCCTTACTTAGAAGAATCATTACACCACCATTATTAATCAAAAAAGAGTAAATAAACAATTAACGAATTTAACAATTCAGAAATAGTATGATAAAGTTTTTAATTTACGTTGCCATCGTTTTAACAATAGTTGCAGTTGGCTATTTAGTTCGAGTGTTTGAACTTGCACAAGCGTTAAAAGGAAAAAAATCGGAAAAAATTACCGAAAGCGATAACAAATTAATGGGCAGATTTATGCTTATTTTTTTACTTTGCTTATTCGCCTTTTGTGCATGGCAATTAAAAGAATATGGTCCACGAATGTTGCCAGAATCAGCTTCAGAACACGGAATTGTTTTAGATACACTAATGAATTACAATATGTTATTAATATGGATAGTATTTGTATTTACACAAATATTATTATTTTATTTTGCATATAAGTACTACGGAAGAAAAGGGAATGTTGCAAAATATTTTCCGCATAACAATAAATTAGAAATGCTTTGGACCATTGTGCCAGCAATAGTTTTGGCTTTCATTATTATTTTTGGTATTAAATCTTGGGCAAAAATTACAGACGTAGCATCAAACGAAGCAATTGTGATTGAACTGTATTCAAAACAATTTGATTGGACTGGGCGCTATGCAGGTAAAGATAATACACTAGGAGCAGCAAACTACAAACTTATTACCGGAATAAATGAATTAGGATTAGATTCTATATCACAAGCTGGAATGGATGATGTTGTTGTAAAAAATGAATTACACATACCAATTGGAAAAGAAGTTGAGTTCAAGTTCCGCTCTCGTGACGTAATTCACAGTGCATACTTCCCTCATTTCAGAGCACAAATGAATACAGTGCCAGGAATGACAACCATGTTACACTTCACCCCAATTATTACAACAGCCGAAATGCGTGAAAAAACAAAGAATCCAAATTTCGACTATATTTTGTTATGTAATAAAATTTGCGGGAACAGTCATTACAACATGCAAATGACAATTGTTGTAGAATCAGAAGAAGAATACAATAAATGGTTGGATGGCAAAAAACCATTCTTTGGTGTAAAAACAGCAGAAATACCAAAAGAAGAAGTCAAAACAGAAGTAGCAGAAAAATAATAACCGAAAAAAGAATATACGATTATGTCAATGGAAAATCACGGTCATCAAACACATCACGAAAATCATGGTCATCACGATGAACATCATCATGAAGAGTCATTTGTGAGTAAATACATTTTTAGTATGGATCACAAAACCATTTCTCGTCAGTTTTTAATAACTGCCGTTATAATGGCTACTTTGGCAATGGTAATGTCTCTTTTGTTTCGTTTGCAATTAGCTTGGCCAGGAGAAAAATTTGCTGTTATTAACTGGATGCTTGGCGACAAATGGGGAAAAGATGGTATTCTTGACCCAGGAATGTATATGGCGCTTGTAACCATACACGGAACAGTAATGGTATTTATGGTATTAACAGGCGGATTGAGTGGAACATTCAGTAACTTACTGATACCTTATCAAATTGGAGCACGTGATATGGCATCAGGATTTTTGAATATGCTTTCTTATTGGTTCTTCTTTTTATCAAGTGCTGTAATGATGTCCGCTTTCTTTATTGAAACAGGACCTGCATCTGGAGGGTGGACAGTTTACCCCCCATTAAGCGCATTGCCACAAGCAATGGAAGGTTCTAGGCTGGGGATGACATTGTGGTTGGTGTCAATGAGTCTTTTCATTGTATCATCACTATTAGGAGGCTTAAATTATATTGTTACTGTCATCAACTTGCGTACAAAAGGGATGAGCATGACTCGCTTACCTTTAACTATCTGGGCATTTTTTGTAACAGCTATTTTAGGAGTACTCTCTTTCCCTGTTTTATTATCTGCAGCATTACTATTAATATTTGATCGTAGCTTTGGAACCTCATTTTATTTGTCAGATATTTATATTGGTGGACAAGCATTAGAACAAACTGGAGGAAGTCCCATTTTATTTCAACATTTATTTTGGTTCTTAGGACATCCAGAAGTTTACATTATTATCCTTCCAGCACTTGGAATTACATCTGAAATCATTTCGGTAAATTCACGTAAACCTATTTTTGGTTACCGTGCAATGATCGGTTCCATTATGGCGATTGGTTTTCTTTCGTTTATTGTATGGGGGCATCACATGTATATTACAGGAATGAATCCATTTTTAGGTTCCGTATTTGTATTTACTACGCTACTAATTGCTATACCATCAGCAGTAAAAGCATTTAATTATATTACAACATTATGGAAAGGAAATATTCGTTTTTCACCAGCAATGTTATTTGCAATAGGTTTGGTATCTACGTTTATTTCAGGGGGGTTAACAGGAATTATCCTTGCCGATTCAGCATTAGATATTCCAGTACACGATACCTATTTTGTGGTTGCCCATTTTCATATTGTAATGGGTGTGTCAGCAATTTTAGGAATGTTGGCTGGAGTTTATCATTGGTTTCCAAAATTATTTTTACGTCACATGAATAAAAAATTAGGATATATTCACTTTTGGGGAACATTTATTTCTGCCTACGGAGTATTCTTCCCAATGCACTTTATAGGGTTAGCGGGTGTACCAAGAAGGTATTATGATAACACAGCATTTCCTATGTTTGATAATTTGGTGGATATAAACATACTGATTACAGCATTTGCATTTTTAGGAGCAATGGCACAGGTGCTATTCTTGTTCAATTTTTTCTATTCAATGTTCCGTGGACCAAAATCAGAAGTAAATCCTTGGGGAGCAAACACATTGGAGTGGACAACACCTATGGCGCATACACACGGCAACTGGCCAGGAGCATTGCCAACAGTTCACCGTTGGCCTTATGATTACAGCAAACCAGGTAAAGAACACGACTTTGTACCGCAAACAGTTCCATTAGCCGAAGGCGAATTGGATGAAGGAGGACATTGATTAAAAAATATTAATTGTAAAAAATCCCGCTCAAATAGAGTGGGATTTTTTTGTTTTCACGAATTGTACTATTTTAGAGTACTATTTCTTACTAAGTATTGGTATAATCTAAAAAAATGAATACATATTTAACAGCACTTGGATGGTGGAATTTGGTTGGTTGTATTTTTATGTTAGCCTTCTTTAATGAAAATTTTGGCAAAAAAGTATTAAACGATTGGACCCAAATATTTAACACGCCCTACAAAGTAGGTTATTGGGAAAAATTTTGGTTGTCGTGGGTAATTGGGCTTAATATATTTTTTGCTCTAGTAAATATCTTTGCAGCTCAATGGGAGCTCAACGAGCTAAAAATTTTATGTGTAGTTTTTGATATACTTGCGTACTTGCTTTTTATCTTACTTACAATATGGGGAGTTATATCAAAAAGAACAGGAGCAGGAATATATAGTGTATTTGTTATTTTTATTGTTTGGCTTTTTTGGGGCATAATTTCTCTTATTAAAATTATTTAATCTAAAATGAAAAAAGTATTATTGTTTGTGCCTTGCCTATAACTTGTATATAGGTCTGACAAAACCATCCTTTTGCACCCAATTTTGGGTAGATAGGTCTGATAATCGTCAGACTTTATTCTATTATCAAATGTATTAAAATTAACTTATAAATCATCAAACGGAGAAGCAACTTTCTGAATACTCTATGTGTTAAACTCAATTTTAATCTTCCATACTTATTTGGATTTTTCTTTAAGCCTTTGTGCGTGCGTATTTCCAATTTTTCGTGAACATTTCGTAGACATTTTGGTGCAGAAGAATACAGAAGAGTGCGCAGGAAGGCGAATTATGGGCTTCCTCAAATAAAAAACCCTTGAAAACGGTTGTATTCAAGGGTTTTTGGAGGTCCCGTGCGGATTCGAACCGCAGTAGGAGCTTTTGCAGAGCTCAGCCTAGCCACTCGGCCACAGGACCTTATTTTTTAAAAGCCCACAAAAATAAGAAAATTCGGGAAATAAAATTTATTTTTTTATCTTCTTAAAAAGATGGAGTATTTATGAAAGGAAATAACAACATATCGTTATTTGATAATAAGTATTTTTCTTACTGCTTGTTTAGAAGTGTTTTTTATCGATAAAACATATACCCCAGCAGCATATTCATTCATATCAATGCTTCCAGAATTGTCTTTTGAGTAGCAATACTTTTCGGTAGTTTCTAGTACATTTCCCATAATATCAAATAGACTAATTGTATATGCTCCTTGTTCAAAAACATTGTATGTAAAAAACAATGTGTTGTTTTCAAAAAATGAATTATTTATTTGAAGGTCGCCCATTTCATTTTGTTCGCAAGAGACCATGATTGTATTAAACGTTTTTGATTCTCCATCAAAATCAATTTGACGTAAACGATAAAAAGCATCTTTTGAAAGTGGAAAATTATCTGTATATGTATAATGACGTGCTATTGTGCTATTCCCTGCTCCATCAACAGTTGCAATTGTTTCAAAGTATATTCCATCATCACTCCTGTTTATTTCAAAATAATCATTATTTGTTTCAGAAGCTGTTGTCCAACGAATCTCAACGTTATTTGATTTACATTCTGCACTAAAATTAGTTAGCTCAATAGGCAATGGTGCTGTTATAGCATTTACAGAGCCTATTGTAAAATACCCTGTTCCTGTTTGGATATTAGCATAGGGAACAGAAAAATAGATTTTTCCGCCAGTAGCTGAATAGCCTGCCAAAGGAGAATAGGTGTATTCTCCTGCAGACGCATTGCTGAAATTTGCATCATCATCAACTAACAAACGAATATCAACATTCGTGTTTGAACCAAAACCAGATGGTCCACTTATTAAAGCCATATCTACTTCTACGATTAAATTTCCTGTAAACGTTCCTGTTTTTTGGGTTGCCCAAACTCTAGAAGTTTGACAACAGATTGCTGTAACTGGTCCTCCATGGCTGTAACCCGTAGAAATTGGGACAGTGAGGCTTCCTGCATTGCTTCCTACAACAAGAAATGATTTATCATTTGTTAAAGCCACAGGTGTTGTAAAATTGGAATTTGCTAGAGCGATAATATCAGTACTTCCATTCAAGCTCGAAACACTTTGAGTTTTTATTTTATGTAATCCAGAATTGCCTGCCGCATTATCTCTTCCTAATCCAATTACATAATTATGGTATCCTGTTTGCCCATTCCATATTTGCGTTCCATCGCTTGCCATATATATGGAAGCTGGTCCTGCACCAGCATTATTTCCCATTGTTATTCCATATTTTAAGCATAAATATGACTCTACCCTTTTCATTTCAGAAGAAGAAAGTTTTTTGTTGTAAGTCATCACTTCAGCAATATCAACATTACAATACAAGGGGTTTCCTAAATCATTACCCCCAATGTTTAAAGGCTTTGCTGTAGCTGCTCCAGACATATTTAATCCTGGGTTATTAATTGTAGCATCCAGATTTCCATTTAAGCGAAGAGCGATGCTAGATGCATCAGTAACGCCAGCCACTATAACATCTTTGTTTGAAATATTGGTTGTGCTAATATCATTTTTTCCTCCTGCATTATCATTTACAAAATCAAATCGTTGACGTGTACCGTTTAGTTCCATCCCAACTCTCCAACTGTTAGTAGGATTGTTTTCCCATTTATAATCTACCAATCCAGATCTAATGTTTTTTACCATAAAGATGGTATTATCTGTACTTCCGAATAAGGTAGGACCAGTAAAAGTATTTGCACTCACTAAAATATCATTTACTCCATCAAAACGTAAATAATCCTGATAGTTAACTGCACTAGCAATAACAGCAGGCCGGTTTGCTGCTGTTGCTTGATTAAGATTTCCTGTAATTCCTGCACCAGATTGATCTGCCCATGAACTCACAGGACTTCCTGTAACACCTACATCTGACTTAACCCAATTTTTCAGCCCCAGAGCACTCGTCCCCGGATAACTTGGACAAACAGCAATTGTTCTTGTTCCTGCTGGATTGGTTGCCGTTGGAACTCTATTTACTCCGCCAACAGTAATTTGAGTACAAGAAGCATCTACTAAATTTCCTGTGGTTGATGCAGGATTTATATCATAAGCAATCCAAAAATAATTAGTTCCTGCTACAAGAGTTTGTGAACCTACTATTGTATTGCTTCCTCCACTTGGAGTAGTTCCTCCTAATACAAACTCATTTGTTGTATTAAACACATTTGTTGTTCCTGTATAATAAATATGAATTTTTGAAATATCGGCAAGCGTTCCGCTTGTGCTACTACCAGCAGCTAAATTAAATTGAGTTAATGACATTGGACTGCATGATCCTGATGTTACAACTTGCACACATATTATTTGTTGATCCAAATCACATTTTGTAACACCTGCTGTTGAAGCCTGAACAGTAGTGCAAGAAGTGAATGTCATGTTTGGAGGAGTTGTTGTTCTATAGGCAAGCAAAGCTGTGTTGCCTCCCCCACAAAAGTATGTGCTTACAAGAACCCTGTAAGTTCCTGCTGCCGTTGGTGTCCAAGTAACGTGCGATTGTAAACCACAAAAATCATCATTATATCCGCCTGTATAAGCTCCTGTATTGTCAAGTATTGTAATTTGTGTATCAAAAGATGCATTACTTCCATTGGCAGCACAGTATGAAAAATCATACGTTGGTAAACAGCCTGCTGGAACAACAAATGTGTAGTAATTACCACTTGTTACATTCATTGTTTGATATGCTGAAGAAGGTACTGGTGAAAGAGCCCCCGCTGCTGTTCCTCCAGAACATTGACCAAAAACAAAAGAAGGTAATGCCAATAAAAAAGAAAATAAAAAAACACTTATTCGTAATTTAAAAACGATAGTGCGAAACATTTTCTGAATATTATTTTTATTAATCATAGCTATTTTTCGAATCCAAATTTAAAGACAAACATTGCCTATTGGGAACCAAACGTAATAAGTGGCGGGAATATGGAATAACTGGACGCAGTTGTGTTTTAAGTGCCCCCCAAAGCAATGAAAATAACCTCTTCACGAACATTATTTTGCCTCATTATATTATAAAGTCTCATTATATTAGCACTAATTAATATTATAGAAAAATGAAAAAAATTTATAAATGTTGTTTATTACTCTTTTCATTTTTTCATTTTTTATCTTATGCTCAAATAACGTCTTCTGTTTCTGAATTAAGTCTTTCGCCAAAAGAAAAATATTCCATTCAAACTTGGACAACAGAAAATGGCTTACCACAAAATTCTATCAATGACATCGTACAAACAAATGATGGTTATCTATGGCTAGCAACTTTTGATGGTTTAGTACGATTTGATGGTTTAAAATTCGAAGTTTACAACACCTCAAACACCCCAGAAATAAAAGTAAATGGAGTAAAAAGACTGTTTGTAGATAATAAGGGCTATTTATGGATTATTTGTACAGATGGAAATTTAATTAGTTATTATCAAAAAAAATTCCAGCAACATATTTTACCCAGTAAAGTAATTATTTTTAACCCATCAATAGGTAATTGGGCGAACAATGGAATTATTGTTGCTTGCGAAAACAATAAAATTTACACAATTTCTGATAATCACTATAACGATTTTTCTTTCCCAAAAAACATCAACAAGATTAACACACTCATTTCTAAATACAATGACCAACTTTATATTGGAACAACTTCAGGCGTTTATTCTTTTATTAATGGGAAATGGAACAACTATGAAATTTTGCAAGGGCAAGATTGTATTTTCTTTTCTCGATCTCCGATCAATGATATTATAGCTAATGTAGATAATAAACTATACTTACTTCACCTTCAAAATGCTGACGAAATAAAATTGCCTATCTCCTTAAAAGAGTTTAAAAGTTTTTTTGTAGGATTTGATGAATCTCAACAGATGATGCTTCTTACTGAAAAAGGACTCTATGTGATGAATTCTGAAACAGTAGAGAATATCAATACAGAAAATGGACTTTCTAGTAAATCCATTACCTCCGCCTTTGTAGATAAACAAAACAATTTGTGGGTAGGGACATCAAACGGAGGTTTAAATAAATTGAAAACAAAATTTTTTAAAACTATCGATTCTGAAAATGGCTTGAGCGGTGATGGAGTAACTGGTATTATTGAAACTCAAACAAAAGGTATTTTAATTGAGAACAATTGTAGTGGTGTTAGTCTGTACTCAAAAAACACATTCTCTTCTTTGTATAAAGGGTTAAAGGGAAATTGTTTTTGGAGTGTATTTGAAGATGAACAAAAAAATATTTGGTTTGGAACTTATGGAAATGGAATAATTGTAATTGATGAAAATGGAAAAACGAAAGAATATAAAAAAGAGCAAGGACTCAGCGGAAATGTCGTTTTTTCAATTTACCAAGATTCAAAAAAAACAATTTGGGTGGGCACAAACGAAGGCTTATGTTATTTTGAAAAAAATCATTTTATTTCTTTCGATAGCTCTTATAAAAACACCATTACCTATATTTTTGAAGATAGAAATAAACAACTTTTTTTATGTTCTGATATTGGTTTATTAATAATAAATGGACAACAAATAACTCCACTGAAAAACTCTGGGTTAGAAAACATTAATGCTAGGTATATTTATGAAGACAAAGATGGCGTATTGTGGATAGGCACTCACGGAAGTGGACTTATTCGATTAAAAAATGGAAGTGCGTTTTCTTTTTATAAAAAGTATATACCATTAGATATTAATGTCTGGAGTATTTCTGAAGATGAGCAAGGCAATTTTTGGCTTCCTTCAAACTCGGGAATGTATGTTGTTCCGAAAAAAGAGCTGAACGATTTTGCAGATGGATTTAGTAAAAACATAAATCCATCTTTTTTATCAAAAGAAGATGGATTAAAGAGTATTGAATTTAATGGCGGATTTCAACCAACTGTTCTACAAACCAAAACAGGGGAGTTTTGGTTTCCAACCGTTAAAGGGGTTGCTATTATAAATCCTAAAAAAATACAAACTTCAAGCTTCAACCCACAAGTGGTAATTGAGAATATTATTGTTGAAGACAAGCTTTTAACTTTTAAAGATTCTATTTCAATTTCATCTTCTGTTTCTTCAATTGTTATAAAATTTACCGCGCCTTCATTCAATAATCCTTCAAAAATAAATTTTCAGTATAAGATGGAAGGAATTGATAATGACTGGATAAACCTTGGAGATGCTCGCGAAATAAAACTAAGTGCTATTCCCTACAACACACATCTTCTAAGAATCCGTGTTGCTGGAACAAATGATAATAAAGAAGCGAATTTAGTAATAATCCGAACGCTTCCTTTTTGGAAAGAAACTCGGTTTATTATTAGCCTAATTTTTACTTTTATTTTACTCACCATCATCGTTACTTTTATAATAATACAAATTATACAAAAACGGGAAAAAACAAAAACACAATTAAACAAACAGTATGCAAATATCGAATTGAAAGCACTGCAAACTCAATTAAATCCTCATTTTATTTTTAACTGTTTAAATTCTATCCAACATTTTATTGTTGTTAATGATGAAAAATCAGCAAGTAAATATTTAACAAAATTTTCAACCTTAATGAGAAAATTTTTGGAGCACTCTAAATTTAATAAGGTTTCATTGCAAGAAGAAATTGAATTATTGAGTTTATATGTTGAGCTAGAAACACTGAGAAGTAAAAATAAATTTAAGTTTGTTTTATCTGTGAGCCCAGAAGTTAATGTTTTCAATATTGAGATTCCCAGTATGCTTTTTCAACCATTTGTTGAAAATGCGATTAATCATGGATTGTTCTATCTTGAAAGGAATGGAACTTTATCAATTAGCTTTAAATTGGAAAACAATTCTTTGGTAGGTTATATTGAAGATGACGGAGTAGGCAGGGAACGCTCTAAAATATTAAGATCAGAAAGTCATAAAGAACATTTTTCGCGAGGAATGGAAATTATCAAAGAGAGAATAGCAATATTAAACTATATTGAAAATTGTAATATCGAGATGGAAATTTTTGATAAATTCGGTGAAAATAATGAGCCAATGGGAACAATTGTAACAATAAAAATTCCAATGTAGTATTATGAAAGCAATTATAATTGATGATGAAGAATTAGGAAGAACAATGCTTAAGGTGCTTATTCAAAAATACTGCCCCGAAATAATTGTGGCTGGAGAAGCATCATCAGTTAAAGAAGCAAAAAAACAAATAGAAGAACATAAACCTTCCCTAATTTTTTTGGATATTGAAATGCCCGATGGCTCAGGTTTTGATTTGTTGAAACATTTTCCTTCACCATTTTTTTCTGTTATTTTTATTACCGCCTATGATCAGTATGCAGTAAAAGCATTTAAGTACAGTGCTGTTGACTACCTCCTCAAGCCAATAAATATAGAAGAATTATGTGATGCCGTAAAAAAAGCTACAAAAACAAGTTACAAAGAAGAAACAAAATTTGCATTAGAACATTTAATTGATAGCCATAACAACTACGGCATTTCAAAAAGCAACAAAATTGCTCTACCTACTTTAGAAGGGCTTATTTTTATTGATATTTCAGAAATAATAAGATGTGAAGCAGATGGAAGATATACTATGTGCTGGGCAAACAATGGTAAAAAATTACATTTAACCCGCAATTTAAAAGATTTCGAAGAGCAATTAACTCGTTTTGGATTTTGCCGAGTTCACCATGCACATCTCGTTAATTTGAATCACATTAAAAATTACATCAAAGGAGAAGGAGGACAAATAACTATGGCTAATGGAGATGTTATCACTGTCTCAAAAAGAAAGAAAGAAGAGTTTTTAAAAAGTTTAAATAAAATATAAATTATTTGGAAGAATTGTTTTTGTGAGAATGCAATTTCAAGCATTGTGGGCACAAACAATTATCGTATTTTTCTTTTAGTTCTTTAAGCGTAGCTATATCTAAAAACAATTCTTCACACCAGCATCCTGGTTTTTCATTGCCACATTCAAAATCAACATTGCATTTAGAACATTTTTTTGCTGACATATTATTCTGCAATAACAATACTTACTTTATCTACATCTCCATTCATTGGAGGATTGTGTTTAGTAACCTTTACCTCTACTTTTTTTAATGTAATAAATTCTTGTTTCAATTCATCTACAATTCTTTGTCCTACTTGTTCTATTAATTTTGAACGAATAGCCATTTGTTTTTTTACTATTTTAAAAACAGTAACGTAGTCAATTGTTTTACTTAAATCATCTGTTTTGGCTGCTTCCGAAAAATCTGTTTCCATTGTAACATCAACGGTATAATTGGTTCCGATTTTTGCTTCTTCATCCAAACAACCGTGATAAGCAAAAACGTTTATTCCTTCAACAATTATTTTATGCATTGAGATATATTTTAAAAATCCATTCCATCTGTTCCATCTCCACCTCTGTTTTGTTTTCCGTTATTTTTGTTGCGTTTAAACACAGAAGCATCTGCTTTTCCGAAAGTCCAAGTAACAGCAAATTTAACAAAACGAGACTCTCTTCTTCTGGTTAAATCCTGAACATAATCGGGTGTATCGTAGTGCATTCCTTTGCGTTTCGAATTTAATACATCATTTAAACTCAAATTAAATGTTAAGCGTTGCTTAAAACTTTTGTTAATTGATAAATCAAAAAAATACATTTCTATTGTTCGTCCTTGTGCTAAAGGTTTTGGCGCTTCATAATTACCATTTGCTTGAAAAGTAATATCCAAAGGCAACTTATAAGATAACGTTAATTTACTTTCCCAACTATATCCTCCATTTTGAAATGTTTGCCCTTGACTATTTGAATATTTTATGTTTAAATAATATGATGTAATGTTTGCAGTAACATTTAAATTTTTTAAAACAGTAAACTTAACAGTGTTTTCCCAACCATAAGAATAGCTGTCATTACCATTCACAAAAGTATTTACTAAAACAGATTGGTCATTTGGATTTGGATAAGCAAAACTTGTAATTGCATTCTCTGTGTATTTAAAATAAACAGACGTTAAATAGTTCGTCTTTTTCTTGACGTAGTTGTAGTTAATCTCTGCTAAATTCACAAACTCTGGAGCAAGGGCTGGATTTCCAATTCTATAATTAAATCTATCAGCAAACATGATGAAAGGCATTAACTGAAAAAAGTTTGGACGCTCAATTTTTCTGCTAAAATTCACTTGCACTTCATTTGCTTCCCCAAATTTTCTGCTTAAATAAACTCCGGGAAAAATGGATCTTAAAATGTTGGATGCTTTAGATGGGTATGAATAATAAAAATCCTGTCCTGTTTTATTTAACAAAATTCCTTTATAATAGGATTGCTCAAATCTAAGACCTGCTTGTATATTTATTTTTTTTACTCGTGTAATGTAATTTACATAAGCAGCATTTACAATATCATCAATTAAATAATCGTTTGATAAAAGTGAATCGTACAAATAATTTGCCGAAGGGTAAGAATAGTTGGATGTTTCGTTTGTACTTCTGCTTTGTTTATATGTACTTTTTAATCCTAATTCTATTTTTGAACTATCATTTAATGGATTAGAAAAATCAATCTGAAATGTTCCTAAATTATTAAATCCAGAAGCTACATTTTTTTGAATCTCTGGACCTGCATCAGAACTTCCAGGTATATAATTGTTTGTGGTAAACAAATATCCTCCATTATTTTTTCCGTAATTATAATTTGCATCAATAGTTAATTCTTTTTGAGGTTTAGGAAATGTTTTTCTGTATGTTAATTGTCCATTATAATTATCAAAATGTCCTTCATTTTCATTCAATCTTCCTCCAAATGAATTGGTATCATTACTTGAATTTAGTGATTTATAATTTTGAAAATCAGCTGATTTATGCAACCCTTTTGTGGCAGTTCCTCCAAGTGTAATCATATTTCTATTGTTGATATTATAATCAATAGAGAAGCGAGCCATATTCATTCCACGGGTGCTGTATGTTAAATTTTGCTGGTCGAAATATTTTACTGGCTCTGGAAAAGTAATGTTTTCTCTTTTTGTAAAGCCTTTTGCGATGTTTCTTCCAGTATTATAACTATAAGTAAGTGAAAAATTAAATGGACTTTCTTTAACATTAATATTCCCCATTGCATTATATCTATCATTTGTTCCAACACCAGCTTGCACCATGCCATTATAACCAGGTTTAGTATTTTTTTTCATCACTACGTTTAAAATTCCGCCAGTTGTATTAGCATCAAATTTAACAGAAGGGTTTGTAATTACTTCAATCCTGTCAATTTGGTCAGCAGGAATTTGTTCCATTGTAAGGTTAGATGGTCGTCCATCAATAAAAATTTGAACAGAACTGTTACGCAAAGTAATTCCACCATCTGCATCCACAGAAATACTAGGAATATTTTTTAATGCGTCTAATCCCGTTCCTCCTGTTACACTCAAATCTTTATCAACATTATAAACTTTTCTATCGATGCTCATCGACATCGTACTTTTTTCTGATGTAACTTCTACTTCTTTTAAAACAGAAATATCTGGTTCAATTTTTATATTCCCTAAATCGCGTTCTATGTTTTGTGGATTGATAAAAACTTTTTGCTCAAATTTTTTATACCCGATAAAATGAACTCGCAAAACAAACATCCCCATTGGTAGGTTTTCCAAAGAAAAATCTCCGTTTTGTTTTGTTAGTGTCCCAGATATTGCGCTGTCTTTTTGGTTAAATAAAGCTACTGAAGCAAATTCTACTGCTTGTTTTGTTTTTACATCAATAATTTTTCCGTAAATACGACCAACGCTTAGGGACTTCATGTTGGTTCCTTTGTTTGGCATTTGAGCCTGAACAAGCAAGGGAAAAACAAAAAGCAAATAGGATTTAAAAAATTTCATCAATGTAATCGCAATTATATTTTATTTTTTTCCATAAAAGTATTTAACCGAGAAACGATTTCATCTTTTCCTAATAACTCAACAATCTCAAACAAAGCTGGTCCGCCACCAACTCCGCTTATGCTTACTCTGAATAACTGCATTACTTGTCCGGCACCCAAACCTAACTTTTCGGCAGTTGCTTTAAATGTTGTTTCTGTTTCGGCAGCAGTAAAATTATTTAATCCATTAAATGCAGTAGCAACTTCTTTTATGAAATCTATTGTTTGTTCGTTTAGTCGTTTCTTTAATACTTCTGCATCGTACGCTGTTGGCGCAATAAAAAAGTAAATAGCATTATCCCAAAATTCTGTAATGAAATGAGCTTTTTCTTTTACCAAACGACAAACTCCTTCAATGAATTTTTTTGACTTTTGACTTTCTCCTTTTAACTTTTCTTCTAACAAAGGCATGAACAAAGTCGCCAGCTCCGAATCTGATTTAGCCCTTAAGTATTGTTGATTAAACCATTTTGTTTTTTCGGGATCAAATTTAGCCCCTGATTTATTTACACGTTCAAAGGAAAATAAATTAATCAATTCTTCTTTGCTCATGATTTCTTGGTTTCCTCCAGGATTCCAACCCAACAAGGCTAACATATTTATAAACGCTTCAGGAAAAAATCCGCTTTCGCGATAACCAACATAGCTTTCTTTTGTTCTTTCATCAAACCAGTTTAATGGAAACATTGGTAATCCAGATTTATCACGCTTGCTTAATTTTCCATTTCCATCAGGCTTTAAAATTAATGGCAAATGAGCTAACAATGGCATTTTTTCTTCTAATCCTAAATAGCGGTAAATTAAAATATGCGCAGGGGCAGATGGCAACCATTCTTCTCCGCGTACAGCATGAGAAATTTCCATTTCAATATCATCTACAATATGTGCTAAATGATAGGTTGGCATTCCATCACTCTTCAACAATACTTTATCATCTACTTGTGTTGAATTTACAACAACCCATCCACGAATAATGTCATGAAAACGAATTTCTTCATTGCGCGGAACTTTTAAACGAATTACATAAGGCGTTCCTGCATCCATTAATTTTTTTACTTCGTCTTCAGATAACGTTAATGAATTACGCATCGTTTGGCGTGTAACCGAATTGTATTGTGGAGCAACCACTTTTGCTGCTTCCAATCTTTTACGCATTGCATCTAATTCTTCAGAAGTATCAAAAGCGTAATAAGCATTGCCACTTGCAATTAATTGTTCGGCATATTTTTTATAAATTCCTAATTCTTTTCTTTCGCTTTGGCGATAAGGCGCATGTGGACCATCTCCAAAACCTACACCCTCGTTCGGCTCAATACCGCACCATTTTAAAGCATTGATAATATACTCTTCGGCACCATTCACATATCGTGTTTGGTCTGTATCTTCGATACGTAAAATAAAATCTCCGTTATTTTTTTTTGCAAATAAATAACAAAACAATGCTGTGCGAACACCTCCCATGTGTAAACCACCTGTTGGGCTTGGTGCAAAACGTAAACGAACTCTTCTTTCCATAAAGTTAAAATGTCTGCAAATTTAATGAAACTATTGAATTAAGGGCTTAAAATTGGAGCCAGAGTAAAGAAATCTTAGTTCTTTTAACTTATTTTGTGAAGTCGATATTCCTTTTTAAACCACTGAATTTGGTTCGTTTTACAGCAGAGTTTTTAAATATGCGATTAAAGGTTTCTTGTGTTAATTCTTGCCAATCGCTTTTTGTCATTTCAAGCAATTCTGAATTAGGGTTAAACATTTTTTCGTTATGTGGTTTCGAAAAACTATTCCAAGGACAAACATCTTGGCAAATATCACAGCCAAACATCCAATCATTAAATTTGCCTTTTACTTCATCAGGAATTGCTTCTTTTAATTCAATTGTAAAATACGAAATGCATTTGCTTCCATCAACAACATAAGGTTCTACAATAGCATCTGTTGGGCATGCGTCAATACATTTGGTACAGGTTCCACAATAATCTTTTATTTCAGTATCATATTCTAAATCTAAATCAACAATTAATTCTGCTATAAAGAAAAAAGAGCCACTCTGTTTGTTTATTAAATTCGAATTTTTACCAATCCAACCTAAACCGCTTTTTTTTGCCCATACTTTATCCATTACAGGAGCAGAATCAACAAAAACACGTCCATCAACATCTCCAATGTTTTCTTTTATAAAATTTAAAAGTTGATTGAGCTTTTCTTTTATCACGAAATGGTAATCTGTTCCGTAAGCATACTTACTAATTTTTGGTGCTGTTTCATCTTTTTGTTTTTCGGAAGGGAAATAATTTAAAAGCAATGAAATAACAGATTTTGCTCCTGGAACAAGCAGTTGCGGGCTTAATCGCTTATCGAAATAATTTTGCATGTAGCTCATTTCTCCATGCATATTTTTATTTAACCAGTTTTCCAGTCGAGGAGCTTCTTCTTCTAAAAATTCTGCTTTTGAAATACCACAATAATCAAAACCGATACGTTTTGCTTCAGATTTAATTAATGAAGTATTTTTGGAATTATCCATTATCGAATAAACCTCCTCTGAATGCACGAGGGATTTTACCAAGATGTTTATATGCTTGTTCTGTTGCTTCTCTTCCACGAGGTGTTCGAACCAAATATCCTTCTTGAATTAAAAAAGGTTCATATACTTCTTCAATTGTTCCTGCTTCTTCGCCAACAGCAGTGGATATAGTGGTTAAACCAACAGGACCTCCTTTAAATTTTTCTATCAATGCAGATAAAATACGAATATCCATTTCATCCAATCCATTTTTATCTACATTTAATGCAGCTAAACCAAAGTGAGCAATTTCTATATCAATATTTCCATCCCCTTTTATCTGAGCAAAATCTCTGATACGTCTGAGTAATGCATTCGCAATACGTGGCGTTCCTCTACTTCTGCGTGCAATTTCAGCAGATGCTTCATCTGTAATTGGAACATTTAAAATTCCTGCTGCGCGTGTAATAATTTTTTGCAACAGTTTTGCATCATAATAATTTAATCGTGAATTAATTCCAAAACGAGCACGCAATGGTGCTGTTAGTAGCCCACTACGAGTAGTTGCGCCAACCAAGGTAAATGGATTTAATTTAATTTGAACACTACGAGCATTTGGTCCACTATCAATCATAATGTCAATTTTATAATCTTCCATTGCAGAGTATAAATATTCTTCAACGATAGGACTTAATCGGTGAATTTCATCAATAAACAACACATCATGCTCTTCTAAGTTAGTTAGCAACCCCGCCAAATCGCCTGGTTTATCTAACACAGGACCAGAAGTAATTTTTATATTTACTCCTAACTCAGATGCAACAATGTTTGCTAAAGTAGTTTTTCCTAAGCCTGGAGGACCATGCAAAAGAATATGATCCAACGCTTCTCCTCTTTGTTTTGCAGCTTGTACAAATATTTTCAGATTTTCAACTACTTCGTGCTGTCCTGTGAAGTCAGAAAAATCAGAAGGACGCAATACCTTTTCAAACTCTTTTTCAGCCGAACTTAAATTTTCACCTTCAGGATTTATATTGGGATTCATTGTAATTCAAATGTATGTAACAAAAATAAGAAAAGCATCCTGATATGGGATGCTTTTCGAAAACTATTTTATTTTTTTCTGTTATTTAAGTGTAATAGCAGATTGACCAATCACCGCTTCGTCTGCAATAATTTCAATCAAATATTTACCAGGAACAAATGCCGTTGGGTTTGAACAAAATACATCAATGGAAACCTCTTCGTTTTTATAATTGATATCTTGTTTGCCTGCAAAATAACCTTTTGAACCGTTAAATTTAACCATATTCATATCATCTGGTGATTTACAAATTTCTTTCCCTTCAGGCGACACAATTCTCACATAAACAGTTTTTGTTCCAGATTTTGCAATTTTGTTTTCACCAATTACACACGAAACTTTTATACGTTCAACACGTGATGCTTTTGTTGTTTCTACTTCTTTTGTTCCTCCAGATTTAAACTTAATTCCTTTAACTGTTGGATTTTCGGCTTTTAAGATAGATCCTAAATTAACAGTGTTTTGAAGCTTTTCTTTGTCTTTTGAAAGTTGTGATGTTTTATCTTTTTCTACATTTAAGTCCTTGGTTACTTTATCTTTTTCGGCTGTTATTGTTTTATTCAGCGTATTTAATGAGTCTATCTCAACAATATAATGTTTCATTACTTTGCGTAATGTTTCTGTTTCTTTGCGAAGTTTAGAAATAATATACGCATCGTTTTTATGTTTATCCGCTTGCTCCAATAATTCTGCAATTTGTATGCGTTTTTCTTCTAATTCTTTTTGTAAAGCAACATCATTGGTTTGTAATGTCGCATATTCTTGTTGTAGTTCTAATAAATCAGCCTTTACATTATCTCGTTCCACAATTACTTGTTCTTTTTCAACAATAACTGTTTCCTTCTTGTTTTTTTCCATTAACCACAATGCCACAAATGCAACATTTCCTAACAATAAAAGAATGATGATAATTATAAATTTTTTGTTGTCTGATTTTTTTTCTTGCTGATTACTTTCCATAATTATTTTGAATGTTTATTTTCGTGGCACAAAGTTATGTAAATATTAGCTTCATTAAACAAAAACCATGCTAAACGATTTTTTTTCATTAATCTATCCTAAAATTTGTGTTGCTTGTGGCAAAAGTTTATTTAAAAAAGAATATTGTATTTGTACTTATTGTACCTACCATTTATCAAAAACAAATTACCATTTATTAACTAACAACCCAATTGAAAAAATATTTTGGGGCAGGGTAAATATTTATTCTGCCGCTTCGTATTATAATTTTGGAAAAGGAGGAAAAGTTCAGCATTTAATTCATCAATTAAAATATAAAGGACAAAAAGACATTGGTGTTACTATTGGAACTTTATACGGACATGAATTAAGAAAAAGTGAAAAATTTAAATCGATTGATGCCATCATTCCTGTTCCTCTTCATCCTAAAAAACAAAAGAAAAGAGGATATAACCAAAGTGATTTTTTTGCTGAAGGGCTGTCAAAAAGTATGAAAGTACAAACTGATTTTATTTCTCTTTTTCGTGCGTATGAATCGGAAACACAAACTAAAAAATCAAGATTTAACAGATGGAAAAATGTAGAATCTATTTTTCAAATTAAAAATGCAGAAGCACTTAAAGGGAAGCATATTTTATTGGTTGATGATGTAATTACAACAGGAGCAACCATTGAAGCATGTGCCCAAGCGCTCTTAACAATTCCCGACACAAAAGTAAGTGTAGCTACAATTGCTTATGCCAACCATTAAGGTAATAAAATAAGGATACTTTTTTTACTAACTTTGCATCCTATATTAAAAACAATGGCAGAATCCATCATCTTTACTGGCACTACAAAAAAAGAAAAATACGAATCGTTGATTCCACAAATAAAATCTTTGGTAGAAGGCGAATCAAATTATATTGCAAACATTTCAAATATAATGTCGGCCCTAAAATTTGGGATGAACTTTTTTTGGGTGGGTGTTTATTTTGTAAACCCCTCTCCGGCTCTCCCCAAAGGAGAGGGAAAGGTAAATGCAGAGTTAGTTCTAGGTCCTTTTCAAGGTCCTGTGGCATGTACTAGAATAGCTTTTGGTAAAGGAGTTTGTGGGACGTCTTGGAAAGAAAAGAAAACTATTATTGTAGAAGACGTAGAAAAGTTTCCGGGACATATCGCTTGCAGCAGTTTATCAAAATCAGAAATAGTTTTGCCAGCTTTCGACAAAAACGGAAATGTAACATTGGTTTTAGATGTGGATAGCGAAAGCCTTGCAACATTTGATGAAACAGATAAAATTTATTTAGAACAAGTAATTCGTATCATTGAAAATCTATAATCCAAATATTTTTTTGCGCTTTAGCCCTTTCATAGTAACATTCATTTTACTTGGTTCTTGCGCACAAATTGTTTCGCCTGGCGGAGGCAAAAAAGATACAACGCCTCCTAGAATTATCAAATATTTACCCGATAGCGCACAGTTAAATTTTAATTCAAAAACAATTGAAATAAATTTTGATGAGTTCGTTCAGTTAAAAGATTTGAATAATCAATTAATTATTTCCCCTCCATTAAATAAAACTCCTGATATTAACGTAAAAGCAAAATCGCTTACAATTACACTAGATAAAAACGAAACATTAAAGCCAAACACTACTTATTGTTTTAGTTTTGGGAATGCTATACAGGATGTAAACGAAGGCAATGCTATTGAAAATTTTAAATACATTTTTTCTACGGGCAGTTTTATTGATTCGTTAAAAGTAAAAGGCAAAATTCAAAATGCATTTGACCATAAAACAGAAAAAGGAATTTTGGTAATGCTTTATTCCAGTTTATCGGATAGTGTTGTTTATAAAACACAACCCGATTATTTTGCTAAAACAAATGCTGACGGTAGTTTTGAAATTAATAATATAAAAAATGGTTCGTATAAAATTATTGCAATAAAAGATGCCAACTCAAATTTTAAATATGATGGAGAAAGTGAAAACATTGCTTTTACTGATAGCTTAATTAATCCAACAGAAAAGAAATTAATTGTATTGGAATTGTTTCAAGAGCCTGCAAAAAAAGTGTTCTTAAAAAAAACAATGCATAATTCTTATGGTAAATTTGAATTCGTTTTTAATCAAGGTTCTGATAGTTTAAGAATTGTAAACCTAAGTAATGATTTAAAAGGAGTTCAAGAATATTTTGAGTTTTCAAAAAACAAGGACTCCCTTTCCTATTGGATTACCAACTACCAAAAAGATTCTATAAAATTACAAATTAGCAATGGCAATAAAATAATGGATACGCTGGAATTCAAATTTATAAACAAAGAAGAAGCGTTAAAAGCAAAACGAAATCCATTAAAACTTTATGTTGTAAATAGCCCGAACGGGAATCAAAATTTTGATTTGAATAAGAATATACAAATTGTATTTAGCAATAGGCTAAACCCCACAAATCCTAGCATACTTGTTCAATTAAAAGAAGATACACTTTTAAATGTTAATAAAACATATTGTTTGATGTATCAAGCAAATTTAAATGTTATAGAGCTGATTGGCTGTGATTCGGTGGGATCAACAGAAGGGAGGGGCAAAAAGACACCCACAATTCACAAACTAAAAGAAAACACAAATTATCATTTGTTTATACCGCCAAATTCAATCTTCGATATTTTCGGTTTAACAAACGATACCATTAAAATAGATTTTAAAACACGCGAAGCAAAGTATTACGGAAGCTTGAAGCTGAATCTTACTATTCCCGCTAATCAATCAAATTATATTGTTCAATTATTAGACGAAAGAGAAAATGTAATTCGTGAAGATGTCATTAAAAAAGCAGAATTAATTACGTATGAATATTTACATCCTAAAAAATATAAACTAAAAATCATTTTTGATGAAAACAATAATGGCAAATGGGATGCTGGAAATTATATTAATCATCAACAAGCAGAAAAAGTATTGTATAATTCGGAGTTAATAAATATTCGTTCGAACTGGGATTTGGAGCTCGACTGGAAAATCTCTCCCTAACCCTCTCCAAAGGAGAGGGAGTAATTAAGAGGAGAGGTGGAACTCATCCGCATCATCCAATACAGGAAACTGTTTTCTAAATTCTTGAAGCTCGGAATAACTTAATGTTATTGTTTCTGTTTTCTCTTCATTTGGTTGTGTGCTTGAAATTATTTCTCCTTTAGCATTAATAACAGCAGAATCTCCAGAATGGTAAATCTCATTGCCATCATTTCCAACTCGGTTTAATCCAACAACATAACTCTGATTTTCTATTGCTCTTGCAAGCAAGAGTGTTTTCCAAGGATGGCTTCTTCTTTCGGGCCAATTGGCAACATAAATTAATAAGTCATATTTGTGTTTATTTGTGTTTCTACTCCAAACAGGAAAACGTAAATCATAACAAATTAAAGGGCAAATTTTCCAACCATTAATTTTTTCCATAATTTTTTTATCTCCAGCCGTGTAATATTTGTTTTCCTCTGCCATACTAAAAAGATGACGCTTGTCGTAAGTAGAATAGGTTCCACTCGGCTTAGCCCAAACTAAGCGGTTATAATATTTATCATTTTCTGTACAAATAAAACTTCCTGTTACAACACAGTTTTTTTCCTTTGCTTTTTCTTTCATCCAACTTACTGTTCGTCCATCCATTTTTTCAGCAAACTTTTCAGTGCTCATACTAAACCCTGTTGTAAACATTTCTGGTAAAATTATTAAATCTGTTTTTTCGTTAATCACAGAGATTTTTTCTGAAAACATATTTAAATTTTTTTCAATGTCTTCCCAAAATAAATTAGACTGTATCGTTGTAATGGTTAAATCCTTCGTCATGAAAATTAAATTTTATTAATTATTGCTGCTGCCGATGCTAACGTTTCTTCCTTTTTTGCAAAACAAAAACGCAACACTTTATTATCAACTCCTTCGTGATAAAAAACAGAAACAGGAATAGATGCCAGCTGAAATTCTTTTGTTAATCGAACAGCATAATCTGTATCCTTTTCTGTACTTATATTTTTATAATTCAACAACTGAAAATAAGTTCCTTGTGCAGAAGTGAAAGTAAATCGAGAATTTTTAACTAGGGAAATAAAATAATCACGCTTCTTTTGATAAAAATTTCCTAAATCTAAATAATGATTTTGTTCTTCTAAAAACTCTGCCAGAGCAAGTTGAATAGGAGTGTTTGTAGAAAACACCAAAAATTGATGCACCTTTCTGAATTCTGCCATTAGATTTTGAGGAGCAACGCAATAGCCAATTTTCCAGCCTGTTGTATGATACGTTTTGCCAAAAGAAGAAATTATAAAACTGCGTTCCGCTAGATGTGGAAATCGAGCAACACTTTGGTGTGCTTCTCCATCAAATATTATGTGTTCATAAACTTCATCACTTATAATTACAATTCCAGTATCTTTTGTTAGCTTTTGTAGCATAGTCATATCGGCTACATTCATAATGCTACCCGTTGGATTGTGAGGTGTATTTATGATTATCATTTTGGTGCGATGATTAATCATTTTTTTTACTTCTTCCCAATCAATAGTATATGTCGGAGCTTTAAGTTGTAGATAAATAGTTTTTCCACCATTGAGTTCAATGGCTGGTTGATAACAATCATAAGCCGGTTCAAATACAATTACTTCATCTCCTTCTCTAACTATTGCAGTAATAGCAGTATAAATTGCTTGTGTTGCACCAGCAGTTATTGTTATTTCCGATTCTGGGCTATAATCTGCACCATATAAACTTTTCGTTTTTTTTGCAAGTGCCTCTCTGAGTTGAATCAATCCGGGCATAGGCGCATATTGATTGTTACCAGCTTTCATGTATTTGTTTACAAGTTCTACTAACGCTGCATCACACTTAAAATCAGGAAAACCTTGCGATAGATTAATAGCATTGTTTTCTGTTGCAAGCTTACTCATTACAGTAAATATGGTTGTTCCTACATTTGGAAGTTTGCTATTGATAAGATTCGGGAAATTCATACTATTTAGGACATTATATAGTACCAAATGTAAAATAATTTTTGTGCTTTTTTGTCAAAAATAAAATGATATTTATTCGGTTTAATTATTTGATTAACTTACTTTTGCGCAAAAATATTTTTTAGAACTATAAAATAAATAAAATGACAATTGAATTAAACAAAGTGGTTTCTGTTAACTATCACTTAACAATAAAAGGAACCGAAGAGCATGTTGAACAAACAAGCAAAGAAAATCCTTTCGTTTTCCTTTTTGGTGTAGGAGGTTTGTTACCCGATTTCGAAAGCAATTTAAACGGAAAAAAAGTAGGTGATGGTTTCGACTTTTTTATAGCTGCCACAAATGGTTATGGAGTTCGTGATGAACAACATGTGGTAATGATTCCTATTGATGCTTTTTTAGGCGAAGATGGAAAACTAGACGAAGAAAATGTAAAAGTGGGCGTTACTTTACCTATGACAGATAATGAAGGAAATCGCCTTTATGGAAAAGTACTGGAAATTACTGCTGAATATGTAAAAATGGATTTTAACCATCCTTTAGCTGGTCAGGATTTGCATTTTAAAGGTGAAGTATTAGATATACGTGAAGCAACAGAAGATGAGCTTGCACATGGTCATGTACATGGACCAGGCGGACATCATCACTAATTGAAAGAAATAAAGAAGGACATTTTCAAAAAAAGGGGTTTAGTTAGGTTCTAAAACAAGTTCAGCACAATTGAGGACTCGATTTTTTTGAGAATGTTTTTTTATTTTACGCTAAATGAATCTTGTTTTAAAAATACCTAACGAAACCGAATTTAACCAAGTTTGTAGTTTCATTGCGGCATTCGAGTTAGATAACCGTGAATTAAAACAAGAACAATTTATAATTGCTCTTAGAGAAAAGATTTTAGTAGGTTTTGGTAGGTTAAGAAAACACAATGATTGCACAGAACTATGTTCTTTGGGAGTTGTTACAAATTATCGCAGACAAGGAATTGGGAAAGCATTAGTAAAAGCACTAATACAACAAGAAAAACCGAACCTTTATTTGGTTTGTATTATTCCGAATTTTTTTATTCCGATTGGGTTTAAAACTATTTCAGAGAACATTCCTGATTCTATAACGGATAAAATAGATTATTGCACAAATGAACTTTTTGTTCCTGAGCAGTATGTAGCAATGAAATTCATTGATAGCTAACTTTACCAAGATTGGTAGTGTAGCTTTTTAAACGCTTTCTACTACCTAATTTCAGATTAAAATAAGAATAAAAAATCTAACGAAAAGTCAGGATTTTCTTTTGCTATTTCAATGTAAATTTGAATTAATGGTTTCATCTTTTTTTATTTTTAGTAAATTATTAATATACAAATGTAAACAAAAAATATAAATAATTAATATTTAATTGCCAATATGTATGTGAATTTTGTATTTATGAAAACGCACATTGGTGAAAAAATAAAAGAAAGAGCTAAAGAGTTGAGAATAGGCACAACAGAACTCGCTAAATTAGTAAATACGTCTAAACAAAATATTTACGGCATTTATAAAAGAGAATCGATAGATACAACGCTCTTATATAAAATATCTAAAGCATTAAATTTTGATTTTTTTACTTACCTCAGCAATCCTAAGCTACCACCACATACGAATATGCCCACAACCAATAAAAAAGAAAAAAAGTATCTTGAATTGGAAGAATTTTCGGTTGTAAAAAATCAACTTATGGATTTACAAGAAAAGTATGAACTACTTAAGAAAGTAAATACTCTTTTAGAAACAAGAAAAAAATAAGAGCCTATTTATTTTTCGTAAAAGTGCATCTCTTTAATATACTTCCAAACGTTTGCAGGAAGATAGAAACCAACATCTTTTTTTTCTTTGATGGAATGCCGAATAAATGTAGATGAAATTTCTATCAGTGGTGCGTTGTACTTTTTTACTTTAGAATGTTCTAACAGCTTCTTTTCATCTGCTTCTTTTCTAGGATAAACATAGATTTCATAGTGTTTTAAAATTTCCTCATAATTTTTCCACTTATGAAAACTCTGTAAATTATCTTCGCCCATTATTAAAACAAATTTATACGAAGGATGTTTTTCTTTTAAATAGGTAAGTGTATTTATAGTATAAGATGGTTGTGGTAATTTAAACTCAATGTCAGAAGCTTTCATGTTTGAATTTTCTTCAATAGCAATATTTACAAGTTGCAAACGATGATGTTCACCTAACAATGTTTTTTTTTCCTTAAAAGGGTTTTGAGGTGATATTACAAACCAAATTTTTTCTAAATCAGTAAATTCCAAAAAATAATTTGCCAATACCATGTGCCCAACATGAATAGGATTAAAGGAGCCAAAAAATAAACCGATTTTCAAAATATTTTATTTTTATTTAACCCACATAAAAATATTTGGGTTGTTTTCATACTGTTCAATATCCTTTGAAAATGTAATTACAAAAAAATCTATCAAAGGTAAAAGTCCAAAACAGCCGCCAAACGTAGCAACATACACCACCGGAACCCAAGGTTTTGTCCCTAACATAATTCTATGTGCACCCACAAATCCAAGCGGAAAAGGAAATGCAAACATTGCGGTTATTGCTTTTTTCTTTAGAAGTGTGTCTTTTAAAAAGTGTTTGTATTCCAGTTTTAATTCTTCTTGATCTAATTTTGAAAAAACAAAAACAGAATCTGAAACTCGAATAGTATCGGGCAGCAGTAAAATTATGTTTTCGGATTTTGCAGAAAAACCAAAGCCCATAAGCATCATTATTAATATAGATACTATGGGCTTTTGCATAAATTTGGTTTTTTATTTTGCAGATTTCAATCTGTTTGCAACTTCGTTCCAGTTAATTACATTCCAAAAAGAAGCAACATAATCTGGTCTGCGGTTTTGATAGTTTAAGTAATAAGCATGTTCCCAAACATCTATTCCAAGTATTGGTGTTCCTTTTACTTCAGCAACATCCATCAAAGGATTATCTTGATTTGGCGTAGAGCTTACTGCCAATTTTCCATCTTTTACAATAAGCCAAGCCCAACCAGAACCAAAGCGAGTTGCTGCTGCTGTTGCAAATTGAGTTTTAAAATCAGCAAAAGAACCAAAAGCATTATTGATAGCAGTTGCTAGGTCTCCTGTAGGTTCACCGCCAGCATTGGGTGCCATTATTTGCCAAAACAAACTGTGGTTGTAATGTCCGCCTCCATTATTACGTACAGCTATTGGAAATTTCGAAATGTTTTTACAAATATCTTCGATACTCATTTTTTCTGTATCCGTTCCTGCAATTGCATTGTTCAAATTTGTTATGTATGCTTGGTGATGTTTCGTATGATGTATCTCCATTGTTTTAACGTCAATATTAGGTTCTAAAGCATCGTATGCATAAGCCAACTTAGGTAATTCAAAAGCCATAATTAAAATATTTTAGGGTTAATAATAATTGAATTTATATATCCAAAGGTACAAAAAATTTTATAAAAATCTTTTGATATCCACATCCAATTGCAACGAATTTTTATTTTCTAAAAAATCAAAAAAATGATTTGCAAAATAAGGTGCCAGCATCACACCTTTGGTTCCAAGTCCGTTAAAGATGGCAATACTTGGGAATTCCGGATGCAATCCAAGTAGCGGTCGCCTGTCAGATACAGTAGGCCGAACACCTGCTTTATGTTCTACTATTTCGATGGGAACGGTAATCACTTTTTTTGTTTTTTCAATCAATTCTAATTTTCCTTTTTCAGTTGGAGATTCGGATAAGTCGTTCCATTCGTAAGTGGCACCTACTTTAAATAAATTATTTCCAATGGGTAAAACAAAACAACCTTTATTGATTACTTTTTCAAAAAAATCTGTTTTGTTTTTAAGTGAAGGAATAGAAATGGTAAGTATTTCACCTTTGGTAAGTTTAAATGGCAACCAGTTGAAATATTTATTTTCAGTTGCTTTGTAGCCGTCACAAAAAATTATTTTTTTAGCAACTATGTTTTTATATTCAATTGTTTCATCATGAACAATCAAAGAGTCGAAATCAAAAATTTCTTCTAATAAATTTTCTTGTTGATTAAAATAATTTCTGGAATCATTTAAAAATAAAGATGTATCCAGATTTCCTGCTTGTTCAACCAATGCTGCTCCGAAAGGATTGTCAATAAATTCATCTATTGAGGCAGAATCAAAACTGGTATTTAAATATTTTCCAACATCGTCTTTTGATTTTTTTATCCAAAGCTCCTTTTCTGATTCATCAGCAAAAAGCTTAACAATTTGTTTTTTGTGATAAAATTTTGAATTCAACAAATCTTCCGACTCATGATAAAATTTATCCATAAACGGAATCAAATCGTCTGCCATCCAGCTTTTAACAATGCGTTTAAAAACAATAGGATTATAAAGCCCTGCTGCTATTTTTGAAGCGGTAATAGGTTTATCTTCATCAATTACTAAAACAGTTTTTTGATTTTTTAATAAAGTAAAAGCCATTATTGTTCCTGCAATTCCTTGCCCAACAATAATATAATCGAAATTTTTTTTCACGTTTTGTTTCAAAAAGCTAAACCAATCCTCCATTCAAATCAATACAAGACCCTGTTAAATAAGGTGTATCACGAATGTATTGAATTGTATTAAAAATATTTTGTGGTTCTCCGAATTCATGATAAGCAATTTTAGATTTTATTTTTTCTTGCATATCTGATGTTACTGTTTCTATCATACCAACATTAAAATAACCTAAATTAATATTGTTTATTGTTATTCCTTTTTGAGCATTCTCTAGTGCAATACTTTTTATCATTCCATTAATTCCTGCTTTAGACGCAGCATACGCACTTGTTCCCATCACCCCTGTTTGTGCAACAATGGACGACAGATTAATTATTCTACCAAAATTTTGCTCTCTCATTGTTGGCAAAACACCACGAATCATATAATATGTCCCATTTAAATTTACATTGATAACATGATTCCAATCTTCAATTCTTGATTTATGTGCAAATGCGCTGTGAGTGATACCAGCACAATTTATCAATGTTGTATTTATAAACGATTTTTTATGATGTTTAATAAATTCCTCTATTTGATGAGCATTTGTAATGTCTAAAGCATGGCAGTTTTCAAATCCTTTTTCGGTAGGAATATTTTGATGGTAGGTTCCTAAAACATTTTCTCCCGAATTTTTAAATGCGTTAAATAAGTATTTTCCAATTCCTCCTGTAACACCTGTAATAATTATCATTTTTTATTTTGTTTTAATTTTTTCTTGTTTTGCCCAATTCAAATTTCCGTTTGCCAATTTATGTTCTGGGTTTATTTTTAAAGCATTGTTACACGCTTCAATTGCTTTGTCGTACATTTTTAATTGATTATATGCTGCACACATATTGCTGTATGCATCAGCATAATCTGGCTTAAGCCTCACTGCATTTTTACATGCTTCCACACACTTTTCAAATAATCCTTGATTGTAGTAGGTTAAACTCAAATTCAAATAGTTTTCTGCCGTTGGATTCTTTTTTATTTCGTTTTCTTCTTTTGAAATTTGATTTTGAGCATTAAGCGCTACCAATAAATTGTTTTTTGCTAAATCGTATTTTGGATTTATTTCTAATGCCTTTTGCAATGCTATTATTGCTTTGTTGTACTGTTTTAGCATATTGTATGCTGTTCCAATATTATTATATGCTTCAGCATAATCAGATTTTAGTTTTATCGCTTGTTCTGCTGCCTCAATACATTTATTGTAATTCCCAGAATTATAATAGCTCAAACTCAACTCTAAATATTTTTCAGGTGTTGGACTCTTCTTCACTAACTCTTCATCTACCATTACAGCCGTTTGGTGATTAACACTCATTTGCAAATAAGCAAGCGCATCTGCATTGTCAGGAATAACAAGTAGAGTGTTTTCTGCTAATGCTTTTAATTTATCCCATTGCTGTGTTTGATTATAAACGTTCATTAATGCCGAACGTGCAGAAACATGTGCTGGAGCTAATTCAATGGCTTTTTCTAGATTCGGAATTGCTTCATTAAAATGATTATGGTCAAATAAAAATTTACCATAAAAATACCAAGTATCAGGGAAGGTATTTCCGTATTGAATAGCATTTTTAAAATACATTCCTGCTGTTGTTTCGTCTCCAGTTGCATTTTTTAAAACACCAATATTAACATGTAAAAATGGGTAATAAGGCAGCAACGGTAATGCTTTAAAAAAATATTTTTCTGCTGTTGTGTAATCTCCAATCCTCATTTTTGATAAGCCATAATTCATTAAACCTCTTCCATTTTTTGGACTTTTGATGGTAACATCTAGCCATAAACTCTCTTCGGTTTTCCAAACTTTATTCCTTTCCCTTGTTCCATAAGCATAGCTTAAAAGAATTAAAAACAATAGGGAAATAAGTGTCAGTTCGTATTTTTTGTTTTGAGAATAATATTTGTTTTTATATTTCATCAGTAATAAACCTAATGTATAAACAACGGCTAATGCAAGCCCAATGTAAGGAAAAAATATTCTGTGATCATTCATCACTTCAGCAAAAGGTATCACACTTGACGAAGGAATCAATGCAAGAAAAAACCAAATTATTCCAAATGAAATTGGACGAAGTTTTTCGTTTTTTGAAAACCAAACCGCAATAAAAATTAAGAACAAAATAAATCCAATGCCAATAAAAAAACGAATATCAAAAATAGATTGCAGTGGACTCCAATCGGTATCAGCACTCAATCCAAAAGGGAGAAAAAACGTGTTGAAGTAATGAAGAATCACAAAGGGTTGTGTTATCAAATAACTAGATGTTGATACGCCTCCCGAAACCCACGTTTTGGGAGTGAAATGGTCAACAATAAAATACATTACAGCACAAACAATAAAAGTTGGTATTGTTTTAAAAATGGATGTGAAAAATTTTTTGAAATTTTCTTTTTTAAAGACCTCTGTAATGCTGCATTTTTCTTCGAACAAAAGAATATAAAAAAATAACATTGGAGCAAACATAACGGCTGGAGGTTTTGCTAAAGCTCCTAAAACAACAGGCAATAAATACAAATAATATTTTCTACTAAAGGAAGAATATAAATAAAGAACAAACGCTAGAACAACAAAAAAAGTTGATTGTACATCTGAACGAGCAATTATGTAATTAATGGTTTCTGCATTTGCTGGATGTAAAGCATACCAGGCTGTTCCTATTGCTGCCATATAAAAGTTCCATTCGTTTTTGTATGCGTAATTCAAAATTTTGAAAAACAAAAAGAACATCAAAATTGCTTGAATCACAAACATTAGAAAAGTTGATAGATGAAAATAAAACAAATTATACCCTCCACCAAGCCAATAATCGATGGCTAAAGACGTACTTACTAAAGGGCGATACGACTGATTGGAAGGCAAAGAGCTAAATGTCGTTCCATCTTTGAAAAACAAAGGAATATTTTTTATGTTTTGAATATAAATATTATTCTCAACCGTATGAGAATCATCAAAATGAAAAGCATTGTTGAAATGGTTGGAATAAGTAAGAACCATCATTCCTATTAACAATAAAAAGAACAACAACGTTTTTTTTATTGACAGTTCTTGAAACAGTAACTTGAACATAATATCCTTTTGTGCAAGTAAAAATACTAAAAAAATAATGCAGGAATTTTTTATTCGAGTTATATTTGACTTTTATTTTAATACTACATGCAACAACAAAAATTATTAATACGAATCGCGCTTGTGCTTTTTTTGCTTTTTCCAATTGTATTCTTGGTAATTAAAATACAAGGTATTCCAGAGCACCCTAAAGAAGAAGAAACACCAAAACAAAATCAAAATTTGGACATTACAAGTTTAGAAAACAATGTAAAGATAAATCCTACTGCCGATAATTTAATTGCCCTTTCTATTGCTTACATTAATAATAATATGGCTGGGAAAAGTATTGAGCACCTGAAAAAGGCAATAAGTCAAAGTCCTAATAATGCTATTGCCTATAATAATTTGGGAGTTGCTTACACCATGCTACAACAATACCAAAATGGAATTGATGTTTGTACCAAGGCATTGCAAATTGATTCTACATTTCAGCTTGCAAAAAATAATTTGAAATGGGCTTCTGATGAAAAAAATAAAGTTTTAGCCGCCATTTCCGAACAAGAAAAAACTCCGTCTGATAAAAGAACAGAAAATTTTTATATTGATTATGGTTTAAATTATTTTAAGATTGGCAATTATGATAAAAGCATTGAATTATGGTCGAAAATTGCAGAAAAAAATCCCAAGAGTACAATTGCACTAAATAATATTGGAACCGCTTTTATGATGAAAAATCAAGTGGATGATGCTATTGCTGTTTTTAAACAATGCTTACAACTAGAACCAGAAAACCAACTTGCAAAAAATAATTTAGATTGGGCACTGGGAGAAAAAAGGTAGGTAGTTATTTTTTTATACCGATGTGAAAGAAGTTTGGTCCACTTCCGTTTTACTACATTGAACCAAACTTCTTTCACATCGGTATTACCTTTGTAAGATTTAAAATTATTGGCATAATTTATAAATCACATTGGTATTAACTGTCTGTTTAGGGTTAATACAACGCTATAAATCGTTTGGTCTTTGCCTGAATTTATTGCTAGTATGTAGTAAACGTTCAATTAATGTTGGTTGGTCAATTATTTGAAGAAGAACTTTCTTGATTAATTAATCCATACACTCAAAATTTTCCGGCAACCACACATGTTTTTTTGTAGTGTTTTACATTTCCATTTATGTCAAACACTTCCACAAAAATTATATAAATTCCAATGCGGGCTTTATCTCTATCGTCTGTTGTTCCATCCCAGCTAAAAGTTCCTTTTGTACCTAGTAATTCATTGCGTATTAAATTTTTTATCATTCGCCCTTTGCTATCATAAATTAAAACATTGGCAACAAATCCTGGCGTGTCAAAATGATAATTAATATTTACCACATCATTGTTTCCATCTTCGTCAGGCGAAAAAAGTTGAGGAGTTACTTCTATTGCATCATCTGTGTCTCCTGCATCATTGTATTGCGAATTTTTATAACCAGGTGTTCCATAGTCAACATCTTTTGCTGCAGAATGCCAATTTGTTCTATCTTGTGTTGTTCTATTAAAATCAATCCGTTCAAGAGAAACTCCTTTTGTAATTTGTATCAACGGGAAGTGCATGTTTTCATAATATTTTAACAAGTCAATAATAGTATCTTGTCTTGCAATGCAAACTGTACCTCCAGAAATGTTCATTGTAATCATACTGGCCACATCTAAAAATGCATTTGGATTGTTTGTGTAATACTGACTTTTTACCGCATCACCATTTACACTTAATAAAAGATATTCTGAAGGGAAAAATAAATATCCATCACTTGAAATAGTTTTTATACTTGTAAGTAAATTGTTAATGGTATCGTATTGAGAAATCGATAAGGATTTTAAATCAATAACTTTGTTAGAGCGATTGTACAATTCCACATAATCAGATCCTCCTGTTTTTGGGTCAGCTAAAATTTCATTAATAACAATATCATTGTATTGAGCAATTTTAGGTATTGCAAATCGTGCAGTATTATATGTCCCTAATAAATTTCCAACACAATCTGTAATTGTATTTGCTACAGTAATAGTATATATAACATCATTTTGTAGCGGGGTGCCTAAAGCTAATCTTACACTTTTAAATTCTGATGCCATTGGTTTTGCATAAACAGGATTCCCAATTCCATTGTCGATGGAGTAAGTTATAAGATTAAGGAGTGTAGTACTATCAAGAGGTTCATTAAAATATAATTGTATCGTATCAATAGCAATTACACTTACTCTTTTAACTTTTGGAGAAGTATTATCAGGATTAATTCCGTCAACTGAATTTAATTGTCCAGGAGTTCCTCCAGCAGTATTATTTGAAGCAGTCCAGTTTTCAATTCCTGCGCATGGGTTATTTGGGTCAATTTGTGCTAAGCTCCATCCTCCTTCTTTTTTTGTATTGTCTTTGTACCAAGCATCGGTATAAGAAACAGTTGATATTACATTTCCTTGCGGATTTTTTAAAACAATTGTCTGACCTGTATTTGTTAACGAAGGAAAACTCGTAACAGCATAAGCATTGGCAGAAGGAGCAAAAAGTGGTGCGCCTGTAGTTCCTGATAAAGTAACATATCCATTTCCAACGATAGTAATATCTGGTAATAATTTAGTAGTTGTTCCTGCTGTGTATTTCCAGTTTTTTAAATTTATGGAGTAAGGCGTTCTGTTATAAAGTTCTACATACTCATAATTTGGTAATAATTGTGGAGGATCAGGGTCCGCCATAATTTCATTTATTACCACATCAAATGGTTTTGCTTTATAATAACTAAATGGTATAATAGCAGTTGCCATAGCATTTCCAGAACAATCAGAAATATTTGAAATGGTAACATTGTAAAAAGTGGCAAGACTTAAAATTGTTGAAGAGGTTAATTCAACACACGTTAAAGTTGAATTTGCAACAGCAGATAAAGGAGTTCCAATACTATTGTCTATAAAATAATTATTTATGTTGTTTAAAATAGCCGTATCAATTGCTTCGTTAAAACAAATAGTAATATGAACAGAATCCGTTGCTACTGCTGTTAAAACAGTTGGTGAAATAACATCTGGTGTTGTGTTGTAAACACTATTAATTGTTGCCGGTGTTCCTCCATTAATATTATTTGAAGCAATCCAATTTCCGTTTTGCGGACAAGTAATTGGTTTGTTTGGGTTGATTAATTCTAATGTATAACCTCCATCTTTTTTTACAGCATCTTGATACCAGGCATCAGAATAATTTACAGAATCAATTATTACAAGTAAATTATCTTTTAATTTTAAATTATCACTACTATTATTTAAAGATGGAAAACTTCCAACTCCCATTGTTGCTCCATAAACACTATATGTTGGAGCATCTGCTGTAGGGCAAATTATTAAATAACTGTTTGGAGTTAAAACATAGTTTCCTAAAGTAGCAGTTGAACTGCCATCGGTAAATTTCCAACCATTTAAGTTGTAAGCATTAGTTGTACTTTTATTATAGAGTTCAATAAATTCTCCAGTTGGCAATCCAATTTGTGGAGAGGGGTCAGCAAAAATTTCATTGATGATTACATCTTTATATCCAGCTGTTGAAACGGTATAATAAGTATAATTAATAGTTGAAGAGCTTATTGCATTGCCAGAACAATCGCTTACACCATTTACGGTGAGTGTGTAGATTGTTGCAGAAGTCATTGCTGTGCTTAAAGTTAAATCAACACATGTTAATGATGAATTTATTACGGCAGCAGTTGGCGTTCCAATTCCATTGTTAATACTATAATTACTTAAAGTGGTAGCTTGTGTAACATCTAGACCTTCGTTAAAACAGACGGTTATGGTGGTACTATTTATTGCATTAGCACTTACTAATGTGGGAGGCGTTAAATCGGGTGTAGTATTGTAAACGCTATTCGTTGTTGCTGGTGTTCCACCAGAAATATTAGTGGATGCAATCCAGTTTCCTGATGCAGGGCAATTGTTAGAAATTGTTGGGTTAATTAATTCCAATGTCCATCCTCCAGCTTTTTTTACAGCGTCTTGATACCAAGTGTCCAAATAATCTACAGAGTCAATTACAACTAAAGAACTATTTTGTAATTTTAAATTATCACCACTATTGTTTAGTGAGGGCCAACTCGAAAGCCCCATCGTTGGGCCATAAGGAGTGAAGCTTGCCGTATCTGCAATGGCACAAAGGATTAAATATTGATTGGGAGATAAATTATAACTACCAAGAGTTGCAGTAGAAGTTCCATCTGTAAATTTAAAACCATTTAAGTTGATAGTGTTTGTGCTACGATTGTATAATTCAACAAATTCAAATAAAGGTAAACTAACTTGCGGGGTGGGGTCGGCAAAAATTTCGTTGATAATAATATCTTTAAATGTTGCAACAACAGGAGCAAAATAAGTGAAATTTGTATTGGTAGTTGTAATTGCGTTTCCACTTAAGTCTTGAACATTTGTAACTGTTAAAGTGTTTGTTAAAGCATTTGTGAAAGGTGTTGCAAATGTTAAATGTACCAAGGCTAAATTGCTTCCATCTCTTACAGCTGAAGAAGGATTGCCTAAACCATTATCTGCATTGTAATTGGTAATTGTTTGTGATGTTGTTAAATCAACAGCTTCATTAAATAAAACATCCAATTGGGTGTTTGTTACAACAACTGTTGAAGAGATACTTGGAGGCGTAACATCAACGATAATTGGTCCTACATAAAAATCATCGTAATAAAATTTTGTTGCATTACTTACAGTATATAATGTTGAAACGCCAAAAAAGCTTGTTGCATTATACGCTGCATCTGTTCCTGTGTTTTGCAATGTATAGGCAGTTCCTCCTGTTGGGTCAACGAATAAACTCCACAATCCACTGCTATTACGTGTAACTTTCACACCTATTGTAAATGATGCAGCAATGGTTCCGTTTGCTCCCCTACAAACAGAAGAGCTTGTCATCCCTGTTTGTTTAAATAACTCAACCGCATCCAAAGAGCCTGCTTCTCCAAATTGTAAATAATATCCGTTTAAAGCGCCTTCTAAGTTAGCTTGATCAGAAACTAAATAAATTCTTCCATAATTACTAGAGGAGGGAGCAAACGCTAGCCTGATATAAAAATGCCATTCAATATTGTTTAGAGAAACCATTGCGTTTGGCGTTGATAAATAACTCGCTCCTGCTATGCTATTATTAAGCTGCAACTGCTTAGATGCATTTACAATAAATTCTGTAGCATCGCCACTCCAAACAGGATTTGCTATAAAATCACCATCAGTAAAATCATCCGTTACTTGTGCAGAAACGAAACTTGTTATAAATAAAAAGGCTAAAGAGAATAAACGCATTGTGAATGAATAAAATTTACTAGCGTAAATATAATAAAATACTAGTAAAGTCAATGGTAATAGACAAAAAAATAAAGGGATGAATAAATTAAACAAGTAGAATTCATATTCAATAATTTAAAACATTAAATTTGGACTCGATTTTAATAATAAATAGAACAAATATTATCAAATAAAAAAATTATGGAATACAGAATTGAAAAAGATACGATGGGTGAAGTAAAAGTGCCTGCTGATAAATATTGGGGAGCACAAACAGAACGTTCAAGAAATAATTTTAAAATAGGACCAGAAGCTTCTATGCCAAAAGAAATTATTTATGCTTTTGGTTATTTGAAAAAAGCAGCAGCTATGGCAAACAATGAATTAGGTGTGCTTTCGGCTGATAAAAGAGATTTAATTGCAAAAGCGTGCGATGAAATTATAGCGGGAAAATTAGACGATCAGTTTCCTTTAGTAATATGGCAAACTGGTTCTGGAACACAATCTAACATGAATGCAAATGAAGTAATTGCCTACCGTGCGCATGTTATGAGTGGAGGAAAATTAGCAGACGACAAAAAAGTATTGCATCCAAACGATGATGTAAATAAATCACAATCTTCAAACGATACTTTTCCAACAGCAATGCACATCGCAGCTTACAAACAAGTTGTGGATATTACACTTCCAGGAATGGAGAAACTAAAAAACACACTTGTAAAAAAAGCTGAAGAATATAAAAATATTGTAAAAACAGGACGTACGCATTTTATGGATGCTACACCACTTACACTTGGGCAAGAGTTTGGTGGTTATGCTCAACAAGTAACAAATAGTATCCGTGCAATTAAGAATGCACTAGAAATGGTTGCTGAATTAGCTTTGGGTGGAACAGCTGTAGGAACAGGTTTAAATACCCCTAAAGGTTATGACGTTTTAGTAGCAAAAAAAATTGCTGAATTAACAGGTTTGCCATTTATAACAGCACCTAATAAATTCGAAGCATTAGCAGCACATGATGCAATGGTTGAATTGTCCGGTGCTCTAAAACGCTCAGCAGTAGCACTAATGAAAGTAGCAAATGATATACGAATGCTTTCTTCTGGTCCTCGTTGTGGAATAGGGGAAATTGTTATTCCTGATAATGAACCAGGTTCTTCTATCATGCCCGGGAAAGTAAATCCTACACAGCCCGAAGCACTTACAATGGTATGTGCTCAAGTTATTGGAAATGATGTTGCAGTTTCTGTTGGAGGTTCAATGGGGCATTTTGAATTAAATGTTTTTAAGCCTGTAATAGCTACAAACGTTTTGCAATCAGCTCGTTTGGTTGGTGATGCTTGTGTTTCATTCAATGATAAATGTGCTGAAGGTATCGAACCAAATTTGCCAATATTAAAACAACATTTAGAAAATTCTTTGATGCTTGTTACTGCATTGAATACACATATTGGTTATGAAAATGCTGCCAAAATTGCGAAAACAGCACACAAAGGAAATAAAACATTACGTGAAGCAGCAATTGAATTAGGGCTATTAACCAACGAACAATTTGATGAGTGGGTTAAACCAGAAGATATGTGTGGTTCAATGAAATAATACAATTTGAAAAAACGATTTTATATATTTATTTTTTGTCTTATTGGATTGTCATTTTTTTTAAATGCACAAACTGATACGGTGATTAATGGGAAAAAATATAAAATGGTAGAAGAAACAAATTCATCTGCTGACACTAAAAAAACAAAACATATTATTCCGCTTGATAGTACTTTTGTGATAAACAATAAAGTGTTTAAGTACTATAACAACTGGCTTACACTTGGTGGCGGAGCTCAGCAAAATTTAAGGTACAATTATAAACTTGGTTTTGCAGGAGGAGTGGATTTTAACTTTCATCTTTCACAACATTATTTTCAGTTAGGAACCACAATTACTGGGGAACGATTTGGTTTTTATAATAATTATCAATTTCATTTAGGTTATGGTAAGCGGTTTGAAAATAAAGATTTCCATGCAGCAGGTTTTATTGGACCAAGTTACTCAACTGGTTATGGAAAAGTGGGAGATACGGTTTATACTCGCCCTTACAAGCAATTTGGACTATACGGACAAATAGAAATAGCAAAAAAAATAACATACGATGTAGGAGTTGGTGCTGCACTATTCGCAGATTATAACTCAGAACAATCAATTATAGGATTACGATTTCTGCTTTATTTTTCAGGAGCCTACAAAGGCAAAAAATATATTGCAGGATAATTATTTTTTAATGATTGCATTCACTAAGTCTTCCAAAAAAAGAGCAATCTTTCCAGCGTCTTTCACATCTCTAAAATCAGTGAGTGAAGGCAAATTTTTTAAATAAAAATTTTGAGAATGAGCCATCTCAATAATTGTGCTTGCCAAAGAACGGGGGTATTTGTATTTCGGACTACACTCTTTAATTATATCAGCAATTCTTGCACATAAATCTTTATAAGGTTGAAATAGTTTGTTTTTATTATCCTCCGTAACGCTTTTTGCCAAATATGACTTAGCGCCTTCCATCATCACGATTTCATATAATAAACTTTCATTTATATGTTTTGTTGTTTCGTCATCCACAACTGGTGTTGAAAGCAGAAGAACAGCTTTTTTTAGTTTTAATTCTGGATTTTTTAAATTTTTGGTTTCTACCATTAAACGATATTCCTGCCAATTCCAGTACCAATCAACCAAATAAATTAAAATTCGGTGTTTATTTTCGAAATATCTATAAACACCAGCTTCGGTTGTTTTAATTTCTTTGGCTAGTTTTTTAAAAGTAAATGCCTCAAATCCTATTTCGTGTATTAATAATATGCTATGTTTTATAATGTTTTTGCCCAATTCAGACTCTTCTGGGTTCTTGAGAAACAATTTCTCATTCATTTTTATCTGTATTGATATTTCCATTTTTTTGTTTTTTTAACAAATGTAATAATATTTTTAATGATAGCAATACTATTAATATAAATATTATTACTATCTTTGTCGAGAAATTTAAAAACTATAAAAAATGAAAAACCTATTTAAAGATTTAAAAAACGACTTACCAGCAAGTATAGTCGTATTTTTTGTAGCAGTTCCATTATGTTTAGGAATTGCATTGGCTTCGGGGGCTCCTTTGTTTGCCGGTATAATTGCTGGAATTGTAGGGGGAGTTGTCGTTGGGTCTGTTAGTGGTTCTCCTTTAGGAGTGAGCGGACCAGCAGCAGGATTAGCCGTTATTGTTTTAAGTTCAATTGCCACACTTGGTGGTTCTTGGGAAGCATTTTTGCTTGCAGTAATTGTTGCAGGAATTATTCAATTGATATTAGGGTTTCTAAAATTAGGAACTATTGCTTACTATTTTCCTTCTTCAGTAATTAAAGGAATGTTAACGGGTATTGGTTTGCTTATTATATTAAAACAAATACCTCACGCATTTGGGTATGATAAAGATACTGAAGGCGATATGGCTTTTATTCAAGCTGATGGGCAAAACACATTTTCAGAGCTTTTAAATATGCTAAACTATATAACACCTGGAGCATTAGTAATTACAGGGGTTTCGCTTTTTATATTAATATTCTGGGAAACTGTACTAACAAAAAAAAGTAAAATCTTTGGAATTATAAACGGACCACTGGTTGCAGTTTTTTCTGGAATTGTTTTAAATTATTTATTCCAATCAAATATTCTTCCCTTCAGCTTAAATTCTAAACAAATAGTTCAAATACCTGTTTCTTCTAGTGTTGGTGAGTTTTTAGGGCAATTTACAATGCCCGACTTTTCACAACTAACAAATGTTAATGTGTATATAATTGGGCTTGTTTTGGCGATTGTTGCAAGCTTAGAAACACTTTTATGTGTGGAAGCAACTGACAAGCTGGACCCATATAAAAGAGTTACACCAACGAATAGAGAGCTAAAAGCACAAGGAATTGGAAATATTATTTCAGGTTTTATTGGTGGCTTACCTTTAACACAAGTTATTGTACGTAGCTCTGCAAATATTTCATTCGGAGGTAAAACAAAGTTGTCAGCAATTTTGCATGGATTCTTTTTGTTGATTTGTGCAATAGCAATCCCTGGTATTTTAAATATGATTCCGCTTGCAACATTAGCCTCCATTTTATTTATAGTTGGGTATAAGTTAGCAAAGCCAAGTTTGTTTAAACAATCTTATAAACAAGGCTGGGAACAGTTTGTCCCGTTTATGGCAACAATTATTGGGATTTTATTTACCGACCTTTTAAAAGGTATTGCCATTGGATTAGCCTTTGCTATATTTTATTTATTACGAAATAATTTTAGAAATCCATTTAACCAAACAAAAGAAGAAACAAAAAATGAAAATGAACATTTGATTGCTTTGTCAGAAGAGGTTTCATTTTTAAACAAAGGTAAGATTCTCCAAATGTTGGAAGATATACCACCCAATTCTAAAGTTATTATTGATGGAACAAAATCAAAATTTATTCACTATGATATTAAAGAGATAATTCAGAATTATAAAGAAAACGTAAAAACAAAAAACATAACATTAGAAATAAAAGGAATAGATATTAACTAAAAACAAAAAGAAAAATGAAAACACTAACCAAAGAAATGCAAACAGCATTAACACCAGAAAAAGCAATTGAAATATTGAAAAAAGGCAATGATAGATTTGTAAATAATTTAAAAGCAAATCGAAATTTATTACAACAAGTGAATGAAACATCTGAAGGGCAGCATCCTTTTGCAGTTGTGTTGAGTTGTATTGATTCTCGCACCTCAGCCGAGTTGATATTTGACCAAGGATTAGGAGATATATTTAGTGTTAGAATTGCTGGTAATATTTCTAATGAAGACATTTTAGGAAGCATGGAATTTGCTTGTAAAGCGGCTGGTGCCAAAGCTATAGTAGTTTTAGGTCATACTAAATGTGGTGCTGTAAAAGGGGCATGCGATGACGTTAAATTAGGAAACCTAACCATTTTGTTGGATAAACTAAAACCAGCAGTTAATGCAGAAAAAACAACCACAACCGAAAGAAATTCTAAAAATTCTGTGTTTGTTGAAAATGTTGCCACTTTAAATGTAAAATTAACAATGCAACAAATTCAAGAAAAAAGTGCTGTATTAAAAGAAATGATAGACAAAAAAGAAATTGCAATTGTGGGAGGAATGTATGATGTTGAAACAGGGAAAGTAGATTTTTATAATTAGAAAAAATTTGAAAAAAACAGTTAGTATAGTTGGTTTGTTGATTGTCATTACCAACTCTCTTTATTCTCAATCCAAGATAGAGGATTCAGGGAGTTGGTTAATGTTTTTTAATCAAACAAAAATTCATCAGAAGCTAAGTTTTCATTCTGAAATTCAATATCGCAGTTTTGAAATTAATCCAAACGTAGAACAACTTTTAATCAGAGGAGGGCTTAATTTTCATATAAATAATACAACTTCTGCAAGCATTGGATATGCAAATGTGAGTAATTATTCTTTTGATAAAGAAATTCAATCAGGAATTCAATCCTCAGAAAATCGTATGTGGCAGCAATTTATTATGAAAAGTTCATTAAGTAGATTTTATTTTGAACATCGTTATCGATTGGAACAACGTTGGATTGAATCAAAAACTCAAAATCGTTACCTAGACAGAGTAAGGTATTTATTAAGAATAAGCATTCCTATTAATAACAAAGAAATTAAGAAAAACACTTTGTTTTTTACTTTTTACGATGAAGTTTTTTTACATATTAACTCAACTCCTTTTGATAGGAATCGATTATATGGCGCAATCGGCTTTCAGTTAATACCCAACGCAAATATTCAATTAGGCTATATGGCACAAACAGTTGGTAAAGCAACGAAAAATTATTTCCAATTTGGCATTTTTTATAACCTTGATTTTAGTAAACAAGATCTTTCAACCTCTAAATAATTATTTTAAACAAAATTATTTTCAATTATTTTTCTCTGTGAAAATCAATTGTAAATTGTAATATTGTAAACCGAAAAAATTTACACTTCAAAAATGAGCAATATTGCCGAAAAAACATTTTCTAGCTTAAAACTTGGTATTCTTGGTGGAGGACAATTAGGAAAAATGTTAATTTCTAAAACCAATCAGTGGGGAATAACAACATTTGTTTTAGACCCTGATAGCAATTGTTCTGCCGCATCTCAATGTAATACATTTATAAAAGGAGATTTCAAAAATTACGATGATGTTTATTCATTTGGAAAATTAGTGGATGTAATTACAGTTGAAATTGAAAATGTAAATGCCGAAGCATTAATTCAACTAAAAAAGGAAGGTAAAACAGTTTTTCCAGAACCTGATGTTTTACAAACTATCCAAGATAAAGGCTTGCAAAAAGAATTTTATAAAAAGCACAATTTACCATCTTCCGATTTTTTATTGTTTGAAAATGTTTCAGAAATAAAAGAAGCAATCAACACTCAAAAAATAAAATTTCCATTTGTCCAAAAACTTCGTAAATCAGGTTACGATGGCAAAGGCGTTGTTGTTATAAAAAATGAAAGCAAGCTCAATGATTTACTCGAAGGAACAAGCATTATAGAAAGCCTTGTAGAAATAAAAAAAGAAATTTCAGTTATTGTAGCTCGAAATGCAAAAGGAGAAATTGAAGCCTACCCTTCTGTTGAAATGCTTTTTAATCCAACAGCTAATTTGGTTGAATATTTAATTAGTCCTTCCGAGATAAGTCCTCAAATTGAAAAAACAGCAGCAAATTTAGCCATTAAAACAATTGAAGGATTTGGTTTAACAGGAATTTTAGCTGTGGAAATGTTTTTGGATAACAATGATAAATTATTTATTAATGAAGTAGCTCCTCGTCCGCATAACAGCGGACATCAAACAATAGAAAATTGTTTTACATCGCAATACGAGCAACATTTGCGAGCGATACTTGGATTACCATTAGGCAGTACAAATATTATTATGCCAGCAATTATGTTAAATTTGCTTGGCGAATCAGGTTATACTGGGCTTGCTCAATACAAAGGATTGATGGATTGTTTGAAAATAGAAGGAGTAAATATTCATTTGTATGGCAAAAAAGAAACACGCCCGTTTCGCAAAATGGGGCATGTTACAATTATTGATAAAGACTTATCCAGCGCTAAAAAGAAAGCAGAATTCGTTCAAAAAACATTAAAAATAATAGCATGAAATAGCCATGCACCAAACGGATGAAAATAACATGGCGTCCGCCTCAGGCGGATGACAACTAAAAACAAACTATCTCATATGAAAAAATCTCCACTAGTAAGCATCATTATGGGTTCCGATTCGGATTTGCCTATTATGAAACAAGCAACTGAAATTTTAGAATCGTTTGGTGTTGAATGTGAAACAACAATTGTTTCGGCACACAGAACACCAAGTAGAATGGTTCAATTTGCTGAAAAAGCATATCAAAGAGGAATACGAGTTATAATAGCAGGTGCTGGTGGCGCAGCACATTTACCAGGAATGGTAGCTTCTATTACTACATTGCCTGTGATTGGAGTGCCAATAAAATCTTCTAATTCTATTGATGGCTGGGATTCTGTACTTTCAATTTTACAAATGCCAGGAGGAGTACCTGTAGCAACAGTAGCTTTAAATGGAGCAAAAAATGCGGGAATTTTAGCTGCACAAATTCTTGCTACTTCTGATGCTTCTCTAACTAAAAAAATTGCTGCGTATAAAAAATCACTTGAAAAAGAAGTAGAACAAAAAGTAACACAGCTTGATAAGCTGGGATATAAAAAATATTTATCGAGAAAATAAAATTTATTATTATAAATAAAAAAGCCCCACATATCTGTGAGGCTTTTTTGTGGGCCCACTTGGGATCGAACCAAGCACCCACAGATTATGAGTCTGTTGCTCTAACCGAATGAGCTATAGGCCCAATTACTTATAAAAAGTAATTTTAGGACTGCAAAGCTATATATTTGTAGCAAATTAACAAATCAATATAGGATATTTTTTATGCAGTTGGACTTAAATGCTTACAAAAACATCATATTTGACCTAGGTGATGTTGTTTTAAATATCGATTATAACAAAGCTGTTGAAGAATTCAAGAAATTAGGTTTGGATAATTTTGCCGAACACTTTTCACAAGCCAAACAAAAACAGTTGTTTGATTTATACGAAAAAGGGCAAATTTCTTCGGGTGAATTTAGAGATACGATTAAAAAAGAATTTAAAAACACAATTATCAACCAACAAATTGACGATGCTTGGAATTCTCTTTTACTAGATTTACCCAAAGAAAGATTGTTGTTATTAAAAAAAATAAAAAATACCCATCGAACTTTTTTGTTGAGCAATACAAATGAAATTCATATCATTCAGTTTAATCAGTATTTGAAACAAACTCATGCAATAAGTGATTTGTCTGATTATTTCGAAAAAATGTATTTATCCTACGAAGTAGGAATGCGAAAGCCCGATGCTGAAATTTTTGAACTAGTGTTAAACCAAAATAAGTTAATTGCATCAGAAACACTATTTATTGATGATAGCAAACAACATATTGATTCGGCACAAGGGCTTGGAATTAATACCTATTGGCTACAAAAACCAGAAACGATTATGGATATTTTTGAATAATATTTGTAATCTAAATTTTGTTAATTTTAAGCCTTCATGCAAAACAAACAAAACATATTTTTCCTTTTCTTTTTTTTAGCTTCTTTTTTTGTGGTTGCACAAACTACGGCTCTAGAAGAAGAACCCCCTAAAAAAATAAAAGAACGAAAAGATAGAATCATTGCCGATTTTAATTATGATGGCTGGCTGAATATGCCAAAAGATATAAAACAAAAACCTTATTCATTAGGAGGAAATGCTTATTTGATGTGGGATTACCCTGTAGGATATGGACCGTTTAGTCTTGGTTTTGGAATAGGTTTGAGCACGCACAATGTTCATCATAATGGAATAATTACGTATTCAATTGATGGAAAATATACTAGTATTGAACCAAGAACAAGCGGATACAAAAGAAACAAACTTTCTTGTAATTATGTGGAAGTGCCATTAGTATTAAGAATTAGAACAGGTAACGGGCATAAATTTAAAATGGCTGTTGGAGGCAAAATTGGCTATTTGTATAGCGCACATTCAAAAATTATTGATGATGATGGTAAACGAAAAATTTATTGGATTAAAAATTTAAACCCAATACGTTATGGCGTTACATTCAGAATAGGATATGATAAAATAACCTTACAAGGGTTTTATGCTTTATCAGAACTGTTTGAAAAAAACAAAGGTGAACCTAAAATGATTCCTTTTTCTTTCGGAGTTGGAATCTTGTTGTATTAAATAAAAATTAATTATGAAAATAGCAGTAGTTGGTGCCACAGGATTGGTTGGCACAAAAATGATTCAAGTATTAGAAGAACGTAATTTCCCTGTAACAGAACTTATCCCTGTTGCCTCCGAAAAATCTGTTGGAAAAGAAATAACATACAAAGGAAAAAAATATAGAGTTGTTAATATGCAAACAGCTATTGACATGAAACCAAATATTGCCTTGTTTTCAGCTGGAGGAAGCACATCGTTGGAGTGGGCTCCTAAATTTGCTGCCGCTGGAATTACAGTAATTGATAATTCATCTGCTTGGAGAATGGATGAAACTAAAAAATTAGTAGTACCAGAAATTAATGCAAAAGAAATTAATGCTTCTGATAAAATTATTGCCAATCCAAATTGTTCAACTATACAAATGGTTGTAGCATTAAACCCATTACACTTAAAATATAAGATTAAAAGAATTGTTGTTTCTACGTATCAGTCGGTAACCGGAACGGGTGTGAAAGCCGTTGATCAATTGATGAATGAACGCAAAGGTATAAAAGGCGAAATGGCTTACGCATATCCTATTGACTTAAATGTAATACCACACATTGATGTGTTTACCGATAATGGTTATACCAAAGAAGAAATGAAAATGGTAAACGAAACAAAAAAAATTATGGGGGATAATTCTATACAGGTTACAGCCACTACTGTGCGTATCCCTGTAATGGGTGGACATAGTGAAAGTGTAAATATAGAATTTGAAAATGAATTTGACTTGAACGACATCCGAACAATTATGCAAAATACCGAAGGCGTAATTTTAGTGGATGATGTAAAAAATCTAAAATATCCAATGCCAATGGATGCACATGATAAAGATGAAGTTTTAGTTGGTCGTTTGCGAAGAGATGAAACTCAGCCTAAAACACTTAATATGTGGATTGTTGCTGATAACCTTAGAAAAGGCGCTGCAACCAATGCGATACAAATTGCTGAATATTTAGGGAAAAATAAATTGGTGTAATTTGTTTTTTAGAAAGAAACCACATTGGTTTTATGCTCTATTTTGTCATTGAATTTTGTATTTCAACCCGACAATAGCTACATATTTGCGGGTCAAACCATCAGGTCTGGCGGTTCTGGTAACAATTGGTGCGGCAAGCACAAAAACAAAGTCTAACTTTTTTGAAATAGGCACCAAACCCGAAATGTTTATGTTTAAAGTTAATCCTTGTGAGCCAGCAATTTTTTTGCGTTCTCCTAACGAATTAATATAAGTATCATCAGCCAGATGATAAATAAATAACAAACCTGCTCCAGCATTAATTTTTTTACTTATAAAATTTCTATTTATTCTAAATACTCCATCATCAGCACGTTTTAAATTATTGGACTCAAAATAACTATTATAATTGGAGCTGTCGCTAATTCCAGAACGATGCAAATAGCCGTTTTTATTGGCATTAAATGCGTGTTGATACCCAATAGTAAAATCCCATTTTTTATAAGCATACTTTGCTCCAAGCAAAATATCAGTAGTACCCAAGCTTGTTTGATAAACCATTGGTAGTGGTAATGTGTCTTTTAATATATTAGCATTGTTTACAGGAAATTTAATTCCTCCAGTTAAACTTAAGCTACTGGTTCGGTTTGCAAAGGCAACTCCTGTGATGCTTGCTGTAATATCGCCTATTCCGCTAACTGAACCTAAGTTTCCATTAATGATAGAATAAGGAACTTTTACTTGTGCATACATTCCTTTTTTGTTTAAACGAATGTTAGCATCAAATTGAGTAATAATAATAGAAGTGCTTCTATCTCCAAGTGCATAAGAACCATTTAGCTGAAAAAAGTATTTTGGATATTGGAAGGTGTAACGTAGCGTTTCTTTCTTGTTAGTTGGTAGGGAATCGATTGTAGTGGTAGTTGCAAATGTTTGTTCCGTAGAGTCGTTTTTATTGTTTTTATCAACAATGGGATTTAAGTTTAATTCAGGATCTTGTGTTGCAACGGGTAATAGTTTGGTTTCGCTTACAGGTAAAACCTCATACTTAAACTGAACAGTTCCCAACGAACCAACAGTACACACACCCGCATCGCTACATCCTTGAGAATAGGACTGTAATGTTGGTGTAAATAAAAAGATAAATAAAACTATCCTAAGTGAATATTTCATTTGTAGAAATAGCGAATAATTTTTTAAAGATAATTAAATATTCAAATTAAAATTTATCGTTTGTTATTTAGCATCTGTCTAAAAAAAGATTCAAACGCCAGATAGTGTATATAAAACATTAAATTTGTGCTAAAATTTTGGGTTAATTAAAAAGAATTACCTAAAATTGAGGTCGAAAAACAAAACAGATTTTTTTTATGCCCACAGAAAGCTCTCCAATCGATTTTTTACCCATTGCATTGATGTTTGCGGTTGCTCTTGGATTTGTTGTTACCACTATGTTTGTAACACACATTCTTGGACCAAAACGCAAATCAAAAATTAAGAACGATACTTTTGAGTGTGGAATAGAGGTGCAGGGAAATGCGCGTATTCCTTTTTCTATTAAATATTTTTTAGTTGCTATCCTTTTTGTTTTATTTGATGTGGAGGTAATATTTATGTACCCTTGGGCTGTTAATTTTAAACAATTAGGCTTGCTTGGCTTTATTGAAATGCTAACATTTGTTGGTTTTTTATTGGTTGGTTTTTATTACATTATTAAAAAGGGAGCTTTAAAATGGGAGTAAATAAAAAAACAAAAACAGCATTAAAAATAAGTGCTGTATTTTTTTTATTTGTTTCGTTTGCTTTTACTCAAAAAAATCCACCTTTTACATTTTGTGGTAAACAAGGAGATTGTTCTTTTACTTATGATGAGTTTCTGAAATGCGAAAAAAAATTAATCACTACGGATAGCAAAACATTTGTTAATTCATTTATGGTTACAGTTCAGAAAAAAGAAAAAAAAGAAACATATTCAATACAATACAAATCAAAAGGGAATACGTTTAGCAAAGATGTTATAGAATCAATGGAAAAATTATATAAATCTAAAAAGCTAGGAAACACAGTATTAATAGAAGATGTTGAAATAATTCAAAGTGGACAAGCTGCAAAAAAAGATGCTGGAATAACAATTACTTTAAACTAATTAGTTGATAGTTTTAAAAAAATAAAATGAGTACAATACAAAAATCAAAAGTAGAAATAGTAAAGGCTCCAGATGGAATTGAAGGACCAGGGTTTTTTGCTACACAAATAGATAAGGTAGTTGGAATGGCTCGTGCAAACTCACTTTGGCCATTGCCATTTGCTACGTCTTGTTGTGGAATTGAATTTATGGCAACAATGGCTTCTACATACGATTTAGGTCGATTTGGAGCAGAAAGATTAAGTTTCTCTCCTCGCCAAGCAGACCTACTAATGGTAATGGGAACTATTTCAAAAAAAATGGCACCTGTTCTTCGCCAAGTTTATGAGCAAATGGCTGAGCCTAAATGGGTTTTATCCATGGGTGCTTGTGCATCAAGCGGAGGAGTATTTGATACATATAGTGTTTTACAAGGGATAGACAAAATTATTCCAGTTGATGTTTACATTCCAGGATGCCCTCCTCGACCAGAGCAAGTGTTGGATGGAATTTTACATATTCAAGAATTAGCAAAATCAGAATCGATAAGAAGAAGAGATACGGAAGAATATAAAAACATGTTGGCAAAATATAATATTGAATAAATTTTAAACTGTCATTCCGAGCAGTCGAAATGACAAAAAAGAAAAAATGAATTTATTAGATAACGTAAACGAAAAATTAAAAGCTCAATTCGGAGAAGGAATAATCTCGGCAGAACAACTTTACGATTTTCCTGTATTCACAGTTAACAGAAATGTAATTCATGATGTCATTAGATTTTTAAAAGAGGACGAAGAATTATCATTTGGTTTTTTAACAACAATGTGTGGTTTGCATTATCCAGATAATAAAGGAAATGAGTTAGGAGTAATGTATCAATTACATAATATGCCTAAAAATTTACGCATACGATTAAAAACTTTTTTTAGTGTTTCAGATCCTAATATTCCCACTGTTACCGATTTATATCCAACAGCAAATTGGATGGAACGTCAGGAATACGATTTTTTTGGAATTATTTTTAAAGGACATCCTAATTTAAAACGCATTTTAAATATGGATGAAATGACAGCTTTTCCTATGCGAAAAGAATTTCCTTTAGAAGATGGAACTCGTACAGATAAAGATGATAAAATGTTTGGTAGGTAAAATAAAAAAGCAAAGAAGTCAAAAATCAAAAATTTTTTGACTTATGACTTAAGAAATTTTTGACTTTAACAAAAATGAAAAACGAAAAACAAAGTAGCAATACTGATATAATAGAAAAAGAGTACACCACTCTTAATCTTGGTCCTACACATCCGGCAACACATGGTATTTTTCAAAACGTGTTAAAGATGGATGGTGAAATTATTATTGAAGGAGAATCTACCGTTGGATACATTCATCGTGCTTTTGAAAAAATAGCAGAGCACAGACCTTACTATCAAATAACTATATTAACAGATAGACTAAATTACTGTTCATCGCCAATAAATAATTTGGGTTGGCACATGACAGTAGAAAAACTGTTGAAAATTGAAATTCCAAAACGCGTTCAGTATTTACGTGTTATCATCATGGAATTATCTCGTATTGCAGATCATATAATATGTAACAGCGTTATAGGTGTTGATACAGGAGCAATGACAGGTTTCTTATACATCTTTCAACAAAGAGAAAGCATTTATGATATTTTAGAAGAGCTATGTGGCGCTCGCTTAACAACAAATATTGGACGTATTGGAGGATTAGAAAGAGATTTTTCTGAAAAAGCTTGGACACTAATCGATAAGTTTTTAAATGAATTTCCAGACAAGTTAAAAGAGTTTGAAAACCTTTTAATGCGCAACAGAATATTTATGGATCGGACCATTAATTGCGGACCTATTTCAGCAGAAAAGGCTTTGGCTTATGGTTTTACAGGACCAAACTTACGTGCAGCAGGAGTTGATTATGATGTTCGCGTTATGAACCCTTATTGCGCTTACGAAGAGTTTGAGTTTACTGTTCCAGTTGGAACACAAGGTGATACGTACGACCGCTTTATGGTTCGTCAAGAAGAAATGTGGCAAAGCTTAAGCATCATTAAACAAGCAATCGAAAAAGTAAAAAAAGAACCAGCAGGAGTTTTTCATGCTGATGTTCCAGAATTTTTCTTACCTCCTAAAGAAGAAGTTTACAACAATATGGAAGCATTAATATATCACTTTAAAATTGTGATGGGCGAATCAGATATTCCTGTTGGCGAAGTTTATCATTGTGTTGAAGGAGGAAATGGAGAATTAGGATATTATTTAATAAGTGATGGAGGAAGAACTCCTTATAGAATGCATATTCGCAGACCATGTTTTATCTATTATCAAGCATATACTGAAATGATAAAAGGAACATATTTGTCGGATGCAATTTTAACAATGAGTAGCATGAATGTAATTGCAGGAGAATTAGATGCCTAAAAAATAGTTTACAAAAAATAAAACTCAGCGACCTTTGCGTCTCTGCGAGAAAAAAAATGAGTAAAGAAATAAAATTTAACGAAGAAGCACTTGCAACAGTCAACAAGATTATTGCACGTTATCCTCAAGGGAAACACAAATCTGCATTATTACCAATTTTGCATATTGCTCAAGCAGAATTTGACGGATGGTTAAGTCCAGAAACAATGGATTATGTAGCTTCTATTTTAAAAATAAAACCAATTGAAGTGTATGAAGTAGCATCATTTTATTCGATGTATAATTTAAAACCAGTTGGAAAATGTTTGTTAGAAGTTTGTCGTACATCATCCTGTTGGGTGCGTGGAGCAGAAGATGTAGTAAAACACATTGAAAAAAAATTAGGAATAAAAGAAGGTGAAACCACAAAAGATGGAATGTTTACATTGAAAACAGTAGAATGTTTGGGAAGTTGTGGTACCGCTCCATTGTTACAATGTGGAGCATCGTATCACGAAAATTTGACTTTAGAAAAAGTAGATGCATTGATTGAAGAATATCGTTCTGCTGGCAGACGAAGAAGTTATACAGATAAAGATTATAAAAACACATTATAAAACGAAATCCTTTTCTCCCGTCATCCTGAGCGTAGTCGAAGGAAAGGGAGAGAGGTGAGGTAAAATGGGAAAAAAATTATTAATACATAACGATACTATTCCAAACATACACACATTAGAAGTGTATAGAGCTAATGGTGGTTATGCATCTGTTGAAAAAGCATTAAAAACAATGTCGTCAAATGATGTTGTTGAAGAGGTGAAAAAATCGGGATTAAGAGGACGTGGAGGTGCTGGATTTCCTACAGGGATGAAATGGAGTTTTCTTGCAAAACCAGAAGGCGTTGAACGTTACCTTGTTTGTAATGCAGATGAATCTGAGCCAGGAACATTTAAAGATAGATACTTAATGGAAAAAATTCCTCATTTATTAATTGAAGGAATGATTACATCAAGTTATGCTTTGGGAGCAAAAACGTCTTACATATATATTAGAGGAGAATATTTTTATGTGGCACAGATTCTTGAAAAAGCAATTGAAGAGGCTTATGCTGCAGGTTGGTTAGGAAAAAATATTTTAGGAACAGATTTTTCTCACGATTGTTATGTGCAAGTGGGTGCTGGAGCATATATCTGCGGTGAAGAAACCGCCTTGTTAGAATCACTTGAAGGTAAAAGAGGAAACCCTCGAATAAAACCGCCATTCCCTGCAATAGCTGGTGTTTGGGGTTGCCCAACGGTTGTAAATAATGTAGAAACAATTGCGGCTGTTTGCCCAATTATTATGATGGGTGGAGATGAATATGCAAAAATTGGTATTGGACGAAGCACAGGAACAAAATTAATTTCAGCTTCTGGGCATATTAATAAACCTGGTGTTTATGAAATTGAATTAGGATTACCTGTTGAAGAATTTATTTATTCAGATGAATATTGTGGAGGTATTATCAATGGAAGAAAACTAAAAGCAGTTGTAGCCGGAGGCTCTTCTGTTCCAATCTTACCTGCTGATTTAATTTTGAAAAACGATAAAGGAGAACCAAGATTAATGTCTTACGAATCATTAAGCGAAGGAGGATTTGTATCAGGAACAATGTTGGGTTCTGGAGGGTTTATTGTGTATGATGAAACAACAAGTATTGTAAAAAATCTTTACACGTTTGCTCGTTTTTATCATCACGAAAGTTGCGGGCAATGTTCTCCTTGTCGAGAAGGAACAGGTTGGATGGAAAAAATTCTCCACAGAATTATTGAAGGTCACGGAAAATCAGGAGATGTTGATTTACTTTGGGATATCCAACGCAAAATTGAAGGAAATACAATTTGTCCTTTAGGAGATGCTGCTGCTTGGCCTGTGGCAAGTGCTATTCGTCATTTTCGTTCGGAGTTCGAAGAGTATATCAATAACCCAAGTAAAATTAAAGATGTTAAACATTATTATAGTACACAAAGTGCATAAGAAATTAAGTTAAAAGTCAAAAGAGTAAAATTCAAAAAGAAAGAAGGAAAGAAAATTAAAACAAAAAATCAGGGACGTTGAAATACGACAGTGATATAAAAGAAAGAACAAAAAAATTTGCAATAAATACAATTAAGAAAACATTTTTGTTGAAGGAAAAAGGTGTTGAGTTTTCATTGAGAGATCAGTTTTTAAGAAGTGGAACATCTATTGGTGCAAATGTAAGGGAAGCAAAAGCAAGTAGCACCAAGAAGGAATTGATTCGATTTTATGAAATAGCTTTAAGGTCGGCAAATGAATTGGATTATTGGATAGATGTAATAAGTGAAGGATATAATTTTGAAAATGAATTTTTAGAACAAGATAAAAAAGAGTTAAATGAAATATCAAAAGTTATAGGTTCAATAGTGGTAAACTTGAAAAAGTAAATGGATTAATATCCCTTTTGAATTTTGACTTAAAAACTTTTGAATTAGATAAAAGAGATAATTAAAAATAAAAAGTTTCTTTTCAATGGGGAGATTGAGTTAATAAGTTCCTTTTGAATTTTGACTTAAAAATTTTTGACTTAAAATAAATATGGCAAAGGTTACAATAGATGGTCATACAATAGAAGTTCCCGATGGAACAACAATCTTGCAAGCTGCTCGAATGCTTGTAGATAAAGATAGTAGCGTAGATGCAAAAGTTGCTCCTCCTACTATGTGCTATTATTCTAAACTTAAAACAAGTGGTGGCTACTGCCGAACATGTATAGTAAAAGTTACAAAAGGTTCCGAAAAAGATCCTCGCCCAATGCCAAAACCTGTTGCATCATGTAGAACAACAGTTATGGATGGAATGGAAGTAGTAAACATTACATCACCTGAAGTATTAGAAGCAAGAAAAGGAGTTGTTGAGTTTTTATTAATCAATCATCCTTTAGACTGTCCAATCTGCGACCAAGCAGGCGAATGTCATTTACAAGATTTAGGTTATGAACATGGCTTAGCAAAAACGCGTTATGATTTTAAACGCAGAACATTTAATTTAATTGATATTGGTCCGTATATAAAATTACACATGACACGTTGTATTATGTGTTTCCGTTGTATAAAAGTAGCAGACCAATTAACAAACAATCGTTATCAAGGAATGTTGTTCAGAGGTGACGCTTCTGAAATAAGCACATATATTGAGAAAGCAATCGACAATGATTTTTCTGGAAATGTAATTGATGTTTGCCCAGTAGGAGCATTGACAGACAGAACATTCCGATTCAAAAGTCGTGTATGGTTCACAAAACCAATGGACGCACATCGTGATTGTAAAAAGTGCTCTGGAAAAGTTGCTTTATGGTTAAAAGGAAATGATGTATTACGAGTTACATCTCGTAAAGATAAATGGGGCGAAGCAGAAGAATGGATTTGTAATGAATGTAGGTTCGAGAAAAAAGAGGTGAAGGATTGGACTGTTGAAGGTCCACGTCATATCGACCGTCATTCAGTTATTTCAGCAAACCATTACGAAAATTTGACACAATTAAAATTAGATATTGGGAAACAACAAAAAGCAATAGCTGCAAAGAAATAAAAACTGATTATGGCGTTTTCAACTTACTTGATTTATAAAGGAATAATGGTACTTGCGGTTTTTGCAATCACCCTGTTGGTTGCAACATACAGCACGTATGCTGAACGTAAAATTGCAGCCTTTTTGCAAGACCGATTAGGTCCTAATAGAGCGGGACCTTTTGGAATTTTGCAACCATTAGCAGATGCTGTAAAAATGTTTATGAAGGAAGAAATGATTCCTTCTGTTTCAAATAAATGGTTGTTCATTTTAGGACCTTCATTAGCAATGTTAACAGCTTGTTTAACAGGAGTGGTTATTCCTTGGGGCAGTTCATTAATTATTGATGGACAAGAATTTTCATTACAAATTACGGATTTGAACATTGGTGTATTGTATTTATTTGGTGTTGTTTCAATGGGTGTGTATGGTATTATGATTGGAGGTTGGGCATCTAACAATAAATATTCTTTGTTAGGTGGCATTCGCGCTTCTTCTCAAATGATTAGCTATGAAGTAGCAATGGGTTTGTCAATTATTGCATTAATAATGGTAACAGGAACATTAAGCATGAAAGAAATTGCAGCACAACAACATGGCTGGCATTGGAATGTATTGGTTCAACCTTTAGGTTGTTTGATTTTTATAATTTGTGCTTTTGCAGAAACTAATCGTGCTCCATTTGATTTGCCAGAATGTGAAACGGAACTTGTTGGAGGATATCATACGGAATACAGCTCTATGAAACTAGGATTCTTTTTATTTGCTGAATACATCAATATGTTTATTTCTTCAGCTGTCATTTCTACGTTTTATTTTGGCGGGTATAATATGCCGTTTGTTGGTCGTTGGATACACGATACAAATGTTTTGGCAATTTTAGGGATAGCATTTTTATTTGTAAAAATATCATTCTTTATTTTCTTATTCATGTGGATTCGTTGGACATTACCTCGTTTCCGCTACGATCAACTAATGAATTTAGGGTGGAAAATTTTAATACCACTGTCTATATTAAATATTGTTATTACTGGACTTTGGATGATGAGACACGAGATTATGTTGCTTTTTTAAAAAGGTCGGAAGAGATTGGAAGAATGATTAATCATATGATTGAAAATCCTGAAAAATATTCAGGAAAGAAAGTATAAAAAGAAACAGTTATCAAATTAAATTTGGCAGAAGTGTTTTTTTGCCAACTAAAAAATTGCCAACTGTATATAAAAACAAAGTGCATAAATTGCTAACTGTAATTTTGCCAACTGTAAACTGAAATATAAAAACAAAGTGCATAAATTGCCAACTGCAATTTTGCCAACTGTAAACTGAAATATAAATGCAAGCATTAACCAATAGATCAAAAGTAGTTTCAAAAAAAGAGATGACGTTCTTAGAAAGAATGTATCTACCTGCTATTTTTAGCGGAATGATGATTACAATGAGTCATTTTTTTAGGAAAAAACCAACGATTCAATACCCTGAACAAAAGCGTCCATATAGCGGTGTTTACCGTGGGCAACATGTTTTGAAAAGAGATGAAAAAGGAGCAGAACGTTGTACTGCTTGTGGCTTGTGTGCTGTGGCTTGTCCTGCAGAAGCCATAACAATGATTGCGGCTGAGCGTAAGCCAGGAGAAGAAAATTTATACCGTGAAGAAAAGTATGCAGCGGTTTATGAAATAAACATGTTACGTTGTATTTTTTGTGGTGATTGTGAAGAAGCTTGTCCGAAAGAAGCAATATTTTTGACCGATAGACAAGTAGATGTGTATGGTAAACGCAGAAGCTTTGTATATGGAAAAGAAATTTTGGTAGAAGAAATTGGTAACCCAATTGATTTATCAAAACGTCAAACAAAAGAAGTAAAAGAGTTTAAGTTGCATAAAGAGTTTGAACACAATCAAACCTTTGATAAAAATAAAAAGATAAACGTTGGTGGACACCACTAATAAATTAAAAATATGATTACACAATATTTATTTTATTTCCTATCATTCTTAGCCATTATGTTTGGCTTGATGGTGGTGCTTTCAAAAAATCCTATTCATAGCGTGTTGTATTTGGTGCTTACATTTTTTGCTATTGCAGGGCATTATGTTTTATTAAATGCTCAGTTTTTAGCAGCAGTTCATGTTATTGTTTACGCAGGAGCAATCATGGTTTTGTTTTTATTTGTGATCATGCTATTGAATTTAAATAAAGAAACTGAGCCGCATAAAAATATTTGGTTAAAACTTTCAGCTGCGGTTGCTTCAGGATTATTGCTAATGGTTTTGGTAGGTTCATTAAGAAATGCAGAAATGATTTCAGCAACGAATACATTCAATCCAAATGTTGGGTTGATTGAAAATTTAGGCAAAACATTATTCAAAGAGTTTTTATTACCATTTGAAGTAGCCTCATTATTATTATTAGGGGCTATGGTTGGTGCAGTATTATTAGGAAAAAAAAGTATTAAATAAAGATGAGCGCAATTCAAATTATTCCGATTAATTGGTATTTACTATTAAGTGCTGTGCTATTCACTATTGGTGTGTTAGGTGTGCTTTTTAGAAGAAATGCAATTATAATTTTTATGTCGATAGAATTAATGCTGAATGCAGTTAATTTATTGTTGGTTGCATTTTCCAGTTATTTGTCCGACTCAAAAGGACAAGTATTTGTGTTTTTTATTATGGCTGTGGCTGCTGCAGAAGTAGCTGTTGGCTTAGCAATATTGATGAGTGTTTATAGAAATACAAAATCAACGGATATAAATATGTTAAATAAATTAAAAGGTTAAAAAGTAAAAAGTAGTAAGTACAAAGAAAACAGATAATAAAACTGATATCTTGATACAAAATACTTGATACCTAATACATTTAAAGTATGATAAAATTAGTTTGGTTAGTTCCTCTTCTTCCTCTGATAGGTTTTGTAATCATTGGATTGTTTGGAAAAAAATTATCGAAAGCAGTAGTAGGAACAATTGGTAGTGGAGTTGTTTTGGGAGCATTTGCAATAGCTCTTGGGATGTTTTTTGAATTAACAGGACAATCAGAGAAATCAGTTACCATTGATTTGTTTAATTGGATTTCTGCTGGAAAGCTTTCTGTCCCTTTTTCTTTTTTAGTTGATCCTCTATCGTCTTTATTTCTATTAATTATTACAGGAATCGGATTTTTAATTCATTTATATTCTGCTGGATACATGAGTCATGATGAAGGGTTTGCAAGATTTTTTGCGTACTTAAATCTATTTGTATTCTTTATGTTATTGTTAGTATTGGGTTCTAACTATTTGATAATGTTTGTTGGTTGGGAAGGCGTTGGTTTATGTTCTTATCTTTTGATTGGGTTTTGGTTTAAAAATACTGCCTATAACAATGCTGCAAAAAAAGCATTTGTGATGAATCGCATTGGTGACTTAGGATTTTTGTTAGGTATCATTTTAATTTTTGTAACATTTGGAAGCATTGCTTATGCTGATGTTTTTGAACAAGCAAAACATTTTGTTGGCGATAATTCTGTAATCACAGCAATAGCATTGTTATTATTTATTGGTGCGATGGGCAAGAGTGCTCAGCTTCCATTGTATACTTGGTTGCCTGATGCAATGGCAGGACCAACACCTGTATCTGCATTGATACATGCTGCAACAATGGTAACAGCTGGTATTTACATGGTATCTCGCTCAAATATTTTATATACGCTATCTCCCTTTGCAATGGAAGTTGTTGCAGTAGTGGGTGTTTGTACTGCTTTGTTTGCAGCTACTATTGGCTTAGCACAAAACGATATTAAAAAAGTATTAGCATATTCAACAGTATCACAATTAGGATATATGTTTTTAGCTTTAGGTGTAGGTGCATATACTGGCGCTGTTTTTCATGTAATGACACATGCATTTTTTAAAGCTTTATTATTTTTAGGAGCAGGAAGTGTTATTCATGCAATGAGTGGAGAACAAGATATCCGTAAGATGGGGGGATTGAAAAAATACATTCCGATAACACATTTGACCTTTTTATTAGGAACACTTGCAATAGTTGGTTTCCCCGGTTTTTCAGGATTCTTTTCAAAAGATGAAATATTGGCTCATGCATTTGAACACAATAAATTATTGTGGTTCCTTGGCGTTTTAGGGGCGGCTATGACAACATTTTATATGTTCCGTTTATATTTCTTAACCTTTAAAGGTACATTCAGAGGAACGCACGAACAAGAACATCATTTGCACGAGTCGCCTAAATCAATGACGATTCCATTGATTGTATTGGCAATTTTATCTGTTGTTGGAGGGTTTGTTGGAATCCCGGAAGTATTAGGAGGACATCATTTTTTAGAAGAATATTTACATCCTGTTTTTGCTGAATCTTCTTTTAGGTTGGTTCATCATTTATCGCATGAGACAGAATATATTTTAATGGGTGTTGCAATTACTGTAATGTTTTTAGCATTGTATTATGCATATAATACCTATGTTAAAAATAAAGCATTACCAGCTGATGAAGGAGAAGAATTAAAACCACTACACAAATTGGTTTATAAAAAATATTTAGTAGACGAATTGTATGAAGGTTTATTTATGAGACCATTAAATTTTATTGGTGAAGTTTTACATAAGGTTGTGGATAACCAATTTGTAGATGGATTTGTAAACGGATGTGGAGTTGTTGTAAATGGAGTGGGCGGCATTATTAGAAAAGCACAAACAGGTAATATTGGGTTTTATGTTTTTGTTATGGTAATAAGCATTGTATTGATTTTGTTTACACAGCTTTTTTAAAAAATTAAAAATAGATATTAGAATTTTACAAGATATGATTACATTATTATTGATATTTTTTCCTTTAGCAGCAGCTTTGATGCTGTTGCTAGTTAAAGGAGAACAAGTTAAAAAAATTGCACTTGGAGCAACTATAATAGAATTTTTAATTTCTATGATTGCGGTGTTTCAATTTCAAAAAAATGCGGACATACAATTTGAAATAAATCATACATGGATAAAATCGATGGGAATAAATTTTCATGTTGGTATGGACGGAATTTCACTACTACTTGTGCTGCTTACAACTTTTTTAGTGCCTATCATTATTCTTACCTCATTTAACAAACAATATAAAAACCCTTCGTCATTTTATTCATTAATACTTGCAATGCAGTTTGCTTTGGTTGGTGTTTTTGTTTCATTAGACGGATTTTTGTTTTATGTTTTTTGGGAATTAGCATTAATTCCAATTTATTTTATTTGTTTGCTTTGGGGAGGCGAAGACAGAGCAAGAATTACGTTTAAATTTTTTGTTTATACACTCGCAGGTTCATTGTTAATGCTTGCTGGTTTAATCTATTTATATCAACACACTTCAGCACATACATTTGACATTGCTGCTTTATATGAAGCAGGAAGAAACTTAGATGTCGTTCATCAAGGATACGTTTTCTGGGCAATGTTTATGGCATTTGCAATTAAAATGCCTGTATTCCCATTTCATACTTGGCAGCCTGATACATATACAACAGCTCCAACACAAGGAACAATGTTGTTATCGGGAATCATGCTAAAAATGGGTACGTATGGAGTTATTCGTTGGCTATTACCAATTGCTCCTCTTGGAGTTGAACATTGGGCGCATTTAGCAATTACATTGGCTGTTATCGGAATTTTATATGCATCAACAATTGCTATTGTACAAAAAGATTTTAAACGATTAATTGCATATTCATCCATCGCTCACGTTGGATTAATAGCAGCAGGAATTTTAGCTGGTAATGTTCAGGGCCTTCAAGGTTCAATGATTCAGATGATAAGCCATGGTGTTAATGTAGTTGGTTTGTTTTTTATTGTTGATTTAATTCAATCGCGTACCAATACACAAGAAATAAAAGCATTGGGAGGAATCAGAAATGTAAATCCACAATTTGCTGTTTTATTTTTAATTGTATTGTTGGGAAGTGTTGCACTTCCATTAACAAACGGATTTGTTGGGGAGTTTTTATTGTTGAATGGTGTATATCAATATAGCTCATGGATGGCTGCATTTGCAGGAATATCAGTTATTTTGGGAGCGGTATATATGTTACGTAGTTATCAATCAATAATGTTGGGTGAAACAAATTCATTAACAAATTCATTTGCTCCGTTAACAAGAAATGAAAAAACAGTTTTAATAATCATCTGTGCTGCAATTATTGGTTTTGGTGTTTACCCAAAACCGTTGTTAGATATAGCAGAACCTTCCGTTATTAAATTGGTTGATGGATTTAAAGTAGCAATTGGAAAATAAACACCCCATCCCTTTATCCCCTCTCCAAAGGCGAGGGGGCAATAGGTGAGAAATAAAAAATAAAACCCCGACACGATTCCCAAAAAGGGATTCTTGTTAAAACAAATAAATAAAACAACCCCTCTCCTCTTTGGGGAGAGCTGGAGAGGGGTGAATAGAACTATGAAAGCATTAGTATTACTTTCTTCATTAGGCGTAATAGCATTATTAGCTGAGATATTCAGCTTTAAAAAAATAGTTTATCCTATTGTTTTAATTGGATTAATTACCACATTTATTTTTAATGCTTTTGATTGGGGAACAGATCACACTTATTTTAACATGATGCGTTATGATAATTATGCTGTTGCATTTTCATCGGTATTAATTGGTGTTGCATTTTTATGGTTTGTGATGGCTGACGGGTTTTTTAAAGAAGAATCAAACATGATGGATTATTTTTCATTGGTGATTTTTTCTTTAGCAGGTGGTATTATGATGGTTTCTTATAGCAATATGGCTATGTTGTTTTTAGGAATTGAAATTTTATCAATTCCTATGTATGTTTTAGCTGGAAGCAAAAAAGAAGACATACATTCAAATGAAGCTGCATTTAAATATTTAATATTAGGAGCTTTCGCAACAGGGTTTTTGTTATTTGGTATTGCATTAATTTATGGAGCAACGGGTTCATTTGATATAGTTGAAATTGCACAAACAATTTCTGTTTCGGCAGCATCACCCATATTTTATGTTGGAATATTGTTGATGTTAGTTGGTATGGCATTTAAAGTTTCTGCTGCACCATTTCATTTTTGGGCACCAGATGTTTACGAAGGAGCACCAACACAAGTTACTGCATACATGGCAACAATAGTTAAAACAGCAGCTTTTGCAGCTTTCTTACGCTTGTTTTATACTTGTTTTCAAGGTTCAGCAAGTACATGGACAACCATTGTTTTTGTTATGGCAGCATTAACAATGTTAATAGGAAATATTACGGCAGTATTACAAGCAAGCGCTAAACGTATGTTAGCATATTCAAGTGTGGCACATGCTGGATATATGTTGTTAGGCTTATTAGCTTTAAATCATTATTCACAAGGTTCAATATTAATGTATGCATTAGCATATTCAATTGGCTCTATTGCTTCGTTTGGAGTTTTGGCTTATGTTAGCAAAGCAAGAGGCAGTGATGGAACTGATTCATTTAATGGATTAGCAAAATCAAATCCCTTTTTAGCATTTGTGATGACAGTCGCTTTACTTTCATTAGCAGGCATTCCACCAACAGCAGGATTTTTTGCTAAGTATTATATTTTCACGGCAGCATTTCAAGCAGGTTATGCTTGGCTTGTTTTGATTGCTATTTTAGCATCATTAATTGGGGTGTATTATTATTTCAGAATAATTATTGCTATGTATTTTAAAACAAGCAACAACGATTCTTCAATTGAACTGAGCATGAACCACAAGCTGTTGTTTTTTGTAACAGTTCTCTTAATAATTGTGCTAGGTCTTATGCCTGATTTTGTAATTGGGTTGTTGTAAGTAAAAAAATTGTATAAAAAAGCTTCGTAAAATTTACGAAGCTTTTTCTTTTACAAACACTATATTTGTTTTAATAAAACCCTCAAGTGCCATTGCGCCTCTGCGGTAAAATAAAATATGAAAATAAAAGCGCCATCATTAATAGTTCAGATATTTTTAGGAATGTTTTTAGGAATAATCATTGGTTATTTCTGGAAAGAGTCTGCTCCAGCATTACATATACTTAGCGACATTTTTATGCGCTTTATCAAAATGATAATTGCGCCATTGGTATTTTCTGTTTTGGTAGTCGGAGTCGCAAAAGTTGGAGATTTTAAATCGGTTGGAAGAATTGGAATAAAAACACTTTTATATTTTACCACAGCCGCTATTGTTGCCTTGCTTTTAGGTTTAATGCTTGTGAATTTATTTGAGCCAGGCAAAACAATGTCCTTGGAGCTCCCTGCTGTTGATGCAAAAGTTGGAATAGAAGGAACAAAAGGGTTTGATGCAAATAATTTTATTGAACATATTATTCCTACAAGTATTGTAGATGTGATGGCGCGCAACGAAATTTTACCCATTGTAATCTTTGCTTTGTTTTTTGGAATTGCAGCCGCATCTATTGGTAAAAAAGGGAAAGTGGTAGTTGATTTTTTTGATTCCGTTTCTCATATTATGTTTAAAGTTACCAATTATGTAATGGCATTTGCTCCAATTGGTGTGTTTGGTGCTTTAGCTGCAGTAGTTGCAAAACAAGGGTTAGGAGTGCTTGCAGGATATGTTTATTTAATTGGTACATTTTATTTAGGATTAATTCTTTTTGTTTTTGGAGTTTTGTTTTTGGTTTGTGTGGTAATGAAAATCAAATTTTTTAAATTATTGAGTTACATCAAAGAACCAATTTTATTGGCATTCAGCACGGCAAGCTCAGAAGCAGCCATGCCTAAAACAATTGAATCGCTAGAACGATTTGGTTGTGGAAACAGAATAATTTCATTTGTATTACCATTGGGATATTCTTTTAATCTTGACGGCTCCATGATGTATATGACATTTGCAACAGTATTTATTGCACAAGCTTATGGTATTGAAATGACAACTGCTGACCAAATAACAATGCTTTTAATTTTACTTGTAACAAGTAAAGGAATGGCAGGAATTCCTCGCGCATCTTTGGTTGTAATTGCTGGGATGCTCGACCATTTTCATATTCCAGTTGCGGGACTGCTATTATTATTAGGTATAGACCAAATTTTAGATATGGGACGTTCTGCTACAAACGTTGTTGGAAATGCTGTTGCAACAGCTGTTGTAAGCAAGTGGGAAGGGGAATTACATGTCCCCCAAAAAGAACCCGATATTGATGATGTAAATTTATAATTACTCAATTCCACTCTTGATAGGGGTTAGGGGTGTGTTTTTATACCATTACATATTTATAATAGTTAGATTTCAGCAGTGTAAACAATTGTAGCATTGGTATTATATATAAACATATTAGTAATGTTATTATTTGGCAGAATAAAATGTTAGAATTCCTAAAACAACTTACCGATCCACAATCCATTATTCAATATGGAGGATTAGCACTATTGCTTTTTGTTGTATTTGCAGAAACAGGATTGTTAATTGGATTTTTTCTTCCAGGTGATTCATTGATATTTATTTCTGGATTAATTTGTGTTTCTCGTCCAGAGTTGTTAGATGTAAATTTACTTACGCTTATAATTTCGCTTTCAATTGCAGCAATTATGGGAAATGTAGTAGGTTATTGGTTTGGGTATAAAGTTGGTCCGCCACTTTTTACAAGAAAAGATTCACTCATTTTCAAAAAAAAATATTTGGAAACAACAAAAACATTCTATGATAAAAATGGAGGTAAAACATTAATCATTGGCAGGTTTTTGCCCATCATAAGAACATTTGCGCCCATACTTGCCGGTGTGATAAAGTTAGATTTTAAAAAATTTATGTTCTACAACATTGTTGGAGCCGTTGCTTGGATAGCATCATTATGTAGTTTAGGATATTATTTAGGTTCTTACAAAATCGTTCAAGATAATGTTGGTTATATTGTAATTGCTTTAATTATTATTACAGCGATTCCTGTTGCTATTGCTTATTTTAAAGGAAGGAATAAATCAAAATAAAAGAGGCAACAAATTTTGTTGCCTCTTTCAAATATTTTTTATTAAAGCATTAATCTACAACTACACGTTCTACTTTTCTTCCATTTTCTCCGATAAATTCTAAGGTATAAATTCCTTTACTCAAATCATTTATACTCATGTTAAATGAATTGTGCCCGTTAGATAATTTTACTTGTTCGTTTATTACCACACGTCCAAACATATCGTACATTTTTACTGTTCCTGTTTGGTTTTTATTTGTACTAATAAACAGCATAAAGTTTCCATTGCTTGGATTTGGTGCAACTAACATTGCATCTGTGCTTGCATCCATTTCGTTTACTCCAATTACAGCACATTGAGAAGGGAATGAAGGCACAGCAATTTTAGTCATATTGCTAAAATCAATATAACAAGCATATTGAGCACTATCAATAAATGGATTACGGTTTCCTTGTAATGAATCAACATAATCGTTACGAGAAATTTCAAAATTATCAGGAGGGTCTAAATAATGCCATTGTTTTAAAACATCTTGATCTTGTCCATAAGGAATAGTAGCACTGATATAACTTGGGAAAGCCCATAAATTACTACTCACTCCAGTATAACATGTACTCATATACATCATAGCACGAGCAGCATCTCCTTTATCGGAATTGCGTGGTTCAAAAACTTTTTGCCCTGCTGCATTGTTTCCAATTTTACAACCCATATAAGTATATGTAGGTGTTACAACAACTCCTAAAGGATAATTACTCCTGATTGCATTTACATCATTTTGGTTTGTAGGAAACAAATGATGATAATCATTATACTCTGGCAAACTAGTGTTTGTGGTTGGCATCCAACTGTAGCAATAAGTATGTTCACGACTAAAATTATTTGATGCCCAATCCCAAGGGTCATTAAAAACTTGATTTTGTCCGCTGTATGCACAAGTAACCACACGTTGATTGTTTGAAGTGTCTCTTGCAGCAAATGTTGTTACCATGTATGGTCCGTAGTTACTATAAAATTGAGCGGTGTGTGGATTTATTTTGTTATGCAAATCTGTTACAAAAGAAGAAGCAGAAGTACTCACTCCAGCATAATAACTACTAGGTTGCATAGAACCTAAACTTGTAACACTGCCTGTTAATGGGGAAGCAGTTAAATAATTTCTTGTAGCACCTACTCCGTTGTAAGAAAATACCGCATAATGATAAGTTGTATTGGCAACAATATTTCCAGAATAAAAAGATGTTCCTGTGTAATTGCCCACTACCATTGAGTTTCCAATAACATCTCCTTTTTGATAAACAACTCCGTCAAGAGGCACATCTGTAACAGCGCTTCCTGCACGTTTTAAAACAATGTATCCATTAGGTGCAGAAGCAGGAGAAGTAAAAGAAGCATTAAAACGATATGATTTTACATTTGAAAAAGTTAAGTTAGTTGGTTGCATTGTTGGTTCTGTTGCAAAAGAACCTCCTACACCGTTTAAATTGATGATGTAAGGGTTTGCAGTTGCATCATCGTTTGCGATTGTCATTACAGCTGTTCTTGTTCCTGTTGCAGAAGGAGTAAAATCTACGTTAAAGGTTGAACTGCTTGTGCCTGCAACGCTTGAAGGATAAGTTCCTAAAAGATAGTCAGCAGCATTTGTTCCGCTAATAGAAATGTTAGAAATATTCAATGTTGCTAAACCTAAATTTTGAATGGTAAAAGTTATTGGAAGAGTAACACTTACTGGTGATGATGTTGTGTAGGTTCCTCCGTTTACAATTGTTGTAGAACCTTGTTTGATGGTAATTTCTTGTGCAGAAGAAACGCCCGCAGTAATTGCAACATTATCTAAACCAATATTATTTCCACTTGTTTTATTCGAAAAATTAAAACGAATGTATCTACTTGCTGAGTTTGGAACATCTGTATATCCAACATAACTTGAAGTTAGTGATGAAGAAAATGTACGAAGTGTAGTCCATGTACTTCCGTTAACAGACTCCTGAACAAGCATCGTTCCTATCCATCCTCCTCCGGTATTATTTCCAACAATATCGTAAGTTAAATTACCTGGTGTAGTAGCAAAATTTATGATTAGCATTTCACCTGTAGCATCCAATTTATATGCTGGAGCAGGATTCCCAGAGCCAGTATAATATGGAGAACCTCCCGTTGCGTTTACCTCCGACCAACCGGTTGGTAGAGTTGTTGTTGCAAAATTCCATGAAGCTGGGAGTACAGCCTGTGCCATTGCTGCAGCACTGAATACAAGCGCAACAATTAATGTGTAAAGTTTTTTCATTTTCGTTTTTTTTGATTTATTTTAAGTTTATTTTTTATTAAAATCCAATTCGTAATGAAACATTTATTCTTCTGCCCATTCCCATGAATATAGATGATGAAGCAGCATTAAATTTTGTTCCGTTTTGTCCATCACTAATATACACAGTATTTAGCACATTATTTACTCCTGCTGTTGCAGAAAATTTTAATTTCCAATATTTAAAATCATAACCAATAAATAAATCTAACATCCCATAGCTAGGCATTTTCCAAGATTCTCTGTCTTTATTTGTACCAACTAATTTTGTGGGATCAAGGTTGGAATAATGTTTTGCAAAATAGGTATATCTAGGTTTTATGTAAAGATTTTTAATTATCTCATACCTTACACTTCCTGCAAACTGCATTTGTGCAGCATCTCCAACATGAACATTTTTTGCACTAAAATCTACACTATCCACAATTTTTCCATCTTCGTTTGTTATGTAGGCTCTGCTTCCAGATGTCGTTTTCCAATCACCTATAGAAGCCAATCCTTCAACATCTAAATTTTTTAATAGTTTATAAATAAAATCAAATTCAATGCCTTTATGTAATGCATCTAATCCGTTTATGTTGTAATAATATGTTCCATCAGGTGTAATTACTTGAGGCAAAGAGGCAGGAGGTTTATTTTTCCAAATCGTATAATATAAATTTACATTTGCAGCATATTTAGGTTGATGTAAACCATAGCCTAACTCTATGGCATATACTTTTTGATTTTTTGCATCCAATACTTCTTTGTTATTGTTATCAAAAACAACATTCATTCTTGGAGGCATATTCAAATAACCTAAATTCATAAAAACATTATGATGGTCATTGATATTATAGTTTGCACCTCCTTTAAAAGTGTAACCTAAAAACCATTTGCGTTTTGTTGTGCTGTTGCGTGCTTCAGAAGATTGGTTGGTGTATTTTGTTGCATTTAAAATATACCTTTGACTTGCACCACTTCCAACAAAAGTTGTGTCGCCATTTGAAGAAACAGCTGTTCCTGCATTTGCAATCAAATAATCTGTTCCATTATAAAATAGTGCATCTCCCGTTCCAACAACTTGTTCGAATGTTCGTCCGCTAATCACTAAATCTTTTTTCTTGTAATAATCTACTCGTTGGTAAGCAGTTTCAGAAATGGTTGCTGTAACAAAAGTTGTCCATTTTTTTATTTTGTATTCTGCTTGTCCGAATGCTCCACCCCACATTACAGATGCATCATTGAAATAGCTTACTTTATCTCCTGTTCTTCTCATTGCATTTTTAAAATTCGGATCGCCAGGATAAGTTCCATTCACTTGATTTTTGTCGGAAGAAATATCGATTACATAATCGCCACCCATTAAGTCATAAACGGTTTGATAATGTCTTCCTTTGTAATATCTGGCATCAATTCCAAAAAGTGTTGTAAGTTTTGAATTTACTTTATACGTCCAAGATGATAATAATCCATACCAAATATGATCGTTGTTGTTTGATCGTAAATAATTGTTTGATGGTCTTTCGTTTGCACTATAGTTAGGAGATGGTGCAGCATTTATGTTTGCATTATATACTGATTCGATATTTAGTAAGCCCGTTGTTTTGTTGCGCGCAACACTATTTTTTAATGCTGTTCCTCCGCCAGTTCCGATTGATAAATAAATTACTGTGGAAGCAGATAGTTTTTCATTTGGATTCCAGAAATGTGAAAAATTGAATTGTGGTTTATGATAAAAATTTACACGCTCATTAAATTCACTTTCATTTCCTACTTTTAAAAAAGAATTTCCACGATAGTTCACATCATAATTTTCGCTGATGATACCAAAATTAGGATTATAAGTAAGTCCTCTTTCTATTTGGTTGTAAGCAGCAAGAATAGAATCTGAGTTTATTCCAAGCCTGTCGGATAATGCTTTGTTGTACACAGCAATTGGTAATCTATCGTAGCGTTGTCCGTGTTTTTGTGGAGCACCGTTGGCTCCTAGTGTTATTAAATGTTTTTTAAATCGCTTTTGAACTTTAAAAAAATAAGAATAAGCATCTGTAAAAGTTCCATCTGCCCAAGCACTTCCCCATTTTCTAGAACCACCTAATGTAATTCCCCAATTACCTTTTAGCTCGCCACTATTAAATCCAAAAGATGTTTTATATAAGCCGTAATCATTTACTTCTTGTTTTACCGAACCTGTCATTTTTTGGTCGATACCTTTTGTGATAATATTTATTGTTCCTCCAACAGATGCTATTGCAAGTTTACTTGCTCCAAGCCCACGTTGTACTTGCATGGTGCGTGTTATATCTCCAAGCCCATCCCAGTTACTCCAAAAAACTTGTCCGTTTTCCATATCATTCACAGGAACTCCGTCCACCATCACAGCAACATTACGTTGGTCAAAACCTCTAATAGTAACACGTGCATCACCACTACCTCCTCCTTGTTCTGTGGCATAAACACCAGGGGTGCTGTTTAATATCATTGGCAAATCACGCGTGCCTAATTCTTCCTGAATTTGTTTCTGTGTGATATTAGAAAATGCAACAGGTGTTTCTCTGGAACGAGCCACATCAGCAACAATTTCAACTTCATTTAATGTTTTTGTTTTTAAAATAAAGTTGATGGTGATTGTTTTATTTCCAACTTTAATTTTTTGTGATTGGGCTTCATAGCCAACATAAGAAACAGTAATTGTGTAATTTCCTGAATCAGCTTTTATAGAATAATTACCATTAATATCTGTAACAGCACCTTTTCCTTCAGCAATAATAACGGTTGCGCCAATGATGGTTTCGCCAGTAATTTCATCTTTAATAGTCCCTTTGATTTCCGTTGTTTGCGAATAAAAATTTCCAACTGAAAACAAAAAAAAAGAAAGGAGTAGTATGCGTTTCATTTATGATAGAAAATAAAACGCACAGACGATGTTAATATCTGTGCGTTTTAAATAAAATATTATTGAACGATAATTTTTACAACAGTAGATTTATTTTTGTTAAAGGAGGCTTTAACAAAATAAACTCCAGAATTTAAACCTTCTGTATCGATTCTTGCGAAATTGTTGTTTTTGTTGATTGATGGAGTTATTACAGCCTGACCAATAACATTATAAATTTCTATTTTCTGAATGGATTCTGTTGCAGATAAATTGAAAAAATTATCGTTAATTGGATTTGGAAATACTTTAACAGAAACACTATTGTCGATTTCGCTAACAGAAACAGGAGGGCAAGTACAAGTATGTGAACCAAGTCCTGTCCATGTTTGATTTGGTAAAGAGTCATACTCTACATTTACAATAAAATTACTAGGATTAGTTGTAACTCCCTGTTGAACGGAAGGCTTACGAACCAAAGTGTGGTTTTCTGTCCAAATCCTAGATCCAGGGGCAGAGCCATCGTACGGAAAAACATCGCTCCATCCATAACCTGTAACCATTGAAGGGTCGCCAATTTTACCAAAAATATCTACATAATTCCAAGTAGTACCACCATCAGTAGTTTTTTGTAATGATAAAGCATCGTTTCCATTAAAATACATAGCATAACTAACGTTGTAATCAGGACATAAAAATGTATCTGCGACAGCTTGCAATGCCGCTGATACAGCGCATTCCTGTCCAGGACAAGGTTGTCCAGCATCGCGTTTATCAATTACAATTACCCATGTTGCTCCAGCAGGAATTACATGAGTACCAAGATTTACCATTGCTTGTGAGTTCGATTCTCCTGCAGCAGCACCTGTGCCATTATTGTATCTAATTAAGCGGTATTGGTTGTTTAATGCAATGGCATTTTGTGTTGGATTATATAACTCCAAAGCTTTGTTATTATTAGCACCTTCGGCATATTCCGAAATAATTAAATCACTGCATTGTGCATTTGTATTAAAATAAAACGCCAACGCAAAAACAGATAGTAATAGTTTTTTCATTTGAATATAGTTTAATTAATGTATTGAAGTGGTTTCGGAATTTCAACCAGCGGCTGATTCTTGTAGGGTGTTCACTTCTTATTTCTAAAATAAGATGTTGCAAATATAAGCCATTTTTATGAAATGGACGAGCTCAATTATCAATAGTAATTAACAGATAATGAATTATTAATGTAATGGTAATACGATTAAAATTTTGTAAAAATAACCCAAGAAAAAAAAGAGACAGAAAGGATTAAAGTAATCCAGAAAGTAACGGCATGAATATTTATCTCAGACCCGTTTGAGAGTTTACGCATAATGTATTTCATATAAAACTAATTCTTAATAAAAAGCTGTTTGTTGGAGTAGCTTTTTGAAGTTATACAAATGATATATGTCCCTTTAGACAATGTATTTGTTAAAATGGTTGCTTCTTGTGAAAAATTATTTATCAATTGTTTTAAAACTACTTGACTATAAGCACTATAAATTATAATTTCTATTGAGCCTTCTTCAAACGAATTATTTAGCCGAATTGTTAAGTTGTCTTTTGTTGGATTTGGGTAAATTATTACATTTTCATCCTGTTTTTTGTCAAAAAATACTGCTTTTATAGCAGAAAAAGTGAAATTTTCATCAAAATCGGTTTGTTTGAGTCGATAATAAGAAATTCCATTAATAGGGTTATTGTCCGTATTTGAATAATTAATAAGCCAGGTGCTATTTCCTGAGCCATCAATAGTTGAAATGGCAGTAAAATATATTCCATCTTCACTTCTTTCGATTGTGAAAAAATCATTATTTACTTCTGTTGCCGTTGCCCAATTTATTTCTACCGAATTATTTTTTGGTTTTACATTAAAGCTTAAAAGCTCTATTGGTAATGGGTCTGCTCCATTTGTGGAGCCTACTGTAGCGGTACCTGTTTGTTGCCAAGTGCTGCTTCCATCGTAAACAGCTTCGTTTGCAACTCCATCAGACACCGTTCCGATATCATCATAACTAGCTCCTGCGGCTGGAAATGTAACGGATTGTGATGCACAACCTCCTCCTGCGGTTGTTGTCATGCTTCCTGGCAACTGTCCTCCCCCCCAAATAACGGCATCTATTAAAGTTCCTGAAGCATTGTAAAGTAATACTTGTTCGTTTCCATTTGTAAAAATACCAACCTGACTTGATGGCCCACTTGTGCAACCACATAAAGCCCAATCTAAATCAGGAGTTAGGCCGCTTCCAGCAGCACTTGCAACCACAAAAAATCCACCAGCAGGAATTATCGTTCCCATTGGAAAAGTAACAGCAAAATCCCCATCAGTAAAAAACCAACAACTTATATCTATAGCTGTTGCAGACGCATTATAAAATTCTATCCATTCAGACGTGTTGGGCGCATTTGTTCCATCGTTTGGTCCAGCAGGATTTACCATAATTTCATTTATTACGATGCCTCCCAAAGTAGTTGCATTTATCGCTGTAGGGCTTAAGGTATCGTAATTGGTGCAATTAAACTCATAAATTAAGAAATAATAAGTAGTATTTGCTACCAAACCTGTAACCGTTACGCTTGAGCCTGTTCCGTTATAAACTACCCAACCATAACCGAGTGATGAACCTTGTCCGTATATGGAATTAGCAGCATAAGAAGTACCATCAACCGGGGCAAATGCTGGATTTGAAATAGGTTTAACTGCAACAAGCCTATTGGCTCCATTGCCATTTGTCCAAGAAATTGTCATAGAGTTCATTCCTATTGAACTTGCAATGGGCGAAGTAGCTTGTGTTGTTGGTTCAGGACAAGTTCCTGTTCCTTTTAAAATAACATCATCCAAGCGACAAGCAATAGTTCCTGTTTTTGTAAACCGAAGCCTTAGCCCATTGATATTTGCAGCAGCAGGTAAAGTTATACCTGTGATTAAATACCAGCCAGCATTGTTTGCAGCTGTTGGAAGCCCAGATAAGGTAACAGGTTGATAGGAGCTACCATCCCAATAATCTAAAGCAAAAGTAGCAAAAGCGGTACCAGAAGCACCTTCTTTTCTAACAGCAAAATCAACAGTTAAGTTTGTATAAAGTGAAGCATCAATTCCTTCTATTGCAAATCCATATTGAGCATTTGTAGTGGTAAACCAAACATTAGCGGCTCCGCTTGCTCCAGCATATCCTGATGAAACACTTGTGGCTCTCAAATCTGCAGGGTTAGCTGCTCCTCCTTGCGTCATAGTATAAATATCGTTATCAAATCCATTTGCTGTTTCATGTGCCGAAATGCTTGTGGTGCCTCCTACGCTTCCCATTGATTCGCTAAAAATTGTTGTTTGCGAAAATAGATTGTATGAAACTAAAATAAAAAAAGCAACAAGAAACCTTGTTATACTTTTAACATATTTTTTTTTAGTTTCTTTCGCCATTATAAATTTTTAAATCTAAAATGATTGAAAGTGGTTTCGGAATATTAGCAAGAAGCTAACTCTTGTAGGGTTTTCACTTTTATGTTAAGTGGTTTCGGAATATCAATCATGTGACTGATTCTTGTAGGGTGTTCACTTTTTTTTTTATTTCATTACAAATATATAGTAAAAAAATTAAATTCTACCCAATTTTAGATTAACAAAATGTAAACAACACATCATTTTTTCTGATTTTATTTATATTAATGTACTTTTGCAGTCTAAAAATTTTAAAATAAATATTATGACTAAAGGTCCGATTTCACAATTTATAGAAAAACATTACAAGCATTTCAATGCAGCAGCATTAGTAGATGCTGCAAAAGGATATGAAACGCATTTAACGGAAGGTGGTAAAATGATGGTAACGCTTGCTGGTGCAATGAGTACAGCTGAACTTGGAAAATCGTTGGCAGAAATGATTCGACAAGGGAAAGTAGATATAATAAGTTGTACAGGTGCAAATTTAGAAGAAGATATTATGAATTTGGTAGCTCATTCACACTATAAAAGAGTTCCGAATTACCGTGATTTATCGCCTCAAGACGAATGGGATTTATTAGAAAATCATTATAACCGTGTAACAGATACGTGCATTCCAGAGGAAGAAGCATTTAGAAGATTGCAAAAACATATTCATAAAATTTGGAAAGATGCAGATACTAAAGGAGAAAGTTTCTTTCCGCATGAATACATGTACAAAATTTTATTGAGTGGAGAGTTAAAACAATATTATGAAATAGATCCGAAAGATAGTTGGATGCTTGCTGCTGCAGAACGCAACTTGCCAATGGTTGTTCCTGGCTGGGAAGATAGCACCATGGGAAACATTTTTGCTTCGTATGTAATTAAAAATGAAATTAAAGCTTCTACTATGAAATCTGGAATTGAGTATATGGCTTGGTTGGCAGATTGGTATGTTAAAAATTCGGAAGGAAAAGGAGTAGGCTTTTTTCAAATAGGAGGAGGTATTGCCGGAGATTTCCCAATTTGTGTTGTGCCAATGTTGTACCAAGATATGGAGATGGAAAATATTCCATTCTGGAGTTATTTCTGTCAAATTTCAGATTCTACAACCAGTTATGGTTCTTATTCAGGAGCTGTGCCCAACGAAAAAATTACTTGGGGAAAATTAGATATTCATACACCTAAATTTATTGTTGAAAGTGATGCAACAATTGTAGCACCTTTGATGTTTGCATGGATATTAGGATGGTAGATAAGTATTAAACAAAAAATTCCGATGAAAATTTTCATCGGGATTTTTTGTTTGTATTACTTCACGAATTTTTTTCTGTAAATAGTCTCTTCTGTTAAAAAAGTGATAAAATACATTCCACTTGCAAGGTTACTTAAAAAAATCCTTGAATTATTCTCTCCAATTGAACAAATAACCTCTTCTTGTTTTATTTGCTTTCCGTTACTATCATAAATGGAAACCAAAGCTTTGGTGCTTTTCGAGCATTTATAATTGTACTGTATATAATTATCGTTGTTGTTTTGAATCAACTCAAAGAAAACTTCTTCGTTATTAAATTTAACAGGAATAATCATAGAATATTTGTAATTCCCATCAAAATCGGTTTGTTTTAGCCTATAATATGAAACCCCATTCAATGGGGATGGGTCAGTTGAAGAATAATTTTTTATTGATGAAGAGTTTCCGCTTCCTGCAACAATTGAAATAACTTCAAAATTAATTCCATCCTTACTTCTTTCAATACTAAAAAAATTGTTGTTAGTTTCTGTTGCTGTAGTCCATTTTATATCAACAACATCTTTGTTTCTATAAGCATTGAATGCTAATAATTCAACTGGCAAAGGAGTACAGTCTAAAGTCGCAGTACTACTACCTCCCACACCACCAGTCCAAAATAATGTAAAACCACTACCAGGTGTAGGGTCCCATTTATTTACCATTAAATAATATACATCTCCTGCAGTAACGGCAAGAGGAGCAACCCAACTATTACCAGACACATCTTCTGAAAGATCAAGTGCGCCATTTCCTAATCCAGTATTACCTGGATTTGGTGTTGCAGCCCAAGAACATCTTACAGGAGCACCCAAAGAAGAGCAGGTTGCACCGGGTCCGTATAAAGCAAAATCAAAATCATCTGAATTATTTGTAGGGTCAATAGTTAAAAGTAAATTTCCAGTTGTTTGCGCTTGAATCACGTACCAATTTGTGTAGTTTTCACCTCCAGCAGATGCACACCCTCCACAGCCATCAGAAGTTAAGCCTGGACCTGTACTAGCACCAGTAATATTAGCATTATTACAAACTTGTGTAGCATTTGCACAATCGGCATTTGTGGTGCCGGTTGGTCCTCCAGATGCGCAAGGCACACAATCCAATGTAACACTAAAGCCAGCTCGAACAATAGAGAAATCTGAATATTCAGAAATGGTCAAACATCCACTAGCATCTGTTGATGTATAAGTGGCACCATTCCCAACCATAGTGAGGGTTGCTAAAACAGCACTATTTTGGGTGGGACCGTTTCGAATTCGGATAAAATCAATGCCAGGCTCCATATCCACGTAGTTAATTGTTGCTCGCATACAATTACCAGCAATATTAGGGCAAAAAGTTCTATAAATTTGATTCACATTTAACGAATAGTTCCCGCCAGAGCCGCCATCATCATAATACTGAGTTGTTGTACACGAATTGGAAGTACAGGCACCTGCATAAGTATTAGAAATACCTGTGGTTGGTGCATTAATTCCAGCAGCAGTAGGTCTGTTTATTACGGAAATACAAAAGGTTTGAGACGCACCACAAAGACCCCCATTGCCATATACTACACTAATCAGATATGTATTACCAATAGTTAAACCAGATAGGTGATGCCAAACATCAATAGGAGCAACAGCTGCTTTACAAGATAGACTGGAAGCAGCAGCAGGCAAACAAACTCCTGTATTCCAAACTCCTGAAGCTAAATGGCAGCCTCCCGAAACTAAATTGTCTATCCATACCGACATATTAGCACTTGTGGCAACAAAACTATACCATACAGTTTGTGCACCAGTTACACCACAGGGTTTGTTTTCTCCTGCTTCTGTGGTTGCTCCAGCTGTTGTTTGACCACAAACAGGGGCTGCGTCAACAGTTAAAAGCGTTGCTCCAGCGCAATTGTTTGACTGAGCAAATCCAATAAATGTGGTTATCAGGAGTAGTAATGTGTAAAAAATTTTAGTTTTCATTGGTTTTTTTTCTTTTGTTCATTAAGAATAAAATCGTCATGTTTATATATAGGCTCCCTTGCCACCTTTAGTTCTTCGTCTGAAAAGATTATTAAAATCAAACCAGTTGTATTATCAACAACTTCAACATTTTCTGATGGTGTTTTCATCAGTAAATATTGCGAAATATCAATTTTTTGCAAAATACAGGGATCTACTTTTTCAATGTTTTTCACCAAAAAACTTGTACCATATAATTTGCAAGTTGTTTCGCAAGGGCATTTCTTATCTAAATTCTGTGAATAGCTTTGTAGATTAAACCAGATTGTGAAACAGCCGAAAGCAATACTTTTTATAAAATATTTTTTCATGTTTTTTAAAATATAAGATATTAATCAGGGGTGATTAATTGTAACAAAAATAGAAAAAAATGTGTTTTAAGCAAATTATTAAGGTAAAAATTTCAAGAAACAAGTGCCTTATTTATTAAAAAAAGCTTGTCTCTGCTAATGAATTATCGGATATATAATTTTTGATTGTACCTATTATCAATATTTTCAATAGAAATAAAATAAATACCAACACTTAAATTAGTAACATCAATTAAATAATTATTCATTCCTTTTTGAGCATATATACTTTCCGATTTTAATAATTTACCCACAGCGTCAAAAAGTTTTATAGAATACGGATTAATATTTTTCTCATCAATTAAAACAACAACACCTCCATTATTATTGCTATACGCATTAATAGTTACATCACCAGTATTACCGCAAGAACTAACACTTATTGTTTTAAATGTTTTTGATTGTCCGTCATAATCGGTTTGTTTTAATCGGTAATAAACTATTCCAGTGTTTTGAGAGTTGTCTGTGTAAGAGTAATTAATTACTTGTGTGCTGTTTCCCCCGGCAGCGCCATTTATAGTTGCTATTTCGTAAAATGTTGCACCATCAACACTTTTTTCAATGGTAAAATAATTGTTGTTGGTTTCTGTGGCTGTACTCCATTTTAAAACAATGTTTTTATTTTCACATTTACCAGTAAATTCAATTAGTTCAATTGGTAATGGTAAAGATAAAGAACTCAATACCCATGGAGAAAAAGTGCTTGCACCAGTTACCGAAACAGTACCAACACCTGCTGTAACACCCGTGCCGCTACCCACTGGAGGCTCCCATGTGGTTCCATCCCAGTGCTGTGCTCCAAATAAACCTGTAGGTGCAATAGTAGTTGTGTTTTCTGAACCTCTGTACGAAAAAATTAAATTTGCTGTTACAGCAGCGCTTGCAGTAATATCCCACCAGCGGTCAATAACAGATTCTGGTGATGCATCTGGATCAACTGGAGGACCCATTGCCATCATACCTGCTACAGCAGCAACATTGCTTGCTCCTGCCCATGGAGTATTCGTGTTTGTGGCAGTTGCTCTGGTTGAAACAGATATGTTTGATGCTCCTGCGGTTGTTTTATTAAAAGTAAAAGGAACTTGAGTCCCAGCTACACCAAAAGGATAAATGTGGGCACCAGTATTTGTACTCATATTCCATTGAATAATGCTTGGGTTCACCGCAACATTAGTTTCGCTTAGAATATAACCAGCACCATATGTTATTCCTCCGCCAGCAGGATTTGTGATGGTTAAGATTCTTGAATTCAAATCTAAAATGCGTGCTCCAACAGATAATACGCCTGTTAGAGTGCTAATACCACCAACAGTAGTATTTATGTTTAGTGTTTTCGTTCCACTACCCAAAAGGTTTACATTAAAAAAAGTAGAAGAATTGCTGCCACCAATTGTTTGATTTGCACCGCTAAAATTTACTGTTGAACCATCATTATTAAATGCAACATTTGCTGCATTATTAGTCCAATTTCCTATAAGCGTAATTGTTCCTCCTGCTGAAGCATTTGAAATTAAGCCCCCGCTTTGGCTGGTATAATTGCCAGTAGCACCGTTAATATAAATATTTGAAGTGTTTGTTATAACAATGTATGCTCCGTTGTTTATTATGCCTTGGGAGAACGCAACTAAAGGAAATGTTACAATAAGAAAAAAAAGTTTTTTCATTGGCTTACTTTTTTTCAAGTTTTTCAATTCTGATTAGTAAATCTGAAGTTTGTGTTTTCAAGTTTTCAAGTTCTTGTTTCTGACTTTCAATAATTTCTTGTTGTTCTTGTAAAGCCTTAGTCAAAATAGGGATTAAAGAAATTGTGCTAACTGCCTTCAATTTTAAATTTTTATCATAGCCATTATAAAATGATTTAGCTTGAGAGGGAGTGAAATCTTTTTCTTGCACTAAATCTGGGAATAAAATTTCAACATCTTGGGCCATAAAGCCATAGTAAAATATTTTATCGCCACCTAACTCTGGTTCTGTATAATGGTATTTATAGGTTTTTAATTTTAATAATTTTTCAAGTGCATCATCAATTTTTGTAATATCCTTTTTAAATCTTTCATCAGAAGCTGCTCCAAAAAAGCCAGTATAGCCCAAATCATTTAAAAACAATCCACCCCATTGAGCTCCACCAACAGGCTTTTGTCCAGTAACACCTCTATGGTTTGTGTTGTTAACAAGACCAGATACCCCATTGCTGTTATTAGGAGCTGTGGTAATTAATTCGCCTTGTATGGATCCCCAAGTTCCTGTAGTTCCTGTATTTCTATAGCCATAAACTGCCACGCCATTACCTGTGGTATAACCATTTATTGCATATGGTTGAGCCGCATTCCCAAAACTAGAAAAAAGATCCCCTGCAATAGGAGTAGTTGTATTTACAGCTACTTGTCCCGTTGCTTTTACTATTTGAAAAGCATTCCATCCAGCTCCATTCGTCCAAAAACCTATATTTCCACCATTGTTCCCAATAAATCCATCACTTGCGTTAGACAACCACATTCCCCCATTACCACCTGCATCACCAGTTTGAATACGTCCATTTACCCTAAAATCAATAGTACCACTCCCCGCACCTGTTACATCTAGTTTCACACCTGGGACCATTCCAATTCCCACATTTCCTCCAGAGAGAATTCTCATTCTCTCTGTATTATTTGTCCTAATCGCAAAGTCCACAGCATCAGTTGTTCCCAAGAAATTGGTTGCCACAACTGTTCCTGCGTTACCAGTTGTTGACCAACCAGTATTAGTATTCAAAATTTGTATCCAAATCGTTCCGTTATAGTACCAAAAAGACCCAGTAGTGGTATCATATACTAATAACCCAGTAGCTGGAGCTCCTATTGCGGTGCGTTGTGCACTAGTCATTCTGGGAATTAAAAGCCCTGTAGTTGTTGATGTAATATCAAGCATAGCACTTGCATTTGGAGCAGCTCCACTTGCATTAATTGCAACATTTTGTGCCTTCATATTTTCATTTGCCAACAAGCAAACACAAACAAAAGCAATGCTTTTAAGTAGTATTTTTTTCATAGTTTTTTTAAATTAAAAGTATAAGAAGGAGAATATTCAGTTCAACATCAAAACAAAAATATAACAAAAAATGAAAAAAGCAAACAAAAAACAATAAAAAATGGCTTAAAAAACCTATATTTGAGACTGCATGAAACAACTAATTACCAAATACTTACTTATTTTCTCTGCTTTCTACCTTTTAACATCTTTTTCTCCTCAAAGGTTTCATACATCAGATGATTGGAAGCTAAAAAAATATGAAAACGGAATTGCTGTTTACAACAGACATGAAGAAAACTCCGCCTTTAAAGAGCTAAAAGCGGTTACACAAATTAAAACATCATTAAGCAGTGTTGTTGCGCTTTTAAAAGATTGGGACACCTATCCACAATGGGTTTATCGTTGTGGCGTTTCATCAACATTAAAAAAAATGAGCGAAACCGAACTTATTCATTACCAAACAGTGGATGCTCCTTGGCCTGTGGACAGCAGAGATTTTGTTGTGAAAATTAAAATAACTCAAGACCCCGAAACAAAAACAATTAAACAAACAGCTACCTGTATGGCTGAGTTTATTCCAAAACAGAAAGGATATATTAGAATCACAGAATTTAAAGCTGCTTGGACATTAACTCCCTTAAAAAATGGGGTGGTAAATGTAGAATACCAGCTTTTGGTAAACCCCGGAGGTGTTGTTCCTGCTTGGATTGTAAACATGGCAGCCATTGATGGTCCTTATGAAACAACATTGAACCTAAAAAAATGGGTGATGAAAGAAAAATATCAAAAAGCAAAATTTGATTTTATTGAAGAACCAACAGAGCCTTAGGGGCGGTTTTAAAAATTAACACTTCAACTCCCTCCGACCATTGGCGGAGGGATAGGTGTGTAATTGAAAAACACTATTTTAGAACTGTTCTTAAATTACTCAATTCATTATAGTTTAAAACAAATACGTATTTTTGAATTCTTTAAAAAATGTATGTCAGCAGACAGAAAAAATATAATAGTTCCCGAAAACGAGAAATTCATTAATATTGAAAAAGCAATAGCTTCTAAAAATCCTCGATTATTAAAAATTTTACCAAAGTTTGTTTTGAATTATATTAAAAAAATAATTCATCAGGAAGAATTAAATACTGCAATTTACATGAACCGTCACCGACATGGTGTTGATTTCGCAAATGCAGCTATTGAAGAGTTTGGTGTTAAAATAAAAGTTGTTGGCGAAGAAAATATCCCTAAAAGTGGAGGTGTGATTATGGCTGCAAATCATCCACTTGGAGGTTTGGATGGCAATGTTTTTATTAAGGCTGTTGCCGATTATCGAACCGATATTCATTTTTTTGTGAATGATATTTTGATGGCTTTTAAAAACTATGCTCCTGTATTTGTTCCTGTAAATAAACATGGAAAAAACTCGTCAGACTATGCTCGAAAATTTGAAGAGGTGTACGCTGGCGATAGTTGTTTGTTGATATTTCCAGCTGGCTTAGTGTCCAGAAGAAATGACAAAGGAACTATTGAAGATCTAGTTTGGAAAAAAAGTTTTATCTCTAAAGCTATCCAATATAAAAAAAATATAGTTCCCGTTTATATTGATGGGAAAAACTCAAAACGTTTTTATAACCTTGCCTATTACCGTAAAAAACTAGGGATAAAAGCTAATATCGAAATGTTTTATTTGGCAGATGAAATGTATAAACAAAAAGGAAAAACAATTACATTAATTTTCGGAGAGCCTATATTGTGGCAAACATTTGTAGATGGAAATTCAGCAGAATATTGGTCAGAAAAAGTAAAACGCCATGTTTATGCTTTAAAATCGGGGGATAAGGAACAATTGCTACCAACTAAAAAGTTCAATCAATAAAAATTGTATAAAAAAAACAATATGCAACCAATAATAGAACCAGTTGAAAAACATATTTTAGAATCTGAATTAAATTCAGATAGATTTGTTCGTGATGCAAATAACGGAGACAATCAAATTTTTATTCTTACTCATCACGATTCTCCAAATGTGATGCGTGAAATTGGGCGTTTGCGTGAATTTACTTTTCGTGCTTCTGGTGGTGGAACAGGACAAGCAATTGATATTGATGAGTTTGATACTGCTGAAGCTCCTTACAAGCAATTGGTAGTTTGGGATCCTACAGAAAAAGAAATTGTAGGAGGCTATCGTTATATAAAATTAGGCGAAGCACCTGTAAAAAATGGAATTATTCATGTAGCAACGACAGAACTTTTTAATTTTTCTGATGAATTTGTAAAAGATTTTGCTCCTTACACTATTGAATTAGGACGATCTTTCGTTCAACCCAAATATCAACCGTCATTGGATAATCGAAAAGGAATTTTTTCTTTAGATAACTTGTGGGATGGTTTAGGCGCAATAGTTGTGGACAATCCCGACATAAAACATTTTTATGGAAAAGTTACTATGTACACACATTTTAATGTGCATGCACGCGATTTAATTTTGGCATTTATGATTCACTTTTTCCCTGACGTAAAAAAATTGGTTTATCCAATTGAGCCTTTGTCAATTAAAACAGATGTCTCGGCATTTTTGGCTGAAATAAAAAATTTATCCTACAAAGAAGCGCACAGAATACTCGGACAAAAGGTGCGCGAAAATGGAGAACATATTCCACCACTGGTAAATGCGTACATGAATTTATCGCCAACAATGAAAATGTTTGGAACGGCCATGAATTCTCATTTTGGTGAAGTAGAAGAAACAGGAATCATGGTAACTATTGCAGATATTTATGAGTCTAAAAAAGAAAGACATTTGAGTTCGTATGTGAAAAAATAAAAAGAGGATAGCACACGGATTTTTATGATAATTATGATTTGTTAAGATTTTTTAAATAAACTCTTTGTGTTCTCTGTGTCTTAGTGGTGAAAAACAATTCAAAAGGGGATAGCACACCGATTTTTATGATACTTATGATTTATTAGATTCCTTAGTGTTCCTCCTTGTGGCTCTGTGAAGCTCTGTGTAACAAATAAACTTTTTCGAAGATTTTTATAATACTTATGATTAGTTAAGACTCCTCAGTGTTCCTCCTTGAGGCTCTGTGAAGCTCTGTGTAACAATTAAAATCTCTTATCTTTGTCGCATCAATTTTATTTACATTGGAAATTAAATCAGCAACATTTGTAATCAGCAACACCGATGTAAGCAAGTGCCCCACACCTGTATTGCCTGAATACGCATTTATTGGCAGGTCAAATGTTGGTAAATCTTCATTGATAAACATGTTGGTTACAAGAAAAGATTTAGCTAAAACATCTGGTAAGCCAGGGAAAACGCAATTAATTAATCACTTTTTAATCAACGAAAATTGGTATTTGGTTGATTTGCCTGGATATGGTTATGCTCAAGTTTCTCGCGAAAAAAGAGAAAAATGGGAGTTATTTATTAGAAAATACCTTTTAACACGCTCCAATTTAATGTGTGTTATGGTGCTTGTAGATGCACGAATTGAAGCACAAAAAATTGATTTGGAATTTATGGAATGGCTAGGAGAAAAAGAGGTTCCATTTGTAATTGTTTTTACAAAAATGGATAAGCTTACCTCTAAAAAAATTCAAGATAACATGGACGTTTATAAGAAAAAACTACTCTCTGTTTGGGAAGAGCTACCACCACTCTTTTTTACATCGGCTGAAAAAAAAATTGGCAGGGAAGAAATTCTTCAGCTTATTGAAGATTCAAACAAATTATTTAAGCCTTAGTAACTCAATAGATTAACCTAAATTAACAAATTTTTATAAGCAAAATTCTACTATATTTGTTTTCCCTTAAAAAAAGGGCAATAAAAAGAGCAATTTATAGTTATAATAAATTGCTAAAAAACAACCAATGAAAAAACTATTTTTTGTATTTGTTAGTGTCTTTCTAACGACTTCAGTTTTTGCTCAACACAAAAAAAAAAGTAATGCTGAAGTAGGAATATTTCTTGGAGGCTCCTATTATATCGGAGATTTAAACCCTGTTGCTCATTTTAATCAATTTACAAAACCTGCTGGAGGTGTGGTTTTTAGATACAATTTAAATCCAAGATTAGCAGCCAGAGCCAATTTATTGTTTGGAACCATTCAAGGAGATGATGCTTATTCGCCTTTGCCAGCAGCCCGTCAACGCAATCTTAATTTTAAATCGCCAATTACAGAATTTTCTGCACAATTAGAATTTAATTTTTTAGATTACCAAATAGGCAACGAAAAACGAAAATTTTCGCCTTATATATTCCTAGGCTTAGCTGGATTTTCATTTAATCCCCAAGGAAACATTGGAGGAAACTGGGTTGCATTACAACCTCTAGGTACTGAAGGGCAAGGTTTAGAAGGGGGGGCAACAAAAAAGAAATATAAATTGTTGCAAATATCTATACCATTTGGAGTAGGAGTAAAAACAAACTTGTCGAAAAAAATAGGATTATCTATTGAGTGGGGAATGAGAAAAACATTTACAGATTATTTAGATGATGTAAGTAAAACATATTATGACCCAACAAAAATTGCAGCAACAAGAGGAGCAACAGCCGCAGCTTTGTCGGACCCAAGCAAAGGACGCGACCCTAATTTTTCAAATGTTGGAAGACAAAGAGGAAATCCAACAAACAAAGATTGGTATTCTTTTGTAGGAATAGTTTTAACAATAAAATTACCTGAACCCCGCGAAACATGCCCAGGTGTTCAATAATTAAATGAGCGAGAAAGAAAAAATAAATAAAGATAAATTACCCAAACATGTTGCTATCATTATGGATGGCAATGGTCGCTGGGCTAAGCAAAAAGGAGCAGAACGCATTTTTGGACATGAAAATGGCGTAAAATCTGTTCGTGAAACAGTTGAAGCTGCTGCAGAAATTGGTGTTGAATATCTAACACTATATGCTTTTTCCACCGAAAATTGGAATCGTCCCAAAGAAGAAGTAGATGCCTTGATGGAATTGCTTGTACATACCATCAGCGCGGAAACACCAACACTAAATAAAAACAATATTCGATTACAAGCAATTGGCGACTTAAAAAGTTTGCCAGGAAATTGCCATAGTGAGTTACAAGAGGCAATTGAAAAGACTAAAAATAATTCAAGAACAACTTTAATTCTTGCGTTAAGTTATAGCTCACGTTGGGAAATAACAAATGCTGTAAAACAAATTGCAGAAAAAGTAGAAAACAAAACATTAAAAGCATCCGAAATAACAGAAGAAACAATAAATCAACATTTGTGTACATCTGATTTTCCAGAACCAGAATTGATGATACGCACAAGTGGGGAATACCGTATCAGTAATTTTTTATTATGGCAACTAGCCTATGCCGAACTTTATTTCACTGAAAAATTATGGCCCGACTTTAACAAAGAAGAATTTTATAAAGCAATCATCAGCTTTCAAAATCGCGAAAGAAGATTTGGTAAAATAAGCGAACAACTTTATTCATAGATATGCACAAAACAATCATTCGATATATATTTCTTTTTTTAATATTTTCTTTTTCTGCACAAGCACAAGGGGTTTTACAAATTGGCGGTGGCGATGAAGACTCATTAAAAACAAACAATTCTGATGCAATTGAATACGAAATTGCAGAACTTTCGGTTGAAGGAGGAGAACATTTTGATAAAAATGTAATTGTTCTTTTATCAGGCTTGTCGGTGGGAGACAAAGTACAAGTACCTGGCGAAAAAATTTCTACTGCCATCCAAAATCTTTGGAAACAAGGTTTATTTGAAGACATAAAAATTGTTTCTACTAAAACGCAAGGAAAATTTATTTACCTCAAAATAGTTGTTACGGAACGTCCACGTTTAACGAAATTCCAATTGCGTGGTGTAACAAAAAGTGAAGCAGATGATTTGCGTGAAAAAATAAAATTAATAAAAGGAAAAGTTGTTACAGATGCTTTAATGGCTTCTACAAAACAAACTATCAAGGAGTTTTTTATCAATAAAGCATATTTAGATGCTGAAGTAAAAATTGTTTCACAAAAAGATGAACGATTAGAAAATGGTGTGATTTTATTTTTTGATATTAAAAAAGGTTACAAAGTAAGAATTAAAGACATAAATATTTATGGAAATGAGTCTATAAAAAAATGGAAGTTGCGTAGAAAATTTAAAGAAACAAAACGCAGACGTTGGTGGAATCCTTTTAATGACGGCAAGTTCGAAGAAGAGAATTACGATAAAGATTTAAAAGCAATTGTTGCTAAGTACAATTCAAAAGGATTTAGAGATATGAAAATTGCTAAGGATAGCATGTATCGTATCAACAAAACAAAAACAAAAATCAACTGGAAAAAATCTTGGGATGAATTAAGTATTGTTAAAGATACTGTTCTAAAAAGTAAACGATTAAGTATTGATGTTTATATTGCCGAAGGGGATAAATATTATTTCAGAAATATATCTTGGGTGGGTAATAGTAAATATTCAACCAAAGATTTAAACAATACGCTTGGTATAAAAAAAGGCGATACTTATAACCAAGAATATTTAGAATCAAAATTGTATATGAATCCGAGTGGGTATGATGTAAGTTCATTATACATGGATGAAGGATATTTATTTTTTAATGTGTCTCCAATTGAAACGATGGTAAATGGTGATTCTATTGATTTAGAAATGCGTATTTATGAAGGAAAACCTGCAATAATTGATAAAGTTACCGTTGTAGGGAATTCAAAAACAAACGATAAAGTTGTATTAAGAGAAATAAGAACCCGTCCTGGTCAATTGTTCCGTAGGTCTGATGTTATTCGTACACAACGAGAGTTATCTCAATTAGGATATTTTGATCCTGAAAAAATGAATGTTGTGCCTACGCCAAATCCAGCAACTGGAACTGTTGATATTGAATATACTGTTGAAGAAAAACCTTCTGACCAAATTGAACTTTCAGGAGGTTATGGTGGCGGAAGAGTTGTTGGGACACTTGGTGTTTCTTTCAATAATTTTTCTGCACGAAACTTTTTCAAAAAAGATTCTTGGCGACCATTGCCATCAGGCGATGGACAACGTTTAAGTGTTAGAGCACAAACTAATGGATTGTTTTTTCAATCATATAACTTATCCTTTACTGAACCATGGCTTGGAGGACGAAAGCCAAACTCATTTAGCATCGGAGCTTATTATTCAATTCAAAGTAATGGTCAAAAACCCAAAATAAAAATAAACGGAGAAAAAGTAGCAAATCCATTAAGACAATCGCTTGATATTACAGGAGTTTCCTTAGGATTAGGAAAACGATTAAAATGGCCAGATGATTATTTTACATTATACCAAGAGATAAATTATCAATATTATGTTTTAAATAATTATGGTTCTATTTTTTCGTTTAGCCAAGGATATTCAAACAATATCTATTATAGAGCAGTAATTCAAAGAAATAATATTGATAAACCAATTTTTGAAACAAGAGGTTCGCAAATTTCATTATCAGGACAATGGACTCCGCCTTATTCACTATTTAATGGGAAAGATTATGGTAATCCAGCCATGACAGAACAAGAGCGGTATAAATTTGTAGAGTACCAAAAATATAAATTTACCATGACCAACTACACGCCCATAACTAATAAACGTGGGACAGATGGCAAAGAGGCACGTAATTTGATATTACGCACATCAGCGGGCTTTGGTTTTTTAACTGCATACAACAATAAAGTAGGACAAGCACCATTTGAGCGCTTTTATTTAGGAGGAAGTGGACTTACAGGATTCTCTTTAAACAACAGAGAAATAATCGCCTTAAGAGGTTATGATGACCAATCGCTTTCACCAGGAGTAGGTTCTTTATTTATAGCAAAATATACTGCGGAGTTGCGCTTTCCTATAACAACAAATCCACAAGCAACAATATTTATTTTAGGATTTGCTGAAGCAGGAAATTCATGGAATAAATCAAAAGATTTTAATCCATTTAAAGTTTATCGTTCCACAGGAGTTGGTGTAAGGGTGTTTTTACCAATGTTTGGATTGTTAGGCTTTGATTATGGCTGGAGGCTTGATAATGTACCATCAAATCCAAACATGCAAAAAGGGCAATTCCATTTTACAATTGGAGCACAAATTGGAGAATTATAATAATTTAGTATTTTCGCTTCGCAAATTTGTGTAAGCAATTACAAAAAACAAATAAAATGAAAAAAGCAATTTTAATTTTTACCATTTTACTTTCTACAAGTATGGTATCTTTTGCACAAAAATTTGCATACGTTGATACAGATTATATCTTAAATCAAATTCCTGAGTATAAAGCTGCACAGGCTGAGTTAGATAAAATTTCTGTTCAGTGGCAAAAAGAGATTGAAGCAAAATATTCTGAGATTGATAAAATGTACAAGGCATATCAGGCAGAACAAATATTGCTTACTGAAGAAATGAAAAAGAAACGTGAAGCAGATATTATTGCTAAAGAAAAAGAAGTAAAAGATTTACAAAAACAAAGATTTGGTGTAGATGGAGAGCTATTTAAAAAACGTCAAGAATTGGTTAAACCTATTCAAGATAAAGTATATGCCGCAGTAAAAGCGGTTGCTGAAAAAGGCGGATATGCCGTGATTTTTGATAGAGCAGGAGATATGGTAATGCTCTACGCAAGTGCAAAAAGCGATAAGAGTGATGATGTTTTACAATCATTAGGATATAAAGCAGGAAAATCAAAATAAAACAATTTATATAAAACGAAAGAGAACAATAACTAAAAATAAAAATTATGAAAAACGTAGTAAAATTAGCGATAGTGGGAGTGGTGATGTTTTTTGCATCAACAGTTAATGCACAAAAAACAGCACATATTGATTTAGATTCTTTAATCAGTTTAATGCCAGAATCAAAAACAGCACAAAATGCGGTTCAAGAATATGCAAAACAGCTTGAGGAACAAGTAAAAATGATGCAAGCAGAATTTGAATCAAAATATACTGAGTACGAAGCTAAAAAAGCAGATTGGGCTCCAGTAATTCGTCAAGCAAAAGAAAAAGAATTGCAAGATTTACAACAACGTATTCAAGATTTTCAACAACAAGCACAAGCAGATTACCAAAGAAAAACTGCTGAACTATCGAAGCCAGTTTACGATAAAGCAAAAAAAGCAATTGACCAAGTTGCAAAAGATAGTGGGTATAAATATGTGTTGGATACAAGCACAGGTTTAGTATTATACAATGAGCCAGCTGATGATATTTTAGTTCCAGTTATGAAAAAGCTTGGAATTCCATTGCCTGCAGCTACAACAAATACACCTCCTAAAAAATAAAAAATTTAGAATAAATAAAAGCCATTCAGATGTATAGATTATCTGAATGGCTTTTCTATTTTTGTACAAATGAATAACAAACAACCACTAGGTGTTTTTGATTCGGGGTATGGAGGATTAACTGTTTTAAAAGAAATGGTTAAACAGCTACCTCAATATGATTATGTGTATTTAGGTGATAATGCCCGTGCTCCTTATGGAACACGTTCGTTTGAAACTGTTTATGAATACACCTTACAATGTGTTAAAAAATTATTTGAAATGAATTGCCCGCTTGTAGTATTAGCATGCAATACAGCATCGGCAAAAGCTTTAAGAACAATTCAGCAAAAAGATTTAGAAAAAATTGCACCACAAAATAAAATACTTGGTGTAATTCGACCCACAACAGAAATAGTAGGGAATTATACCAAAACAAATCACATTGGCATTCTAGGGACCACAGGAACGGTTAATTCGGAGTCGTATCCGATTGAAATAAATAAATTTTTTCCAGAAATTAAAGTTCATCAGGAAGCTTGTCCAACTTGGGTTTCATTGGTTGAGAATAATGAACATGAAAGTGATGGGGCGGATTTTTTTGTAAAAAAACACATTGACAATTTATTAAAACACAATGAAAAAATTGACACAATCATTTTAGGTTGTACACATTATCCTTTATTAATAAATAAAATTAAAAAATATCTACCTAAAAATATTACACTTCTATCGCAAGGTGAAATTATTGCAAATAGCTTAAAAGAGTATTTGAATAGACACACAGAAATAGAATCAAGATTAACAAAAAGTAATTCTATTGAGTATTTTACTACGGATTCGGCAGAAAATTTCGATAAAGCAGCGAGTTTATTTTTAGGAAAAAAAATTCATTCAAAACATATTATCATCAATCAATAAAAATGAAAGACGTTATTAAAATAATGCATAACAATAGATGTTCGAAAAGCAGATGCGCTCTTGATTTTCTTGAAAAAAAGAAAATAGATATTGAAATTGTTGAATATTTAAAAACACCACTTACTGAAAAAGAAATAAGGTCTTTATTAAAAATGTTAGGTTTAAAAGCACCAGATATTGTTAGAAAAGGGGAAGATTTATTCAAACAAAAATTCAAAAACAAAAAATTAACCGAAGCAGAGTGGATTAAAATTCTTGCAAAAAATCCAGTATTAATTGAACGACCAATTATAATAAAAGGGAATAAAGCTATTGTCGGAAGACCTCCTGAATTAGTGTTGGATTTTATCTAATACCAATACTGGTGCGTAATTGAGAAACCATTTTTAGGGCCGCCATTAATGGTCAGCCAAGACCATGTTTTTTAATGCATCAATCCAAACGGGAGAGTCGTTTAAACTTTCAACGAGTTGAACTTTTTCGCCACCGTGTTCGGTAAAAATTTCTTGGTATTCTGTTCCAATTTCATAAATGGTTTCTAAACAATCTGAAACAAAAGCAGGAGAAAACACTAATACTTTTTTCTTTCCTTCTTTTGCTAATTGTTCTATTACTTTGTCGCTATATGGTTTTAGCCATTTGTCATCTAAACGAGATTGGTAGCTGGTACTGTATTTTCCTTCAGGAATATTTAACTGTTTTACTAACGCTTTTGTAGTTGCTATACAATTTGCACGATAACACAATTTGTTTTTATCTGTGATAGTATCACAGCAAGTTCCTATTTTACAAGAACCATCGCTAAATTCTTTTGAAGCTTTTGTTATTTGTCGCTCAGGTAAACCATGATAGGAAAAAATAAAATAATCATAGTCATCTAAATTGTGTTTTTTTGCTTTATCAACACAAGCATTAATAAATCCTTTATCATCAAAAAAATTATTAATGAATTTTAAAGGAGGATGATTTTTCCATTTTTTAAAAATGCGTTGAGTTTCTTCAATGGAAGAAGTGGTACTTGATGTAGCGTATTGTGGATAAAGAGGAATTGCAATTATTTTATCAACGTTAGCGGCTTTTAAATTATTTATGGCAGACTCAATACTTGGGCTTTGGTAACGCATTCCTAGTTCAACAACAAAGTTGCTTCCTAAAGATTTTTTTAATAATTCTTTTTGTTTAATGCTATTAATTAAAAGAGGTGAGCCTTCCTTGGTCCAAATTTTCTCATACAATTTTGCAGATTTTGAAGAACGAAAAGGAACAATAATTCCATTTACTAATAAAAAACGACCAATAGGATTGATATCAATCACGCGAGGGTCGTTCAAAAATTGAATTAAATATTTTCTTACATCCGAAGTTTTTGGGCTATCGGGTGTTCCAAGATTGATAAGTAGTACGCCTGTTTTCATATTTTTAACACAGAGTGTTCAGAGTAAATAAGAGTTACACAGAGTTTAAGTTGCCATTTATTTTTCTACGAATTCCCTGTGTCAAAAGAGGAACATTAAAATTAACAAGCAACCCTAATTTTTTATCTGCTAATTTCAAATAGGTTACTAATTGTGCCTCATGAACTGGCAAAATTGTTTCAACCGACTTTAATTCAAGAATTATTTTGTCATCAACTAAAATATCAATTATAAATTCTTTATTTAATTTTTCACCTTTAAAAATGACAGGCAAAGAAACTTGTTGTTTTGGATTCAGTTTTTTTCTTTTCAACAGAGAAATCAAGCAAATTTCATACACAGATTCCATTAATCCAGGACCGAGCTCTTTATGAACCTCGATACATGAATCAATTATCTCCCCAGACAATTCATTATACTCTTTCTCTGTGAAACTCATTTTGTTCTGTGCCCTCCGTGTTGGAAGCGTTAAATATGCAATGCTCTTTTTCCTGTAGCATCCAAACAAGCTTCTTTGAATGATTCTGTAAATGTTGGATGTGCATGACTCATACGTGAAATGTCTTCCGCACTTGCACGATATTCCATTGCTACAACCGCTTCTGCAATCATATCAGCAACACGAGGACCAATCATGTGAACACCTAAAATTTCATCAGTAGTTTCATCAGCCAATACTTTTACAAATCCATCTGTATCCATTGACGCACGAGCTCTTCCACTTGCTTTAAATGGGAAATTTCCAACTTTATATTTATTACCTTGTTCTTTTAGTTGTTCTTCGGTATAGCCAACTGCTGCAACTTCGGGCCAAGTATAAACTACACCTGGTATTAAATTATAATTGATATGTGGTTTTTGTCCAACAATACTTTCAGCAACAAATACTCCTTCTTCTTCTGCTTTGTGTGCAAGCATAGCTCCTTTTACAACATCGCCTATTGCATAAATTCCCGAAATATTTGTTTGTAAATGTTCATCTGTTTCTATTCGTCCTCTGCTATCTAATTTTACTCCTGCTTTGTCCAATCCTAAATTATCGGTATAAGGTTTCCTTCCAACAGAAACAAGGCAATAATCGCCTTTCACTTCTAGTTTTTCTCCTTTAACATTTTCAGCTGTTACAGTTACTTCCTTATAGGATTTTGCTCCCTCTCCTTTGGGGAGGGCTGGGGAGGGGTTTACGCCTGTTACTTTATGATTGAAATAAAATTCAAATCCAAGTTTCTTCAAGCTTTTTTGTAGTTCTTTTCCTAATGCTCCATCCATTGTACTTATGATTCCGTTTGTAAATTCAACAACAGAAATTTTTGCACCTAAACGAGCATAAACAGAACCTAGTTCTAACCCAATTACACCTCCGCCAATAATCACCATGTGTTTAGGAACTTCAGTTAATTCTAACGCTTCTGTTGAAGTAATAATTCTTTTTTTATCAATTTCTATTCCAGCCAATGACGCAGGTTTTGAGCCTGTTGCAATAATTGTTTTGGAAGATTCTATCTGTGCTTTTTTTCCATCAGCACTTGCAATTTCGATTGTATTTTTATTGACAAACGAACCGTGCCCAGTAAATACGGTAATTTTATTTTTCTTCATTAAAAAATTAATACCATCGCAGGTTTGTTTTACGACATCGCCTTTGCGTTTAATCATTTGTTTTAAATTTACTTTTACATCTTTTATATCTATTCCATGTTCAGTAAAAGTATGGGTAGCATTGTGATAATGTTCAGAAGAATCTAGTAATGCTTTTGAAGGGATACAGCCCACATTTAAGCATGTTCCACCAAGTGTATTGTAACGCTCAATGATGGCAGTTTTTAAACCAAGTTGGGCGCAACGAATAGCAGCAACATATCCTCCAGGACCGGAACCGATAATAGTAACATCAAATTTTTCCATAACGTAATCAAATTAGAGATTTTTTTGTATTGAGATAAGGCAACCACAATAACGGTGGCAAAGGTACTATTTTTTAAGAAATTTGAAACGTAAAAGCAAGGAATAAATAACGAGCACAATGGAAATATACAATGCAGATCTTGCAATATAATCTCCAAATTTTGTATAAAATGTTTGTTCATTATTTAACGTAATTTTTTGTTGAATTACTGCGGGTTTCCACCAGTTTGTAGTTTGTAATAATTCTCCTAAAGGATTAATAAAACAAGAAATGCCTGTATTTGCCGAACGGGCAATCCATTTACGTGTTTCAATAGCGCGCAAAGCTCCATATTTTAAATGTTGTTTATATCCTGGAGTATCGCCCCACCAACCATCATTAGTAATAATGGAAATAAATTGCGCCCCATTTCGGATGTACTCACTCACATATTCACCATAAACACTTTCGTAACAAATTACGGGAGCTGTCTTCATAGAATTGTCGGGAGAATTAAAAACTGTTCTTTCATCTTGAATACCTAAACTGCCCGAGGTGCCACCTAAATCAATTGCAAACTTTTCTATGTGTTTAAAAATAAAGGGGAAAGGCATTTTTTCAACACCTGGAACTAATTTTGATTTGTGATATACTTGAATTTTTCCTGAATTATCAATTTGAAGAGCGGTGTTGTACGAATCATAATAAGCATCTTCCATTGTAAATTTACGAGCTGTTTCCGAAAGTTGTTCTCCTTTTTCAAAAACTTTTGCAGTACTTGCTCCAATAACAATTTTTAATTTTGGAAATTGTTTTATATACAATTGTAATGTTTGAACACTCCAACTTTGAGTTAAACTATTTTCCCAAATGTCTTCTGTTAATGATGTTTCTGGAAGTATTAAATAATCAGTAGTGGAATCAACTTGTTCGTTTGCTAACAATAACATTTTTTGTAATTGCTCTTGATACCCCGTAAAAAATTTTTCGTTGTAAGGGTCAACATTAGGTTGAACTACTACTACTGAAATTCCTCCTTTCCATAATTTGTCCGCAAAAATTTTTACTGTGAATGAAATAATAATTGGTATTGCAATTAAACTGGAAGCAGTAAAAATTCGAATAATTTTTGATTTCCGATTTTCAAAATTAGTCCTATTGTTTATCGTTTTAAAGATAAAAACATTTATTAATAGAATCCACAAGCTCCCTCCAAATACACCAGTATATTCATACCATTGAATCCAGTTTGGAGTTTCGGCAAAAACATTTCCGAGTGTAAGCCAAGGCCATGTTAAATCCCAGTCTAGATGAAGGAATTCAAATGAAATCCAAAAACATATAAATAGTAATGCTGCATATTTTTCACCAATCCGTTTTTTTGTTTTGTGAAAAATTAAAAACACAAACGTCATAATTAAAGCATTGCAACCTATTGCCATTGCTGCTCCACCAAAGGATGCATTTTTTACCCACCAAGTAGCAAGAATATTCCAAATAAAAAATGTGATGTAGGAGCAAAAAATTAGAGTGAGTGATTTGTATTTTTCTGGATTTTGAAAAATAGTTTGTTCCACAATCAATAAGGGAACAAATGAAATAAAAATAAGAGGAGTAAAACCAACTGGAAACCAGCTAAAAGCTAATATTAGTCCACTTAAAATTGAAAGTAAGTATAGTTGATAGGTTTTCAAGTCTCTAAATTATTTAACCAATATTTTTGCTTCCATCATATCTAAAATAGCATACTTCACACCTTCTCTTCCTAATCCGCTTTCTTTTATTCCGCCATAAGGCATGTGGTCAACTCTAAATGTTGGAGCATCATTTAGTATAACTCCTCCAACATCAATTTTATTAAATGCATCCTCCATTTCAGAAACTAAATTTGTAAAAATACCTACTTGTAAACCAAAAGATGTATCGTTCACAAAATTAATTGCTTCATCAAAAGAACTATATTTTTCAATGGTTATAACAGGTCCAAAAATTTCTTCTGAACAAATTTTCATTTTATTTGTGGTGTTAGTAATGATAGTTGGTTCAAAATATCCTCCATTTCTTTTTCCTCCTAAAATTATTTTTGCCCCTTGCTCAACAGCTTCATTAACCCAAGATTCAACACGTTTAGCGTTTTCTTCGTCAATCATATTTGAAACATCCGTACTTTCTTCTATAGGATTTCCAAATTTTAATTTTTTAGTCATCTCTATAAAATCTTGAACAAATTTATCAAACACTTTTTCATTTACATAAAAACGTTGTGCATGAATACATATTTGTCCGCTATACGCAAAAGCCGCTACTACACATTTTTTTACTGTATTTTTAATATTTGCAGATTCAGCAACTATAACAGCAGCGTTACCGCCTAATTCTAAAACAACCTTTTTCTTCCCTGCATTTTTTTTCATTTCCCAACCAACAATTGGTGAACCGGTAAAAGAAAGCAGTTTGAATCGTTCATCGGTTACCAATTGATTTCCTGATTCTCGACTCATAGGTAAAATTGAAATTGCTCCTTTTGGCAAATTTGTTTTATCTATAATTTTAGCCAGTTCTAATGCAGATAAAGGTGTGCTTGATGCGGGTTTTAAAATTATCGGACAGCCAGCGGCAATAGCAGGAGCAATTTTATGAACGGCTAAATTCATAGGAAAATTAAATGGTGCAATTCCTGCGATTAAACCAATAGGAAAATATTTTACGATTCCTTCTTTCTTTTTTCCTTGTGGAGTCCAGTCTAAAGAAAAATATTCTTTTGGCAAACGCTTGCATTCTTCGGCTGCAACAATGAATGTTTGTGTGGCACGCTCAATTTCGGCAGAAGCATATTTAATAGGTTTCGCAGATTCAGAAGATAAAATTTCTACTAAATATTTTTTTTCTTTTTTTAATTCGTCCGCAATTTGCATTAGGATTTCATAACGCAGATAGGAAGGCAATTCTTTTAGTTCATTTTGTGAAGCTTCAGCTCTTTTTATGGCCAGCTCAAGCGTTTTTTCATCGGCTAAATAAGTTGTTGCAATTATTTTATTTGTGAAAGGGCTTACTACCTTTAATTCGTTTTGTGTTTCAACAAATTCTCCACCAACATATATTTTATAATTAGTATTCATGTTCAACAAAAATAATGTAATTAGCTAAAACATTGTCAAAATATGAAGATAATAAGTACTTATATTTGCCTTCCATTAAATAATTTGAATGAATACGAAGATTATCAATTGGTTAATTTTAATTGCTTTGGCACTTATTTGGGGAAGTTCATTCATTCTGATGAAGAGGGGCTTGGATTCATTTTCTAGTGATGAAGTTGCTGCCTTACGGATTTTTATAGCCTTTCTTTTTCTTTCTCCGCTACTACTAAAACATTTTAAGAAAGAATTTTTAAAACATTGGAAAGGGTTTATTGGAATGGGTGTACTTGGAAATTTTATTCCAGCTTTTTTATTTACCAAAGCAGAAACAGGAATAAGCAGCTCTCTTACAGGCATGTTAAATTCGCTAACACCTTTGTTTACAATGATTTTAGGGGTTGTTCTTTTTAAAGCAAAAACAAAATTAATTAATGTTATTGGAATTTTGATTGGTTTTGTAGGAGCTATTGGGTTGCTTTCTGTTGGTAGGAGTGAAGAAGCGAATAATAGTATTTTATTTAGTTCGTTTGTTGTGCTCGCTACAATTTGTTATGCACTTAGTGTAAATATTATTAAAAAGGAATTGAGTGGAGTAAACTCAATAACGGCAACTGTTTGGGCGATGTTATTTATTGGTCCTTTAGCTGGAATTTATTTGTTTGGTTTTACAGATTTTGTTGCAGATTTATCAAATCAACCAAAAGCATTTGAAAGTTTGGGTTATGTAAGTTTACTAGCCATTTTTGGTACAGCCATTTCTGTGATTATTTTCAATGTATTGATTAAAAATACGAATGCATTATTTGCCTCATCGGTTACTTATCTTATCCCAGTGGTTGCTATGGCTTGGGGAATTGTAGATGGAGAAGTAGTTTTGCCAATTCACTTCCTTTCGATAGCAGTAATATTGTTGGGTGTTTATTTAGTAAATAAGAAAGAAAAGAAGTCTATTTAACGTCAGTTAGGCAGAATTCTTATTTAGGGTTTAATTTCTTGACAAAGTTCTATTAAAACTCCGTTTGCACTTTTAGGGTGTAAAAAACAAATTAGCTTATTGTCAGCTCCTTTTTTGGGTTCTGTATTTAATAAGGTAAAACCTTCATTTTGTAATCGTTTCATTTCTTCATAAATATTGTCAACTTCAAAAGCAATGTGATGAATTCCTTCGCCTTTTTTTTCTATAAACTTAGCAATAGCACTTTCGGGTTGGGTGGCTTCTAAAAGCTCAATTTTACTTTCACCCACCATAAAAAAAGAAGTGGATACTCCTTCCGATTCTACTTTTTCTGTTTTGTAAGGTTCTTTATTAAAAAGTTTCGAGAAAAGTGAATTAGACTCATTAATGTTTTTTACAGCTATACCAATGTGTTCAATTTTTAACATGCTTTTTTATTTTGGGTGTATATAAAAAATAAACCCGATGTGTTTAGTATCGGGTTTTATTAGAATAAAAAATTATCAAAATTATTTTTTAATGAACTCTCCCATTTTATTGTCGTAGTTCAAATAATAAGCTCCTTTAGGTAAATTTGACGCATCTACAGATGATGCAAATCCCTTTTTAACAATATTCCCGTATTGGTCATAAATTTCGAACATTGTTTCAATTGGTGTTGAACCAACAAAGAACCCAATTTCTTTAGATACTTTAGCTGGAGAGAAAGTAACTTCGCCTACCGTTGAAACATAATCTGCTGTTTTAGAAACTTTTGGTTGTCCAGTGTAATCTACTTGTTTTACACGGTACTGATTTTTTCCAGAATGAGGAACAACTTTAAAAGAGTAAGTATTTTCTGTAGGCGTTCCGTTTCCTTCCACTTCTCCTACTTTCACCCATTTGTTCCAACGATATTGTTCAATAACATAAGTAAGTTTTCCTGTTTCGCCTTTTGTAGTCCATTTAAAAGTTAAATCTTTTTCTACAGACATTGTAACAATTTCGTACGTACTTTTTGGTTTTAAAACCTCTGGATTCAACACTTTTGGCTTGCAATCGTCTTTGTGGGTAATTTTCACTTCAACTTTATCTCCAATTTTTAATTGTAAATTTCTAAAATCAATTTCAAAAGCACTAGAGGCAACCTCATCAGTAGTTACATTTCCATTAACACGAACATCTTGGACACAAAAACCAACACCAGAACCCGCAAAAGGATTTTGTATGTATAAATTTTTCCCTTGATAATTCCCTTCAAGAACAATCACACCCACGGCTGATGCCAGCGTTGATATAGTCATTCCGAATATTACAAAAAGTATTTTTTTCATTTTCATAAAAAGTATTTAAAAAAACAAGTACCGTTTAATTTGGTGCTCACATTTTTCGAACGCAATATTAAAATGTTATTTATCAATATCAAAATAAAAAACAACATTTTTTCAGTTAGTCGCAAAAATAAACAAATTTATCTTACACAAAAGTATTTTCGGGCAAAATATTATTTTAATTTTAATTTTGTATATTTATTTGCTATTTTGCTAAAGATGCAGTAATCTTGTAACAAATTTAGCCTATTTAACCGTTATTTGTATAAATTAAAAATAGATTATGAAAAAATCGTTATCAATAGTTGTTGTTGCGTTAGCAGTATTTTATAGTTCTTGTTCAAACTCTACAAGTTCTGATTCACCCAAAGAAGCCAAAGGGGGAAAGGTTTATGGGGGAACGCTTCGCATAAATGAAACCGACCAATATCAAACGTTATTCCCCACAGCTATTACTGATATTGCTTCTGCTCATTTGGCAGCCCAAGTATATGAGGGATTGGTAAAATTTAATGCCAAAGATTTAACTATAATACCGAGTGTGGCTGAAAAATGGGAAGTTGATGAGGCAGGAACAACTTATACTTTTCATCTAAAAAAAGGTGTTATGTTTCAAGATGATGAATGTTTTGAAGGAGGAAAAGGGAGAGAAGTGAAAGCTGCAGACTTTAAATATTCATTTGAACTGTTATGTACAGATAGTAAAGACAATTCTAATTTTAGTGCTACTTTTCAAGATAGGGTCGTTGGTGCAAATGACTTTTTTGCTGCTAGCAAAGGTAAGCCAACAGGAAACTTAGCTGGTGTTAAAGTAATTGATGATTACACATTGTCCTTATCTTTAACTGCTCCAAGTGCTTCTTTTGTTTATGCTTTAGCTTCCCCTGCTGCAAGTGTTGTTGCAAAAGAAGCTGTTGAAAAATACGGAGCAGATGCAAAAGTAGGAACAGGACCATTTGCTTTTGTTCAAAACACCGGGAATGATAAAGTAATTTTAAAACGCAATAATAATTATCACGGGACAGATTCTTTAGGAAATCAATTACCGTTTTTAGATTCCATTGTAATTAGTTTTTTACCAACTAAAAAACAAGAGTTGGATAAATTTGAAAATGGCGATTTAGCTATGGTTATTGGATTACCTTCTGAATCTATTAAAGATTTGGTTGAAAGTCAAATTTCAAATTTTCAAAACAAGCCACCAAAATTTATTTTGGAACGTTCACCAGAAATGGCAACTCAATACTATGAGTTTAATTTAACAAAAGAACCATTTAATAATATCAAAGTTCGTCAGGCATTTTGTTATGCAATTGACAGAAATAAAATTGTTGAGGACGTTTTAAAAGGAGAAGCTTATGGACCTGGAATTAACGGATTGTGTCCTCCTTCATTTAAAGGATATGATATTTCTAAAATTCAAGGCTATGATTTTGATGCAGCAAAAGCGAAAAAATTGCTTGCAGAAGCTGGTTATCCAAACGGAAAAAATTTTCCTAAAGTAAAAATTGAATTAAATAGCGGAGGATCAAAAAATGCAAATGTTGTTTTGGAAATTCAAAAGCAATTGATGGAAGTATTAAATGTAAATGTTGATTTTGAAGTAGTGCCTCAAAAACAAAAATTAGAGGATCAAAAATTTGGAAGAGCAGAAATTTTTCGCGCTGCTTGGATTGCTGATTTTCCTAGCCCAGAAAACTTTTTATGGACGCTTTATGGAGCTACAGTTCCTTCTGATTTAACTCAACCTTCTTATCCAAATACCCCACGTTATAAAAGTGCAGATTTTGATAAAAACTTTGATGCAGGAAAATCTGCCAAAAACCAAGAAGAGAGCTATGTTAGTTTTATGGAAGCAGAAAAAATAATGATGAAGGATGCTCCTGTGATGGTGTTGTGGTACGAAGAAAGCTATCGTTTGGTTAAATCAAACGTTCATGGAATATATTCAAACCCGATGCGTTATAGAGATTATTCTTCAGTATACATCAAAGATGTTCAGCCTGAAGCAAAAGAAGAAAAAAAATAAATGTATTTTACATAAAAAAAACCCTGCTTAAAATTAAAGCGGGGTTTTTTTTTCACTAACTAAATCTAAAAAAGATGAAAAAAATTATTTTAACCATTACCTTGCTTTTATTTGTATTTCAACTATCTAAAGCACAAACAGAACATATTCAAAACATCACAAGCCCAGTCCAATCAGCTATTATTTATTTATATGGTGCTGAGGTGGCACATACACAACAAGTAAATTTAAGCCCAGGTAGAAACAAAATAGTTTTTGTTGGACTTTCATCAAAAATAATTTCGAAAAGTATTCAAGTGAATGTGAGTGGTAATGTTTCTATATTATCCATATCCGATGCTATTAATTATATGGCAAATCAAAAAGAAAGTACAAGAATTATTCAATTGAAAGATTCTTCAAAAATGATAAATGAATCACTAAAACTCACCAATTTTGAGTTGGATGCTTATTCAACAGAAAAAAACATGTTGCTCAAAAATCAGTCTATTGGAGGAAGTGATAAAGGTGTTGCTGTTGCAGAGTTAAAACTTGCTGCCGATTTTTACAGAGCTCGAATAAAAGAAATAAATACCGAAGTATTTCGATTAGAAAAAAAACAAGTACAATACAACGAAACGTTAGTAAAAATCAACCAACAGTTGTATGAGTTGAATGCAAAAAATAATCAACCTACTGCAGAGATTTCAATTTTACTAAATACTACAATTAAAGCCCCAACAACAATTGATTTAAAATATGTTGTTACCGATGCTGGCTGGGCGCCAAGCTATGATTTGAGAGCAGAAGATATTAATTTACCTATCGAACTAAAATATAGAGCAAAAGTTTTTAATAATACAGGAATAGATTGGAATGACATTAAAATAAAACTTTCAACCGCTGATCCCTCAAAAAGTGCAGCGAAACCAGACTTAGCAGTTTGGAACTTAGATTTTGTGTCGGATAATCTTTATAGAAAAAACAATGCATATTCAAATCAAGATAAATCATTTCAAATGAATGAAGGTTATATTCAAAATAAACCTTCGAGCGCTACTTTTGAGCAAGAAGTGAGCAAAACTAGTGCACAAAAGCAACAACCAATTGAGTTTGAAGAAATACAAGTTTCGGAGCTTAGTGCAGAATTTGATATTAAAACAAGTTATACTATTCCTTCTGATTCAAAACCTTACATCGTGGATGTTACTGAATACAAATTACCAGCAACATATAAACATTACAGCGTTCCAAAAGTTGATAGAGATGCATTTTTATTAGCAAGAATAACTGGTTGGGAAGATTTGAATTTAGTAGAAGGACCTGCTAATGTTTATTTTTCAGGAACGTATGTTGGACAATCCTACATCTATACACGCAGCACAGATGATACACTTGATTTATCCTTTGGAAGAGATAATAAAGTATTGGTTACCCGTACAAAAATTAAAGAATACAGTAGTAAAAAATTGATTGGAAGCAGTACAAAAGAAACTTTTGCGTACGAAATGGTAATTAAAAACAATCGCAAAGCACCTGTAACAATTGATTTACAAGACCAGTTGCCGATTTCAACAAAAAGCGATATAACCGTTGAGCCGATTGAAACTACAAAAGGAGAATACGATTCTAAAACAGGAAAACTTAATTGGACCTATACTGTTCAACCTGGTGAAGTAAAAAAAGTGATTCTTTCTTTCTCAGTTAAATATCCAAGAAATGCTACGATTAATTCTCAAAACACTAAAAAACAATATCGAGCAAAATTTTAGTTAATGGCTCTAAAGAATTATTATAGAATACTTGGTGTTAGTAAAGCAGCTTCTAGCGAAGAAATAAAATCCTCTTTCCGTGAATTAGCTAAAAAGTACCATCCAGATAAAAACCCTGGAAGCAAGGCTGCTGAGGATTTTTTTAAGGAAATTCAAGAGGCTTACATGACGCTTTCGAATCCTGAAAAAAGAAAAAGCTATGATTTAAAAATGATGTATGGTTCTTCTGCCGCAGCTGGAGGAGCCAAAACGACTCCACACGGAAAATACGCAGGGAATGCGTATCAATATGCTCAACAACAGCATCAAACAAAAAACCATTTTCAATTTAACAATTTAAAAACCAAAACCAAACATAAGCCAGAAGAGCGTTATCAGGTGCTTGTAAGTGTTGGAATTGCTTTATTGTTGCTTTATTTTGTTATTTCTTACAACGCTTCAAAAAGTAAAAAAGAAGAACAACAAGCAAATCAAAAGCTTCGGTCAATTGAAAACCAAATAAAACAAAATTATTTAGAGACTGAAAAAGAGAAAGAACCAGTGCCTGCAATAAATAATTTTGATTCGCCTTATAGTAGATATTTTGGACAAGAAGTGTATTCGGATGGGAGTAAAAACAATATAAAAATAATTAACAGCGACTATAGTGAAGTCGTGGTGTGTTTGGTAGAAAATAAAAAACCATTTAAAATTATTCGCAACCAATATATGAATGTGGGTGCTAGTTTTAAAATGAACGAAATACCCAATGGAGATTATTTTTTAAAAATATTTTATGGAAATAATTGGGATACTACAATTACATTTTTGAATCAAAAAATAAAAGGTGGTTTTAAAGAACAAGTAGCATTTGTAAAACTTGAAGATGGTGAAAAGCCTTTTATAATGAAGCATGGAGAGAATACATCTAGTTCATCATTTTCAAGCTATGAGGTAATCTTAAATCCTAATTTTGATGACAAAAAAATCAAAAAAATTTCTGCAGAGGATTTCTTTCAATAAAAAATTATTTATCGTAAATTGTTTTTATAACAACACTATCGCTTAAAGTTGTTTTGGGTTTTACTTCTGATGGAGGTAATATTTCTTTGAATGATTCAATGATGGTATTAAAATCATTCATGTATTTTTCTCTGTTTTCGGCTCTTGTCCAAATTAACAATTGATAAAATGCGTTTGTTGTTTCAATAACTGCTAAACGGTAAAAAACTTCGTTATTATCTACTTTCCCTGTAATATCAGCAGTTAAAGCATTGTGCCCATTAATTGTTTGTCGTCCCGGAGGGCTAATTTTTCCGTTTTGAATTTTTTCAGAAAAAGGTTGCAGAGCAATAGATTTATAATACAAATCAATATCATAGTCTAAATCATAATTTTCCATTGTTTCTTTTTTTTCATCAATAACAATGGCATAAATTTCAAGCTCTGTATTTTGATATTGAAGAGAGGCATCAGGATGGATATCTGCACAAGGTTGCAAATATTCAGGCATATCAGCAGTGTACTGGTTATTAATTGTTACTTCATGAAATGCAGTTTTTGTACTGCAAGCTGTAATAAAAAACAAAACTGAAAATAAAATGATTATTTTTTTCATCATAAATTATTTATTAAAACAAATGTACCGAAAATATTTTGCTCAAAAAATTATAAATTTTCTAATTTAATTTTTAGCTCATCAACAGATTTATTGCATAAAAAATTCACTGTTTCACCTAATTTTGAATAGTTGATGCTAGTATTATTTTTAAGCCCATTTTTTTCAATTAAACTAAGCGTTTCATTAAGCTCGGTTGCACCAAGCAATGCCGCAGGGCTTTTCATTTTATGAGCTTGCGCAGCTATTTGTTGTATATCATTTTTTGCTACAAAAAAATTAAATTCTGCAAGATATTTTGGCATTTCTGTTATATATGATTGAATAATGTCTTTCATATATTCAATATCCCCCTCTGCCTTTTCTGTTAATAATGATAAATCAATTGAATCGGAAACAAACGGTGCAATTTTTTGTATTAATTCTTCTGTGCTAAATGGCTTAGAAATGTAATCATCCATTCCTTCCGACAAACATTTTTCTTTATCTCCAACAAGTGCCGAAGCAGTCATAGCTATAATTGGAATTTTGTTTAATGGTGCAGGAAAATTGTTTCGGATGTATTTTGTAGCTTCAAATCCATCCATTTCTGGCATGGTAACATCCATCAAAATTAAATTTATGAGATTGCTTTTTAATACCTCAAATGCTTCTTTCGCACCAGAGACAGTAATCGTTTTAAAATTTAATTTTTCTAATGTAAGTTTAGCAACTTGTTGGTTTATTTGGTTGTCGTCAACAATTAAAATCGTAATTGAATTATTTTTATCATTTTTAGGGGATAGTATTTTTGGATTTTTAGTTAATCCCTTTTTACCTTCTTTAAAAGATAAAATAAAACTAAAAACAGAACCCTTGTTTAATTCACTTTCCACTTTTATGGTTCCATTCTGTGCTTCTACAAGCTGTTTTACTATTGATAACCCTAATCCAGTACCGCTATGTTTACGATTATTTTTTGAATCTACTTGAGCAAAATTTTTAAAAATATCACTTAAATTTTCTTTTGGTATTCCAACTCCTGTATCGCTTACAGAAAATTCAATTTTGTTTAAGTTTTTATTTGCATCTATTATTTTTGCAGAAATTTTTATTTCTCCTTTTTCAGTAAACTTGATTGCATTGTTTAATAAGTTTAATAATATTTGATTCAATCGGGTAGCGTCTCCTATAAGAATATCGCTTATACCACTATCCATGGAAGTCAATATTTTTATGTTTTTTTCCTCTGCACGTTTTTTAAAAGGTATAATTATATTTTTAAATATTTCATCTAGGTGAAAAGGGCTAGATTCAAAAGTCATCTTACCTGAATTTATTTTTGAAAGGTCAAGCAAATCATTAATAATGATTAATAAATTGGATGAAGATTCTTGAATAGCGCCAATATATTCTTTTTGCTCTGCATCTAAATCTGTTTTACTGAGCAGCTCTGTCATGCCTACAATACCATTCATAGGTGTGCGAATTTCATGGCTGGTATTTGCCAAAAATTGTTCTTGTATTGCTTTTGCTTGTTCTGCAAGGTTTTTTGCTTGTGTGATTTTTATTTGTAAATCTTTACTTTCTTTATAACGATACAAAACAAAGATTAAAAGTATCAAGGATAAAATAATAATTCCAACCAAAAAATTTCTCTGTATGGCTTGCGTGTAAAGTTCTTGTTCCTGAATTTTTGAATTGTGTTTTAGTTCTTCAATTTCTTTATCTTTTTTTTCTAAATCCAATTCCGTTTGTAAGCGAGCAGTAACCATATTGTTTTGTTCGTCCATTAAAGAGTCCTTATAAGCACTATAAACCTTATAGTACTCAAAACTTTTAGGATAGTCTTTTTTTGCGTTATAAATATCCGATAATAAAAGATAAATGCTCTCTAACGATTTTTTTAGGTGCAACTTTTCGGCTAAATCTTTTGCCTTGTTTATATTGCTTGTAGCTTGTTCTAAATTATTTATTTTATAAAATACTTTCGCAATATATATTCTGCTATTTAATACCCAATTGTCGTTTTTAATAGACTCATATTTTTTTAAAGCTTCTTCATAGTAATGCAGTGCTTTTGAAAAGTGTTTTAGATTTTCGTATGTTTCGCCAATATTTAAAAAGCTTAAAGCTTCTAAGTCTTCGAAATTATTCTCTCTTGCTAATTTTAATGATTTTAGGGAAAAATCCAATCCATGAAAAAGACTTTGTTTGCTTTTATCCTTTGTGCCAAGTATGTTGTAAGCATCAGCAAGGTTAATATGCATGGTTGTTAGCTTCCTAAAATCTTTTTGTTTTTCAGATAGAGCAAGTGCTTTTTTATAGATGTTAATTGCAATAGATATATGAGAAGTATCGTTTCCAAAATTTCCGATATCCATGTGTCTGTTAGCAATTCTGCTAAGATTAGTAATACAACCATTAAAATTATTCTCTGATTTATTTAACTCATAGGCTTTTTCATAATTATTGATAGCTTTTTCATAATCAAGCAAAACAAAATACATATCACCAATACTTTGATAGGTTTTTGCGATTCCTAAATTATCTTTTGATTCTTCGCCAATTAAAACAGCTTGTTTTAATTTATAAAATGCTTTTGAATAATTGCCTTCGTTTTTATCAAGTACAGAAAGTGCATTTAGTGCTTCAATCTCCCCGTGTTTGTAGCCTGTTTCTCTAGAAATATTTAAAGATTTGTTCCCATATTCTTCTGCTTTTTTAATATCAATATAGGTGTATTCGTAAAGCAAACTGCAAAAAGCATCCGCCTTCAATTGACTACTAGAAGTACTGTCAATTAGCTTATTCAGTGAATCAATGCTTTTTGAATGCTGAGCTTTTAGCACAGAAAAAAGCAGCAGAAAAATAAATAATATTCTGTGTTTTAAATGTAACATTTTTTAAAAATGTAGGCTAAATTAGTACATTCTATCGAATAAATAATTTTTGAACCCTAAATAGGCAGTTCATTATTTGACCTGCCTACGATTAAGTGTTTGTAAGACTTTCTTGTGTTTTTATAGGGATAAGAAATTTTAACAAACACTAAATCGGTATTAAACCCTAAGCAGACAATTAAAAGAAATAAAAAAAGCCCGACTGTTTGTTCAACCGGGCTTGTAATTTTTTTTCATAATTTATTTTAAAGTTTCAGTTAGCCAACCGTAAAATTCACGTTGCCACACTAATGCGTCTTGATCTTTTAAAATCCAGTGATTCTCACTTGGAAAATACAATAATTTGCTTTTTATCCCAAGCAATTGTGCGGCTTGAAATGCTCCAAGTCCTTGTTCTGTAGGTACACGGTAATCTTTTTCACCTTGAATTATCATGATGGGTGTATCCCAATTTTTTACATAGTTAACAGGGTTAAATTGGTTATAGCTTTTTTGTGCAGCAACATTGTCTGTTTCCCAATATGCTCCACCCAAATCTTGGTTCACAAAAAATAATTCCTCTGTTGTACCATACATGCTTCTCCAATCAAAAATTCCATCGTGAGCAATAAAACTTTTAAAACGTTTTTCGTGAATGCCGGCTAAAAAGAAAACAGAATACCCGCCATAGCTCGCACCAACACAGCCTCTTCGGTTTTTATCTACATAAGGTTCTTTTGAAACTTCATCAATAGAAATTAAATAATCTTTCATGTTTTGCCCACCATAATCACGACTAATCTGTTCATTCCATTTTACACCATGCCCTGGCATTCCTCTGCGATTAGGAGCTACTACAATATATCCGTTTGCTGCCATTAATTGAAAATTCCAACGGAAAGAATAAAATTGAGTTAAAGGAGATTGCGGTCCGCCTTGGCAATAAAGTAATGTTGGGTACTTTTTAGAAGGGTCGAAGTTTGGAGGATAAATAACCCATACCAACATTTTTTCGCCATCTGATGCTGTTACATAACGTCTTTCAATTTTACTTAATGTGATTGATTTATATAATTCATCATTAACGTGTGATAATTGTTTTTTATCGCCTGTTTTTAAATCCACAGAATAAATTTCGGAAGCATGATTCATGTCTGTACATTCAACAATCAATGTTGTTCCAATTTGAGCAACCATTGAACGAACATCAAAATCTCCTTTGGTAACTTGTTTTACAACAGGTAATTTTTTTGTTACTCCCGGGTAATCTACATTAAAAATTTGAACCGTTCCGTCATAAGCAGCTGTAAAATACAGACTTTTTCCATCATTGCTCCAACGATAATCATCTACCGTTCCATCCCAATTTTTTGTAAGATTTAACATTGTTTTACCATCGTAAATAATAATATCATTTTTATCGGATTCATAACCATCGGTTTTCATACTCAAGAAAGCGAGTATTCCTGTTGATGAATAACTTGGTTTAATATCATAACCCATCATTCCTTCGGTTAAATTTTTTGTAGTTTTTGTTTCAATATTGTATTGATATATATCCGTATTGGTACTAATTGCATAAGCTGTTCCGTATTTCTTTTTTGTTACATACAAAATATTTTTGCTATCAGGGCTCCAAATAAAATCTTCATCACCACCAAAAGGTTTTTGAGGACAATCGTAAGGTTCGGTTGTCATAATATCAACACTTTCGGTGCCATCAACTTTACTCACAAACACATGTCCGAACATTCCATCTTCCCAAGTATCCCAGTGGCGGTTGTTAAGTGTTTCATAAATCATTACATCCGATTTTGTTAATTCGGGATAAAAATCAGAACCAAAAATATTTTTCACTTTCACATCTTTACTCGCAATCATCATTTTTCCATCAGCAGAAATACGGTCATTAGCAAGTAATCCATCAACATTATCAATTACCTTGGCTTCGCCTCCCGTAACAGGCATAATATATTTTACATTGGTAGCGCTACCTGCTGCAACATTATATTTTTTTACATTGTAAATAATTGATTTGCCATCTTTGGTAACACCAAGAGTTGAAACTTTCCCTACTTCCATCAATTTGTCAATAGTCATTACATTTTGTGCATTTATAGCTATTGTAATTAAGTAAGTAGATAATAGAATAAATAATTTTTTCATGTCTGTTTAAATTTGTTTGTTTAAAATCTAATATTTTTTGGTGGAGAATACCGGATTCGAACCGGTCGCCTCTTCACTGCCAGCGAAGCGCTCTAGCCAAATGAGCTAATCCCCCAAAAAATTCTTGGTTTGCAAAAATATTAATTAATCCCAATTATCAAATTGTTTTTCGATGAACGGTAAATAAAGCAGTATAAACAGTAATCTGTTGTTATTTTCGCCTCAAAATCATACATTTGCACTCTTTTTTATTAAAATAGTTATGGCAGAAGATAGAATAAATTCAAGTAAAGCTCCCGAGCCAGTTGGTGCCTATCCACATGCTCGTAAAGTAGGTAATTTGCTATTCCTTTCAGGAGTTGGTCCGCGTGAGCGTGGAACAAAAAAAATTCCGGGAGTGGAATTGGATGAAAAAGGAAACATTGTTTCTTACGATATTGAAACACAATGTAAAAGCGTGTTTCAAAACATTAAATACATTTTAGAAGATGCAGGTAGCAGCTGGGATAATATTGTTGATGTACAGGTATTCCTGACAAACATGAAAGATGATTTTGCCATTTACAATAAAGTTTATGCAGAATGGTTTAAAGACAATCAACCATGCCGAACAACTATTGAAATCAACTGCTTGCCAACACCCATCGCAATCGAATTAAAAGTGATTGCTACGATATAAATTTTATTTCGGAGCAATTCCCCTCTAGAGAGGGGCAGGGGTGTGTTTCATTATTTTGAATAAAAAACATTATGAGTAATTATAAAACATATACAGGTCTAAATCTTTCGCAAACCGCAAAGGATGTACAAAAGACTTGGGACGAACAAAATACATTTGAAAAATCCATCACTTCACGTGAAGGAAAAACGCCTTTTGTTTTTTATGAAGGTCCGCCTAGCGCTAACGGATTACCTGGTATTCACCACGTAATGGCTCGTTCTATTAAAGATATTTTTTGCAGATACAAAACACAAAAAGGATTTCAAGTAAAACGAAAAGCAGGTTGGGATACGCACGGATTACCAATAGAATTAAGCGTTGAGAAAGCATTAGGGATAACCAAAGAAGACATCGGAAAAAAAATTACGGTAGAGCAATACAACATCGAATGCCGTAAAGATGTCATGAAATATACCGATGTGTGGGCGGATGTTACAGCAAAAATGGGTTATTGGGTGGATATGGAACATCCTTACATCACGTATGATAATAAGTACATCGAAAGTGTGTGGTGGTTGCTGAAGAATTTACATGATAAAGGTTCTATCTACAAAGGGTTTACGATTCAACCTTATTCTCCTGCAGCGGGAACAGGATTGTCGTCACACGAATTGAACCAGCCGGGATGTTATAGAGATGTGAAGGATAGAACTGCGGTGGCGATGTTTAAAATAGAGGATTCAGATAAAAATAGAATTAAAAATTTTACAAATAATTTATCTGATTGGGGGACAATGACAACTCCAGTTCATGGATTAAATGCTCCTAAAGATTTCTATTTTATAGCTTGGACAACTACTCCTTGGACTCTTCCTTCTAATACAGCACTGGCAGTAGGAAAAAATATTGATTATGCAGTAGTTAGTACACTTCATCCATTTACTAGAGAAAACATCATAGTAGTTGTTGCAAAGGACTTACTTTCAAAATATTTTCATGATGCAAAAGTCAATGAAAAAGGAGAAATTCAAGTCATCTCTTCTTATTCAATAGGAAACACTATAGTTACGATTAGTCCTGAAGATATTGAAAAATATAAAGAAGTAGAAAAACTTTCACCAGAACAAAATGCTGAATTAATTTCAAAAGGAAAATTAACTAATTGGGCAATTTTAGGATTAATAAAAGGAGAAAAATTAGCTGGTATTCGATATGAGCAATTACTTCCATTTGCAAAACCAATTGATGGCCACGCATTTTTCGTAATTACGGGTGATTTTGTAACTACTGAAGACGGAACAGGAATCGTGCACATTGCACCTAGCTTTGGTGCAGACGATTTTAGAGTTGCTAAACAAAATGGCATTGGTTCATTAACGCTCGTTGATAAACGCGGTAAATTTTTACCTGAAATAAAAGACGGAACATTTTTGTATGGTGAAGAATATGTGAAAGAATCCTATTTGACTGATGCAGAAAAAGAAGCTGAATTCAAAAATCAAAAAACAATTTTAGAAGCTGCCGGAAAAATAAAAGAGCTGAAAGCATATTTAAGTGTTGATGAACGCATTGTTTTAAAATTACAAGAAGAAGGAAAACTTTTCAAAAAAGAAACTTACGAACACAGTTATCCGCATTGCTGGAGAACAGACAAACCTGTTTTGTATTATCCTTTGGATTCATGGTTTATCAAAACTACTGATTACAAAGATCGGATGATTGAACTGAATAAAACAATCAATTGGAAGCCTGAATCAACTGGTACAGGGCGTTTTGGGAACTGGTTGGAAAATTTGAACGACTGGAATTTATCACGCTCCCGCTTTTGGGGTATTCCAATTCCTATCTGGACAAGTGAAGATAAATCGGAACAAATTGTAATTGGTTCGGTTGAACAATTGCAAAAAGAAATTGAAAATGCTGTTGCGAAAAAAGCAATGACAGAAAATCCACTTGCGAAATTCACAGCCGGGGATATGTCGGAAACCAATTACAATACATTCGATTTACATAAACCTTATGCAGATAATATCATATTGGAACGCAATGGCAAAAAGCTTTTCCGTGAACCGGATTTAATCGATGTGTGGTTTGATTCAGGTGCAATGCCTTATGCACAATTGCATTATCCGTTTGAGAATAAAGAACTAATCGATCAAAAAAAATATTACCCGGCAGATTTTATTGCTGAAGGAGTTGATCAAACACGTGGTTGGTTTTTTACATTGCATGCGATTGCAACGATGTGTTTTGATTCTGTTGCTTTCAAAAATGTTGTTTCTAACGGATTGGTGTTGGATAAAAACGGACAAAAAATGAGCAAACGTTTGGGCAATGCAGTTGACCCATTTGAAACAATTGAAAAATATGGTCCGGATGCTACACGCTGGTATATGATTACCAATGCAGCTCCTTGGGACAATTTGAAATTCGATTTAGAAGGAATTGCCGAAGTACAACGTAAATTTTTTGGAACACTTCATAACACTTATTCATTCTTCGCACTTTATGCAAATGTGGATAATTTCAATTACAAAGAAGGAGAAATCCCAATGTTGGAGCGTCCAGAAATTGATCGTTGGATATTATCGGAACTAAATACATTGATTAAAAAGGTAGACGAAGCTTATAATGATTATGAGCCACACCGTGCAGGCCGATTGATTGAAGGTTTTGTGGATGAACATTTAAGTAATTGGTACGTTCGTTTATGTCGCAGACGTTTTTGGAAGGGTGATTATTCTCAAGATAAAATTGCTGCGTATCAAACATTGTATCGTTGTTTGGAAGTAATTGCACAGCTATCAGCACCAATTGCACCATTCTTCATGGATAGATTGTTTACTGATTTAAACTCTGTAACAGGTCGTGACAAATCTCAATCAATTCACTTGAGTGATTTTCCTGTGGCAGACGAAAAACAAATTGATAAAAATTTAGAAGAACGCATGGAGTTGGCACAAAAAATTTCTTCGATGGTTTTATCGATTCGTAAAAAAGAAAACATACGTGTTCGTCAACCTTTAAATAAAATTCAAATTCCAGTTTTGGATGATTCATACAAAGCAAAAATTGAAGCGGTGAAAGATTTGATTCTTTCAGAAGTAAATGTGAAAAGTTTGGATTTAGTAGATGAGTCGCAAACACAAATTGTGAAAAACATGAAGCTGAATTTCAAAACGCTAGGAAAAAAATGTGGGAAGCATATGAAGTCGGTACAAACGTTTGCGAATGAAAACGGACCAGCAATCATTTCGGGAATCGAAAAAACCGGAAAATTTGAGATGAAATTTGAGGTAGAAACCATTGTTTTGGAGACAGAAGATGTAGAAATCATACCAGTAGATATTCCAGGGTGGAAAGTGGCAAATTCAGGTCAACTTACTGTGGCTCTGGATATTACAATTTCGGAAGTGTTACGTGAGGAAGGACTGGCAAGAGAACTGGTAAACCGCATCCAAAACCTCCGAAAGGATAGTAATTTGGAGCTTACAGACCGAATTGATGTAAAAATTCAAAGAAATTCTGCTATAAATTCTGCCATAAACAATAATTTGGACTATATTTGCGCGGAAATTTTGGCTTCTTCGCTCGAACTTGTTGATAATGTGGATGCTACAAAAGGCTCCGAGATTGAATTAGAAGAAGAAGTAAAAACAATAATTACAATAACCAAACTGCTAAATTAATTTAAAATGGCTAAAAAAACGCAAAAAGGAAAACCGGCTAAAAAGCCTGCCCGTCCTACTGGCGGGGCTTCAAAACCTGTTAAATCGGCAAAAAAAGCAGCTAAACCTGCTAAAAAAGCGGCAGCTAAAAAACCTGTAAAAAAAATAGCAAAGCCTGCTAAAAAAGTGGTAAAACCTATAAAAAAAGCGGCTAAAAAATTTGCTAAACCGGCAAAAAAAGTAGTAGCCAAAAAAGTAGCCAAAAAACCTGCTAAACCTACGAAAAAGGTAGTTAAGAAAGTTGTTAAAAAAGCAGTTAAACCTGTAAAAAAAGTAGTAGCTAAAAAAGTAGCCAAAAAAGCTGCTAAACCTACGAAAAAGGCAGTTAAGAAAGTTGTTAAAAAAGCAGTTAAACCTGTAAAAAAAATAGTAGCTAAAAAAGTAGCAAAAAAAGCTGCTAAACCTACACAACCTGCTAAAGTTCAAAAACCAGTTAAGGCTGCAAAAGTAATAGTTGCAAAACCAGTTGCGGTTGCTGTTAAACCTGTTGTTTCAAAACCCACTCCAATTGTGAAGAAAAAAGTAGAACGTGAAATGGATTTGGATGATGATGGAAAAAGAAAATATGACGATGCTCCAATGATTGTTGAATATAAAACACCTTCTATTCGCAAACCACTTGGACCAACACCCAAACCGCATATCAATACAGATACTCGTACTCGTTATTCGGATGTGGAATTAAAAGAGTTTAAACAACTTATTTTAAAGAAACTAGAAGAGGCGCAAAAAGATTATGAACTTTTAAAAAGTACACTATCTCATAAAGATGATCACGGAACAGATGATACCTCTCCTACATTTAAATTGTTGGAAGATGGTTCAGATGTATTATCAAAAGAAGAAACAGCTCATTTGGCTGGTCGTCAAGAAAAATTTATCCAAAACTTACAAAATGCATTAATTCGTATTGAAAATAAAACTTACGGAATTTGCAGAGCAACAGGTAAATTAATTTCTAAAGAGCGTTTGCGTTCTGTGCCTCATGCTACATTGGCAATTGAAGCTAAATTAGATCAACATAACTAATAATTATTTTTTAAATATTTACACAGAAAGGTTACCATTGTGTAACCTTTCTTTATTTTTGTACAAAATAAAATTTTACGTTTGTGAAAAAACCTTTATTAATTGTATTCTTCGTTTTATTTATTGATCAACTTATTAAGATTTATATAAAAACCCATTTTTATTTAGGAGAAGAATTACGTGTTGCTGGCAATTGGTTTATCTTACACTTCACAGAAAACAATGGAATGGCTTATGGAATTGAATTAGGGGGAGAGTTTGGTAAATTGTTTTTAAGTATTTTTAGAATAATAGCTGTAGGTGGTATTGGATATTATATGTGGACTTTAACTAAAAAGAAAGAAGATAAATTTTTTATAATATGCATTGCGTTAATTTTTGCCGGAGCTTTAGGTAATATAATTGATAGTGCATTTTACGGTTTAATTTTTAGTGATAGTGGTTGGGAAGTAGCTCGTTTTATGCCTGAAGAAGGCGGTTACGCTTCTTTCTTGCATGGTAGAGTTGTAGATATGTTTTATTTTCCAATAATAGAAGGTCATTTTCCTGCTTGGTTCCCAATTTGGGGGGGAGAAGAGTTGGTGTTTTTTAGGCCTGTTTTTAATTTTGCAGATGCTTCAATAAGTGTAGGTGTAATTTTAATTATCTTAAATCAGAAAAGATTTTTTGGAAAAAAAGTTGAAACTAAAGAAGAAGGAGTTGAGCAGGAAGCAATTGCTACTCCATCCGTATCCCAATAAATAAAACATCATCTACTTGTTCGTGCCCTTCTTTCCAACGATTAAAGTATCTATCGACAATCATACTTTGTTTTTCAATTGGAAGCATTTTAATTTCGTCCAGTAGTGTTTTAATGTTTGCTATTTTTAATTTTTTGCCTTGATCGCCACCAAATTGGTCGGGATAACCATCCGTAAACATATATAACGTATCACCTTTTGATAATTGAATATCTACTGTATCGTATCTTCCATGATTAGCAATTTCTTTTTTCAAAACAACAAGTTCATCATTTTTAATAACAATTGCAGAACGTTTTGTGGAGCACATTCTAACAAAAAATGTTTTTATATCAATTTCACAAATAATTAAATCTACACTATCTGACGTTTGTTCGGTATCTCCATCAAATTGGTGAAGTAATAATTTTATTTCAGAGTCCACTGCTGCAAGTGCGTGTGCTGGTGATGTTACTTCGAAACGAGAAGTAATATCCTTCAATAATGTGCTGCCAATCATACTCATGAATGCACCAGGAACACCATGTCCTGTGGCATCCGCACATGCAATAATTAGTTTGCTGTCAAACAACTTATACCAGTAAAAATCTCCACTAACAATATCTCTTGGTTGAAAAAAAATAAACGACTCTTCAAATATTTCTTTTAGTTCATTTATTCCCGGAAGTAAAGCATCTTGAATTCTTTTTGCATATCGAATGCTGTCTGTGATGTCTTTATTTTTTCTAACAATTTCATCTTTTTGTGCAATCACTTCTCGTGTTTTTTCATTTAGTTCTTTTTGTAGCTGTGCTTGAAATATTCGATGATTTCTCTCTCTTATTTTTACTATAATGTAAAACCCATAAAGCAAAACCAATACACAAACAATTATAAACCAAGCTCTTTTCCAGTATGGTTTAGAAATAGATATTTTTATAGAATAAGGGACATCATTTGAAACGTCATCGTTGTTATATGCTTTTATCAAAAAAGTATATTCTCCTTCACTTAATCTTCCATATTGAGCAAACTGGTTGCTTGTTTTGTCGCTCCAATCGGCATCATACCCATCTAATTTGTATTGATATAAAACGGTTGAATTTGCTTTAAAGCTTATGCCAATAAAATCAATACGAACTTTGTAATCATCATAAGGAAGTGAAATGCTTTTAGTGCTATCAATTTCCTTATCATTAAATTTTATACCAGTAATGTTTATTATTGGAGGGATGAGATTTTTTTTGTCTTTATGTGGGTTGAACATAATAACACCTTGAGAGGTTCCAAACCAGGTGTTTCCATTTTCATCTTTATAAAAAGCATTGTTATTACAATCGCCAACAATTCCATCGTTTTTATCAAAGCGACTAATTGTTTTTTTAGCATATTTAATTCTACTCAACCCTTGCCTGTGCCCTACCCAAATATTATCGGAGCCATCAGTCATTATACTGTAACAATAATCTGATTTTAATCCGCTTTGAGTGTTCAGTACTTCCACACTATCTTTATTGAAAACAAAAACGCCATTTCCTAAAGTTGAAAACCAAATTCTATTTTTTGAGTCAATTATTATTCCCGTAATATTTATTAAATCATTCCCTTTGTAAACAAGAAGATCTCTAATCTCATCGTTTGGTTTAATACAGGATAAATAGTTAGAATGTGTGGCAATCCAAAGGTTTTGTTTGTTGTCTAAATAAATTTGATTGATATTGTTATGAGTCAAACCATTTTCGGTAGTAAAATGAGTTGTGATTTTTTTATCGTTATCAAGTTTAAATATTCCATTTTTGGTAGCAATAAATAAAATATTTTTAACTCCAGTAATACTATTTATTCTATCGCTTAAATTATCGTTGTTTAAAAATAGTTTACTAAAGGATTGCTTTTTTATGTCGAAAGAATAGATGCCACTTTTTTCTGTACCTACAAATATTTTTGTGCTATCGGCTTTATAAAGGGCGGTAATTTTATCTGTTACAAATTTATTTTTAGTATTATAAAAATCCCACTTTTGTTTTGTTCTTAAATCTATTTTGAGCAAACCATTTTCTGTTCCGAACCATTTAATTTCATTGTCAATTAATATAGAAGAAACATTGTTTGAATATTCTTTATCAGTATGAGAATAAAATTTAAAATAATTATCAGTAATCATAACTGCCCCAGCGCCATAAGTCCCAACCCAAATATTTCCTTCGTGGTCAGTATAAATAGTTTTTGTATGCTTTGTAGGCAAGCCATTGGTTTCAGAAAATTGTTGAAATTCATTGTATTCAAATGTACTAGTTGAAAGAATAAGTTTAACTACTCCATTCGAAAAGGTAGATAACCATAAATTTGAATTCACATCTTCATGTATGCTTTGAATGTTATCTAAAACTACATTGTTTTGTTTATAAATTTTTGTTGCTTTAAACACATTGTTGTTTGTTGGGGTAAGAAGAAAAACACCTTCATCTGCTGTTCCTACCCAAAAACTTGTAGAGTTGTTTTTTTTAACAATACAATTGATTTTTGTTTCAGGTATTACTTCAATTATAGAATTAAATTTTGGCTTTCGTTCTTCACCAATTAAATCATAAAGTTTTATTCCTTCATTGGTGCCAATTAACATTTGATTTTTATTGGCAAGTGCTAATGAAAAAATATTTTCGCCATCAAACTCTAATTTAAAAACATCTACTCCAAAATTTTTATTTATTCGATAAACACCATCATTTTGTGTTGCACACCAAATATATCCCTTTTCGTCTCCTGCAATAGCTGTTACAGGGCTTTTGGCAAAGCCAGAAGTGTTAATTGATTTGAAAAATTTCCCATCAAAAAAAGTAACGCTTCCTTGATTATGTCCAATCCATAAGTTTCGGTATTTATCTTTGTAAGTAGTAGATACAAAATTGTCCGCTAATCCGTCAGCAGTATAGTAGGTTTTGAAAGTTATACCATCGTATTTGCAAAAACCTTCACCAGTTCCAATCCATAAATAACCATTTTTATCTTGGTTGATTGAATATATATAGGGTTGTGTAATACCATTATCTACACTAAAATTTTTAAATTGATAATTCTGAGCAAATAAAATATTTGCTGTAATCAGAAAAGTTAAAAGAGATATTTTACAGAAAAATTTCAAACTAAATAACTAATAAGTAGTGGTTTTCTTTTTTTGGTCGAACTGAATTTTATAATTGCTACCAGGTGTTCCGCCAATAGGAATTGTATATATAGGAAGCAATCCTCCATATTGATTCACAACATATAGGCTTACATTATTGTTTTTAATTTGTCCTTTTTTGCTTTTTATAAACTGAATATCTAACGTTGTTTTTTTTTCTTTTTCTACAATTTTATGTTCACTTGTTGCCCAAATATTATCCCCAGAGACTTTAGTTCTTTCTGAGTTTTTTGCCATTGAAACAATATTTATTTCGCCATCGTTATCAAAATCGAAATTCGAAATCTTAACAGATACAACGTTTTCTTCTACAAAAGGATAAAGGTGAGCTACATTATTAATATTGTCTGGCAATCGAAATGTGTATTCAAAAGTAAAAGCATTTCCTCCTTCAACAGGCTTGTTTTCGGTAGGAGATGTGCTTAAAAAATATTTATATAAATTACCATCATCACCACTTATGCCTTCCGCAATTATTTTAAAAATATAACCACCATATTCTGGCACAAGTTCTCCTTCAGAAGGATTAAATGGGCCAAAGGTGTACCATTCTTCATCATATATTTCGTTACTTCCAAAAGTTTTTGTGTACAATATATTTCCACTTTTGTAATTTCCCTTTGGTTCACTACTTCTTACATCTTTTGCAGTAAAACACGTTTTGCCACCATAAACAGTAAATTTAGTTTTGGTATTATAGTCTGATTTTTTTTCATCATTTTCTCCACTTGTTTCTGGGTCGTATATACGTATGTAAATTGGTTTAACTTGATATTTAGGAACTACAAAAAAGAATGTTTGCGAAAAATCATCATCACCCCATGATTTGTCTCCATCTTTTCCAAATGTAACTAAATAGGAAATGTTTTCTTCAACGGCAGGTACTTGCTGAGATAATGATACTGTAGAAACTACCAATAAAAAGAATGTGAATAAGAGGTTTTGTTGTTTCATACTATTGTAAATATATCTATCCCATTCTAAAATATCAATAAATTTTGACAAGGAGCATAAAAGTATCGATTAAAATACAAATAAAGAAGAGCGAACCCAATTCTACTTACTCAATTCTTCGTCTAAAGTAAAATTTTTTGGATTTTTCCCTTTCATATTTTTGTAAAAATCCATAATTTCTTTCATGTCTTTTTTAAAATCACCAGAAGGATAAATTACTTTGCCTATTCCACATTCTCGTTTTTTATAGTCCATAAAACCTAATGCTATTGGAACATTTGCTTTTTGAGCGACAAAATAAAATCCAGTTTTCCATTTTACAACTTTAGAGCGTGTTCCTTCAGGAGTTATTATTAATCTTAGTACTTTATTTGTTTTAAATAAATCTGCCATAGCATCAACAGCGCCCTTTTTTTCTCCTAATGAATTTTTTGTATTTCTATCAATTGGCAATGCACCATAAGAAATCATTAAGCGTTTAAATGGGAATCGAATCCATTCTTTTTTAATGGCAAATCGGGGGTGAAATTTCATAAATCTTACTGCTCCCATTCCATACACAAAATCCCAATTACTTGTGTGTGGGGCAACTACTACAACACATTGCTTAACCTCATCCGATAAATAGTGAGTAATTTTCCAACCTCCTAATTTGAAAATTAGTTTGAACATAGCATTAAAAATCTTTACGAATATAATAGTTTTTGGTATGCCAATGGATTGGAACGTTACAAACACGTATTCTTAATAATATCAATGAGTAAAAAAATAAAGTTATCTTCGTGCGTAATAAAATTTAACAAGTTGATATTTCGCGATTTTAATTTTCATGAAAGCTTACAAGAAGGGCTTGATTCGATGGGCTTTGAAAAACCAACTCCTATTCAAGAACAAGCTATTCCTATTATTTTAAACAACAAAGATTTAATAGCTTGTGCTCAAACCGGAACGGGTAAAACAGCAGCTTTTTTACTACCCATATTGCATAAATTATCTGAAAACCCAACGGATGATACTAACACTTTAATTGTTGTACCTACTCGTGAACTAGCATTGCAGATTGACCAAGCTTTGCAAGGTTTTTCTTATTTCACTTCTGTAAGCTCTTTAGCAATTTATGGAGGAAGCGATGGTATTGTATTTGAAACAGAAAAAAAAGCACTAACACAAGGAGCAAATGTTATTGTTGCTACACCAGGAAGACTAATGGCTCATTTGAATATGGGTTATGTTAAGCTAGATAAGTTACAACATTTAATTTTAGATGAAGCAGACAGAATGTTAGACATGGGGTTTGTAGATGATATTTTAAAAATAACAACATACCTGCCCAAAAACAGACAAACACTGATGTTTTCGGCTACCATGCCGCCAAAGATTAGAACTCTTGCAACAAAACTATTAAACAATCCAGAACAAATAAGTATTGCAATTTCAAAGCCAGCAGAAGGTGTAATGCAAGGTGCTTATTTAGTTTATAACACACAAAAAAATAATTTAATAATTAATTTGCTTGAGGGGAAAGATTTAAGCAGTGTGATTATCTTTTTATCTACCAAACAAAATGTAAAACAACTGGAGCGGGATTTACAGAAAAAAGGATTAAAAGCCAAAGCCATACATTCTGATTTAGAACAAAATGAACGGGAAGAAGTATTACGCAACTTCAGAAGTAAGCAAACACAAATATTGGTTGCAACAGATATTTTATCTCGCGGAATAGATATTGAAGATATAGGTTTGGTGATAAACTACGATGTGCCAGGAGATGCAGAAGATTATATTCACCGAATAGGAAGAACTGCAAGAGCTGCTTCTACAGGTGTAGCACTTACTTTTATAAATGAGTTTGACCAACAAAAATTTTTACAAATAGAAAATTTAATTGGCTCCGAAGTTAAAAAAATACCATTACCATCCGAATTAGGCGAAGGACCAGTTTATGCTCCAGAAATAAAAATTAGAAAACCTTTTGTTAAAAAAAATAGTTTTAGAAGAAAGCCTCAAGCAAAAAAATAATTTTAGTTAAAGAAAGATTAAAAATATTAAGTAAATAAACGTTCTTCGTTTTTTAACCACAATTAATACCAATACTTAGTAAGAAATAGTCCAAAAATTATTTCTCGCTTAGTATTGTAAATACCGACAAAGTAGCTGTTAGAGTCCATCCGATTTTTTGGGATTGAAATATTACAGATTCTGTATCGGTATAAAAAGTAAAAAGCTTTGAGAAATCTGTTTTTTGCGTATAATCCCGATTTAGTGTTTGGTAGGATTGTTTTTGTATCAAAAAGCTGAAAATATTTACAAACCCTGAATCGCAGGCAGTTACTTTTTTTAATTGTCTATTTAGAGTTTAAATGCCAATACCAATCACCAAAATGTCATCTACCTGCTCTCGGGATCCTTTCCACTCTTCGATGGTAGTATGTAATTCTTGTTTTTGAGTTTGCATTTTTTGGTTCTGAATTTTTAGCAATAACTCTTTAAAATTTTTCGTCATTAATTTTTTTCCTGTACTTCCTCCAAATTGATCAGCAAAACCGTCTGATGATAAATAAATTTTATCGCCTTTTTGTAAAGTTACAATGTGATTTTGAAAAATTCTATTTTCTTCTTGTTGAACACCACCTATCGAAAATTTATTTGCTTTTATTTCTTCGAGCTTTTCATTTTTAATTAAATAAAGTGGACGATGAGCGCCAGCATATTCTAAGACTGAACCGAAAATACAAATTATAACAATGTCCATTCCATCACGTGTTTCAGATGTGTTGTCTTTTTGTTTTAGTGCTATTCTTATTTCATCATTCAATAAATTTAAAATTTCGGAAGGCTTAGTAATTCCCTTTTCAACAACTAATTTATTTAAAATGTTACTACCTATCATACTCATCAATGCGCCAGGAACACCATGCCCAGTACAATCTGCAACAGCAATAATTTTTTTACCATCTTGTTCCGCAAACCAATAAAAATCACCACTCACAATATCTTTAGGTTTATATAAAATAAATGAATCGCTAAATAAGTATTCCAACAAATTGCTTTCTGGCAGCATTGCTTCTTGTATGCGTTTTGCATAATTAATACTATCTGTTATATCTTTATTTTTTTCTTCGATTAATTTTTTTTGTTCCACAATTTCAAATGTTCTTTCGGCAACTTGTATTTCTAAATTTTCTTTTTGCGATTCTAGAATCTTTTGTTTTTCTTTTTCTTGTTCCATGTTTTTTATGGACAATTCTTTTACTTCAATAAGTTTTTTTGAAAGACTTTTGCTTGTTTGTGCAAATTCACGAGCCAAATAAAAACTCATAGAAACAGGTATTCCTAATATAGTTATCACAAGTAAAATAATTAGCAAAATTCCAAAAGCAGTATCTCCTTCAATAGAAAAACCTGTCCCTAAACCCAGTGCATTTTTTAAAAGTAGTATCAATATAAGTGTCAAAAAACACATGGCTGCTAAGCCAATTGCCCAAGCACCTTTTTTCTTTTTTATAATAGCCCTGACAACCTCCACAGTTGAAATAATTGTAACCATGCATACATATATAAACGAAATAATTCCAGGTTCAATTGCAAGGTATTTCAAAATCAAAATAATAAGCAATATTGCAGAAATAACCCAAAATGCTTTTGTTTGTTTTTCGTAAAACAAGGAATTAATAAATGCCCACAAAGCCGTAAAAAATATTGGAATAACAAAAAGAGTGATATAAGCAATTAAGTTTGCTGTATCTGGGTCTGATACATTTTTAGATGTAATTGGTAATAGAAAAAACAAGCTAAACAAAAAGATAAAAAAGCTGTAAGTAAGGTTTGATTTTTGTGAACGATAAAATAAAAACAATAAAAAATGTAAAAATGCAATGGTTATAAAAAATGTAAATAGAAAAGAAAAAATGATGTATAAAGCAACGGAATCTTCTAGCTCATTTTCGATTGCATCATTTGCATTTGCAATAGTAATGGTAAATCCTGCATCATCTTGAAAATAATTTTTAAACATTTTTTGGGCTGTGTGGTTAGAATACCTAACAGCAATAACATGCTCTCCAGCCGAATCAAATTGAATAACAAATGGTTTATCGTTTGGGTCGTATTTTATTTCTTCCGATTTATTCGAACTCGGTTTTCCATAAGTTTGAATCAATTTTCCGTCAAGATAAATTTCTGATGCTCCATTTTGGTTTATCAGTAATGCATAGCTTTTGTTTTTTTGTTTTTCCGAAACATATAGATGCAAACGATACCATGCAATTCCTTCAAATTTTAAGTTTGTAATATCTGTTGAACTAAAATCTGTATTTGAAAAACCCCAAGTGCTATCATTAAAAACAGGTTTAGCCCAGTTCAAATCATCTCCAGCATGATACTTCCAATAGCTATCTAAGACTTTTGTTTTTGATGAATTTTCAAATTCTGGAATATGAAAAATGGAATCTTTTTGGGAAAAAGAAAGAAATGAAATAAAAAGAAAAAATATAAATATTATTTTTTTCATCAATCAAATATATGAATTTGGTTTTACAGATGAATGAGGTATTCTTGTGCTATATAAACCATTGCACCAGAAAAATACCCGATAATTGCAAGCCATGCAATTTTTTTGAAGTACCAAATAAAATCTATTTTTTCCATGCCCATAGCTGCAACGCCAGCAGCAGAACCAATGATTAAAATACTTCCACCTGTTCCAGCACAATACGCCAAAAATTCCCAGATATACGAATCAGGTGGGTAAGTCTGTAAATCATACATTCCCATTGATGCTGCCACCAGCGGAACATTATCTACTATGGCTGATAACACTCCAATAGATTCAACTATAATATTTAAGTTGCCTATTTTATCATTCATGAATTGTGCTAATTGCGTAAGAAGACCTACGCTTTGCATGGCAGAGATTGCAATTAATATTCCTAAGAAAAATAAAATACTAGGGACATCGATTTTTCGCAATGCATGAACTACTGAAAGAACATCTTTGTCTTCATCTTGTTTTTTCTTATGAATAATTTCTGTAATTACCCACAATACCCCCAAACCAAAAAGCACTCCCATAAAAGGAGGGAGGTGTGTTATAGTTTTAAAAATAGGAACAAAAATTAAGGCGCCTAATCCAACAAAAAAAACGGTGTTTCTTTCTCTCTCCGTTGTTGGACTTCCGCTTTTATTTTCAATTATTGCAGGACGCTTTATTTCTCCTTTTAATTTGAGTGAAATAATAATTAAAGGAACCAACAGACAAACAATACTTGGAACAATTAATTTGATAATAATATTCGTTGCTGTAATTTGCCCCCCAATCCAAAGCATAGTTGTGGTAACATCACCAATCGGGCTCCAAGCACCACCGGCATTGGCAGCAACTACTACCATCCCTACAAAATACAGCCTAGTAGATTTATCATCAATAAGTTTTCTTAAAAGCGATACCATAACAATTGCTGTAGTTAAATTATCTAAAACAGCCGAAAGAAAAAATGTAAGAATTGAAATTATCCAAACTAATTTAAACTGGTTATTTGTAGTGATGCGAGAAGTAATTACATCAAAGCCATCGTGCGCATCAATAAGTTCTACAATCGTCATTGCGCCCATTAAGAAAAATAAAATTCCGGATAATTCTCCTAAATGTTCTGTAAGTTGTTCGCTGATGATATGTTTATCTTCTGCAAAAAGGATGTAAACAGTCCAACATAAAACGCCTGTTAATAAAGCACTTGCAGATTTATTAATATTTAATGGGTGTTCAAAAGCTATAGCGGTATAGCCCAGCACAAAAATTGTTATTATTATAATACTCATCATGCCAACTGATTTTTCGGAGGCAAAAATACGGTTTTAATTTTTATAGTAATCTTATCCTTGATTTTATTGTTTTTTTGGGTAATAGGTTTGTTTCTAGAAAAAAAAAGAAAATATTCACATAAAGGAAGATAAGACCCCAAAGTGCCTAATTACTTACGAATCGACTTCATTTGCCCTGAGCACTTTCCGTTATTTCGAATGGTAATTTTAGCTAATTTTTAAAAATCTTATGGAATTTTGAATTAACTTGCATCTACTACATAGTTGAGTTTGCTAATTGTCCTGTTTTTGTGTTGGCAACAATAAAAAAATATCTACTTATGAAAATAAAAAAAATCGTTTTAGTTGCTTTGGCCGCTGTTTTTAGTATTGCTGGAGCTATTACTGTTACTGCTTATCAAACAAACCACAAACAATCGGTTTTGATTTTTCCCAAAGGAAGCACGTATGAAAAAGAATGGAAAAAGGTGGATTCCCTTACTAAAAAAGGGCTGAACAAATCAGCCTTAGATGTTGTAAACGGCATTTATTCAAAAGCAAAAACAGACAACAATGCTTCTCAATTTGTAAAAGCAATCATTCACCGAATGAAGTTTGAACAATACATGGAAGAATATAGTTTGGTAAAAGCATTGAACAAATTAAACGAAGAAGCTGCCGAAGCAAAATATCCAGTAAAACCTATATTACAATCTATCATTGCAGAAAGCTATTGGAACTATTACCAAAATAATAGATGGAAATTTTATAACAGAACCGAAACAGTAAATTTTGAAAACTCAGATATTACTACTTGGGACTTGAAAACAATTTTTAATGAAGTAATTAAAAACTATCAAGCATCATTAAGTAGTGTTGATAGTTTAAAACGTACACCACTGAATATTTATGATGATATCTTAATTAAATATTCGGGCTCTAGAAAATTCCGACCAACACTCTACGATTTTTTAGCCCATCGTGCAGTTGATTTTTATATGAATGAAGAGCCGGATATTACTCGTCCTGCTTATAAATTTGAAATTAATTCTGAAAGCTACTTTTGGAGCAACGAAGATTTTTCAAAAATAAAAATTGATGCAAAAGATACGCTCTCCTTAAAATTTTATGCAATCAAAACATTACAAAATTTAATTGAATTCCATAAAAAAGATGAAAACCCACAAGCCCTGATTGATATAGATTTGAAACGATTAAAATTTGTTCGCAGTAAATCTATTTCTGAAATAAAAGACAGCTTGTATTTAATGAGTTTACTAAATCTTGAAAAACAATTTGCAAACAAACCATCTTCTGCTGATGTAAGCTATGAAATTGCAACATATTACAATGAACAAGGAAATAAATATGTCCCATTGCAAAGTGATGAAAACAAATGGATGAAAAAGCAAGCATTAGAATTATGTGAAGTTGTAATAAAAAAATATCCCGATGTTGATGGCGCAAAAAATTGTGCTGTTTTAAAAGCGGGAATACTTGCTCATTCATTAAACTTTACTGCCGAAAAAGTTATCCTTCCAATAAAACCTTCTCGCGCTTTAGTAACTTACAAAAATCTAAAAACAGTTTATGTCCGAATTGCTGAAATGGATATTGATAAATATAATAAAACTGTTGAACGTCTTTATGGTGAAAAATTAATTCAAGAATACTTAAAATTAAAACCTGTAAAAGAATATGCTGTAGAGCTAATTGATGATGGCGACTATCAAACCCACACTACCGAAATTAAAATCCCTGAATTAGGCTTTGGTCATTTTGTAATTTTAGTCGGTTCTGATAAAACATTTTCTTATACCAATAATGGTGTTGCGTATGCTGCAACTTGGGTTTCAAACATCAGCTACGTAAACCGTAGAATGGAAGACGGCAGCTACGATTTTTATGTTCAAAACAGACTAACAGGTGAACCATTAAAAGGTCTAACAGCGCAACTGTATTACGAAAAATACAATTATACTTTACGTAAATACGAATATGTAAAATCAGAAAAATATAGCTCTGATGAAAAAGGATATTTTAATGTTCCTCCAACTAGTGAATACAGAAATTTTAGCGTTGACTTTACTTACAAATATGATTTAGGTGCTGCAACAATTACCGATAAGCTTCAAACGGATAATGGAATCTATCAATACAGAAGTTACAAAGAAAATAAACGAAAATATGCTCGTACATTTTTCTTTTTAGACAGAGGAATCTATCGTCCTGGGCAAACTGTTTATTTCAAAGGAATTATGATTAATAGTGATGGCGAAACAAATGAGATAATGCCAAACACTTCTACCGTTGTTACTTTTTATGATGTGAATTATCAAAAGGTAGCAGACGTAAATTTAACTACCAATGAATTTGGAACTTTTAATGGAACATTCACTACTCCAACAGGTGTACTTAATGGTCAAATGAGTTTAAGCAATGGTAGTGGAACAACTTATTTTTCGGTAGAAGAATACAAGCGACCAAAATTTGAAGTAACATTTAAACCAGTTGAAGGTAGCTTTAGATTAAATGAAAACATAAAAGTAAATGGAAACGCTTTGGCATATTCAGGAGCAAAAATTGATGGCGCTGAAGTAAAATACCGTGTGGTAAGAAATGCTTCTTTCCCTTATTGGTGGTATTGGTGGAGAGGTTATTATCCACAATCTGCGCAAATGGAAATTACAAATGGTGTAACCACATCAAATGATACGGGCGCCTTTTTTATTGACTTTAAAGCAATTCCTGATTTAAGTATTCCTAAATCATATCAACCAACTTACAGTTATACAATATTTGCTGATGTTACAGATATTAATGGAGAAACGCATAGTTCGCAAACTTATGTGAGTGTGGCTTATACTGCATTGAATTTGAATGTGAATATTCCTGCAATGTTAGAAAAAGAAAATACCAAAGCTTTTGCAATCTACTCATCTAATATGAGTGGACAATTTGAAAAAGCAACAGGAAATATTTCTATCTATAAATTAAAAGAACCTGAAAAAACTTTCAGAGAAAGATCTTGGACCAGACCAGATAAATACATTATCAACAAAGAAGATTTTGAAAAATTGTATCCAGCCGATGAATACAAAAATGAAAACAATATGTATAAATGGGAAAAAGCAGAAAAAGTTTTTGAGAAATCATTTAAAAATGAATTTATTTATATAGATGGAATAAAATATAAATCAAAAGAAGAAGCAATGAAAGCTGGTGTTAAACCATCGCCCAGCTACGACTCGGTAAAAATTGCAAACCTTAACGTATGGAAACAAGGAACGTATGTAATGGAAGCAATCAGCAAAGATGCTTATGGAGAAGAAGTGAAAGACATAAAATATTTTACAGTATTTTCCAACAAAGGAAGTGAAATTCCAAACAGCGTAAATTGGTTTAACCAAATTACAGTAAATGCTTTAGAGCCTGGACAAACAGCTAAATTTATGATTGGCTCTAAATTAGAAAACGTAAAAATTTTATATGAAATTGAACACAAAGGTATAATTGTAAAAAAAGATTTTATCACCATAAACAAAGAACAAAAGATGATTGAAATTCCGGTGGAAGAAAAACATCGCGGAAATTTTTCTTATCATTTATTGTTTGTAAAAAACAACAGAGCATACTCTCAAAATGGCGTTGTAACTGTTCCATATACCAACAAAGAATTGGACATAGAGTTTGAAACGTTCAGAGATAAATTACAACCTGGACAACAAGAAGAATGGAAAATAAAAATAAAAGATAAAAAAGGAGATAAGCTTGCAGCAGAAATGATGGCTGCACTGTATGATGCATCCTTAGATGCGTTTAAACCAAATAATTGGTATTTTAATATTTACAATAATTATTACTCGAATCTTTATTGGGATGTAAATAAAGCTTTCGGAAACATTAATGCTCAATTGTATAGTTACGAATGGGATAAATATCCTGTGGGTGCTTACAAATATTACGATAGATTAAACTGGTTTGGTTATAATAATTATTATTATGGTTATTATGCTGATGACTTTGATGGAAATTATGAATCAGACAATAGAAATTTTAGATATAATATTTCAAGTAACGTTGCGGGAGTGGTTGCCGCAGATGAAAAAGCATTGGAAGAAACAGAAAGCACAGGAAAAAATAAAGATAAAGCAGGAGCAAAGAAAGAAAGTGCTGCTTATGGAGGAGTTGCTGAATCACAACCAACAATTTCGACAGGAGATGTAACCACTCTTGCTCAAACAACAACATCCGGCAACACAAGAAATGGCTTAAAAGGCGGAGAAGGAAAGGAAGATTTATCAAATGTAGCTGCAAGAAATAATTTTGCTGAAACCGCTTTCTTTTATCCACAATTACAAACGGATAAAGATGGGACGGTAATTATAAAATTTACTATTCCAGAATCTTTAACGAAATGGAAAATGATGGGCTTTGCTCATACCAAAGATTTAAAGTTTGGACAAATTGAAAAAGAATTACAAACACAAAAAGATTTAATGGTTATTCCAAATGCTCCCCGCTTTTTTCGTGAAGGAGATAAAATGGAATTTAGTGCAAAAGTTTCCAACCTTTCGGGTGCAAACTTAAATGGTAAAGCAGATATTTTCTTTTATGATGCAACTACTATGAAAGAAATTACTTGGAATCTTGTGGAAGCCATGCATGGAAAATTTAATACCATTGGCGAAAGAAATTTTTCCGTTGAGAAAGGCAAAAGCACTTTACTTACTTGGCAAATAGCAATACCAGAAGGACTTGGCGCTATCACTTATAAAGTAGTCGCAAAAGCAGGAAACTTTACCGATGGAGAGGAAATGGCAATACCTGTTTTAACAAATAGAATGTTGGTTACAGAAACTTTGCCTTTGCCTATTCGTGGAAACCAAAGCAAAACATTTAGTTTTGAAAAATTGAAAAACCAAAGTAATGGTTCTACAACTTTACGCAACCACAAATTAACATTAGAATTTACTTCTAATCCTGCTTGGTATGCTGTTCAGTCTTTACCATACTTAATGGAATATCCTTACGAATGTGCAGAACAAACATTCTCTCGTTTTTATGCAAATAGCATTGCATCGCATATTGCTAATTCATCACCAAAAATAAAAGCAGTATTCGACTCATGGAAAAATACTCCAGACTCAAAAGCACTGTTATCTAACCTTGAAAAAAACCAAGAACTAAAAACATTGATGCTGGAAGAAACGCCTTGGGTGTTAGATGCAAAGGATGAAACAGAACGTAAAAAACGTGTTGCACTTTTATTCGATTTAAATAAAATGGGCAATGAATTAGGAAGAGCATTAAAAAAATTAGAAAAAATGCAAACGCCAAATGGTGGCTTTCCTTGGTTCGAAGGAATGCGTGACGATAGATATATCACTCAGCACATAGTAACAGGAATGGGACATTTGGATCATCTTGGAGTAAAAAATGTTCGTGAAGATGCAAAAGTTTGGAAAATGGTGAAAGATGGTGTTCGTTATTTAGATAATAGAATTCGTGAAGATTACGAATGGATTTTAAAATATGATAAAATAAATATCGACAAAAATCATTTGAGTTACCAGCAAATCCAATATTTATATGCAAGAAGTTACTTCAAAGATATTCCTGTAAGCAGTGGTAATCAAAAAGCTTTTGATTATTACAAAGGTCAAGCAAAAAAATATTGGTTGGATAATAGCAGATACATGCAAGGAATGATTGCATTGGCATTGCACCGTTATGATGAAAAAGTAATTCCAAAAGACATTATGAAATCATTAAAAGAAAATTCTTTAAACAGCGAAGAAATGGGAATGTATTGGAAAGAAAATTATGAAGGCTTTTATTGGTATCAAGCTCCAATTGAATCGCAAGCATTGTTAATTGAAGCTTTTGATGAGGTTACAAATGATAAAAAAGCGGTAGATGATTTAAAAGTATGGTTGTTAAAATCAAAACAAACACAAGATTGGAAAACAACAAAAGCAACCACAGAAGCTGTTTATGCTTTATTATTAAGAGGTACCGACTGGCTTGCAACCGAGAGTAATGTGGAAATAACAGTAGGTGATATAAAAATTGATCCTAAGAAAATGGATGGTGTAAAACAGGAAGCAGGAACAGGGTATTTTAAAACATCGTGGAGTGGTGGTGATGTAAAACCATCTATGGGAACTATTACTGTTACTAAAAAAGATGAAGGTGTAAGTTGGGGAGCAATGTATTGGCAATATTTTGAACAGCTGGATAAAATTACTCCAGCAAAAACACCACTTGTTTTAAATAAAAAATTATTCATAGAAAAAAACACAGCATCAGGTCCTGTAATAGAGCCTATAACAGAAAAAACAATTTTAAAAGTTGGTGATAAATTAAAAGTAAGAATTGAATTGCGAGTTGATAGAGATATGGAATATGTGCAAATGAAAGATATGCGTGCTTCAGCATTTGAACCAACAAATGTTATTTCAACTTACAAATATCAAGATGGATTAGGATACTATGAAAGCACACGAGATGCTGCAACCAATTTCTTTTTTGATAGATTACCAAAAGGAACATATATTTTTGAATATCCTTTAGTAGTTACACATAATGGTGATTTTTCAAATGGTATTACTTCTATACAATGTATGTATGCTCCAGAATTTTCGAGCCATTCAGAAGGAATAAGAGTTAAGGTGGGGAAATAGACAATGAACGAAATCTAAAAAAAAGAAAAAAGTGGTCATCCACATTTAAAAATATTTTGTTATTTCGGTTCCTCATTTAGCGCAGTGCTAAAAATTAACATCTCAACTTCATCCGAACACTGGCGGAGGGTAGGGATGTGTAATTGATAAACACTATTTTTAGAGTTGCTCTTTATTAGATATAAAATTAATATTTCAGGGATATGAATTGTATAGGACTAAAAATCAAAAAAGTGAGGGAAATAAAAAATCTTTCCCAATGTTATGTTGCAAAAAAACTATGTATCAGTCAAGCGGCATATTCAAGTATAGAAAATGGGAAAACAAAAATTCCAGAAACTAAATTAAAGTTAATAGCAACTATTTTTGGTGTAAAGCCTGAAACGATTACAAACTTTAATGAACATATAATTCTTAATTATTTTTCTGAATCAGAAGAAGTAAGTAAAAATACGATTGAAAAAATTCAAGAACTATATGAAAAGCTTGTAAACGAAAAAGAAAGTAGAATAAAAGAGTTAGAAAACGAATTAAAAAAACACAAATCTTTTTAAATAAAGAATACTCCTTTAATAATAAAACAATCAGGATAGAAATTCTTTTGTAATTTTTATTAAATTTGTTTTATGTCCGATTTTGCAAGCACTCCCAAACCGCCTTATTACGCAGTAATTTTTACTTCGGTAAAAAATGAAGATAGCACAGGCTATGAAAATATGTCGAATAGAATGACTGAACTTGCACAACAACAAGATGGCTTTTTAGGTATGGAATCGGCAAGAAAAGAAATTGGAATTACTGTTTCTTATTGGAGTAGTTTAGAAAGTATTAAAAAATGGAAAGCGCATTCTGAACATCAGATTGCACAAGAAACAGGAAAAAAATTGTGGTATAAAAAGTATAAAACAAGAATTTGTTTAGTTGAAAGAGATTATGAATTTGAAAACAATTAAATTTTAAACCGCTTCCGAAACCACTTCTGTTACTTCTGGAATCATTCTTTTTAGTAAACCTTCAATTCCTGCTTTTAAGGTAACTGTTGATGATGGGCAACCGCTACAAGCTCCACGCAATTGAACTGTTACCACACCCTTATCATAATTTTTAAATGTAATACTTCCTCCATCGCCTTCAACTGCTGGTCTGATGTATTGTTCCAAAATTTCCACAATTTTTACTTCAATTTCTGAAGTAGGGGCTTTGTGTTCGGTAAACACTTCTTTTGTTGTGGTAAATGTATTGTCTATTGCTACTTCTTGTGTAGGTAATTCAGTAATAATTTCTTTTCCTTCCGAGATATAAATACGAATAAAATCACGTAATTCTAAAGTAATATCTTCCCACAGCACAGCATCGATTTTTGTAACTGTTACAAAATTTGAAGCCATAAAAACAGCTTTAACAAAAGGAAATTCAAACAACTGAGCTGCTAATGGCGAACCTTTCGTTTCCGATTTTGATAGGTATTGCGCTGTTGCTCCATCATTTACCATTAATTGATTGGCAACAAATTTCATTGATGAAGGATTCGGAGTACTCTCCGCATATATGATAACAGGCTTTTTTACTAATGTGCTCATCTTTTTTGTAATTTTGAAACGTAAAGATACGGATTAAAATATTTCTTTAGACCGATAATGAACAAAACCTCTGCAAGGACTATAATCTCTGCGAGAAAAAACAAAATAGTTTGAAAAAAAAAAGTGATTTTTTAGTTATTGGTTCAGGCATTGCTGGATTAAGTTACGCATTAAAAGCCGCTGAACACGGCTCTGTATTTATGATTACTAAAGCTAACGAAGATGAAAGCAATACCAAATACGCACAAGGCGGAATAGCAGCCGTGATGTACAGTCCAGATAGTTATGAAAAACATATAAAAGACACATTGATTGCTGGTGATGGAATTTGTGATGAAGAAATTGTACGAATGGTAATCATAGAATCTACCGAACGCATAAATGATTTAATAAAATGGGGCGCACAATTCGACAAGACAAAAAGTGGAGAATATGATTTAGCAAAAGAAGGTGGACATTCAGAAAATAGGATACTTCATCATAAAGATAATACTGGATTTGAAATTGAACGAGCCTTATTAAGTCAAGTACATTCAACTAAAAATATTACGATTTTCGACCACCATTTTGCAATTGATATTTTAACACAACATCATTTAGGAAAAGAAGTAAACAGCAGAACGCCTGATATACAATGTTACGGAGCGTATGTGTTAAATTTAAAAACAAATAAAATTGAAACCATTTTAGCTAAAACTACTTTAATGGCAACAGGTGGTGCAGGACAAGTTTACAGCACCACAACTAATCCAAGTATTGCAACAGGTGATGGCGTTGCAATGGTGTATCGTGCTAAAGGACATGTTGAAGGAATGGAGTTTTATCAGTTTCACCCAACATCTTTATACAATCCAGGAGAAAGCCCTTCGTTTTTAATTTCAGAAGCAGTGCGTGGATTTGGTGCAGTTTTAAAAACAATTGACGGAAAAGAGTTTATGCAAAAATATGACAAGCGTAAATCACTTGCTCCTCGTGATATTGTAGCAAGAGCAATTGATAATGAAATGAAAATACGTGGAGATGATTTTGTTTATTTAGATTGTACGCATCTTGATAAAGAAAATTTCATTATTCATTTTCCAAATATTTATAACAAATGTTTGAGCTTAGGGATTGATATTACAAAAGAATGTATTCCTGTTGTTCCTGCCGCACACTATATGTGTGGAGGAATTAAAGTTAATAAAAACGGGAAAAGCAGTATAAATAATTTGTATGCAATTGGCGAATGTTCATCAACAGGATTACATGGAGCCAATCGATTGGCATCTAACTCTTTATTAGAAGCAATAGTTTATTCACATCGTGCAGCAGTTGAAACAATTGATAAAATAAAACAAATTCAATTTTGTGAAGCTATCCCAGATTGGAACGCTGAAGGAACTGCTCATCCCGAAGAAATGGTTTTATTAATACAAAGTTTGCGCGAAGTACAAGCCATTATGACCAATTATGTTGGTATTGTGCGTTCTGATTTACGTTTACAACGTGCTTTTGATAGGCTTGAAATTTTATATAAAGAAAATGAAGCATTGTATTTAAAAACAACTATTTCTCCAAAATTATGTGAGTTGCGCAATTTAATAAATGTGGCTTACATCATTATCAAACATGCTAGAGCAAGAAAAGAAAGTGTTGGATTACATTATAGTATGAACTATCCAAAAAAATAATTTTGTTCTCCGAGTTACGATAATTCACTGTATCGAGTATAAAAAGGGAATCACAAAATTTATTTCGCTCCAACCAATTTAGGATACATCTTCGCTCTCATTGCTTTTATATTTTCATCAGCAATGTATTCGTCATAGGTCATGCGTTTATCGATGATGCCATTAGGAGTAATTTCAATTATTCTATTTGCAACCGTTTGTACAAACTCATGGTCATGCGATGTAAACAATGCACAATGTTTCCAATCTTTCAATGCATTATTAAATGCAGTAATGGATTCCAAATCCAAGTGATTTGTTGGCTCATCAAGTATCAAACAATTTGCATTGGTAAGCATCATGCGTGAAATCATACAACGAACTTTTTCTCCTCCCGAAAGTACATTTGATTTTTTAAATGTTTCTTCGCCCGAAAAAAGCATTCTCCCTAAAAAACCACGAACAAATGTTTCGTCTTTATCGGTTGAATATTGGCGTAACCAGTCGATTAAATTATAATCTGCAGTAAAAAATTTAGCATTCTCATTCGGCAGATAAGATTTTGTAATGGTACTTCCCCAATTAAATTCTCCAGCATCTTGTGTTTCTTCTCCCATCAAAACATCAAAAAAAGTTGTGATAGCAATGTGTTCTTTTGAAAGTATAACTACTTTATCGCCTTTGGTTAATGTAAATGAAACATTTGAAAAATAAGGTGTTCCATCATTTGAATTTTTTGAAAGATTTTCAACTGCTAAAATCTGATCACCACAATCACGTTCTGCTTTAAAAATAATTCCAGGATATTTTCTTGTTGATGGTTTAATATCATCAATCACCAATTTTTCTAATAACTTTTTACGACTTGTTGCTTGCCTCGATTTAGAAGCATTTGCGCTAAATCGTTCAATAAAATCTTGTAACTCTTTTCGTTTATCTTCTACTTTTTTGTTTTGGTCAGAACGCTGACGCAATGCTAATTGACTACTCTCGTACCAAAAAGCATAATTACCTGTAAACAATTGAATCTTCCCAAAGTCAATATCTGCAATATGTGTACATACGGCATCTAAAAAGTGACGGTCATGCGAAACAACAATAACTGTATTTTCAAAATCAGCTAAAAAATTTTCGAGCCAAGCAATTGTATCCACATCCAAATCATTTGTTGGCTCATCCAATAACAAAATATCGGGGTTGCCAAACAATGCTTGAGCTAGAAGCACTCGTACTTTTTCTTTACCACTTAACTCTCCCATTAATTTTAAATGTAAATCTTCTTTTACACCCAATCCGCTCAACATATTTGCAGCATCACTTTCTGCATTCCATCCTTCCATTTCGGCAAATAAAATTTCTAATTCGCCAGCACGTATTCCATCAGCATCACTAAAATCAGGCTTTGCATAAATCGCATCTTTTTCTTGTATTACATCCCATAGTTTTTTATTTCCCATCATTACCGTTTGCAAAACAGGGAAATTATCAAAAGCAAAGTGATTTTGAGAAAGTACACTCATTCGCTCTCCAGGGGTAATTGCCACTTGACCAGTAGTAGGTTCTATTTCACCAGAAAGTATTTTTAAGAAAGTGGATTTTCCGGCTCCATTTGCTCCAATAATACCGTAACAATTACCGGGAATAAATTTAATGTTCACTTCGTCAAACAAAACTCGTTTGCCATAACGCAATGAAATATTAGCTGCTGAAATCATTTTTTATTTTTTTTAAGGCTGCAAAGATAAGGATTTTAGTTCATTGGTTAATTGGTGGATTAGCTTATTTGTTAAACCGCAATTAGACAGTAGAAAGCTTTGGAAAAGCTGCGCTATCTGTCTTAATGCGGTTAATCCCGATTCAGTGTTTGTTAGAATTTCTTATCCCCATAAAACACAAGAAAATCTTACAAAACTTAATCGTGGGCAGGTCAAATAATGAACTACCTATTTAGGGTTAAACTGTTTATTAGGAAATATAGGGGCTAGACTTTTAATTTTATTTCATTATTTTTGATATTGATAACGAAGTAGGAATAAAAATCATCCTTATCTATAACTAAGTTATGCCCAATGCTAAATTTTTTTTCAGACAATTTTTTTCACAATTAAAGATAAACAACAATTAAAACCACACACAATGAAAAGGCAAATTACTCTATTAACAATCATAATCGTATTGAGCGGTTTATGCGTACGCTCACAAACATTGTATAATACAAAATGGTCTGTATATGATACGTCCAGTACTTTTTTGGTATATTTTAATTTCGGCACAGATACATTATCATATAGTACAGATAATGTTTCCTATACAAATATTGCAACTTTCAGCGTAAGCAGTAATAATTTTACAATTGTTGATTTATCTGCTGCCACCTGTCCACTAAGCGATACTGGGAGATATACATTTTTAATTCAGAGTGATACTTTGAAATATACTCTTATAAGTGATTTGTGTACGAGTCGTTCAGAAACTTTTGTAACATTTCATTGGGTAGCACTTCTTACTGGCATTGAGACAGCAAATCAATTGTCGAAAAATATTTTTGTTTACCCAAATCCATTTTCAAACGAAACAACTTTGCAGACAGACAATTTGCTAAAGAATGCAACTCTCACGGTTGAAAATTGTTTCGGGCAGACAGTTGCGCAAATAAAAAACATCAGCGGGCAGACAGTTGTTTTTCCGCGTAACAATCTTCCAAATGGAATATATTTCTTTCGGTTGGCAGAAGACAATAAAATAATTGCGACAAAAAAAATAGTAATTACCGACTGACTCGGTGTAAGCTACCCCAAAATTCGTCCAATTAAAAATAGAAAACAAAAGAAAGTTTTACTAATTTATTGAAAATTAAAAATACGCCCTCACTTGTGCACCGCCTGTATGAATGGTTTTTGCTCCTTCCGATTTTCTTCCATCGTAGGTTAAGTTCAATTGTAAATTATTCGAAAGATTGCGTTGGTAGCTTAATCCCCAAGTAATATTTTGCCCTACACGCAAAGCATCAAGCATTTCAAATGCAAGGGCAGTATTTTGTAAATCGTTGTATTTAATTTGTATAAAATTTGCTTTTGCATTTAAACTTCCTTTTTGCAATACATTGTATTTTATTTCTACACCATAATCTTGTAGCATAGAATGTTGTCCGCCTTGTTCTACTTTATTTTGCTTGTCGGTATATTTGAATGATAATGAGGCACGGAAAGAAGTATTGGGTTGATAATTTATTCTTGGTTCGGCTTCAAAATAAACTACTTTATAATTTCGTGTTATAAAATACTGTGATGTGTTTGCTTTTGTTCCATCCTTGTATAGAATGTTTAAACTAAATTTTTGTCCCATGTTCAAACGCATTTTTGCTTCTTTGTAAATATTGCTTCTGGATTCAAATCCATTAATCAATTGATTTTTATTTCTTACATCTTGGTAGGTTACATCTAATCCAAACACACTTCCCATTTGATTTATAAATAATGTATTTCTAAACAATGCATTTAATGCAATCAAAGTACTATCATTTGTTTCTGCTAAAAAAGGATTGTATGCTTTTGATAAATCATTTTCATTTGATTTTCTATCTACACGATACGTTGTTTGGTTTGCGAATCGAGAAACAAAACCTCTTGCACCTTTTTTGCTTCCCCATATTGCAGCAGGTTTTATCATGAGCGATTGACTAAATTGGTTGCTGTATGTTTTTATGTATTCATTGGTTGGTGTGTAAACTTTTATGTATTTAGCTTGGTCAGGGAACGGAGAAATTTCAAATTCGTTCAACTCTTTTATTCCGTTTTCGTTATAATCTATCCAAGTGTAAATCCCCTGCCCAGGTGAAACCTCAATAAATGAAAACTCTCTTTTCAATTCTAATCCCGAACCTATTTCATAAAACGTATTCGAAAAAATAAATCCTTTGAGCAAACGTAAATTATATTCAATCCTTCCAACCAATGTATTGTCAGGCTTTTGAGAAGTTATGGCAGAATCATTTATAACCAAAGTACGATAAGCAGCATTAATTTTTAATTGGCTATTTTGATTTTGATACGTTTCGAAATACGCACCATAGCTTTCTCCTGTTGCTGATAAATTCAAATTGGTTGTTCCTAAATTATTCTTAACAGCATAATCTGTTCTGTTTTTATAATACACTCCATATCTGTATTTTGATGTGTCTGCATTTTGAATAAAGCCTTGCCACTCCCAAAATTTATAGCTTGTTGTAAGTAAGGAATCTTTTCGTGATAAAGAAAATTTATTTTGTTCAAACTCATCTTTGAATCCAAGCGTAAACCATTTTATTTTTTGTGTTACTCCACTTTTGTGTCGGTAAAAATCAGTATTGGAAGAGCTTAATGAACTCAACAAGCTTCCATCATAATTTAAGCTAAATCCTTTTTTTGAATAATTTATTTGAGCATTGTGTTTGTTTGCATTGTAATTGTTCCCTTCAAAAAAAGCATTGAATCGATAAATGGCTGTTGCATTTTTTTTATTAGTAAATCCTGTTGCAACACCCACGATATGCTGGTCAAAAATTTGAGAAATATTTTTTCTATTCCAATCTCTATCAAATTCAATTGTTCTGAAACGTTCAATAGGCGCAAAATATTTTTGTATGTATTCGTAATTTACATTGGCTATCAAATAATTTATTCGAGTAACTGTATCAATGGATTTTGTTCTTGACAATAAAATATTATTATCAAAATTCATTTTTAATGCATAGCCAACATCATCATTACTATTTGCAGATGAAAAGGTATTAATATCATTGTTGCTCAATGCTCCTTCAACATTTAGTTTGCTATTCGGACTAAAAGCATATTCAATACCAGCAGTTACCATTTGTTTCATCTTAGGAGTAATCAATTGTACTACCGGCTCGTAATTTCCTTGTGGTGTGTTTGTAATGGTATCAGGCATTACCCACTTAAAAACTTTTCCGTTTGCAGTAGAAGTTATTTGAACATAATTCCCTTTGTTTATTCCAACATTACTAAATGTTACTCTGTAATGCGCGCTATCGCTGTTGATATTGTATGTAAAAACATTAGGATAGAAATGAGTTCCAATAGTTGTGTCTTGTTTGTAATACAACACTTCACTATTGTTAAACGCGACACTATCAAAGCTTGGAAACACTGCCAAAGAAAGCGTATCGCCAATTTGTGATAACAAACGTTTTTGTTGTGGCGTTAAATCTTGCTGCAAGGGCTGATTTTTACTGTCTTGCTCAGAATAAACATTAAAATGAATTTTCATTTTATTTTGTTCGTAGTCATTTCCAAAATGAACCAATGAGCGCGCATAATTTTTATCGCTGTATTGAAATTCAACTATAATACGTTTGTCTTTGGTGATTAATTGTTTAGCAGTAAATGTAATTTCAGAAGTATTGTAATTAATAATGTAATCATTCTCTTGCCCTCTATCCAAAAGCCTTCCGTCAATATATACTTTTTCTGTTCCAGATAAAATAATGATAAACAATTCGTTTTCTGCGCCACGCAAACGATAAGGCCCTTGATTGTTTTCTATTCCTTGAATTTGATTCCTTGCAAATTTTCCTCGCGATACAGCAGCACTAATAGTGGTTGTATATAAGCCAACTTTTGTTTTATCTGTATTTTCTTTATTGGTTTCCATTGCTGTTGTAAAACTTAAACCTTGTGCTTTTTTATAAAAATTCATAAAATAACTTTGTGGTCGCATCAACTGAAAATCACCAGCAATTAATTTTGTTCTGTCTTTCGAAAGTTGAATAAATACCTTGTCAAACTCTTGCAATTGCTGCGTATTTCCATCGGCTTGTATCGGAATATTATTATCTGTGGCGGCTAATAAAATTTCAACATCGTTACTCAACTTTCCCGATAACTGCAAATTCAAATTAGAATTCACAACCATATCTTGATTTGTTCCTACGGTAATTCCTCTGGAAATACTTCCGCTTTTATTTAGTCCTTCTGTTTTAAAAATATCATCCGTTTTGCTTTCTACTTTGTAATTAAACTGGCTAAAATTTCCAAACATATCAGGACGAATATTTGCAACATCCTTATGTTTTGTTTCTTTTGAAAACAAATAAGGAAAGGTTTTGTAGGAAGTTTGGAGCGAATCTAATTTAATATTTTGTTCGGTTAATTTTTTTTTATCAAATAACACCAAACCATCCATATATTTTACTTTGTAAAAAGTGGTATCCAATAAATTTCCATCGTTTGTTTTAATTTGTAATGAGCCTGGAACAAGGCTCAACGAATCTAGTTTTATGGTATCGGCAAAAACAATTGTTTTAATACGGTTATTGCTCGTGCTTTGCGAAAAAGCACAAGTAATTATATTTGTGAAAAACAGTGTAAATAATAATCGTTTCAACAACACAAATTTAAAGGTAGTATTTTATACATTTGTTTCATCTAAAATTGTAAACGAATAAATATGGCAAAAATTATAACATACAACGTAAATGGAATTCGTTCGGCTATGGGCAAAGGCTTGTTAGAGTGGATAAAAGCTAGTAATCCCGATGTAATTTGTTTTCAGGAATTAAAGGCAGAACCATCTCAAATTGATGTTACTGTTTTCGAAAAAATGGGATACAATCATTATTGGTATCCTGCACAAAAAAAGGGGTACAGCGGTGTTGCCATTTTATCAAAACAAAAACCAACACATGTTGAATACGGGTGCGGAACAAAAATATATGATGACGAAGGGCGCATTCTAAGGGCAGATTTTGGAGCTGTTTCTGTTATGAGTGTATATCATCCAAGCGGGAGTAGTGGCGAAGAAAGGCAAGCATTTAAGATGAAATGGTTAGATTTTTTTCAAAAATACATTGATAATTTAAAAAAAGACTACAAAAATTTAATCATTTGTGGCGATTACAATATCTGCCACCAAGCAATTGATATTCATAATCCAAAGAGCAATGCCAATAGCAGTGGTTTTTTACCCGAAGAACGAGAATGGATTGATGGGTTCATGAAATCGGGGTTTATTGATAGCTTTCGATTTTTTAACAAAGAACCACACAACTATAGTTGGTGGAGTTTTAGAGCCAATGCAAGAGCAAAAAATTTAGGCTGGAGAATAGATTATAATTTGGTGAGTAACAATTTAGAATCTAAGCTAAAAAGAGCTGCAATATTACCAGAAGCAAAACATTCTGACCATTGCCCTGTTATGCTCGAAATTGATTTTTAACCGTAATTATGCAGCAAAAAGCTTTGAAAAAGCTGTGTTGTTTGTTTTTTGTGGATAATCCTGATATAGAAAATCACCTTTTAGGAGAGGAGTAGCGCAACCCAAAGGCTTGATTTTATTAATCGTTTATTCATTTGAAATTTCCAAATGAATAATTTGGGTTAAAACACTATGTTATTTATATATATTCTATATATTTGTGATTCAAGAAATTAAAAAAACAAACGATTCAATATGAAAAAAGTAATTTTCTCATTATTTGCAGTTGCACTTCTTGCATCTTGTAGCAATGATAACAACACAAATGGAAATTCAAAAAAAGCCAATGGTGGCGTGTATTACGGAGGAGTTTTCAGAACAAATGAAGTGGAAGATTTTAGAAATCTTTACCCATTAAATATTACTGAAGTTACCTCACACCGTATTGCTAATCAAGTGTACGAAGGATTAGTAAAACTTAATCAAACTGATTTATCTGTTGTTCCTGCGTTAGCAGAAAAATGGGAAAAAAGTGCTGATGCAATACAATGGACTTTCTTTTTACGTAAAGGAGTAAAATTCCATGACGACCCTTGTTTTGCTGATGGCAAAGGAAGAGAAGTTAATGCAAAAGATTTTAAATATTGCTTCGATTTACTTTGTACTTCCAATGCAGAAAACCAACAATTCGGCAACAGTTTTAAAGATCGTGTTGTAGGAGCAAATGAGTACTATCAGTCCACTATCGATAAAAAACCTTTAGCAGGAGGTGTTTCAGGAGTAAAAGTGGTTGATGACTATACCATTCAAATTACATTAATTCGTCCATTTGCTGGATTCCTTAACATTTTAAGCACACCAGGAGGATATTTGTACCCGCAAGAAGCATACGAAAAATATGGTGTGGATATGCGTGTAAAATGTGTTGGTACTGGTCCTTTCCAAGTAAAAAGCATTAAAGAAGGTGAAGCTGTTATCCTAGAGCGAAACCCTAATTATTGGAATGTAGATGAATTTGGAAATCAATTGCCTTATTTAGATGCTGTTAAATATACTTTCATCAAAGAGAAAAAATCAGAATTATTGGAGTTCAAACGTGGAAACTTAGATATGATTTTCCGTTTACCGATTGAAATGATTCCAGATATTTTAGGAGAACTTGACCATGCAAAAGAAGGCAACAAGCCTTTTGAGATGCAAGTGGTTCCTGCCATGAGTATATTTTATTATGGTTTCCAACACCAAAGCGACATTTTTGGTAAAAAAGAAGTTCGTTTAGCATTTAACTATGCTATCGACCGTGAAAAAATTGTAAACTATACCTTACAAGGTGAAGGAATTCCAGGGAACTACGGAATTGTTCCACCTTCATTTGCTAACTATGATTCAAAAAGTTTAAAAGGATATAATTTTGATGTAGATAAAGCACGTAAGTATATGGAAAAAGCAGGTTATCCAAATGGAAAAGGATTTCCAAAACTTACCTTGCAAATTAACAGTGGAGGTGGCGATAGAAATGTTCAAACGGCTGAGGTTATCCAAAAAATGTTGAAAGAAAACTTAAACATTGATGTAGAAATAAATGTTATGCCATTTGCTGAACACTTAGAAAGCATTGAAACAGGAAAAGCATTATTTTGGAGAACAGGATGGGTTGCTGATTATCCGGATCCTGAAACATTCTTAACATTACTATACAGTAAACATATTCCTGAAAAATTATCAGATAAATCATACTTAAATTCTGTGCGTTATCGTAGTGCAAAATTCGATTCATTATTTGTTGCTGCAATGCAAGAAGTAGATGATGCAAAACGTATGGCATTATACTTACAAGCTGACCAAATTGCCATTGATGACGCTGCTATCATGCCAATTTTCTATGATGAAAATTATCGTTTAGTACAATCAAATATTCGCAATAATGCAGCAAACGCAATGGAATATCGTGATTTTACTCGTGTTTACATTGAACCACAAGAAGAAAAATCAGAAGCTAAAAAATAAACAGATAAAATATTTTAAAAAAAAGAGGCTGCCTTTCTGAGGTAGCCTCTTTTTTTTATGAAGAAAAAACACACTATAAGGTGCCTCTTTTTGCTTGTTCTCTTTCTATACTTTCGAACAAGGCTTTAAAGTTTCCTGCACCAAATCCTTTTGCTCCCATACGTTGTATTATTTCGTAAAATAATGTTGGTCGGTCTTCTACTGGCTTGGTAAATATTTGTAATAAATATCCATCTTCATCAGCATCCACAAGTATGGATAGTTCTTGTAATTTTTTGATGTCTTCTTTCATCATATCGCGGTGAACTCCCAAGCGTGTTGGTATTTCATCGTAATAAGCTTGTGGTGGTGGAGGTAAAAATTCTACTCCACGTGCTTTTAATGCTGATACTGTTTTAATAATATCATTTGTAGCTAATGCCAAATGTTGCACTCCTGAACCTTCGTAAAAATCAATGTATTCTTCTATTTGTGATTTCTTTTTTCCTTCTGCGGGTTCGTTAATTGGAAATTTAATTCGTCCATTTCCATTACTCATTACTTTACTCATTAATGCAGAGTATTCTGTTGTAATTTGTTTGTCGTCAAAAGTTAAAAAGTTCACAAAGCCCATTACATCTTCATACCATTTTACGGTTGCATTCATTTGGTTCCATCCAACATTTCCCACCATGTGGTCGATAAATTTTAATCCAACAGGAGCTGGATTATAATCGCTTTCCCATTTTTTGTAGCCTGGTAAAAAATCACCTTTGTAATTTTTACGTTCTACAAATATGTGAACAGTTTCACCATAAGTATAAATACCAGAACGAACTACTTCTCCATGTTCATCTTTTTCTACAACAGGTTCCATATAGGATTTAGCTCCACGTTTAATGGTTTCTTCATACGATTTGCGAGCATCTTCTACCCAAAGAGCAATTACTTTTACGCCATCGCCATGTTTTTTTACATGTTCACCAATTGCTGAATTGCTTGTTAATGCTGTGGTTAAAACCAAACGAATTTTATCTTGTTTTAAAACATACGATGTTCGGTCTTTTAAACCTGTTTCTAATCCAGCATAAGCATGTGATTGAAAACCAAATGCTGTTTTATAATAGTGCGCTGCTTGTTTTGCATTGCCCACATAAAATTCTACATAATCGGTTCCTAATAAAGGAAGAAAGTCTTGTGCTCCTTCAAATATTTTTTCTAAACCGTATTCTACATTTTTTACTTCTTTCATAATTTTGATAATGTGTCAACGTGCCAATGTGCAAAAATGCCAATGACTATGACCTGTTAAATTTTTTGTTTACTTGTGTGAATTATTTTTGTTGTAATTTTCATAATTTGATGAAGCGGATCTAAAAGATGAGTTGAAGAAGGAAAACCTTCACATTCGTTACAAAGAAATAACCAATATTCAAGTTCGTCTGCTTCTTTCATCGCAATTTTTAATTTATGAACGAAATCATTTTTGCTTTCCGCATTTTGAGATTCCTTAATATTTGCACCTATACTTGTTCCACATCTTAATATTTGACGCGAAAAGATGTATTTTTTCTGATCTTCTAAAATAAGAGAATACTTAACAATTTCTATTGCAAACTCAAAACTTAATTTAAGTATAATATTGTCTTTATATTTTTCTTGTTGGGTAAATTGCATTTAATTTTCAATAATTTTCATATTTGCTAATTGGCATTTTGGCACATTGAAATTATTCGCACCAAGATTTATAATACTTTCCATCATCAATTTTCATTGCATCTTCGGTAACCATTAGAGGTCTAAAAGTATCAACCATTACAGCTAGTTCTTGTGTTTCTTTTTGTCCAATACTTCTTTCATAAGCTCCAGGTGCTGGTCCGTGTGGAATTCCTTTTGGATGCAAAGTAATATGCCCTTGTTCAATGTTATTTCTGCTCATAAAATCTCCATCTACATAATATAATACTTCATCACTATCAATATTGCTATGATTGTATGGAGCGGGTATTGCTTTTGGATGATAATCATACAAGCGTGGACAGAACGAACAAACAACAAAAGTTGCAGTCTCAAATGTTTGATGTACTGGAGGCGGTTGATGAACACGCCCTGTTATTGGTTCAAAATTATGGATGCTAAACCCAAAAGGGAAATTGTATCCATCCCAACCAACAACATCAAAAGGATGTGTTGCATAAACAACTTCATGCATCATTCCTTCTTTCTTTATTTTGATTAAAAAATCTCCTTTTTCATCAAATGTTTCTAATTCAAGAGGTAATTTAAAATCACGCTCGCAAAAAGGCGAATGTTCAAGCAATTGCCCAGATGAACTTTTATATCTTTTTGGAGTATAAAACGGAGCAAATGATTCAACATAAAAAATACGATTATCACTTGTTTCGAAATCAATTTGATAAATCATTCCTCTTGGAATAATTAAATAATCGCCATATTCAAATGGAATATTTCCCATAAAAGTACGCAGTGTTCCTTTGCCTTTGTGAATAAAAAGCAATTCGTCAGCATCTGCATTTTTGTAAAAATAGTCGCGCAATGATTTTTTAGGTGCGGCTAAACCAATTGTACAATCTCCATTTACAAGCATTGGTTTTCTGCTATCCAAAAAATCGTCAGCAGGTTTTAATTGAAATCCTTGTAATAAAAGCGATTTGATGTTTTTATCAATAGCAATTTTAGGTGTAACGTTATAGGATTTTAAAATTTCTTTTACTTGTGTTGGTCTTTGGGCTTGATAAAGTAAAGATGAATGTCCATTAAAACCTTCTGTCCCAAAAAGTTGTTCATAATAAATACCGCCATTGGGTTTGTCAAAAATAGTATGACGTTTTTGCGGAAATTTTCCAAGTTTATGATAGATAGGCATGTTTTTAGTTTTTAAAAAATTTGAAAAGAAAACTTTATAAGAACAAATGGTTATGTTCTTAAACAAAAGGAAGCGAGGCTACTCTGGGTTGCGTTTTGTAATGCGTTTGATATCAATAATAAAAGATTTACCAATTATTTTCATAAAACAAAAATAATAAATAAATCCTACTTTTAAAACTTTAATCCTCTGATTTTCATCATAGATTTATTAATTAGTAATATTGCACAATGGTTTTAACAGATACACATACACATTTATATTCAACAGAATTTGAATCACAGAATATTCAGCTAATTGAAACTGCAATTCAAAAAGGCATTTCTCGTTTTTTTATGCCTAATGTTGATAGTAAATCTGTTGCTGGAATGTTGGATATAGAAAGACAATTTCCCGAAAATTGTTTTGCAATGATGGGTTTACATCCTTGTTCGGTAAATGAAACGGTAGAAGAAGAATTAAAAATGGTAGAAGATTGGTTTAAAAAAAGAAAGTTTGTTGCTGTTGGCGAAATAGGAATTGATTTATATTGGGATAAAACATTTTTAAAACAACAACAAGATGCATTCCGAAAACAAATTCAGTTAGCAAAAGAATATAATTTGTCTTTTGTTATCCACTCTCGAAATTCATTTGATGAGGTAATCGAAATTATTTCGGAATTTAAATCAGAAAATATAAAAGCTATTTTTCATTGTTTTAGTGGTACTATCGAACAAGCAGAAAAGGTGATTGAATCGGGTAATTTTAAATTAGGAATTGGTGGTGTGGTAACTTTCAAAAATTCGGGATTAGATAAAGTAGTTGAAGCAATTGATTTAAAACATTTGGTTTTAGAAACAGATGCTCCTTATTTGGCTCCAGTTCCTTACAGAGGGAAACGAAATGATCCAGAATATCTTTTATTAATTGCAAAAAAAATAGCAGAGATTAAAAACATAAGCATTGAAGAAGTTGCTGAAATAACAACCAAAAATTCAAAAGAAATATTTAGCTCCCTCTAACCTCTTCTTTACTGGAGGATTGGGGAATAACCCAAAAATAAATGAAAAAAAAATCGAACACACGTAACAAGAGTATCCCTAAAGGGGAGGTTGGAGGCGCGTCTGTATTGTTGATATACACAGGCGGAACAATTGGAATGATGCAAGATGCCAAAACAGGGCAACTCAGATCGTTTGATTTTAAACAATTGACCGACCAAATTCCTGAACTGAAAAAATTTGATATTCAACTTTCTGCTGTTTCATTCAAAAAGCCTATTGATTCAAGCGATATGTTACCCGAAACATGGATAGAAATTGCAACTACTATTCAAAAAAATTACGAAAAATACGATGGGTTTGTAATATTGCATGGCAGCGACACCATGGCATTTACTGCTTCAGCATTAAGTTTTATGTTCGAAAATTTGAGTAAACCTGTAATACTAACTGGCTCTCAATTGCCAATAGGAACAATACGTACAGACGGGAAAGAAAATTTAATAACAGCAATAGAAATTGCTGCTGCAAAAGAAAATGGAAAACCAATTGTTCCTGAAGTATGCATTTATTTCGAATATCAATTGTACAGAGGCAATAGAACACATAAATTTAACGCAGAACATTTTCAAGCCTTTCAATCTGCTAATTATCCTGTATTGGCAGAGGCAGGAGTGCATTTAAAATATAATTCTAATTTTATTTTAAAACCTAGCAATAAAAAACTAAGTGTTAGCAACGCATTAAATCCTAATATAATTATTTTAAAAATGTTTCCAGGCATTACGCAAAATGCAGTTGAAGCAATTTTAAATGCAAAAAATATAAAGGCTGTTGTTTTAGAAACTTATGGTTCGGGAAATGCAACTACGCAAACATGGTTTATAGATGGCTTGAAAAAAGCAATCGATAAGGGAATGATTATTTACAATGTTACACAATGTAATGCAGGCACAGTAGAGCAAGGGAAGTATGCAACAAGTGCAGCATTTAATAAAATTGGTGTGATTGGAGGTGCTGATATTACTACTGAAGCGGCTGTTTGTAAATTAATGTTTGTTTTAGGAAAAACAAAAAAATCAACTGAAATTAAAAAAATGTTGCAAAGTAATTTGCGAGGAGAAATTACTATCTAACTGTGTGTGCTCAATTCAAGTGTTAGCCAAAGGCTAATGTGTCCAAAAGATGTTGCGGTTTCTAAAAAGTTCTCGATACGCTTCGCTACTCGAACTGACTATGTAATTTTAAATGTCATATCGAGTAAGCTGACGCAGGAAGGTGTATCGAGATATGATTAATAAAAAGTTCTCAATACGCTATCGCTACTCGAACGGACTATGTAATTTTGAATGTCATATCGAGTAAGCTTACGCAGTAAGCTGTATCGAGATAGGATTAATAAAAAAAACCGAATTAATTTTTATTTAATTCGGTTTTTTTTAAAAAATAAAATTAATTAAAAAGCGAACGTAGCTCCTACTGTGAATGGGTAAACTTGTGGTCCTTTATCTTTTTGAAATAATCTATTCAACCCGTAATTTGCAAAAATAGTTACATTGTTATAACCTACACGGGCAACAGCACTGTAACGGAAAGGTTCAATATTAAAATCATCACGTTGTTTTATTTTTATATGCTTATCATCTGCATAATATTTTTGTTTTGCAACAGAATGAATGCGATAAGCAAATTCAATCCCTCCTGCAATATGAAAATTCTTTTCAGGATTTTTACTTGTATTTATTTCTAGTAATAACGGGGCTTTTAAATATGCCACATTTAATGAATTTTTTTTGTATTTAACATTATCGGTTGTTGCCCATAAGTAAGTTGTATCACCCATTAAGGTTACATTATTTTTAAAAGCGTAGTGGTTAAAATCAAATCCTAATCCTGTTACAATGTTTATGTAGTTTTTGTAGATGTGAAAATCTTTTTCGAATAAATTTATTCCAAATTGTGTTGATTTAGCATAATCTAACTCTAAAAAAGTAGCACCAACAGGAACATCTAAACTGTTTTTATAATCTAAAAACCCATTTATTCCTATTTCCCATCCGTTCCAATGTTTATATTTTTCATTGTAATGGCGAGTAGAATCCTTGTATGAATATTTTTTCTCTTCTTTTTCATCATCAATAATCATATACTTTTTATTGCCAAGTTTTATTTTAGTTGTATCATTTGCCGTTTCTTCTCCGTTACCACTTTTGCTTTCACGAACAGAACCTGCCCCGCTAATATTTACATTGCGTTCAATGGGATTGCCTTTATATATAATAGAACCAGCACCAGAAACATCAGCATCAATTGATTTGATTGCATTCACTTTAGCATCACCTGCTCCTGAAACTTTTACTTTTACTTTTTCTGCATTTAAATAACTAGCTTTTAAATCGCCAGCTCCTGAAACATCCGCAGTTAAAAGTTGTGTATTGCCTTTTATAGTAACATCGCCAGCTCCTGATATTTTTGCGGTAATTTCAACAGCACTCGTCTCTACAAATACATCGCCAGCACCAGAAGATTCTATTTTTAAATTTTCTCCACTAATTGTATTGTCTGATTTTACTGTCGCACTTCCCATTACATTAATGTATTGTAATGATTTTGCTCCGATGTTTATGATAACAGGTAGCTTTTGACTGATTTTACCTTCGCTTGAAATACTTAAAACATTGTCTTTTATTTCTGTTTTTATTTTAGATAAATCATCAGCTTGGGACTCAACTTTTATACTATTTGATTCCGATTGAGAAATATAAACAGTAAAATTATCTCCAACAGAAATGCCCGTAAATTCTTCTAATAGTTTTGATTCTTGCGCAACAATAGTTCCTGTTGCTATAACAGAAAGTATGAATGCTGATTTGATTTTTTTTGAGATTGATTCCATTTTTATAAAGTTTATAATTGTTTTTAAAATTTAGCGCTATTTGTTGTTTTGTGAATAGGACGCCTAACTATTTTTAAAAGTTACAGGGAGGTATAAATAATTACAGCAGTATGTTGTCAATTAATCTTACGTTGCCTAATTTTAGAGCAACGCAGGCAACTGCATTTTGTTTATTATTAAAGGAAGTTAAAGGTTGAAGCGTTAAAGTATCAACTATATCGAAGTATTCTAATTGCATTTGGTTTTCTTTTTCGAGCTGTGTTTTTGCAAACTTAATTAGTTCGGAAGGCGAATTATTTTTTGCCATTTCTTTTACACTACTTAATGTTTTATATATCAAAGGCGCAATTCTTCTTTCTTCTTTGGTTAAACGGATGTTTCTTGAACTCATTGCTAAACCATCTTTTTCTCTAATTGTAGAACAAGAAATAATTTCGATTTTAAAATCCATCTGTTGCACCATACTCTTAATAATTGCTAATTGCTGAAAATCTTTTTGCCCAAAAAATGCTTTGTTGGGTTCTACAATTTTAAAAAGTTTACTTACAATTTGTGCTACTCCATTAAAATGTCCAGGACGATGTGCGCCTTCCATTACTTTATCTAATATTCCGAAATCAATATTTTTTCCTTCAGACCAAGAATCATCTTCTATATTCTGGTTTTTTAGTTCTAATTCTTTTTCGGAGTATATTTCGTTTACTTCAGGCACAAAAACAATATCACAACCTACACTTTCAAGTAAAGTGCAATCTTTTTGTAATGTTCGAGGGTATTTTTCTAAATCTTTAGGGTCGTTAAATTGTGTTGGATTCACAAAAATGCTGGAAACAACAGTATCGGAATTTTGCTTAGCTTGCTTAACTAAAAATGCATGACCTTGGTGTAAAGCACCCATCGTTGGTACAAAACCAACAGTTTTGTTGTTAGTATGGATACTATTTAGGTGGTTTTTGAGTTCTGCTATTGTTTTAAATATAAACATGTAATCTAAAAGGTGTTAAAAACTAACAAAATCAATACTAATAGCCGTTTTTTTTCGATTAAGGGGAGCAAATCTATTGATAAAACTTTGAAATCTCGGTTTTTTTTTCGTAATTTTGCTTACTTTTTTGAAAACTAACCTTATTAAAACTACCGCATGAAGAAGAAAGCAAGAGTTCTGTTTGTATCACAAGAAGTTACCCCTTATTTAGATGAAACTCCGATGGGACTTATCGGTCGCCACTTACCACAAGGTATTCAGGAGCGCGGAAAAGAGATTCGATTGTTTATGCCAAAGTATGGTTGTATTAACGAAAGAAGAAACCAATTACATGAAGTAATTCGGCTTTCTGGTATGAACCTTATAATAGAAGATACCGACCATCCTTTAATTATTAAGGTTGCTTCTATTCAGTCTGCTCGTATGCAGGTTTATTTTATTGATAATCAAGAATATTTCGAAAGAAAACACGTTTTGGTTGATAAAAAAGGAGCTCATTTTGCTGATAATGATGAGCGTTCTATTTTCTTTTGCCGTGGGGTAATTGAAACAGTAAAAAAATTAGGCTGGGCTCCAGATGTTGTTCATTTGCATGGATGGTTTACTGGATTAACAGCATTATACTTAAAAAAATCATTTAAGGACAATCCTCTATTTGCAGATACAAAAATTGTGTATTCTGTTTATGACGATGAATTTACAACACCTTTACACAAAGATTTTGCTAAAAAAGTAATTTTTGAAGGAATTGAAAAATCGGATGTAGAATTATTAAAAACGCCTAACTTTGTTAACGTAAATAAAGCAATTATTGATTTAGCGGATGCTGTTATTAAAGGAAGCCCGAAAATCAATAGCGATATTGATAAATACATAAAAAAATCAGGAAAATTGGTACTAGACTATCAATCATCTGATGATTATGTGAATGCATATTCAGAGTTCTATGATGCCGTATTAGAAGGCGTTGAAGAGCTAGTAGATTAAAAAAATATATGATAAAAAGAATAAAATTTAATGATAATATTTTGTCCCGAGTGGTCGGGACAAAATTTTTTATACCCACTCTTGTTTCGGTTACTTTAGTCTTTTCTGCTTGCGACAAAGCATCTGTTGTTGGTTTGGATGTACAACCTCAAGATGATTTACTAAATGTTCGATACATTGATACCACTACATTACAAGCGAGAACGGTTAAATCAGATTCATTAAGAACGGATGAAACAGTTATCACAACAGGAGATGCTTTGCTGGGGAAGTATGTTGATCCTTATTTTGGCACTTCAAGTGCAAGTATTTACACACAATTAAGATTACCAACAACAAATCCTTCATTTGGACAAAATCCTACGGTTGATAGCGCTTGGTTGTGCTTAGTATATAATTCATCTTCTTATTATGGTGATACACTTGCAACTCAAACATTAAATGTATATCAATTAATGGATGAATTAAAAGCAGAAGATGATTTCTATTCAAATTCTACAAAACCAAGATTTACTCCAGATTTAGCCGGGTCATTCAGTTTTAATCCCAAGCCAAAAGATAGTGTATCATTTGATTCGGGGCGTCAAAAACCTCAAATTAAAATTCCAATAAATACTCTTTTTGCACAAGTTATATTGCAACAACAAGGTCAGAGCACCTTTGCTAATAGTGCAAATTTTCAAAGTTTTGTAAAAGGGCTTTATATTACAACTGAAAATACTTCGTTGGTAAGTGGGCAAGGTGCGATTATGTATTTAAAAATGAACGATGTTAAATCTCGTATGGTTGTATATTATCATAATGATACTGGAACATACGAAAAAAAATATGAATTTAGTTTAACAAATACTGCTCGTTTTACTAATTTTAAACATGATTATACCTCAAGTGTTCATTCCAGTTTGGCTAGTCAATTAGGAACAACTCCGCAAGACACAAATTCAAAAGTATTTGTACAAGCAATGGCGGGATTGAGAGCAAAAGTAACTTTTCCTTATTTGAAAAATATAAATGATTCAGGAAGAGTTGCTGTAAATAAAGCTGTTTTGGTTGTTAAAGTGGATACAACAATAAATTCTTACGCAGATTTAAAAACCTATCCAGCGCCACCTACAATGGTATTATTTGAAATAAAAGATGATGGAACAAGCGGTGTTGTTTCTCCCGATTATTTTGAAGGCTCCAATTATTTTGGAGGAACATACAACGCAACAACTAAGGAATATAGTTTTAATATTTCTCGTTATACACAACAAGTCTTATCAGGGCAAAAAAATAATAACGGATTATACATACTTGTTTCTAGTGGTTCTATCTTAGCAAACAGAATTGTTTTGGGCGGAGGAAACAGCACTAATTTTAAAATGAAATTAAATATTACTTATACAAAACTACATTAATTACCATGTGTGGAATAGTTGGATATATCGGAAACAAACAAGCTTATCCTATATTAATAAAAGGACTTCAGCGACTAGAGTACAGAGGCTACGATAGTGCAGGTGTTGCCTTGATTGATAATGATTTGAATGTTTATAAATGCAAAGGCAAAGTTGCCGACTTGCATGAATTTATTGGTACAAAAAACACAAAAGGAACAATTGGTATTGGTCATACTCGATGGGCAACACATGGCGTTCCAAACGATGTAAATGCACACCCTCATTATTCTGCTTCCAAAAATATGGTGATGATTCATAATGGAATCATTGAAAATTATGGGCCATTAAAAGAAGAACTAAAAAATCGTGGGCACATATTTTTAAGTGATACAGATACCGAAGTTTTAATTCATTTAATAGAAGATATTAAAGAAAAAGAAAATGTTCGCTTAGGCGAAGCTGTTCGTATAGCACTTAATCAAGTAGTAGGAGCGTATGCTATTGTAATTTTATCAAAAGAAAATCCTGACGAATTATTTGCAGCAAAAAAAGGTAGTCCAATGGTAATTGGAATAGGTGAAGATGAATTTTTTATTGCTTCAGATGCTACGCCTATTGTTGAATACACAAAAAATGTAGTTTATCTTGAAGATGAAGAAATTGCTTTTATTGAAAGAGGAAAGGAATTAAAAATAAAAACAATTAAAAATAAAACTAAAACTCCTTATGTGCAAGAATTGGAGTTACAGTTAGAAGCTTTAGAGAAAGGTGGTTACGACCACTTTATGTTGAAAGAAATATATGAGCAACCCCGTTCTATAAAAGATAGTATGCGTGGACGTTTGAGTGTTGAAAAAGCGATTGTTAATTTAGGTGGAATAACAGAATATGAGCAAAAATTTATAAATGCAAAACGAATTATTTTTGTTGCTTGTGGTACTTCTTGGCATGCAGGACTTGTTGGCGAATATTTATTTGAAGATTTAGCACGCATCCCTGTTGAGGTAGAATATGCTTCTGAATTTCGTTATCGTAACCCAATCGTTTATGAAGACGATGTGGTAATAGCTATTTCTCAATCGGGAGAAACTGCTGATACTTTAGCAGCTATTGAATTAGCAAAATCGAAAGGGGCAACAATTATTGGAATTTGTAATGTAGTGGGTTCATCTATTGCTCGTGCAACACATGCTGGTTCATACACACACGCAGGCCCCGAAATTGGGGTGGCATCTACAAAAGCATTTACTGCACAGGTTACAGTGCTTACTTTAATGGCATTGCGTATTGCTTTTCGAAAAGGAACAATTTCTGCTTCTCGTTTTCATGAATTAATAGCTGAATTAGAAGCAATTCCTGAAAAAGTAGAACGTGTGCTACAAACAAATGATAAAATAAAATACATTGCAGATATTTATAAAAATTCAAGCAATGCTTTGTATTTAGGTCGTGGATACAGCTTTCCTGTTGCTTTAGAAGGCGCATTAAAATTAAAAGAGATTTCTTACATACATGCCGAAGGTTATCCTGCTGCTGAGATGAAACACGGACCAATTGCACTGATTGACGAAGAAATGCCTGTGTTTGTAATTGCAACAAAAGGTACATCTTACGAAAAAGTTGTAAGTAACATTCAAGAAGTAAAAGCAAGAAAAGGAAAAATTATAGCTATTGTAACCGAAGGAGACAAGCAAGTAAAAGAAATGGCAGATTATACAATTGAAATTCCTGAGACAGATGAAGTGTTGGTTCCATTAGTTTCTGTTATTCCATTACAATTATTATCCTATCACATAGCTGTAATGCGTGGTTGTAACGTTGATCAGCCAAGGAATCTTGCAAAATCAGTTACAGTAGAATAAATAAAAAATAAAATTTTAAAAACAAAAGCACGAAAGTGCTTTTGTTTTTTTTGTAAATTAGTTTCTCCTAAAACAGCAGAATTGATTAGCCCAGAAGACATAGAAAGAATTATTGATGCCGCAAAAATTGAAGAGGTGGTTGCTGATTACGTTAACTTAAAAAAACGTGGAGCAAATTACATTGGTCATTGCCCTTTTCATGATGAAAAAACGCCTTCGTTTTATGTTTCTCCAAGCAAAGGAATTTGCAAATGTTTTGGCTGTGGGAAAGGCGGGAACTCTGTAAATTTTATCATGCTGAAAGAAACTTTAGCTTACCCAGATGCTTTACGTTTATTAGCTAAAAAGTTCAATGTAGAAATTACAGAAGAAAAACCAACAGAAGAACAATTACAATCACAAAATACACGCGAAAGTCTATTTGTGGTTTCATCATTTGCACAAAAACATTTTTCAGAAAACTTATATAATACAGATGAAGGTAAATCAGTTGGCTTAGGCTATTTTAAAGAAAGGACCTTACGTGAAGACATCATTCAAAAATTTCAATTAGGCTACGCCATAAACAAACGAACTGCTTTTACTGATATTGCAATAGCAACGGGGCATAAAGCCGAATATCTTGTAAAATCAGGGCTTTCGATAGAATTTGTGAATGAGCGTTCGCAAGAAACAACAGATGAAGCAGCACAACAACAAGCTCCAGAAATACGTTATGTGGATAGATTTTTTGGAAGGGTTATTTTCCCCATACATAACGTAAGTGGAAGAGTTATTGGTTTTGGTGGTAGAACATTAAAAACAGATACTAAAAAAGTTGCGAAATACATTAACTCTCCTGAGTCTGAAATTTATCACAAAGGTGATGTGTTGTACGGATTGTTTCAATCGAAAAGTGCAATAGCAAAAGAAAAATTTTGTTTTGTTGTAGAGGGTTACATGGATGTAATTGCCATGCACCAGGCAGGAATTGAGAATGTGGTTTCAAGTAGTGGAACATCCTTAACTACAGGGCAAATAAAACAGTTGAAACGTTTTACAGATGAAGTTATCATTGCTTACGATGGTGATGCAGCTGGAATAAATGCTTCGTTACGAGGAGTAGATTTATTGTTGGAAGAAGGAATGAATGTGAAAGTACTTTTGTTTCCTGATGGTGATGACCCTGATTCATATTCTAAAAAAGTAAGTACAGCAGAGTTGAAAAACTTCATCAAAGAAAATGCACAAGATTTTATTTCATACAAAGCACAAATTTTAACACATAAATCGGAAAATAATCCGATTGAAAAGGCAAATGCAATTAAAAGCATCGTTGAAAGCGTTGCATTGATACCAGAAGCAATTTTTCGTTCGGTTTACATAAAAGAATGTAGTCGAATAATGAAAGTAGAAGAAGAAATTTTGATTAATGAAGTTAATAAAATTCGTTCTAAAAATTTTCAAGAAAAACATAAGAGAGATAAAAGTATAGCTGAACAACAGCAGGGAGTTGAAGAAAGTAGTGATTACTTAATCGAAGAAAAAAAGCAACAAGAACAAAATTATTTTAATGCTGAATTTCAAGAAAGAGATATTGTGAGAATACTTATAAATTTTGGAAATAAAATAGTAGAAGTAGAAGGGGAAGATGATGAAAAAAAACCCATAAAAATTGAAACCACAGTTGCAGAAATTATAACTCACGAACTTCAAAACGATAATATTGTGTTAGAAAACATTGTGTATAACACTATTTACAATGAGTTTGTGGAAAAAATAAATTCACATCAAATTCCAGATTTTAATTATTTTGTAAACCATCAAAACCAGAGCATTTGCTTTTTAGCTGTTGATTTAATGAGCACACCTTATAGTTTATCAAACTGGGAAGCACAAAATATTTTTACTACGAAAGAAGAAGACGATATTAAAAAGTCTGCTTATAATGCTATTTATTCTTTAAAAAGCAGAAGAATAGAAATCATGATTGATGATATTCAAAAACGGCTAAAAGATAATACTAATGAGGAAGAGTATATTGAGTTAATTCAGTTGCATCAAAATTTATTGAAAGCGAAAAAAGAATTTAATTCATTGTTGGGTAGAGTGGTTGTGAAATAATCTGAAATTATACTCATAAAAAAAGCGAAGTAAATTTTTTTACTTCGCTTTTTTAGAGTTCAAAAATTAAAACTCTGCTGATTTTGGTGTTCTTGGGAAAGCAATTACGTCACGTATGTTTGTCATTCCTGTTACAAATAAAACCAAACGTTCAAACCCTAAACCAAATCCAGCATGTGGTGCTGTTCCAAATCTGCGAGTATCCAAATACCAGTATAATTCTTCAGCAGGGATATTTAATTCTTTCATTCGGTTTTCTAAAAGTTCTAAACGTTCCTCTCGTTGTGAGCCTCCAACAATTTCTCCAATGCCGGGGAATAAGATATCCATTGCACGTACTGTTTTTCCATCATCGTTTTGGCGCATATAAAACGATTTTATTTCTTTTGGATAATCAGTAAGGATAACAGGTTTTTTAAAATGTTTTTCAACCAAAAAGCGCTCATGTTCACTTTGTAAATCTGCTCCCCAAGAATCAATTAAATATTTGAATTTTTTCTTTTTGTTGGGTGTTGAATTTTTTAAAATTTCAATTGCTTCTGTATAAGTTAATCTTTCAAAATCATTGTTCAAACAAAAATTTAATTTCGCTGCTAGATCTAGTTCCGAACGTTCATCTTGCGGTTTTTGTTTCTCTTCTTCCAGCAAACGATTTTTCAAAAATTCAATTTCGTCAGCACACGTATCCATTGCATGTTTAATAACATACTTTAATAAATCTTCTGCTAATTGCATGTTATCTTTTAAATCATAAAAAGCCATTTCTGGTTCTATCATCCAAAATTCTGCAAGGTGGCGTGTGGTGTTAGAGTTTTCGGCACGAAATGTTGGACCGAATGTATAAATATCTCCAAAAGCCATGGCAGCAAGTTCACCTTCCAATTGTCCGCTAACAGTTAAATTAGTGGATTTTCCAAAAAAATCTTGTTTAAAATCTACCTTGCCTTCTTCTGTTCGCGGGGTATTATCAAAATCTAATGTTGTAACACGAAACATTTCTCCAGCACCTTCGGCATCAGATGCAGTAATGATTGGAGTGTGCATGTAAACAAATCCGCGCTCATTAAAAAATTGGTGAATGGCAAATGCTAACGCATGTCGCACTTTAAATACTGCATTGAATGTATTGGTACGGAAACGTAGATGAGCAATTTCTCTTAAAAATTCAAGGCTATGTTTTTTAGGTTGTAATGGAAATTTTTCTGCATCACTATCGCCTAAAATTTCAAGTCGTTTTACTTTTATTTCTACTTTTTGTCCTTTACCCAATGATTCAATTAATTCTCCTGTTACGCTAACAGCAGCACCAGTAGTAATACGTTTTAAAGTTGTTTCATCTGTGTTTTCGAAATCAACAACTGCTTGAATATTGTTTATAGTAGAACCATCATTAATAGCAATGAATTGATTGTTACGAAATGTACGCACCCAACCTTTAACTGTTATTATACTTCCAAATGCTGTTGAATTTAACAGCTCCTTAATTTTGGTTCTTTTTGATGTTTCCATAATTTTAAAATTCTTTGGACAGCAAAAGTATTAATTAATCGGGATTAATCCCAACTAATGCAGATAGTTCGGCTTATTCTTTGCTTGTTACTGCATAGCTTTTGTTTATTGGTATAAGTTTTAGTTTCATCATTATATCAGTTTGTTCGTCATTACCTAATATGAAAATGTGTTTGTGAAACGCTACAAAACCGTTTTTTTTGTAAAAATTTATTGCTCTCAAATTTTTTTCCCAAACTCCCAGCCAAATATAGTCTGCATCTTTTAATTTTGCTATTTGTATTGCTTTATCGTAAAGCAATTGCCCTACATTTTTTCCGTGATATTTTTTTAAAACATAAATGCGTTCAATTTCAAGTCCTTTATTGTCTTGCAGTTCTGTTTGCGATTTGCCGAAGTTAAGTTTTAAGTAGCCAATAGAAATATTGTTAAGTGTAGCAAAATAAAATTCAGCATTTTTGTCGTTAAGTTCTGCAGTCAGTTTATGTATGGAAAAACTTTCATCCAAATATTTTTTCATATTTTCTTCCTTATTTTCAGCAGAAAAAGTTTCATAAAAGGTTTGTTTGCCAATTTTTTGTAATTGGTAAATGTTTTTTAGGCTTACTTTTTTAATGCTAATATTTGTCATTTGTTTTGTTTGTTATCGTTACTGAGCACTATTTTTTGGCTTAACGAAACTACAAAATTATTCGTTTACAATTGCTTACAAGTGAAAATATCCGCATGTAATTAGTTAATAACCGAATAAGCTTTTGGGTTTGCCGCATCTTTGCATCGTCAAATAAATTATTAATCATTAAAATCTTAAACATTATGAACGCATTACGTAACAAAGTGCAATTAATCGGAAACGTGGGTATGAACCCAGAAGTTAAAACCTTAGATGGAGGTAAAAAATTAGCTAAAATTACCATCGCAACAAATGAATCCTATAAAAATGCAAAAGGTGAGCGTGTAACAGATACGCAATGGCATAACCTCACTGCATGGGGTAAAACAGCAGATATAATTGAAAAATATTTGAGTAAAGGTTCTGAAGTGGCTATTGAAGGTAAACTTGTAAATAAAAATTATACCGACAAAGAAGGTGTAAAACGTTACACAACTGAAATTCAAATTTCGGAAATTTTACTTTTAGGTAGTAAAAAGGATAAAAATTAATCAGCAATTGGTATCGCAAATAAAAAGCCTTTCAAATTTTTTTGAAAGGCTTTTTATATTTTATAAAAAAAATTAGTGGTGTTCTTCTGTATGCGATGCTTCTTTTCCTTCTTCATGTTTTGCATCTTCATGGTGCGTTGCATCGTGATGCTCTTCTCCAGCGTGGGCATTTAAGTATTCTTTTTGCTCCACAATTTTAGGGTCCATAATGGTTTTGTGTTCTTTCGAATAATTTGCTTCGGCAACACATATATAAACCAAGTACAAAATAAAAATAGTATATGGTACAATGATCGTATATTTTAAAAACTTTTTTTCATCGCCTAAGTGCATAAATTTATATACGATATAAAATGCTTTTAAAATTGTTAAGCCAATAAATATCATTTTTAATGTTATTGAAGACGTTCTATCGCCATTTAATAATCCCCATTTAGAAGCATTAAAACCAATGATAAGCTCAACAATAGTAATGACTAACATTATCCAGAAAACATTCCAAAGTTTTCTGCGTTTTTTCTTTCCTTCTTCTTCGCTATGATGAGCCATAAACTCATATTGTGGGTAATCATCGTGAAATTCCATACTTATAAAAATTTAATATGTTATTAGTTAATGTTTTAATTTTAAAAATAAAGTTTCTGTTACAATAGATAGAAGAATGTAAATACAAACACCCAAACCAAATCGACAAAATGCCAGTATAAACCAGTTTTTTCAATCATTTCGTAGTGTCCACGTCTTTCATACGTTCCTTTAATAACATTAATAAAAATAATAATGTTAATGATTACACCGCTAAATACGTGAAACCCGTGGAAGCCTGTAATAAAGAAAAAGAAGTTTGCAAATACGGGTAATCCATATTCGTTCACCGTCATGTTGGCTCCATAAATAGTTTCATTTACCCATTGCCCATCTCTGAATACACTACGTATTGCACCGTGGTCTGTTCCAACAATAAAGTGATACCATTCCCATGCTTGTGAACCAACGAACATTGCTCCTCCAACAATGGTTAATAGCATCCAAACAATTACTTTCTTTTTATCATTTCGGTGTCCTGCTTCAACAGCTAACACCATTGTAACCGAAGACATAATAAGAATCAAGGTCATTAAACCAACATAGGCTAAAGGAATATGGCCTTCATAAAAAGGAAAATGTGTAAACACATCGCCTGGGTTGGGCCAAACTTCAGGGTGTTTGTGGCGCATAAATCCATAAGCACATAATAATCCTGAAAACGTTAAGGCATCTGATACAAGAAAAAACCACATGAATATTTTTCCGTAACTAACGCCAAATGGTGATTTTCCACCACTCCATGGCGAACCTGTTTCTGTTTCTACTGCGTGACTTGACATAATCTATAAATGAATAAACTGATTTTATATTTTTTTAACTGAATTTTCGGGTGCTAATATGCAAAATTTACTTTAATTATCAACGTTGAATTATCAAAAATAAGAACAAATAAATCCACAAAACGTCTAAGAAATGCCAAAAAATTGCACAAAGCCTTATGCCTATAAGGTTTTCGGAGTTGTACTTTTCTTGTATAGATTTAATCCAAACTATACTAATTGCCAAAATGCCTCCTATTAAATGGGCTAAGTGTAGTCCTGTTAACACATATAAAAATGAACCGGAAGCATTGCTATACATTCCTGCAAATACTACACGTTGGTCAACCAATGTCCCCCATGCTTTAAACTGGCAATACACAAAAGCCAAACCCAAGATTAAGGTGAGTAATGATGCAATTTTTATGTTTTTAAAATTATTGTTTTTAGCTGCTGCTAAAACCCAATTCATGGTGATGCTACTTAATAAAATTATTGCGGTACTGATGTAAAAAAGCTGAGGTAATTCAAAATGTAACCAATCTCCTTTTTCTTTTCTAACAATATATGCGCTTGTTAATGACATAAATATCATAAACATACTAATCATAGAAACCCAAAGCAATGATTTTTTTGCTTTAGTTTTTATGAGTACTTCATTTTGTTCAGGTTTCCTTGTGGTATCCATAATTTTATTTTTTATTTTCCAATCATTACTGCTAATTGAACTACTGGTAAGTATATAAATGAACCAAACATCAATTGACGAGCGGCTTCGATAGTTAAGTCTCGGTATAATTTATATGCTTGCCAAAGAAAAAACAGGCTGCAAAATGAAATTATAATTGCAGTAATTGGTCCTGCCATGTGAAACATTACAGGGAATAAACTTATAGGGTATAAAAACAAGGTGTAAACCAACACTTGAAAAGCACTACTTTTATCTCTTCCTCCGTTAGATGGAAGCATTTGAAATCCGGCTTTTTTATAGTCGTCATCTAGCACCCAAGCTATTGCCCAGAAATGAGGAAATTGCCAAATAAATTGCGTAGCAAAAAGTAACCAAGCGGCAAACTCAATCGAGCCAAAACCTTCGGTTGATGCAACATGCCCTAATAATGGCGGAATTGCACCAGGGAAAGCTCCAACAAAAACTGCAAATGGTGTTTTTAATTTTAAAGGGGTATAAACAAAGGTGTAGAGTATAAGGGCTAATAATCCTAATATTCCACTTAGCGGATTTATAAAAACAGCAAGAATAGTAACTCCAATTATGCCAGTAGCAGCGGCTACTATAGTAGCTTCGTTCACACTCATTCTGTTTTGTGGTAAAGGACGGTTTTGTGTGCGAGTCATTAATTTATCCAAATCTCTTTCCAAAATTTGGTTGAATCCATTGGAAGAACCAGTAACTAAAAATCCACCTAAAATTAATAACAACATTTTAGTCCAATCAACTTCAGAAGAGCCAATAACAAAACCTATTGCTGCAGAAAGCACAACTAATGAAGCCAATCTTAATTTAATGAATTGAGCGTAATCGCGTATTTTGCTCATCGAGGATGTATTTTTTTCTGCTGTATTTAATTCTTCGGCAATCAATTTTTGTTGATTTTTTTAAGCGAGTACAATGTTACCAAATATTATGGTATTGAAAAAGGATAAAATTAAAAATTAGATGATTTATATTTTTTTAAAGACAAAGTAGCTAGAGTTATACTGAATTTATTTTCAGTATCGTCCTTATAAGAGGGAAATAATATTTTGCAGATTCTGATACAAATTTAGAATGACTGCAAAATATTATGAGGATGTTTTCAATTATTTCTTTTTAGGGCTAATTCCCATTAATTTCATTACAGCATTATTTGCATTTAAGAATCCTCCTGAAACACATAAATCAGCAACTTTTTTCTTGTTTTTAGTGCCTGGTACTGTAACTTCTTTTTCGTAAGTAACTACTGTTTGCATAAGTATATTGCGTACTTCTTCTGCTTTTAATTCAGGAAAATATGCGCGAATAATAGCTGCTACGCCAGCTGTGCTTGGTGCTGCCATGCTTGTTCCGGATTCATAAATGTATTTATTGTTGTCAGGAACAGTGGAATAAATATCTACACCTGGAGCAAATAAATCAACTTTCGTTTTTCCATAATTTGAAAACGAACCAATAATGTTACTACCTGCTTTGTATCCACTTGCTCCAACTTCAATCCAATTGCTTGCAATCGTTTTATTGTCTAATTCTCTTGTTGGATAAGATATCTCTACATCTTTATCTTTTGATTCGTTTCCAGCAGCGTGTATCAATAGTACATCTTTTGATTTAGCATATTCAATAGCTTCGTCAACTAAATTTTTTTCTGGAGAATAATACTTTCCAAAACTCATATTAATAATAGTAGCACCGTTATCAACAGCATAACGAATTGCATTTGCCACATCTTTATCACGCTCATCGCCATTGGGTACTGCACGTACAGGCATAATTATAACATTGTTTGCTATTCCGTCAATTCCTATTTTATTGTTTCTGCTTGCGGCAATAATTCCTGCAACATGTGTTCCGTGTAAGGCATCTGGTCCTTTAACTCGGTTGCAACCATAAAAACGATTTGTAAAATTTGCAGGGTCATCACCAACAGTATATTGGCGAACGGAATCCATGTTCATTTCATTGTATTTTACCATGTTTCCATAAACATCAATTCCTTGTTTTATTTGGTCTTCTAGTTCTTCGGGTTTTAGTCCAAAAGTGAAAGCGAGTTTCAATCCTTTTTTCATTCTCGTTTCCATTTCATTTTCTGGCTTGTATTTTTTTAAGGCTTTTTTATTTAAAACACCATTATTTGCAGCTTTTGCTTTTTGCATATAAGCGCTTACCATATACAACGACATCAATTGTTGTTTTTTGTCTTCTTGGTCGGTTAAAAATTCATTTTTAATCTTTTTATAATATTCATATTCACTCTTATCGGCACTTGTTTTTAATTTTGTAGTGTCTTTAAAAGCGTACATTTTATTCATTTTTTGGTAAATACGAGCAAGTTCCGTTGCTTCATAATTTATATCTCCATTGTTGCCACCTAAAAAACTCCATCCATGCACATCGTCAATATACCCATTTTTATCATCGTCTATTCCATTGTCAGGGATTTCTCCAGGGTTAGTCCAAATAACATCTTTTAAGTCTTCGTGCTCAATATCAACGCCACTATCAATAACAGCGACAATCACTTTTTTTGATTCTTTATTACCTAATGTTTTATATGCTTCCTCTGCGCCAGTTCCATATATTTTATTAGCCATTGGGTCTTTTGTTTGCCAGTTTTCAGGGGTTTTCTTTTGGGCAAATACCGAAATGGAAAGAGAAAATAATCCTACTAAAAATAATTTTTTGTTCATTTTATAAATGTATTAGAATTGCGAAAATAAACATATTTGTTAGAACTGTAACGATTATTGGACACATAACATCTGAAAATTTACATAACAGGTAAAATTGAACCACAAACGGTTTTTTATTATTAATTTTGCAGCATTATGTCGTTAAAAAAGAAAATCATTATCCTATTGTTTTTGCTTACTTTTCCTTCAGTATTTTATGTATTGTTAACAACAGGAAAACACAATTTTATTCATCTTCCTTATTTTGGACCAAAAGAGCTTGCAAGTAATGGGAAAGATACTATTTATCACAGTATTTCAAACTTTAGCTTTACAAATCAAGATGGGAAAACGATAACAGAAAAAGATTATGAAGGCAAGATTTATGTGGTCGATTATTTTTTTACTACCTGCCAAAGTATTTGCCCTAAAATGGCTACAGAGCTTCAACGTGTTCAGGAAAAATTTGGATATACAAAAGGTTTAGTTCAGGTATTATCGCATACAGTAAATCCAGAAAACGATTCTGTTCCAGTGTTAAGAGCATACTCCGATATGGTCCATGCTGATAATACAATGTGGAGTTTTGTTACGGGAGATAAAAAACAATTGTATGATATGGCTAGGTACAGTTATTTTTTAAATGCATTAGAAGGTGGTGATGGAGGCCCAGATGATTTTATCCATAGCGAATTATTTGTGCTTATCGACAAAGAAAAACACATTAGAGGAATTTATGATGGCACCAACATTAAAGCGGTAAATGATTTATTAGACGACATAAAAGTATTAATGGCAGAATATGCCATTAAGGAAACAAAAGAAAAAAACAAAAGAGATAAATAAATTTATGATTAACAACGATAAGTTAGTTTTTAGAATAGTAATGGCTTTATCTGTTATTGTGTTTGTTGCGGTGATAATTTTAAATAAAAAAATACTTCCTGTCCCCGAAGTAATTCCCGATTTTGTGTATAAACTTCCTAAGTTAAATGCTATGATTAATGGAACTTGTAGCTTACTTCTTTTGTTGTCATTGTATATGATTAAACAAAAAAACATTCAAGTACATAAAAAAATAAACATCATTGCATTTTGTTTGTCGGCAGTATTTTTGGTTTCTTACATTACATATCATTGGATGATGCCAGAAACAACTTTTCCTTTGAACAATCCATTGCGCCCAGTTTATTTAATTATTTTAATTAGTCATATTGTATTAGCAGCATTGGTGTTGCCACTGATATTATTGTCGTTTCACAAGGGTTTGCAAAATCAAGTAGAAAAACATAAAAAGCTGGTGCGTTGGAGTTTTCCAATTTGGTTGTATGTTACGATAACAGGAGTAATCGTTTATTTGATGATTTCGCCTTATTATCCATTTTAATTTTTAAAAATTTGTTGTAATGAAATTTAAAAACAAAATAATTTATTTAAGTATTTTCTTGTTTATGTTTATTATAAATAATACTGCCAGTGCACAATGTGCTATGTGTAGAGCAACATCCGAAAGCGATTTAAGTGAAGGGGGTTCAATAGCTAAAGGTTTAAATACAGGAATACTTTATTTGATGGCTGTGCCTTATTTGATTCTAATGATTGGTGGATATTTCTTTTTTAAAAAACCTATCGATGCTAAGTTAAAACAATGGAAAAATAAATTTTTTCATTCTACTTAATGGTTTTTAATTTCTCTTTTGCACGTTCAGCGTAAAATCCATTTTCTGATTCAATTTTTTCTAGTATTTTTTTCCCTTTTTCTATTTCGTTATTTTTTAAATAGCATATAGCTAAATGCCAATTAGTTTCTTCTCTGAAAGCATTTGAATGAATGGACAAAGTTTTTTCAAAATGTTTAATTGCTTTATCGTAATCATTCAAATTGTAGTTTGCAATTCCACTATAGAATAGCGCATTTATATCAGAACTATTATAATTAAGTAATTTGTTAAATTGAACGATGGCTTTTTCAAAATGAGATAGATTTAATTCTTCAATAGCATTATTTAGTATCGCAATTAAAGTTATTGTTTCTTTTTCACCTTGCTCATTTAATTCTATCATCGCATCTTTGTTTTCTATGAATGGAGGCAATCCTAAAAACGTTTTTTCTTGTTTTCTTGGTTTAAAATAAAGGCTGGAATAATTTGCAATTTTGCAATTATGTAGATAGAAATCAGAAGAGGAATAGACAGTTTTTAAACTATTTTTTGAATGATATATTTTATCGTTTAGATTGTTAATTTTTATTGGATTAATTTCATTTGGAACTTCAGTTTTGTTTTGTGTTTCAATTGTTTTTTTATTTGAAATGCGTTGTGCTTTAATTGCAGGGGTTATTTTGTTTTCGATAAGAACAGGAGAAATTATTTTTTCTGTAGTCTTATTTTTTTCAATTGAAATTATCTGTTTGGTTGCAATAGGAGTTTTGTTGTTAAAGGAATTGGAATAGAAATAAAAAATAAAAATGAATGCAACAGAAAACACAACAATCAAAGCTTTTGCAAAAGTTAATGAATTTACTTTTGTCTTTTTATCAACGATAGAATCTATGGCAACAACTTCATTGATACTAAAAGGAGCACTAGCAAATCCATTAACTGCAAAAGCGCAAAGTTCACATGATAACATGTGATTATATATTTTTTCACGCTCCAAAATAGTATTCGTATTTTTTGAGTAACGTTCAATTTGATTATATGTAAGACAAGAAGTATTCATTTTTTAGGGATGTTTATTTTAATTCGTCCATTAATAATTTCAAATTTCTTTTTCCATTTTGGATATAACTTTTTACTTCATTGACGCTATAGCCTGTTAAGTTTACAATTTGAGTGTATGACATGTTTTTATAATAAAACAATTCAATACATTTTTTTTGGAAAGGATTTAAATTTTCTAAAGCTTTTTCAAGTTTATTATATTCTATCTCTTTTTCTTCTTCGTTGTGTTCATCTATTATTAAGCTGTTTTTTTGTTCGTAAGCATATTCAATATTTCTGTTTTGTTGCGTCTGTGATTTTCTTATTTCTGAAATACAATGGTTGCGTACCACAAATGTCAGCCAAGCCTTAAAATTTTCCACTTCTCGTTTTTTGAGTTCAACAAAAAGCTTTTCAAAAATTTGTATCACTTCATCTTTAGCCACATCTTTATCTTTAAAATAATGAATGCACATTCCTAAAACTAAATGTGTGTAACGTTTATAAAGTTCCCCAACGTATTCTTTATTGTGGCTTCTTTTATATTCATTAACCAATTCGTTGTCGGCTAAATGACTGAATTTTGAAGTAGCATTATTCATAATTCACTTTTTTGATGTTATCCGGAATCGGTTCTTGAACTAAAGACGAAATTTTGATTCAGATTCCATAAGTTTTTACTATCAAAAAAAATATTTGTTAGCAGGAATGAGTAAGTGGCGGTTTTTTTAAAATAAGTGGTTTTTTAGTTTTATTATGGAAATTCTTTTTTTTAAACGTCTTTAGTTCAAATCAAAAAAATTAATCTTAAAAATAAATGCTATGAAAACCTTTAAAAAATTATTTGTTATTGCAATTGGAATAATTTCAATAACAGCAAATGCACAAAGTACCGGCTCTATAAAAGGAACTATCACAAATGAAAAGAATGAAGCAATGCCTTTTGTTGCAATTGGTTTATTGGAAGACAGTACCATTGTAAAGTCAGCACAAACTGATGTTAATGGAGATTTTACATTTCGTCAGCTAACACCAGGTAAATATACCGTTAGAATTCAAACAATGGGTTATAAAACAAAAAATGTGCAAGGAGTTGAAGTGGTTGCTGACGAGATAGCATATATATATAAAACATTAAAAGAAAATGCTGATACATTGAATACGGTGGAAGTTTTTGAATTTTGGGATAGCCCAATAATAGTATCTAAGTTTTCTAATGTTAAAGCAATTCGCATAGACCAAATTGAGCAGAATGCTTTACCAAAAAATGATATCATTGGAATTATCGCAACATTGAGTCCAAGTGTAATGCCAACCAATGATGGAAAAGATTTATATGTGAGAGGTTCACGCAGAGGAACTACTGCTTATTATATTGATGGGAACAAAACATTTGGACCAGAAATGACAGCAGGAATGGGAATTGCCAGCATGGAAGTAATAACAGGTGGAGTGCCTGCTGAATATGGTGATGCAACAGGTGGTTTTGTTATCGTAAATACCAAAGATTATTTATGGGAGATGAAAAGAAATAATGTAAAAAATGAAAACAAAAAACATTCTGAAGAAAATAAATCATCTACAATAAGTTCTGATGATGGTAACTAAATAGTTGTTATTTTTTATTCTCTTTTGGGTTTAACCGCAAAAACATTAAATCCTAAACCAAACGTGATTCGTATTTCTTCCAATGATAATGGACTGGGAGCATTTGATAAATGCTGCCCATATATATATCTTGTTTCCATAAACAAATGGGCAAAACGTTGAAAATAATAGTTGAATCCTAATCCACATGTTGCTAAAGGACTTAAAACAGGAGAGTAGTATATGTTGTTTGTTGGATAAGTTCCATCGGCATTCATTACGTGCGGAGCTTTATTTACATCTAAATAAGAAGAAGAATAAGCAATGCTCGGTTGAAAAATAAAATAAGGGTCGAAATGATTTTTTGTTTTAAGGTGATAAACCAAACCAAGCCCAATAGAATGATTGTCCTTAAATCCAATATAATTTTTTGAAAGTTCAGAAGAACCTAATAAAAAATTTGCATCACCACGAACAGAAATTTTATTGTCAATATAATATTCTGCATTGCCATTTACATAAACGTTCCGAATCCCATCTTTATACATATAACCCGAAACAATAGAAGCATCTGCTCTTATGAGGTGCTTAAAAATATATTGTTCTTTGGTTTGAGAAAAAAGTGTTGATGTAATGAACAAAAACACATAAGTTAAATTTTTATATAAACTCATTGTTGCCTCCTTTTTTTAGAAAAATTATTTAGATTTTCTTTTGTGGTGTTGGTCCCACATATCAAACAATCGAACATTTATACTTGCATTTATAAGCATGTGTCCTTCAACTCCTCTGTTTTGCGTTTTTTCAATTAACACGTCTTTTTTTCCTTCAAATTCAAAAACTTGAGTATGCACATCATATCCAAGATGCATCATGTATTGAGCAGTTAGTGATATATCTACTCTGTCGGTTATATTGTAATGTGTTCCAATTCCAAATTGAACTGCACTACTAAATTTATCTTTAAAAAAGTCAGAATTGTTTTTTGAAACTTTAGTATAATCAAAGCAATGCCCTGCTAAAATGTAAGGGGTTGCTTTTCCCTTTAACATTTGATAGTTGAACGGATAGGCTAATACACTCCATCCGATATGCCAATCAACTCTTCTAGCAACTCCAGAAATATCTGTTGTAATATAATCCATATACCAATCTGTATTTAAGCGGTTGAGTACACGAATTCTGAATTGCCCTCCATATCCAAATCCGTAAGCACCATCATCGCTAAAAGCGCTTACTGTATTTCTAGCACCTAAAGAAAAATAGCCACTTTCTTTATCAACTTTTGGTGCTTCCTGTGCTGTAGCCATTGCTGTAATGAGCATAAACAGCAAAAATATTTTTTTCATGTTGTATAAGAGATTATTGTGTTTCTGATAACAAAACTAAACTTAATATTAAATATTGTACAAAAAACAATTATTACATTTGTTTCGAAAATTCTCAAAACACATTTATGCTTAAAAATAACCCTCATCGGGCAATTATTATCTGGCTTTTAGTAGGCTGTTTTTTAATATACCTAATGGTTTTAATAGGAGGCATCACACGTCTTACACACTCTGGGTTGTCAATGGTAGAGTGGAACATGATAATTGGTTCCTTTCCTCCTCTAAGCGATGAGGCATGGCAGACTCCATTCGAAAAGTACAAACTAAGCCCAGAATACCAAATTATCAATAGCCAGTTTTCATTGGAAGAGTTCAAAGCAATATATTGGTGGGAATATATTCACCGTTTCTTAGGGCGTACAATAGGCGTTGTATTCTTAGCACCATTTTTTTATTTTTTAATCAAAAAAAAGTTTGATAAATCATTCCTCCGAAAAATGTTTATTCTTTTGTTGTTAGGAGGATTTCAAGGAGCATTAGGCTGGTTTATGGTAAAAAGTGGTTTGCAAAAAGAACCACATGTGAGTCATTATCGTTTAGCCGCGCATTTAATAAGTGCTTTTACTGTATTTGGCTTTACATTGTGGTATGCCTTGGATCTTATTTATCCGATTACTATTACGGCAAATAACCGTCATAGTAAAATAATCCGATACAGTAAAATCGTATTTGGATTCATTGTTTTACAAATAATATACGGAGCTTTTGTAGCTGGATTAAAAGCAGGGATGTTTTACAATACATTCCCTAAAATGGGAGACGAGTTTTTTCCCGATACGATTACTTCGCACGATTCATTTATACTTAATTTTTTTGAAAATGCTGCGGGTGTACAATTCGTACATCGTTTTTTGGCAATAGTTGTAGCATTGATGGTGTTCTTGTTGTGGGATATGTCAAGAAAATTAGATTTGTCAATTTTGCAGCGTAAAGCAATAAATGCCATGCTGCTTGTCATGATTTGCCAGTTCTTACTAGGAATAGTTACTTTGCTTTATGCCGTTCCTGTAATTTTGGGGGTGTTACATCAAACAGGCGCATTTTTTTTATTTACCGTTAGTTTGTGGTTTATACATAGTTTGAAAAAAAATAAATGCCGATAGAGAAGTTTCTAGAGTTTATTCAGTATCGGTATTATTTTTTCCATTCAAAAGATTTAATCAATTGATAAATATCTTTTCGAATAAAATCTAATGCTGGTTTTAATGAATCTGTATTGGGGACAGCATTAAAATAAAGAGAGCCTCTGATAAAATTTTTTGTACTATCTGTTAAAAAAAATTGAATACGAGAAGCAGCATTGCCTCCAATTTCATAAATAAGTCCGTAAACTTTGGTGGTATCATTACTAACCAATTGTTCTTGAATACTAGATGCTTTTATTTGATGTTTTGCCGCAAGTGTATAAGTGTTTTCGATATAGGTTTGTAAATTGCCTTCTACTTTTTTATAACTCAAATGCAATGTGGAATTTAATTTAGGAAATTCCACATTTATCCAGCAAGGTTCTGCTCCTTGATGCTTATCGTTTTCAACGTAAGAATAAGTTGGTATATCAAATTTAAATGGGCAAGAAGAATCATATTTTACATACGTTTTTTCGGGGAAAGTAATTCTGTAATATCCTCTTGGTTTAGGAGCAATTGTTTCATCATCATCAGAATTACAAGAAAACAAAAATGAGAATGAAATAAATAAAACAAAAAGAAGTTTACAGGAAATATTAGTCTTCATTTTTATCAATTGTAATTTTAATACGTTTAATTTTTCTGTTATCAGCAGATTCAATTGTAAATAAAAAACTCTCAAATTTTATTTTCTCATTTTTTGCTGGTATTCTTCTTTCTATTTCAGTAATAAATCCTGCAAGTGTATCTGCTTCACCTTTTACTTCTTCAAATGCAGTTCCATCAATTTGTAAAATTCGATACAAATCATTCAAATGCACTTTCCCCTCAAATATATAATTATGGTTATCAAGTTTGGAGTAAATAACATCATCATCATCAAACTCATCATTTATTTCACCAACTATCTCTTCTATTATATCTTCTAAGGTTACTATGCCAGATGTACCGCCATATTCATCTACTACAATTGCTAGATGAATTTTTTCAAATTGAAATTCGCGCAACAAATCATCAATTTTTTTATTCTCTGGAACATAAAAAGGTTTGCGTAAAATGTTTTGCCAATCAAACATATCGTCTTTATCTATATGTAATAATAAATCTTTGGTGTAAAGAACTCCTGCAATATTATCTAAATTTTCTTTGAATATAGGAATGCGTGAAAATCCGCTTGAGGTAATATTTGCAAGAATTTTTGTAAAAGGAGTGTTAAAATCAAATGCAGTTACATCCAATCTTTGTTTCATAATTTGTTTTACGTCAGTGTTGCCAAATTTTACAATTCCTTTTAAAATTTTATGGTCTTCCTCATCCATGTTTTTATCGTTGGTAAGTTCCAACGCTTGCGACAATTCATCAACAGAGATATTGTGTGCTTGAGGCTTAATAAATTTATCCAGTAAAGTGGTAGATAAAATTAAAAAAGCGCTGATGGGGGCAAATAGTTGTTTTAAAAATTTCACGAAAAAATAAAGATACCTTGCTGTTTTTAAAGGTTGTTGGGTTGCATAAATTTTCGGAATAACTTCTCCTATCAGCAATATTAAAAATGTTACAGCTACCACTTGTATAATAAAACCCTGAAGCGGATTGTGAGTAAAATCAAATAACCTTTCCATGATTAATGATGAAAGGATAACGATAGCAATATTTATAAAATTAATACTTATTAAAAGTGTTGCAAGTAATTTTTTTGGCGACTCAATTAATGCGATTATTTTTTCATCTTTTTTAGCTCCTGAATTTTTTAGTTCATCTAAATCATTTGGGTCTAATGAAAAAAATGCTGATTCCGCAGCAGAAACTAGCGCAACAACAATCAATAAGGCAAAAACAGTAAATATTGACACGAATGCAGCCAAAGAAAATGGCTTAATAATTACGCTAAGAAATAATGGGTGGTTGAGAAAAAAAAGTAAATAGTCCGAGACGTCCAATTAGTGTAATATTTAGTTAAACAAAATGTATTGTCAAAATATAAACAACACATATAAACATTTTAGCAAAAGCTAAAAAGGTAAATCATCTCCTGTTTTTGGTGTAATAGGAGTACTGTCGTCATTGGACGGTTGTGAATTATTATCACGTTTACTCAACATTGTAAAGCTATCGCCAACAATTTCAGTAGTGTAACGTTTGTTTCCTTCTTTATCGTCCCACGAACGTGTACGAAGTTTCCCTTCTAAATAAATAGTCATTCCTTTTTTTAAGTATTTTTCAGCAACATCTGCTAAACCTCTCCAAACAACAATATTGTGCCATTCCGTTTGTTCTTGTCGGTTGCCATTTTTATCTTTAAATGTTTCAGTAGTTGCAAGAGGAAAATTAGCTACAGAAGCCCCCCCCTCTAAATGTCTTACTTCTGGGTCTTTCCCTAGATTTCCGATTAATATTACTTTATTTACGCCTGCCATAAAGGTTTATTTTTTAGTGTTAATTTCATAGCAAACTTACATAATTTTTTCCTTTTTAGAAAATTGTAATCAGTTCACATAATGAACTGGCTATTTGGCACCCACACTATAAAGAACTATTTTATCACGCTAAATTTTTAGATTATATGTACATTTGCGATACGATGAAAAGGATATTAATTGTTTTGTTTGTATTAGTAATTTTGCCCCAAATAAGCTTTTCGCAAAAGCGATTTGCACCTGCAATTAGGCTAGGATTAGCTGCAACTCAGGTAGATGGTGATACCTATGCTGGATACAATAAGGTAGGACCTGTAATTGGGGCAACCTTAATGGGGAAAATTAATGCAAAATGGTCAGCTCAGTTCGAAATTGATTATATACAAAAAGGTAGCCGACATAATGCTGATATTGATAAAGGTGATTATAGTTTTTACTTAATGAGGTTAAATTATATCGAAGTTCCTTTGTTGTTTCAATACCATCAAAAAAAATTTAGATTTGATATGGGACCATCTTTGGCATATTTGTTTGGTGCTAGAGAGTTTGATTATAGCGGAGAAGTTCAAAATCAGTTCGATTTTAAGCCAACGGATTTATGTGCTAATATCGGGTTTTCATATACGCTCATTAATAATTTAAGCGTTAATTGGCGTTTTTCCTATTCTCTATTGCCTATCAGACAATTTCCAACATATTCAGGACTTTGGTACGATAGAAATGTTCAAAAAAATAATTTATTTGTGTTTAGCTTGACCTACCAGTTTAACAAAAAAGAGGCTGATGAAAAAAAGTAAGGTTGTTCTTGCCATTACTGGTGCTAGCGGTTCGGTTTATGCTAAATTGTTATTAGAAAAACTGGCTCAACTTCAATCTCAAATTGCTGAGGTAGGAGTGGTGATGAGCGATAATGCAAAAGATGTTTGGAGGCATGAATTAGGAAATACTGATTTCGAAAAAATCTCGTTTAAAATATACGATAAAAATAACTTTCATGCTCCTTTTGCTTCTGGTTCGGCAAAGTTTGATACTATGATTATTTGTCCTTGTTCTATGGGAACTTTAGCTCGAATAGCAAGTGGAATTAGCAATGATTTAACCACCCGTGCTGCAGATGTAATTTTAAAAGAAAGAAGAAAGTTAATTTTGGTAACACGCGATACACCATTAAATCTAATCCATATCAATAATATGAAAACGGTTACCGAAGCAGGAGGAATTATTTGCCCAGCAAGCCCTTCTTTTTATAGCAAGCCTACAACTATTGAACAAGTTGCCTCAACAGTAGTTGATAGGGTTATTGATTTGTGTGGTTGGGAGCATGCAACTTACCGTTGGAACGACCAATAAATTATCTTGTTTTCAATACATTCCGCTTTCGCAGAAGCTTTAAATAGGCGATAATTTATATTAATTTTTTTTTTGTAAACATTTTAAAAATTTTTAACATAAAAAAATTTGATAAAACACTTCATAAAAGGTAACTTTGCTTCAGAACATACGTTTTAATACAAACATATTTGTTCTTTAAATTTTACTAACCTTAATACAACATCCCTAATCATGTTTGAATTAAGTAAAAACATTCTCGAGAAAGTAAGTTTTGATAAAATGCTTTTTCGTAAAGAGTTGACAAAAGCTATGCGTTGGCTTAAACCAAATGAAAAAACGCTTTTAAAAATGTGGTGTTTAACCACATTCGGGCACATGTACAAGGATGTCATCCTTGACGTGTATAAGAACGTAACACGTTCTTAATCTTTTACTTTAGGACTAAATGGTTTAATTACTTATTTTTGAGCAATAAGTGTGATTTATTGTATGCAAAAATATGTAGTTATAGTGGCTGGTGGTAGCGGAACAAGAATGAATAGTTCGGTTCCAAAACAATTTATTGAATTGTGTGGCAAGCCTATTCTTATGCATACCATTCAAAAGTTTATTGACACTATTTCAGACATTCATGTTGTTTTGGTGCTTTCCTCTAAATACAAAACCGATTGGGAAAGTATTTGCAAAAAATATAATTTTAATCATAACATACATCTTGTTGAAGGAGGAGAAACCCGATTTCATTCTGTGAAAAATGGTTTGGCTCATGTTCCTGATGATTGTGTTGTGGGCATTCATGATGCTGCTCGGCCATTGGTAAGTGCCGAAACCATTTCAAAAACATTTGAAATAGCTGAAAAATTTGGAAATGCTTCTCCTGCAGTTCCTTTGAATGATTCTATGCGTTATTTAAAAGGAAAAGAAAATTGTGCGGTGGACAGAACACATTATTCCATTATTCAAACACCACAATGTTTTCATTCCGATTTAATAAAAAAAGCATTTTTAAAAGCTTATAAACCCGAATTTACAGATGATGCAACAGTACTAGAGTCGTTTGGAGAAAAAATAAATTTGGTGGAAGGAAATAGAGAAAACATTAAAATCACAACCCCGCAAGATTTATTGATTGCTGAAACTTTGATGAAATCATAAGTTATTTTGTGGCTTCGCTGCAGTTTATAATAGCTTTAAAACTCCTGTTATCTCCGAAATTTTAAATTTATCCACATTTGTAAGAAGATTTAATCCGGGTTTTTTACCTTTTTCAATTGTTCCTAAATGATTAAAATCTAAAAATTCGGCACCATTTTTTGTTGCCCAAGTTAGTAAGGTGTTTAATTTAATTTCAGGAAAGTGTTTGCTTATTGTTTTTATTTCATCTAAAATAGATAAACTCCAATTAGAAGCAAGACTGTCGGTTCCAATGGTGATGTTGCAATTTTGTTCAATGAAAATAGGATAGTTCGGAAGCTTGTTTTCTATATAAATATTAGCGTTGGGGCAAGTACAGAAATAGATTGATGATTGATGATTGGCGATGAAGGATTGAATAAATTTAATGTCTTCTTTTGAAGTAAATGTGTTGTGAACGAAGAGAATTTTTTTAGCATCTTTTAAAAAAGGCAATGTAGATTTAAGTGCATTTTTGCCTGTTTTGTGCATTAATTCGGGTTTTATTCCCATTTTTATAAATGTGTCGAACAATATTCCTTCGTTTTTTTCAAATAAAAGATTTTCGCCTTCGCTTTCTTGATTGTGAATGGTTAGGATACTGTTTTTAATTTTTGCTTCTTCATTTATCAAATTCAATAAATCAAGAGATAAGGTGTAAGGAGCATGCGGAGAAATTGAATATTGACTTTTTTCTTTTTGAGAGGGGGAGTGTGAGTTTGTGTGTTGCTGGGCTGTGGTTTTTAATTCTTGGGATAATATTTTTCCATTTTTAAAAGCCTCTTTTGCTTTTGAAGCATCCAAACTAAAAATCTCAATAAATGTATGATAAACAATGTTGCCTTTTGATTTTTGCTTGAAAGTACTGTTGTTATTGGAAATATCGCCTACAGCAACAATTCCATTTCGTATCATTTCTTGTTCGGCTGATTCAATATTTTTTTGAATTTCTTCTTCCGAAAAATTATTTCGTTTGCCGATTAATTCAGTTATAAAGCCAGCCATTCCTTTGTTTTCAGAAACTTTATTTTTTAAATGAGAAAGCTCCAAATGGCAGTGTGTGTTCACAAAGCCAGGGCAGATGATTCCTGAAAAAATTTCTACATCTTTTTCGTTTTCTGCAAATGGCACTGGAGAAGTTACAATCACCCCATCATCATCTACTGTAACAACCCCATTTTTAATGGGTGGAGATGAAATAGGAAAAATATAATCAGCAGAAATTTTGCGCATAGTTTAAAGAAAAACGTAAAATTACGAATTAATCGTACTGTGTCATAGATTCTTTCCTTGGCAACCTTTAAAGATGGATTATTCGTATCTTTGCATCGCTAAATTTATCAAAATTTGATGGTTGCTAAAAAAGACATACGTTCACTTTCGCTCGAAGAACTTAAAGCTGTTTTTGTAGAAAATGGAGACCAAGCTTTTCGTGCTAAACAAGTTTATGAGTGGCTTTGGAAAAAATCGGCTACCACATTCGAAGAAATGACCAATTTGTCGAAAACAACACGAGAATTGTTGGATAATCATTTTGTGATAAATGCTGTAAAAGTGGACGATATGCAGATTAGCAAGGACCACACAATTAAAAATGCATTTAAACTTTACGATAGTAATATTGTTGAAGGGGTTTTAATTCCAACAACAAATAGGATGACAGCTTGCATTTCATCTCAAGTGGGGTGTAGCTTAACGTGCAAATTTTGTGCTACCGGAAAATTAGAACGTTTGCGTAATTTGAATGCAGATGAAATTTATGATCAAGTAGTATTAATAAAAAAACAAGCCGAAGAAAAATATAATACACCACTTTCAAATATTGTTTATATGGGAATGGGCGAGCCTTTGCTTAATTATAAAAATGTATTGGAATCTGTAAATAAAATTACTTCTCCAGAAGGCTTGAATATGTCGCCACAACGTATTACTATAAGCACTGCAGGCGTAGCTAAAATGATTATGAAACTAGGAGACGATGGTGTTAAGTTTAATCTAGCCATATCATTACATGCTGCTAATGATGAAAAAAGAAATTACATCATGCCAATAAATGAAAGCAATAGTTTAGAGGCATTGGCGGAAGCATTAAAATATTTCTACGAAAAAACAGAAACACGTGTAACATACGAATACATTGCATTTAAAGATTTTAATGACAGCTTACAAGATGCAAAAGAACTAGCGGATTTCTGTAAACATATTCCTTGTAAAGTAAATATTATTGAATACAATCCTATTGATGGTGGTGAGTTTCAACAAACAACATCCGAAAGATTAAATGCTTTTGCAAACTATTTAGAAAGTAAAAATATAATTGTAAATGTGAGAAGAAGTAGAGGAAAAGATATTGATGCTGCATGCGGACAGTTGGCAAATAAGAATAAAGAAGGGCTGGAAAAGAGGAAAATGAAAATAAGTAAATAGCGATTAGGCAATAGTAATTAGGCTAAGCTCCCTTTTAACTATTTACTAATCCCTTATCGCTGAAAAATATGACAGTAAAAGAAATAAAAGCACCGGTAACCAAAGAAATGGAAGCGTTTGAAGTAAAGTTCAAATCTTCTATGAAAAGTTCTGTGCCTTTGTTAGACAAAATAACACAATACATTGTAAAACGTAAAGGCAAACAATTACGACCCATGTTTGTTTTTCTTGCTGCAAAAGTTTGCGGTGAAATGAATGAATCAACATACCGTGCTGCATCATTAATTGAATTACTACATACTGCAACATTGGTACACGATGATGTGGTGGACGATAGCAATGAACGCAGAGGCTTTTTTTCAGTAAATGCTTTATGGAAAAATAAAATTGCTGTTTTAGTTGGCGACTTTTTATTATCAAGAGGTTTGCTGCTTTCGGTTGATAACAATGATTTTCATTTATTGGGAATAGTTTCCAATGCTGTTCGTGAAATGAGTGAAGGTGAATTATTGCAAATTGAAAAAGCCCGAAAACTAGATATTGACGAAACTATTTATTATGAAATTATTCGCAAAAAAACAGCATCCTTAATTGCTTCGTGTTGTGCTTGCGGAGCAGCATCTGTTACATCCGATAAAAAAGTAATTGAAAAAATGCAAGCCTTTGGTGAAGCTGTAGGTATAGCTTTTCAAATAAAAGATGATTTATTTGATTATGGTGATGGAAGCAATATTGGCAAACCAACAGGTATTGATATCAAAGAGAAAAAGATGACATTGCCTTTGATTTACGCTTTAAACAACGCAACCTATCTTGAAAAAAAGCGAATTATCAATATTGTAAAAAACAATAATAATAATCCTAAAAAAGTTGCCGAAGTAATTGATTTTGTAATAAAAAGTGGAGGTATTCAATATGCTGAAACAGTTATGAACGAATACAAAGAAAAAGCATTAAATTTAATTTCAGAATTTCCTGAAAGCCCATCAAAAGCATCTTTGATAGGCTTAGTAAAATATACAACAGAACGTAAAAATTAATTTTGTATGAAACACATTTTTTTATCATTAACACTTATTACTTTTTTTGCTTGTGGAAATACCGATAAAAATGAAAAAGTAAAAACCGAAACTCCACAACAAAATACAGATATTAAAGAAGAAAAATTTACCATTAAAATGTCCAACTCTAGTGCAGAAGAAGATTCTATTCCGCAGAATGGTGAATACATAAAACGTTATAAAAATGGCAATGTTGAAATGCAAGGAATGATGAAAAATGGGAAAAGAGATGGTTTATGGAAAAGTTTTTATGATGATGGAACACCTTGGAGCAAAACAACTTTTAAAGATGGAATAAAAAATGGACCCACAACCACTTGGTACGAAAATGGTAAAATACGCTACGAAGGTTCTTATGAAAACGATTCAGAAAAAGGCGTTTGGAAATATTACGATGAAAAAGGTAATTTCATAAAAACATTTGATTACGATAAACAGTAATAGTTATTTGTCAATTTGCTTAATTATTATATTTTTGTCCTATTACAGTTAATCCAAATATGAGAAACACATTATTTATAGCTATCACTATACTGTTATTTTCGGCTTGTACTTACGAGAAAGGATCTGTTCCTCAGCCAGATTTGAATTGTTCTACTGATTCTGTTCGCTATTTAAGAACAGTTGATATGCAGGACAATTTTTTTAGTCCTATGGAATTACAAATGATTGCAGGAGATACTGTAAAATTTGTTTTGCAAGGTTCGAACCCGCATACAGCTACCTGCGATGGAACAGGAGGAAGCTCAATGCCTCAAGGTGCTACAGCATTTGATACGGGTGTTCTTTTAACTACCGGAGATGAATCAAAAAAAGTAATATCAACACCTGGAACTTACAATTATATATGCGTTGTTCATGGTTCTTCCATGATGGGCACACTTATTGTAAAAAAGCGTTGTAATTAACCCAATAAAAACATTAAAATGAAAAAGATATTATTTGTTTGTTTGTTGTTTGCATTTACAATCGTTGCAAAATCTCAAATATTTTTAGCCAAAACGTGTGAAATAAGTTTTTTCTCTGAAGCGCCAATGGAAAATATTAAAGCCATAAACAAAGCAGCAAAACCAATTTTGAATACTGCTACAAACGATATTCAAATAAAAATTGTAATCAGTGCATTTGTTTTTGAAAAACCTTTAATGCAAGAACACTTTAATGAAAACTATATGGAAAGCGAAAAATTTCCAGATGCAATTTTCAAAGGTAAAATCAACGAAACAATTGATTGGAAAAAAGATGGCGAATACAAAGTAACAGTTACTGGAACGTTAAAAATTCATGGTGTTGAAAAAGCAAGAACATTTGAAGGAACAGTTAAAATAAAAGGTGATGAAATTACAATCGATACAAAATTTAATATTCACATTGCCGACCACGGAATAAAAGTACCAAGTATGTATATCAAAAATATTGCAGAAGATGTAGAAGTAAAACTTAATGCAGTACTAGAACCATTTAAAAAGAAATAATTTGTATGAGGCTATTTTACCCATTTTTAACAGTATCTTTTTTATTTTCATCACTAACAATTTTTGCGCAAGACGACTTGCTTAGTTTAGTAGATGATGCTACACCTAAAAAACGTGAGAAAGTAATAGCCACTTTCAAAACTTCAAAAATAATAAGTGCTCAAAGTACCGAAACGGTAAAGGCTGGTACAATGGATTTTAGAGTTACTCACCGTTTTGGAAACATTGGAACACAAAGCGGGGGAGGTGGTCATACATTATATGGTTTAGATAATTCAGCGGATATTCGTATCTCTTTTGATTTTGGAATTACAGATAATCTTACATTAGGTGTTGGGCGTAGTAAAATGAATGAACTAATAGATGGTTTGGTGAAATGGCGTTTTTTAACACAAACAACCGATAATCATATTCCCTTTTCTATTGCATTTTTTGGTAGCATGAGTTATAATCCACAATCGGCAAATCAATTTTATAGCGGAACAGTTAAAACAGCTGATTTTAAACAAAAAGAAGAACACCGTTTTGCTTATACAAGCCAACTTTTAATTGCACGAAAATTTGGAAATTTTTGTTCTATTGAATTATTACCAACCTACAATCATAGAAATTTTGTGGCTGCAAACATTAACCCTGATAATGGTGCAGAAGAAACCAATGATCTTATTTCGTTGGGTATTGGTGGAAGAATAAAGCTTACAAAACGAATTTGTTTGGTAGCAGATTATTTTTATACATTTTCAAAATACCGTACAAACAATCCTACCAATGCTTTTTATGCCCCATTGGCAATAGGTTTCGAAATTGAAACAGGAGGTCATGTGTTTCATATCAACTACACAAATGCTGCTGGAATTATCGAAAACAATTTTATTCCAAACACCACCGACAATTGGTTAAAAGGTGGATTTAAACTTGGGTTTAACATTTCACGTGTGTTTGATATAGTAAAGCCCAAATAGATAAAATACCCTGTTTAGGGTATTGCATTATTTTCATTAAACAAGTTTAAAGAGTAACTTTGTGCACATGAAAAGTGCGTTGAGACAATTGTCTGATTTGCAATTAGGACAAAAAGCAATAATAGATTCGTTTACTGATAGCATAATGGCATTAAAGTTATTAGAAATGGGTTGTACTCCCGGAGAAATGGTTCGGCTTGATAATATTGCTCCTTTAGGTGACCCCATTGCCATTTCTGTTTCTGGCTATCTATTAAGTTTACGAAAAGAAGAAGCTTCTACAATTTTAGTATCACCTCTTATTTGAAATTCAAGCAAAAAGTATTGAAATCATTTTTATTTTAAAAAATCTTATCTTGTGCTGTGGATTCGCTTAAATCAACCATATTACTTTCTGGAAAACAAAAAATAAAAATTGCTCTTGTTGGAAATCCTAACTGTGGAAAATCTACTTTATTTAATGCACTCACAGGTTTAAATCAAAAAACGGGAAATTTTCCAGGTGTTACTGTCGATAAAAAAGTAGGAACAATAAAACTTGAAAAAAATATTGTTGCTGAATTTGTTGATTTACCCGGAACATATAGTTTGTATCCAAAATCAATTGATGAGCAAGTTGCATTTGAAGTACTTTGCAATCCTGATAACGAAGACCATCCCGATTTAACTATTGTGGTTGCAGATGCAAGCAATTTAAAACGCAATCTGTTTTTAGTTTCACAAATCATCGATTTAAAAATGCCAGTAATACTTGCATTAAACATGATGGATATGGTGGAAAAAGAAGGCAGTGTGATTGATGCTGTGCGACTTTCAGAAAAACTTGGAGTAAAAGTAATTGGAATAAGTGCCAGAAATAAAAATGGAATAGAAGAATTAAAATCAGCTATTTTACAGCCATTACAAGTGCCTCAATATGATTTTATCGACCTAAAAAAGATTGCTCCAGACTTAATTGAAAAAGTAAAATCTGTAGTAAAAGTAAACAGCGATTTTGTTGCTTTTCAAATTATTAATAATATCAATGAAATAAATTATTTCAGTTCAAACAAAGACAAAAAAAATAAAATAGAAGAAGCGCTCAACACATTTATTGTTGATAAAAATCAATTACAACAAAAAGAAAGCGTTGAAAGGTATAAAGCAATTAATAGAATTGTTGAAGAATGCATTACCAGCAGTACAGCAATTAAAACAGAAACATTCACACATAAATTAGATAGTTTTTTAACGCATAGGGTTTGGGGCTATGTTATTTTTTTAGCGGTGTTGTTTTTTATTTTTCAAACCATATTTTTTTTAGCAGCTTATCCAATGGAATGGATTGAAAATCTGTTTGTTGTTTTTTCTCAGTGGACATCCAATTTTTTACCTCAAGGAGATTTAAGCAATTTGCTTGTTGATGGAATTATTGCAGGCTTAAGCGGAGTGGTAGTTTTTGTTCCTCAAATAGCATTACTTTTTGCTTTTATTGCCATATTGGAAGATACAGGTTATATGGCACGTGTAAGTTTTATCATGGATAAACTTTTACGAAAATTTGGATTAAATGGACGTTCTGTAATTCCTTTAATTAGCGGTGTTGCATGTGCTGTACCTGCAATTATGAGTGCACGAACAATCAGCAATTGGAAAGAACGTATCATCACTATTATGGTAACACCGTTGATGAGTTGCTCTGCGCGATTACCTGTTTATACGTTGCTTATTTCATTGGTAATTCCCAGTAATCAAAAATTTGGTTTTTTTAATTACCAAGGCTTAATTTTAATGGCATTATATTTAATTGGTTTTATTGCAGCAATTGGTGCGGCAATAGTGATGAAATGGATTTTAAAAGCGCGCGAAAAAAGCTATTTTATAATGGAACTGCCTGTGTATCGCACACCACAATGGAAAAATGTTGGATTAACAATTTACGAAAAAGTAAAAGTGTTTTTATGGGATGCAGGAAAAATTATTGTTGCAATTTCTGTTATACTTTGGTATTTATCCTCACATGCACCAGGAAATCGTTTTGCTGATATTGATAAAAAATACGAATCGAGTTTATATTTGAACGACTCATCGGTTGCAATAGAAGCAAAAATTGCATCTGAAAAATTAGAAGCTTCTTATGCAGGAATACTCGGGAAATCAATTGAACCAGCCATTAAACCTTTGGGTTTTGATTGGAAAATTGGAATTTCATTGGTTACATCATTTGCTGCTCGAGAAGTTTTTGTGGGAACCATGGCAACAATTTATAGTGTTGGAAATTCTGACAACACTCAATCAATAAGAGATAAAATGTTGTCTGAAAAAAATCCAGAAACAGGGTTGCCAAAATTTTCGGTTGCTGTTGGTTTTTCATTGTTACTTTTTTATGCTTTTGCCATGCAGTGTATGAGTACTTTGGCTATTGTTTATCGTGAAACAAAAAACATCAAATGGCCCATCATTCAGTTTTTGTATATGGGAGCACTGGCATACCTTGCAAGTTTTGTGGTGTATCAGTTGTTGAAATAGTTTTTCATTTACCTTTGTATAAATATAAAAAAACAGAGTGACACAACTCCATCGTAATCAATCCATTTTAAATAAATATTTGCCAGAGCAAGTTGTTCCTACTATTGCGGATTGGATTTACAAATATGATTTTAAATTAAAAATTAAAAAAAGTCGTGCTTCAAAATATGGAGATTATCGCCCACCATCAAAAGGGAAAAATCATATCATCACCATTAATCACGACTTAAATAAATATGCTTTTTTAATTACATTGGTTCACGAAATAGCACATTTAACATGTTTCAATAAACACAAAAATAGTGTGTCTCCACACGGAGCCGAATGGAAATTAGAATTTAAAATTTTAATGAATTATTTTTTATACGAAAAAATTTTTCCTGATGATGTAAAAATTGTTTTAATCAATTACATGAAAAATCCTGCAGCATCTAGTTGTTCTGATGTAAGTTTATTGCGTACTTTAAAAAAGTATGATGAACGAGATAAAACCATTTTGTTAGAACAAATAGTAGAAGGTGCGGTTTTTATGTATGGTAACGAGCGTACATTTTTAAAAGGAGAACAAATTCGAAAACGATTCAGATGTAAGGAAATAAAAACAAAAAGAATTTACCTTTTTAACCCATTAACTGAAGTTTTGCCAATAAATACAGTAGTTGAAGAAAAAAAATCAGATTTTTTCAATATTTTCAAAATTACTAAATAATCAATATTTAATCAAAAAATAACCTTCAAACTATTGGGTTTTTGTTAAATTTGTTGCTCTCTGGAAAGAGAACATTTTTAATCATTCAAAAAACGAATAAAATGAGTACAACAGTAGTGGACAAAAACATCGATTTAAAAGTATCAAAACTTGCAGATAATATAATAGGTTCTGAAATTATAAAACTTGCTGCAGAGGTAAATGAAAAAATAAAAAAGGGCGAAAAAGTTTATAATTTAACAATTGGAGATTTTAATCCCAAAGTGTTTCCTATTCCTGCCGAGTTGAAGAATGAAATTATAAAAGCATACCAAGAAGATCAAACGAATTACCCTGCTGCTGATGGAATGTTAGAGTTGAGAACTGCTGTTTCAAAACTTTTAAAAGAAAGAGGTAATTTAGATTATAAAACAGATGAAATTGTAATTGCTGGCGGTGCCCGTCCTCTTATTTATGCAATATTTAGAGCATTAGTAGATGCTGGAGATACAGTTGTTTTTCCCGTGCCATCATGGAACAATAACCACTATACTTATTTGAATGGAGCAAAGCCTGTTTTGATTGAAACAAGCCCTGAAAATAAATTTATGCCTACTGCTGCTGAATTAAAACCATTTGTTGCAGAAGCAAATATTATAGCATTGTGTTCTCCATTAAATCCAACAGGAACAACTTTCACAAAAAAAGATTTAGAAGAAATTTGCGATATAATTTTAGTTGAAAATACTAAACGCCTCGCTGAAAATAAAAAACCACTTTATTTAATGTACGACCAAATTTATTGGGCATTAACACATGGTGATACACAACATTACAACCCTGTTTCGTTGCGTCCTGAAATGAAAAACTATACAGTGTTTGTGGATGGTATTTCAAAATCACTCGCAGCAACAGGTGTACGTGTAGGTTGGAGCATGGGACCTAAAAAAATTATTGAAAAAATGAAATCCATTTTAACGCATGTTGGTGCATGGGCACCAAAAGCAGAACAAATGGCAACTGCCGTTTATTTGAATGATTTAAAGAGCTATGATACATTTTTGGAAGATATTAAATCAAAAATAAACGATAGGTTACTTGGTTTTTATAAAGGATTTCAAGCATTAAAATCAGAAGGTCATAGAGTAGATGCAATAACTCCTGAAGCTGCAATCTATTTAACGGTGCAGTTTGCATTACACGGACAAAAAACTACTGAAGAAAAAATATTAGCTACTACACAAGATGTTACAAAATATATTTTAGATGAAGCACAAGTTGCTATCGTTCCATTTTACGCTTTTGGTTCTTCAAGTGATTCTAATTGGTACCGTTTGTCTGTTGGTACTTGCAAATTAGAAGATGTAAATGGTGTAATTGAAAATTTGCGCAAAGCATTAAGCAAATTGAGTAAATAAAAAAATCCAGAAAGAAATTCAGATGAAAAATAATTATTGTGTGATAATGGCGGGCGGTATTGGTAGCCGATTTTGGCCCATGAGCAGAACATCTCATCCAAAACAGTTTATGGATATTTTAGGAACCGGAGAAACATTGTTACAACAAACGTATAATCGATTTTTGCGTCTTTGTCCTAAAGAAAATATTTACATTGTAACCAACGATTCTTATGTTGGATTAGTACAAGAACAAATAAAAAATGTTGCCAAAGAAAATATTTTGAGTGAACCGGCTCGAAAAAATACTGCTCCTTGCGTAGCTTACGCATGCTATAAAATAGCACAAAAAAATCCGGATGCTTTAACGGTAATTGCTCCTTCTGACCATTTGATTACAAAAGAAGATACATTTGTGAAAGCCATTAAGGCTTGCTACAAAAAAGCTGCTTCAGAAGATTGTTTGGTTACTTTAGGAATTACGCCAAGCCGACCGGATACGGGTTACGGTTATATTCAGTTTGTAGAATCATCCATTCCTGAAAAAGATAAACGAATTAAAAAAGTAAAAACATTTACGGAGAAACCCGATTTAGAAATGGCAAAGTTTTTTTTAAAGAGTGGTGATTTTTTATGGAATTCAGGGATATTTATATGGAGTGTAAAAAGTGTTATCAAAGCTTTTGAAACACATTGCTCCGATATGGATGTAATTTTCAAAGAAGGGAATGGCGTTTATAATACCCCTCAAGAATCTGATTTTATTGCAAAAGCATATACCAATTGCAAAAATATTTCCATTGATTATGCTATTATGGAAAAAGCAGAAAATGTATATGTACGCTCATCTATAATTGGCTGGAGCGATTTAGGGACTTGGGGTTCGTTGTACGAACACATCAAACAAGACGATAATAAAAATGCAATCGTTGGAAAAAATGTGTTAGCCTACGATTCAAAAAATTGTATTGTAAATGTTCCAAAAGATAAACTTGTTGTGATGCAAGGTTTAGATGATTATATTGTTGTGGAATCAGATGGCATTTTACTTATTTGCAAAAAAGAAGATGAACAACAAATTAGAACGTTTGTAAATGACGTGAAGGTTGGAAAAGGGGATAAGTTTGTTTAATTCACAATCAGTTTTTTACAAGAATAATAATTGTCTGTTATAACTTTTACAAAATATATTCCTGATTTTATATTATCCAAATTTAGTTCTACGTTATGACTTCCGTATTTTAATTCATCTTTTTTTTCTTCAATTAATAGTTGTCCAACTGAATTGAATACTTCAATTGTTACATTTTTTGAATTGTAGTTCAATTCAAAAGTTACATTTACACTTTTTGCTGCAGGATTTGGAGATAAATTTAATTGATTATAAAAACTCCCCTTTTCAGTTATACCTACTATTGCTTCTGAACCACAGGCAACTCCGTTTTTTTTAAAGTAGTTGATAGTGTGATTTATGGTTCGATATCCGCCCATCGGGAATAAATTATGAGAATAGGAATAATCATAAATTCCTAATCCAGCAACATAAGTTGTTGATTCATATGGTGGAGGTCCATTCGTATCGATATTTCCCCAGCAATTTTCATTTGGACAGAAAGCAAACCCTGGAACGTAATTGGATTTAAAAGTCAACAAGTTTAAACTACAATAATTCTTGTAGCTCAATGTTTTTTCTTCTGTGTTGATAGTTTCAAAAGGGAAATTAGTTATTTCTGAAAATCTATAATAGCTTAAGTTAATTGTATCTGTTGTTTCTATGGATGAAGAAATGTTAAATATTTTTTTTTGAATGGTATATTTGATTGAATCAATTGAAACGAATTTATTTAAAACAGTATATTTTTTATAACGGTTGTAATCACCTGGAGGGTAAGAATAATCTGAAAGATATTCATGAAATTGAATTTCATCTGCAATTTGATAATCATATATAAGTTCATTTGTGATTTTATTAATTCCACCATTTGGTGATAAGTTTCCAATTAGTTTAATTGGTTTTAAAACATTCGGAAAAGAATCAATTGTAAAAAAAGTTGATAGTCCCCAATTTTTACATACTGTTATTTCTTTTTGATTCAAGGGCGAATTAATAATGTTTCCTAGATTATCTTTATGAATTATTTTGTAAAAACGAACAGAATCAATATTTCCAAAAATCGATATGGTGTCAGAACGGTCAAAGAATAAATAAAATTTATTGCTTGTGTTTTGATAAAAAATTATTGTATCATTCGTATTTGTGTTAAATGAAAATTGTAAAGTATCATCTGGGAGGGTAATAAATTTATAGTTAAATAAATTATTGTAAATTATTTTTGATCCAACCCATGAAGGTGTATTCTGAGGGAAACAATCTTGTGAGCCCCAGAATGTACAAGTTGAACTTGTAATTGGGTTTGTGTAATCAATTAATTTAAAATTTTGATAGATGCTATCTGTTCCATTAGCAAATACAGAATCAAAAGAGATGTTATAAGCTCTAGAGAAGCTTGTGGAGTCAACAAATATTTTTTTTGAATTGGAATTAAATAATTTATAGTTCTGACCTATAAGAGCGGAATTAAGAAGAATGAAAAAACATATAAAGCATCGTTTCATTTACAGCTTGTAATTGGTAATGTATCAAATATAATTATTTTTCATCCTTAAACCAACTACTATACATTACATAATTATTTGCAATTCTATTTATTTCGCCATTAATTAATTCTTGATTTATATCTTTTACTTTTTTTGCAGGAACGCCAGCATAAATTACTCCTGATTCTACTTTTGTTCCTTCTAATACTACTGCACCAGCAGCAATTATAGTGTTACTTCCTATTTCACAATTATCCATTACGATTGCACCCATTCCAATTAATACGTTATCATGAACGGTGCAGCCATGAACTAATGCATTGTGCCCAATAGAAACATTGTTGCCAATGATTGTTTTGGTTTTTTCATACGTACAATGGATAACTGCCCCATCTTGAACATTTACTTTGTTGCCCATTCGAATTGAATTTACGTCTCCTCTTACAACTGCATTAAACCAAATGCTGCATTCATTTCCCATTATAACATCACCCACAATGGTTGAATTTTCTGCCAAATAACAATCATCACCAAATTTTGGGAGAATGCCTTTTACTGGTTTTATTAGTGCCATATATTTTTTATATTAAAAGTAAAAATACAATTTATAATGTTTAACCGCAATTAGACAGTAGAAAGCTTTGGAAAACTTCACGATTCTTCTGTTTGGAGTTTAATGAATATTTTCATCAATTATTTTCTAATAAAATTGATAGATTCAAACACCCGAAAATTAATTTTGCTAATATGAGTAATGTCATTTGCAAAATTCATTTTTATTTATAGATTTGAGTCAAATTTAAAAAATAGAAAATGAAATACATTATACAATTAAGTATCATCTTGCTAATTAGCAAAACAGCTATCATAGCTCAAACTACAGCAACCGATTTTACTGTAAATGATTGTGTCGGAAATTCACATCATTTGTTTGGAGAGCTGGATGCAGGAAAAGTAATTGTAATTGATTGGGTAATGCCTTGTGCTTCATGCATTGCTCCTTCCATTGCTGCATACAATGCTGTTCAAAGTTATGCAGCATCTCACCCAGGACAAGTGCTTTTTTATTTAGCCGATGATGTTGCAAATACAACATGCGCAACATTAACATCTTGGGGAAATACAAATGGTTTAACAAATGCAGTTAAATTTTCGAATGCTGCCATTTCTATGAATGATTATGGCACTGCTGGTATGCCTAAAATAGTTGTTTTGGGTGGGGCAAACCATACTATATTTTACAATCAAAATTCAGGGGTAACTACATCAAATGTTCAAGCTGCTATTGATGCTGCATTGTTGGTGGCTGGTATAAATGAAGATAAAAATGCAACAAAAATTTTTAATGTATTTCCCAATCCAACTGTTGATAAATTGGGATTTGAATATTATGTATCTGAAAAGAAAAATATAAAAATTCAAATTTGCGATATTTATGGAAAAATAATAATAGAAGAAATACCTGAAAATGGAAGTATTGTCGCTGGAGTTAATAAAAGAGAAATTAATATTGAAAATTTAGATTCAGGAATTTATTTTTTACAAATTAAAACAGATACAGGCTACAAGGTTAAAAAATTTGTTGTTAGCAAATAATGTATAAATAACAAAAAGATAAATATGCAGCTTGGTGGAGTTTTTAATTTTTTTGTTCTACTTTTTTTATTTCTGATGTCAAGTAACAGTCTTGCTCAGGGCTGTTGTTCAGGAGGAAGTGGCAGCCCAATTGCTGGGGGTGCATCACAAGGTGTTCTAAAGGACAGACAAATGGAAATAGGACTTAGTTATCAAAATGTTTTAACAAAAAAATCATTTTCAAAAGATAGCGATACACTTCCTCTAATAGATAAATTTAGTAGTAACTATCTTTACTTTCGGTTAGCATACGGATTAACAAAAGATTTAACTATTTCTGTTGAAACAGGATACTTTATCAATAAAACTCAGGTTGGTTTAAACAAAAGAGACACCATTCATTCATCTGGTATTGGAGATTTAATTTTGTTTCCGAGATATACTGTTTTAAGTAAAAATACAGAGGCTAAAAGAAGTGAGATAACGCTTGGTTTAGGGTATAAAATTCCTTTAGGTAAACACGATGACTCTACGGTAGTATATACTGATCCTTCAAGCGGAAAAAAATACTACATAACTTCGCCTCCAATGGTTCAAACCACAACAGGATCCCATGATTTTATTTTTTATTCTTTTTTTTATAGGGGCTACCCTTATAAAGATTTTCGATTGTTTTTGACAACAATGTATATTAGTACAGGATGGAATTCATTAGGACAAAAATTTGGCAATTATGCATCTGTTAGCATATATGCAGGTAAAACATTTTATAAAAAAATTGGTCTCACTTTGCAAATAAGAGGAGAGTGGATGGCTAAATTGCAATCTGCTAAAAACATTGACATGGTGGCTTTGTATAATGTTTATCCTGAATCAACAGGTGGCAGAAAAATATTGATTGTACCACAATTTAATTATACCTATAAAGCCTTTACTTTTTTTTGTTTAAGCGAATTCCCTATTTACCAATATTTAAATGGCAATCAAATTGGTTCAGAAAGGCTAATCACAGTTGGACTTTCTTCACGATTTAATACATACAAATAAAAATAATTTTTTTCGAATTACTTTTGTTCGGTACATGTTCCTTTACCCTTTTTACAACAATCATCAAGTTTGTCAAAAGCTTCTTTATTGGCTGGTACATCATCTGCATCGTATCCAGCATTTGTAATTGCTTTTCGAATTTTTTCCGGTGAAGTTTTTTCTGGGTTATATTTTACTTTTACAATTTTTGTTTTTAAATCTACATTTACCTTTTTCACTCCTTTTTCTAGGACAAGATAATTTTTAATATTTTTTTCGCACATTTCACATACCACAGTCGTTTTAATTTCTATTTCTGCCATCTTTGCGTCTTTTTGCGCATTTGCTTTAAACATTATTGTTAATGCTATTAAGCTTAAAATTAATTTTGTTTTCATATTGTTTAGTTTTTAATTATTATTGATGTAAACTGATTGTTTGTTGTAAATACTTTCACAAAATAAGTGCCAGAGCTAAGTGTGGAAACATCTATATTGTTCAGTTCGTTTGTGTTTCGAACTACTTTTTGAATTAATTTTTCTCCTTGCAAATTAAATATTTCTAATAATTCAATTTTTTCAGTACGATTATTTAATCGTAAAGAAAAATTAGTGTTTGTAGGATTCGGATAAATTTTTAAATCATTATCTTTTTTATTAATTAAACTTATTCCCGTTTGACTAGGAACAACTACAAATTGTCCCATCATTCCATCATCTTCATGCATTAGTATATGGCAGTGATACATGAAGGGAGTTAAAGTATCTGCAAAATCTTCAAATTTTGTTATAAATCGTATAGTTTCATTTGATTCAATTAGTACAACATCTTTTTTCCCTCGTTCATGTAATGGAGGCAAATTTCCATCTCTATCAAGTATATAAAATTGGATATCATGTATGTGAAAAGGATGTGCCACCATTGTTTGATTTGTTATTTCCCAAATTTCAATATTATCTAAAGGTATTTGGTAATCTATCCTCATCATATCAAATGATAATCCGTTAAAATAAAATGGACCATCCATTGACATCATGGATTGGGCAGACATGATAATATTTCTAGTAATATTTGATTGTGATTCTAAAAATGGATTTATTGAAGCCAATGTTGTGGGGGTAGTTAATATTGGATTAATAGTTTGACTTCCAATATTTAATTGCAATAAATTATAATCTATTCCATTCAACGGGCTGTCCATTGGAGGATTTCCTGGAGGCATGGGCATAGTTGGACCTCCTTGAACACCCATTGGCAATTCAGAGCCATAACTCATTAAATGAATTGTTTGTCCAATCATTCCAGTTAAATCTAACAATACTTCTGCGCGTTCACCTGGCGCTAATCGCACTCTTGTTGAAGAAATAGGTGTATTTAACAAACCTCCATCACTAGCAATAATATAAAATGATTTATTTGCTGTAAATCCAAAATTCATTACACGTTCACCAGAAGCATTCAATAGCCTTAACCTTACAACTTGAGAGGGTAAATTCAAATATGGATTCATTGTTCCGTTTACCATTATTGTACTATCTTGCATACCTTGTGGCATCAATTGATTTACACTATCAAATTGAACGGATTGAACAATGATTGGGAAATCATCGATCCCATATCTTCGAGGTAAAGTCAGTAAAGCTTCTTGGTTATCTCTTACTATAATCATTCCAACAGCTCCTTTTATAGCCTGTTCAGCAGTTTTCATGTGAGTGTGTGGATGATACCAATAAGTAGCTGCACTATTCATTACAGTAAATTGAGGATTCCATGTGGTACTTGGTAAAATTGGTGTATGCGGACCTCCATCATTGATTGCTGCAACGTGTAAGCCGTGCCAATGAACAGTTGTTGTATCTTGTAGTTGGTTATTTACCACTATACTAACATTGTTGCCATTATTTAAAATTAATGTTGGACCTAAATAACTATATGAATTAAAAGCAAAAGTATTCGTCTTTATTCCAGAAAGAAATTGCATACTATCTTCATGCATATTTAACGTAATTGTAGCACTTGCAATTGTGTCTGGAATAAATAACGGTTGTTGGGCTTTGGCAATAAAACTGTATAGCAAAAATAAAATAAGATATTTTTTCATGATTAAAAATTATTGTATAACTACTTTTTTAGTTTTAACTACATCGCCACTTTTTAAACTTATAAAATAAATTCCTTTCAACAGTTTTGATGTTTCAATTTGAAATACATTATTCCCAGCATTTGATGATACTTGAACAGTTTCAATAACTTTTTTTCCAGTAACATCTGTTAAGTCAATAAATATCTCTGGCTCTTTTTTTGAAACATAAGTAACATTTAAAAAATTAGTAGCGGGGTTTGGACTTATGCTAATATCATTTACAGTCATTGAATTTTCATTAACCCCCGTTGTTCCACCAAAAAAATTCAAATCATCAATATATAAATAACTATTATTTACAGGAGTTACTCCATTTGCTCCACTAGACGAAAGAATGATGATTGCTGAATCAGGAGTGGCACTACTCAAATAATTTAATGGAATAGTAAAGTTTGCCCAACTCATTACCATAGCACCTAAATTTTGAACTGTATTAGAAATAGTATCTCTTGAATTTGTTCCTGAATTCCATTTTGTCAAATAAATAGCTATAAACCCTTCGTCACTACCATAAGCCATGTGTTGCCATTTTCCTTTTAAACTAACAGGTCTGCCATTAAATGGAAAACCTGAAGCAGCAGAAAAAGTTGAAGTGTTGATTGTACCACTAATTGCGATACCCGGAACAACTCCCATCGTTGCTACAGTTTTTGACGTCAATTTAATATACGATGCCCCAACACTTCCAGGAGTTCCTTTTGTACAAGTATAAATACTTGCAACAGAAGTATATGAGTTTAAATTACCCCAATTGTCGGGAGTATTGTATGAACCTTGATTAGTCCAGTTTTCAAAGCCATTATTTGGAATTTGTGCAATTGCAAAAGTTGCAAATGACACTAAGCATAAAATTAATTTTGTTTTCATTCTTTTTTTTGTTTTTGTTGTTCTTAATAATTACTATTTCGTAATACTTAATACCCTGTACTTAATGCTTATTACTTTATTTCCATTCTTATTCCAAAATAAATGATTCTTCCTTCGAGCGGAGCATATATCATGGATGCATCAAAATTCGCACCATAGGGCTTATCTGCTGCCACAATTGCATTTTTTTGAGTGTAATTTAAAATGTTTTCGCAGCCTAAATATGTCTCAAATTTTCTAAATTTTTTTGTTATTTGTGCTTGCAATAAAAAATAACTTTTTGACTTTTTGGGTAATTGATACTCCACAGGGCTTTGAACAGTACTTGGTAATCTGCTTATTCCAAACCAATTGGTTGTAAAATCAAATTTCCAAACTTCCATATAGGTTGTATAAGCCATATTAAGCATCACTCTGTGTTTTGGAACATAAGGTTTGTCAAGCAACTCATAGTTGTAAGTAGTTTTTACATCATACCATTTATAAGCCATTTTTACTGCAAAATCTTCGATGGGCTCAAACCCAAAATCGGTTTGTAAGCTGTAAGAATATGATTGACCTTTTAAATTATAAAAAACAACTTGATTTACATGTTGGTCTAAATCTACTACAATTTGATTTTCGAAATCGGTTCTAAAAAAATCTAAATTGATAAATGCTTCGTTTCCAAACAGCTTAAATTGTTGATTAACTGAAATGCCATAATTCCATGCTATTTCAGGTTTAAATTTTTCCTGAATAATTACTTTCCTTGAGCTAGCAAAAACAGATTGGTTTTCAACAAAAATATTACTTGTTCTAAAGCCTCTTCCTGCAGATAATCTTAATGTTGTTTTTTTAGTTACATTATACCTTAAATGTAATCTTGGGGTATAAAATAATCCGAACATGTTGTGGTAGTCGCCTCTAATGCCGGCTACTAATGAAAACTTGTCGCTATGTGTATAGGTATATTCGGCAAAAACACCCGGTACGTTTTCTGTACGCATAAATGTAGAGTCATTAAAATTTTCAAAATAATCATCAAATAGATAGCTGGCGCCTAATTTATATTTATGGTCAGTAGTATTAATAATATTTGCATAAATTACATTTGCATAAAAATTTTTCTGTGTTCCTTCGTAGGTTTTTATTCCAAAAAACATATCTTGTTGTTGAATTTTTCCAGAGGTTTGAATGCCTACACTTTTGTATGGTTTTGAAGGGAACATAAATCCTGTTTTGCTAAAATACTCAACAGATTTAGTATTAATACCAATGCCAAATTTCTTGGTTGTTCCATAATCTTCCTTATAGTTAAATTCTTTTTGTCCTCCAGCCCTATTTTCCAGCAAGCCTTTAATTCCAAATTGAAATTCAAAATTTTTCTGATTGTGAAAATCCCATCTGTTAAAAATATTGTATTGTCTGGTTAATGGCATATCTAAAAAGGAGTCGTTATTATTGTCTTGTTTCATACTAACATCACTAATATGGGTAAATAATAACGTACTCCATTTTTGGTTTATTTTTTTCCCAAAATGTATATTTGCTTCAGTTCTGCTTTTTTCATTTGCATATAAATTTATAAAGAACCTTGCTTTTTGATTTTGAGGTTTTAAAAATTCGAGATTTATTTGCCCCGAAATACTTTCATAACCGTTTACTACAGATCCTGTTCCTTTTGTTACCATGATATTATCAATCCAAGTTCCTGGAATATAATTTAAGCCATAAGCAGCGGAAAGTCCTCGAAGCATTGGCATGTTTTCAGAAAGTATTTGAGTGTAAACACCATCGAGTCCAAGCATTTGAATTTTTTTTGCACCAGAAACAGCATCTGTAAAAGCAACATCAACAGAGGCATTGGTGCTAAAACTTTCAGACAAATTACAACATGCAGCTTTTAATAATTCCTTACCACTAATTATTTCTGTGTTTATTGGTGTAAATATTTTGTTCATAGTGGTGCTTTGTTTTTCAATAACCTCAACTTCTCCTAACACCACAGTGTTTTTTAATTTAATATTCAAATTGGTTAAATCTTTTTTAGTAATCAGAATGGTATCGCTATTATAACCAATGGAACTTGCAATAAGTTTTGCTGGAATAGAATCTGGGTTTGCCAACTGAAAAGAACCATCTACTGCTGAAACAACTCCTATTTGTGTTCCTTCCCAATAGATATTAACACCAGGTAGCATTTCTGTAATCCCATTTTTATCTATACTTAAAACTTTTCCTGAAATATACTGAGCAGAAAGAGAGTTTGTTGCAACAAGCCAAACAAATAGTATGTAAAATATTTTTTTCATTCTAAATCAATGTTATAAATGTTTAATCTCCATTAGCCAACTGTAAAAATTCTCTTATTATTTTAATATCATTATTCGACATATTGGCTCTTATCTTCATGTGCATAGATACTGTTTCCCATTTGTCGTCATCATAAACTACAGGCGTTGGTAAATTGTGGCAACGAGCACAGTTTTCTGCCCATAATTGAGAGCCAGCCTTTTCTGTTTTTTCTGTTTCACTATTTTTATTTACAACACAAGCATTAAAAAATGTGAGTGAAAAAATAAAAGAGAGTAACACCAATTTTTTGTTTTTATTTAAAATGCTAATGCCCATTGTAACATAAGGTTGTTGTTTGTGTAATTCTGATTTGTACTCCATATTTTTTGATATGCCAATTTTAGAACATTACGCCAGCTAAAAGAATAATTTAAACCAATGGAAACTTCGTTCGTTTTTTCATACCATAAAGAACCTGTAGGAGATAATATAGCACTACTTCTTATAAAAATTCCCGAGTTTTTTATGTATTTATGCTTTAATAATATAGGTTTAAATGAACACATAATAAAGCCTATTTTGGAAATATTATTAAATTGGTAGGGGATGTCGGAAAGTCCATCAGGGCTTTTTTCTGTAAAATAATTTGTTCCTGCATCGCTATAATTTATTTGTCCTTTTATGTCTATTCTACCTTTTAATTGTGGTACAACTTTTTGAACTGTTAAATCAACCGCATACATATTTGCTAAGGTTTCTTCTGTAATAAAAAAAGTGTTATGGGTATGATTTAATGTTGCGTTTTTATCATGTTCGTCCCCTACTTTTATTTTCATAATTTTATAAGATAAGCCCAATTCAACTGATGCGTTTTTGAAAGGTAAAATTCCAATTCTTGTACCTCCTCCCATATTGTTATTTTTCTCTAAATGAATGTCGAAATCTATTTTTCCAGCTTCGTTTATATTTTGTTCACCATTTTTCATGTCAGGACTTTTTGAAATATAAAAAGCATAGTTTATGTGTTCTCCTCCTCCTCTCAATGATGCGCCAATTTCCGCAGCAGGCGAATACTCCCCATGAGAAAAACCAAGAGGTTCATTAGGAGCATAATTAATCCAAAAAGGATGATAACGTTCAGAAAAAATGCCAAAAGGAGATAAAAATTTACCTATTTGTAGCGTACCCAATTCGTTTATATTATAAGATAAGTTTAAGTATCCTATTTCTGCATTCACCATTCCGTGTTCTGTCATTAACTCAAGCTCTCCTTCAAAAAATAAATTCGGAGTTATTTTCCATAAAACAATAGGCATTAAACCAACAGGCATTGCTGTAGTAGTTAAATTTGTACTATCATAAAAGGAATTTTTTGAATGTAAATTAATTCCAAAGTAACCATTCCCGGTAAGTACAATACGCGACAATTTAAAGTTGCTAAATTTTGAAACAGTTATTGAATCTGTTACAGCAAAAATGCTGGTAGTAACAACAAAAAACAACACTGAAAAAATGGACTTCTTCTTATTTATTGGTAGCATCTGGTTAAAGTTTAATTCAAAGGAATCAAAATTAGGTGATATAAATTTTTAAAATAGAGCAATACGTGTATTGCGCTATTTTGCAATAAATACAGATGTTTAAATACGGAAAACCGAGAATAAAGAAAATATATCTCGATCGATTATTGGAGGAGGTGAAGTAGTATAAAATGATAAAAAAGATTCACTCGAATTGTAGATAGAATAATTTAAAGATGGAGTATAAACTAACAAAATTTGGTCTGCTTGAGGAACAATATTTTTAATAGCAATACTGTGATCTTTTAATTTTAAGGAGCTGTTAAAGATATTGCAGCATTTTGATTTTAAAACTGGAGTTGTAGTTTTTTTTTCTGGACAACATTCTTTAGCTTGAGTAAATGAAATTTTTGTTTTTCCCGATTTTAAACATTCCATCTTACCAATGGTAAAACCAAGGCTCGATAGCGTAAAAACGAAAGCTAAAAAAACAGATGTTATTTTTTGTAATAATTTCATTTACCAACACAAATGTACAAAAACTAAAACGGAAATAAAAATAAAAAATGTTAAACTGTAAGCTACTCTATAATTTGATTCAATCAAAAGTAGAATTTTATTCATTGACTACTTAACTCTAATGTTCATGCCTTTGTCCTGTTCCACTTTTCAAGATAAACTCACTGCTGATTAAATATGCTCCATCAGTTACAACAATTTCTCCTTCTTTCAATCCTGATAATATTTCAATCCAGTAGTTATTTTCTGCGCCTGTTTCTACCATGCGTTGCTCAAATGTATTGTCATGTGCCAATACCCAAACAGTTTTCATTTTTTCCAATAGCACTGCCGATTTAGGAACCGCTAATACATTCGCAAATGATTTTTCGGGAATGACTGAAACCAATGTTCCGGGAATGAGTTTGCCTCCTGAATTGTTTACCCTGATTTTAACCAGATGAACTCTTTTGCCTTCTTCAACAATGGGATTGTTGTAAGCCAATGATCCTTTATAAGTTTCTTCGGGATTGCTTTCGCTGAAAACCTGAAAGGTCTTGCTTTCTTTAATGCCTGAAACTTCATTAGAATAAAGTTGTGCTTCGACCCAAACCTGATTGAGCGAAGTGATTTTTACAAGAGGACTACCTTCTTCCACATACATGCCTTCGATAATGTTTACTTCGGTTAAATAGCCCGCTTCGGGGGAATAAAATGTAATGAGCGGACTTGACTTGCCTGATGCTTGCAGTTCGGATATTTGTTTTTCAGTTAAGCCCCATAAAAGCAATTTGTTTTTTGCTGCGTTTACTAATTCCTTTGTGAGTTCTGTTGTGGTGTTCGTTGGTTTTAATTTTTCAAGCAGAGAGAGATATTCCTTTTTATCGGATTGCAGTTGCTCGCTGTAAATGCTGTATAGCGGACTGCCGCTTTTAAGAAAAGCGCCTGTGGTTTTAATAAACAGTTTATCAACCCTTCCTTTTGCTCTGCTGCTGATAGTTTTTACCTGTTCTTCATCAATGGCAACTGTGCCTATAATAGTTGGTGCGGATGCAATTATTCTTAATCTGACTGTATCTGTTTTAATTCCTGCCAATTCCTGTTTAAGATTGTCAATGCTGATAAAATTGCCTTGTTGCCCTGCATGTTGATTTTCCTTTTTCTCAACTTTGATTAAAGACATATTACAAACGGGGCAAGCTCCCGGAGTGCTGCTCACAACGCTTGGGTGCATTGGGCAGGTGTAATAACTGTCGGATGTTGCCTCATGGTTTTCGTGTCCGTTCTTACAACCCGTAAGTATGATAAGGCAAAATAATATGCCTGATATAATTTGCTTCATGTCAGTTTGCATTTATAAATGTTTCGCTGTCGGTCATCATTCCTGCCTCTTTTGCAATTTCATCATTGGCAGAAAGGCCGCTTTTAATAGTTGTCATTCCGTTGTTGCTTGCTCCTGCAATTATTTTTCGCAACTGAAAAATTCCTGTGCCGCTTCGGGTAGTATCGGTTTTTACCCACACATAAGCATTCAATCCTGTTTTGTATACTGCCGATGAAGGAACTTGTAAATTCTTGCTGTCGCTTAATGCAAATTGTGCGGTAACAAGTGAATTTATTTTCAATGAATTGTTTGAATTAGGCAACACTATTCTAACTCTTGCAAAACGCTGGTTGGCATCTTCAAAAGTTTGTTCTGTAAAAGCAACTTTTCCCCTAAGCGTTTTCGAAGGATTGTTTTCAGAAACTATTTCTACTGATTGATTTTTCTGAATTTGATTTACATATTGATTAGAAACTGAAACCAATGCCCAAACTACCTGCAAGTCATTTACGCTGAAAAGTGTTTGCCCTGAGTTTACATAGTTGCCTTCACGAATTTGTGAAGCGGATGTAGTATAAGAACTTTCATTGTTTAGATTTTGCTGCATATTCATGGCGTTCATTACTGGTGTATTTTTTACAGTAGTATTTTCCTGTGTTGATGGCGTATTAAAAAACACGTAGCCGTTTGCAGGGCAGAAAATAGAAACGGATAAAGCTACTGTTCCGTTTTTTTCTAACTGTATAATTTGATTTTCGGTGATACCAAGTAAGCGAAGCTTTTCTCTTGACTTCTCTATTAAAGTATTTTCAGTATTTGATTTGAAAAGGAAAAGATGTTCTTCCTGATAGGTTCGTAAATCTGGGCTGTATATGTCCATAACTTTGTCTCCCTGCTTTACATATTGATTACTGAATTTGACATATAGTTTTTCAATTCTTCCACCGAAACGTGCAGCAACAGATTGATTGCGGTTTTGATCGGGAACAATAAAGCCCTCTGCTTTCGCAGTTGTTCCATTGCTGCCCGATTGCAGTTTTAAGGTTGCTTGATTAGACAATACTTGTTTGTTGGGCGAAATAATTTGCGGCAAACTTTCATTTATCACAGGTTCTAATTTCATTTTGCAAATAGGGCAGTTTCCAGGCTGAGGATATGTTTTTTCATCTTCGCAGTGCATAGGGCAGAGGTATTCGTTTAGATGCTGAACATGGTTTTCGTGCCCTTCGTCTTTGTTTTTACAACCTGATGATAATAGTATCAGCAGAGAAAAACAGCACGCTGATAACGCTGATTTTTTAAGATGGTTTATGATTTTATCTGTGCTAATCATAATTATCTGTGTTATCTGCGTTCTATCTGATTTCTTTCTCATATTCATATTCTGCTTCTAATCTTAATATGTTGAATAATTTGTCATACGCTTCCATTTTTTTCATCAGCAGCATTTCCCAAGCATCGAGCAGCACAAAAAAATCGCCTGTGTTTTGTTTGTAAGCAAGCAGGTTGGCTTGTAGGTTGTTTTCATAAGCAGGAATGATGTTTTTTATGTAGCTCTGATACTGTGCGTTTTCGTAGTTAAGCATGGTGAGTTTTTCGGACAACATTCTTTTTGCCATCAGCTCCATTGTCTGTTTTTCCTGTTGCATTGCCTGAATTTGAAAGCCGATGGATTTAGTTTCTGAATTATACATTTTAGATGACCAAGGAACGATAGGAATGGTCATCATGCCCATGACCGACCATTGATTGGGCATACCGAACATTTGCATGTGTTCGGCACGAACACCGAAATCCGGTCTGTTGCCAATTTTCATTACATTTTGTTCTAATTGCATAGACTGTATGTATTTTGACATGGCTGTAATATCGCTACGGTTGGAAACGCTGCCCGTATCGGAAAGATTTAGTAAATAATTTTTCGGATTAACGAGCGTGTCAATTTGGAAAGCGGTGTTCACATCACGCACCATGAGGATGTTCAAGCCGATGTTGCTTTCTGCAATCATTTGGTCAAACATCAGCAGCATGTTGTTGAGTTCGGCTAAACGGGCTTTGGCTTTATAAATGGTTTGCAGTTGCGATTGATTGCTACTGAATTTTTCTTCTGATGTTGTAATTAATAATTTCAGTATTTCTTCACTTTCCTTTAAAATGAGTTGTTTTTTTTCAGTTACAAATCGGCTGTAATACAAAATTTTTGCTTCACGTCTTAATTCATTTTTTGTCCATTCGCTTTTGCTTTTTTCTATTTCAGCCAATGAATTGATGTAACTTTTTTTTGCGTTCAGTTTGCTTGTGTTGGGGATCATTTGCTCTAAAGAAAACGCAATGCCAGCTTGGTTCATAGGGTTATTTTGCTCACTGAGCATAGAAAAATTGTATGGCCATCGCATGACCCCTGTGGAAAAGGTAGGCGGCATCCATGCCATTGCCCCATCTGCTTTTGCCTGTATAGATTGGATGTTGTATTGATATTGAATGATAGAAGGATAATTGTTCTCTACCTGTTGCAGTAGTTTTTCCAAGGAAATATCAGTAGTGTCCTGAGCTTGTGTTTGATGAAAACAAAGCAATAATGATATTATTGAAAGTATATTTTTCATAGTCTAATCTTTTATTTCAAGGTATTCTACCTTACCATGCTTCCTTACTTCCCTTTCTTTCACCAACTGATATACAACAGGAAGAACAATTAAAACGAAAAGGGTAGAAGTTATAAGTCCAAACACAAAAGGTATCGTAATCGGCTTCATCACATCGCTTCCTACGCCTGTTGCCAAAAGGATTGGCATTAAACCCATCATATCAGCCATAACTGTCATCAGTTTTGGACGAACACGCATTACAGCACCGGAAAAAACAGCGGACTGAACTTCTTCTTGAGAGAGGGCCGTGCTTTTCTTTTCTTCTACTTTGTCGCGAATGGCTTCATTCAAATAAACAAGCATCAGCACACCTGTTTCCACTGCAATGCCGAAAAGAGCAATGAAACCTACAGCTACGGCCACCGAAAAATTCACTTCAAAAAAATACATGGAATATACTCCACCGATTAGGGCGATGGGAATACTGGAGAGCACAATCATCATTTCTTTAACAGAATGAAAAGTGAAATACAATACAAAAGCGATGATGAGAAGGGTGATAGGAATGATAATTTTTAATCGTTTTTCTGCACGGACTTTATTTTCATATTGTCCGCTCCATTCTATGTAATAACCGTTGGGAAGTTTTTCAAAATCGGTATCAATTCGTTTTTTGGCATCGTTTACCACACTGCCCATATCTCTGCCGCGCACATTGAACAGCACTGTTCCCCGAAGCATGGCATTTTCTGAATTTATCATGGGTGGTCCTTCAGAAAATTCAATATCTGCCACTGCCGAAAGTGGAACAACGCCATAGTTAGCCGTTTGAATAGGAGTCCTTTTAATTTCCGCTATATCACTTCTGAAATCCTGTGCCAATCGCATCGATACGCTGAAACGTTGCCGACCTTCAACGGTTTGCGTCAGCGGCATTCCACCCAATGCCATTTCAATAATCATATTTACTTCTTCAATAGAAAGATTGTAGCGGGCAATTTCTTCACGATTGATTTTTATGTCGAGATATTTTCCTCCGGTTAATTGTTCTACATATAAATCTGCAAGCCCGTCTATACCTTGCAAAGATTTTTCAATTTGACGGGCAATGTTGTAAATAGTATCTAATTCTTGTCCATATATTTTTATTCCGATGTCTGTTCTCACTCCGGTAGAAAGCATGTTGATTCGGTTGATAATAGGTTGTGTCCAACCGCTGGTAACACCCGGTATTTGCACCTTATCGTTTAACTCTGTGATGAGTTTTTCGGTAGTCATTCCTTTGCGCCATTCCGATTTTGGTTTTAGTAAAATAATACTTTCAATCATACTCATGGGTGCATTGTCGGTAGCGGTATAAGCTCTTCCTGCTTTTCCCAATACGTTTTCCACTTCGGGAACAGACATGATGAGTTTGTCCTGCACCTGCAAAATGCGCTTGGCTTCATTGTTGGATACATCGGGAAGCGTTACTGGCATAAACAACAATGAACCTTCATCCAACGGAGGCATAAACTCAGAACCCAAACGCAACACAAACGGAATGCTTCCTAAAACAATCAAGATGGAAATAGCAATAACTGTTTTTTTCCAACGCTGACAAATGCGTAATACAGGGCTATATATTTTTATAAAAAAGTTTGCAATAGGATTTCTGCTTTCCGGAACGAGTTTGCCCTTCATCAGTGAACGCAAGAGCATGGGCACGATAAACAAAGCAACAATGGCAGAACCAATCATTACAAATGTTTTTGTGAATACCAATGGAGAAAATAATTTCTTCTCTTGACCTTCTAAAAAGAGTATGGGGGCGAAAGAAATAAGCGTAACTAAAATTGAAAAGAAAACAGCCCTTCCAACGGTGCGTGAAGAACGCTCAATAATTTTGATGCGTTCTTCTTCGCTTAATTCTTTAGTATTTCCAATTCTTTGCTTTTCCATTATTCGTCTGTTTTTAAAACTGCCTTTACCAAGCCTTTGTAGGCATTTTCAGTCATTACAATTCCTGCATCTACCAAATCGCCAATTGCAAGCGCAATACCACCCAATGACATGATGTTGAGAGAAATGCCAAAAAGTTTTACCAAAATAAATCCAATTAAAACCGATAAGGGAATAGTGATTATTGCAACGGTTGCACTACGCACATGAAATAGAAATAGCAACACAACAAGTGCTACTACAATAATTTCTTCAATCAATGCTTCTTTTAAAGTAGCAACAGCAGCTTCAATAAGATTGCTACGGTCGTAGGCGATTTTTATTTTTACCCCCGGGGGCAATCCTTTTTCTACATCGCCTAATCTATCTTTCACTCGGTCAATCACTTCTTTGGCGTTCTCGCCATATCGGGCAACCACCACACCACCAACTACTTCCCCCTCACCGTTTTCGTCCACAATTCCTAAACGGATATCGCTGCTCATTTGCACATCGGCAACATCTTTCAGTTTGATGGGAATATTTTTATTGGAGCCAACAGAAATTTCCTCTATATCCTGTATGCTTTTGATATAACCCAAGCCCCTAATCATGTAACCCATGCGGTTCATTTCATAAATACTCCCTCCCACATCACGGTTGTTTGCTTTTAAGGCGTTTGCCACATCCATGGCAGAAACATTGTAATAAATCAGTTTGTTAGGATTTATACTGACTTGATACTGCTTTTGAAAACCACCGAAGGATGCCACTTCACTAACCCCTTCCACATTTTGCAGGGCAAATTTTACGTACCAGTCCTGCACGGCTCGTAATTCACCTAAATCGTAGCCATCACCCTGAAGGGTATACCAAAACACGTGCCCTACGCCTGTTCCATCCGGACCCAATGAAGGCGTTACACCCTGTGGTAATGCCTGTTGTGCAAAATTCAATCGCTCTAAAACACGAGTTCTTGCCCAATATATTTCCGCATCGTCATTAAAAATGACGAAGATGAAACTCATGCCGAACATAGACGCTGCACGAATGGCTTTTACATTGGGAATACCTTGTAAATTGGAAACCAAAGGATAGGTAATTTGGTCTTCCATGATTTGCGGATTACGCCCCATCCATTCGGTATAAACGATTACCTGATTTTCGGAAAGGTCAGGGATAGCATCAACGGGAGTGGTCATTACTGACCAAACGCCACCCACCACAATCAGCAAAATGCCAATCCAAACAAAGAAACGATTGTGTATTGACCATGAAATTATTTTTTCTATCATTTGAAGTTGTTTGTTTTAAAAAACATTCGTTGCACACATACACAAGCCCAATTTTCAGAATTAATGGAATAGAATGTTTTTCTATTCATATTTTCTCTCCTTAGTAAGCCTGCTCTTTTCATGATACCAAGATGTCTTGAAGCTATTGGTTGTCCTATATTAAGTTCTTGGTATATGCTTTTTACTTCCATCCTATTTTGCTTACAATTCAAAAGCATATTAAAAATGGCAATCCTTTCAGGATGTCCAATTGATTTAAGCACTTCTGCAAGTTCACGATAATCCAATTTATTTTTGTTTTTTCATTACTAGTATGTAAATATCTGAATACTTAAAATTACTGGAAATGACATTCATCATATTAGCAAATAATAGATATCACAAAGAGTGGAAAATTGGCTCTTTTGACTTTGCGCTTGTGTCGGCTTGTATGTGTAAGCTGTTTATTAAAACTGAAAAATGAGTTGTTCTTCTTCAGGTGAGACGCTTTGTTTTATCGAACGTAGCGGGATAACGTAAGCCAATTCTAATTTTTTACAAAGAAAAATAAATCTCAAAAAACAAAGCTCTTAAAACGCAAAAAAACAATTCTTTTTTTCATTAGAATCGTTTTTTTATGAATTAATTTTATTTTTTGAGGGTTGTGCAACAGCTACTACTGTTAGGCGTAGTTATTTGTCATCCGAATTGTCAATGGTGATGACCAGCCTATTTTTCTCATGTCGTACCTTAACCTTTTGTCCTTGTTTTTTTTCAGTCCGATTTGGCAAGAGCGTGTAATAAAGACCGTCAAGCTATTGAAAAGCTTGAAAACGGAAAAGTCAACCCAACACTTTATACCTTGCTTGAAATTGCAAATGCTTTGGAAATTTCTCTGTCAAAGTTGGTTGATTTGTCTTAAAATACATTACGTTGGAAAACTTGTGTAATAATCCTTAATTGCATTGTCAAAGTCTTTTGAACTTAATTCAATGCCCTTTGAGTCTTTTCTATTAGTTATTCTATTAAGTACTTTAAGAATTAGGTCATCAGGTTTATTTATAGAGTATTTGAAACGTTCAACAAAGCTCATGTGTTTATGAAGTCTGTTAGAAATAATTCCAAAGCGTCCATGTTCAATAATTTCAACTACACCTATGGATTCTAATTTCAGAATCGATTCAATGAATTCGTTATATGTAGGATAAGAGCGGTCGACTGCGTCCCAATATGCCATAATACGGCTTAATTCAGTACCCTTTCTTGATATTGCTTTAATATTTATTCTGTCGATATGACTAAATTCCATTTTCATTTAGTCTAAGTGCATGAATTGAATTCTGTAGAATAGCTCAACAAAACCAGCAATGAGATTTGTCAGTAGTCCCACAAAAATAACTGTCCTGAAAGTGAAATCTCGAATTGCAATTTTTTTATCTGATAAGCCGTCTACCTTTTTCGTCAGCCGAAATACATAAATATATACAGCGGTGTAGGCGATATTAATAAAAATGCCTAATGTGATAATTAACTCCAGATAATATCGAAAAGCTACATGAGATCCCAACGGTTTGATTATTTGAATCGCAAAAAGCACAATAAGACCGCTGGCAAGCATTAGGAAGTTAAAGAAAAGTCTACGAAGTTCCCACCAAATTAAATCTGTCGAAAAAGTAGTTCTTGTCTCCATGTTAAGAATTATGTTGCGGATCACTGCAAATACATGGCGATTGATCACAAGCGCCACAGTTTACAGTGTTTGTGTTTTCGTATGTATCTGCTTTAGCCTTAGAGAGAAATCTTTCAGACTCTTTGTACTCTTCAATTTCCTGTCTTACTCTTTCATTCTCCACAATATAGTCGTACTTAAATTTAAGGGAATGATATATTGTCTTAATCAAGTCATTGTCATCAAGAAAAGTCAACAACTTTTGAAATTCCTCTAAATTATTAGTGAATTGAAAGTTGGTTTTTATCCAGTCAATGTTTCCTTGATATTTTGTGTCCAATTTCTCATCAGAAAACAATTCTTCCATAAGTTGAATAATCAACTTTATTTTTTCTTCAATATCCTTATTTTGTCTGTCGTCCATGATAATTACCCTAATGTTTAGCTAAAAGCAGCTTTAATTGCGTTTAGCGGTTGTTAAAACCATTTAGTAAAGTTATTTCAAAAAAAGCATAATGTCAATAAAATAAAGATTATGGGTTATAAAATTATTTGTTTTCCGATCCTTTAAGCTTAAATGTTTTATTGAATATAAATTGAAAAAATAATGTAAAAAAAAGAGAAAAACCAATATTTCCTAAAAATCCAACTATGCTAGATTTATCTGTAGCCAGAGAAGAAGCGTCAATAATTCCAGTATTAATTAATCGTATTACAAAAATAGAGATAGGTAATAAAATTATGACAGATCCTGAAATTATGTATGTAAAAAACAATTTTTTTAATCCAGCTTTTTTGAAAAGCCAACTAATAAAAAGAGGTATCAAAATACTGAATATCATTAAGTAAAGATTATTAATAAAAATAATAAAATCAAATATTTGTTACCTTTACACCTGAATAAAAAACATTATGGCAGAAACAACAACATTAGGTTTTGGAACCAAAGCAATACATGCAGGTCAGGAGCCTGACCCAAGTACAGGAGCTGTTATGACTCCCATTTATCAAACATCTACTTATTGGCAAGAAAGCCCCGGTAATCATAAAGGTTATGCCTATGCACGTGGAAAAAATCCTACACGTACTGCATTAGAAAAATGTTTGGCAGAATTAGAAGGTGCAAAATATGCTTTGTGTTTTAGTAGCGGAATGGGCGCAATTGATGCGGTTATGAAATTGCTTCGCCCCGGTGATGAAGTTATTACTGGCGATGATTTGTATGGCGGTAGCTACCGAATGTTTACAAAAGTGTTTGCTCCTTTTGGTATTAAATTTCATTTCATTGATATGAAAGATGCAAACAACATTAAAAATTATATCAATACAAATACAAAAATGATTTGGTTGGAAACCCCTACCAATCCTACCATGCAAATTATTGATATTGAAGCATGTTCAAAAATTGCAAAAGAAAATAAATTGATTTGTGCTGTGGATAATACATTTGCTTCGCCTTATTTACAAAATCCTCTTTCCTTAGGTGCTGATATTGTTATGCATTCAGCAACAAAATATCTTGGTGGACACAGCGATGTTATTATGGGTGCTTTGTGTTTGAGTAACGATAGTTTATATACACAATTAGCATTTATACACAACAGTTGTGGTGCTACACCTGGTCCGATGGATAGTTTTTTAGTGTTGCGTGGCTTAAAAACATTGCACATTCGTATGGAACGCCATTGTGCCAACGGAAAAAAAATAGCAGCATTTTTAAAAACTCATCCTAAAGTGGATAATCTTTATTGGCCCGGATTTACTGACCATCCCAACCATAGCATAGCAAAAAAACAAATGCGTGATTTTGGTGGAATGATTTCATTTTCACTAAAAGGAAACAAGCAAGAAGACGCTTTTAAAATTGCATCAAGCATGAAAGTATTTACACTTGCTGAATCATTAGGTGGTGTAGAATCATTAATCAATCATCCAGCAACCATGACGCATGCTTCTATTCCCAAAGAAGAGCGTGACAAAGCAGGAGTTGTGGAATCGCTTTTACGATTAAGTGTAGGTATTGAAGATATTGACGATTTAATCGCAGATTTAAAACAGGCGTTGGGTTAGTTCATTGGTTTACTGGTTCATTGGCTCACTTGTTTTATTGTCTATTACAAAGGGCTTTTGGATTTACTCCCTTTAATCTTTATAAATCTTAACCATCATAAAAATCTGTGTGCCATTTTTTGACTTTTGACTTTTTTTACCACTAAGACACGAAGAATACTAAGAACTTTTGATTTTACTTCTTTTCTCTTGTATCTTTTGTCAATTGCCAACTGATTTAACAGCACGAAAGAGCCAAAAAAGTTCTTGCTTTCTTTTTTTTATTGTCTTATCTTTATATAAATCAAAATTTTAGATTTGAATTATTATTACATAACAGGTACAAGTAGAGGTATTGGAAAAGCATTTGCAGAACATTTGTTGGCGAATCCAAGCAATTATGTTGTTGGTATATCTCGTCAAAAAACCATTGAACACGCCAACTATCATCACCTTTATTTGGATTTAACAGATGTAACGGCTGTGAGTAATTTTAGATTTGAATTACATGCCAAAGCAAAAAAAATATATTTGATAAATAATGCTGGAGCTATTGGTTTTATAAAGCCAATCGGGAAAATTGAATCGGATACAATTATAAAAAATTATAATCTCAATTTAATTGCTCCAACTATTTTGGTGAATGAATTTATCAAATGTTATGATAGTGTTGATGCTGAAAAAGTAATTGTAAATATTAGTTCTGGTGCAGGAAGAAAACCCGTTGATGGTTGGGCTGTTTATTGTGCTTCTAAATCAGGCTTGGATATGATGAGTAGAGTAGTGGACATGGAACAAAAAGTGAGAGCATCGCATCCACAAGAAAGTATTCATGCTGGATTCAAAATATTTTCAATTGCTCCTGGAGTGGTTGATACTGAAATGCAAATGGAAATAAGAAGTGCTTCCAAAGAAGATTTTAGCAGATTAGAAGATTTTATTTCTTTTAAAGCAAAAAACCAACTAAGTGATACAAAAACAGTTTCTGAAAAATATGTTAAACTTTTAAATAATTTGAATACTATCAAAGATGTATTATCTTCGATAAGCGATTACGATTAAAATTAATTCTCTCTAAACTAAATTTTATAATAACCCAAAATGCTATTAAAAATGAAAACACTTACAAAAATTATTATTGCCATAGCCTTTGTTTTTGCAAACCTTCAGTTTGTTAAGGCTCAAGAGCTAAAATATTGTGGAACTACAGAAGCCATGCAAAAATATTTTAATGAAAATCCTGCTTTATATCAACAATATTTACAAAATGAAGCCGATTTAAAAATAGAAGACCAAAAAGCTTTTGCTGACGGATATAAAGAAAACAATAAAAGCGCAATGCCTCCGATTTATATTATTCCTGTGGTGTTTCACATATTGCATGAATACGGAACAGAAAATATTTCTGATGCTCAAGTACTAGATGCAATGAGGATTTTAAATGAGGACTATAGAAAAACAAATGCAGATTTTGCAAATACGGTAAGTTTTACTGGTATTGCAGCAGATTCTGAAATTGAATTTAGATTGGCTAAAAAAGACCCGAATGGAATTTGTACAAATGGTATCGACAGAATTTATTCATCGGAAACAAATGTTGGTGATGACGGTTCTAAATTAAATTATTGGCCCCGAAACAAATATTTGAATATTTGGGTTGTTAAAACAATTGCAAGCGGTGCAGCGGGTTATGCTTATTTGCCTGGTACTACTGCTGCTGTAAATGATGGTATTATGATATTATCAAGTTACATTGGCTCAATTGGAACTGGTTCTCTTCAACGTTCACACGCACTTACACATGAAGTAGGGCATTGGTTAAACTTAAATCATACTTGGGGTACATCAAATAATCCAGGCTTATCCACAAATTGTAGTGGCGATGATGGCGTAACAGACACTCCAAACACTATCGGTTGGACATCATGTAATTTAACAGGCACATCTTGTAGCTCTTTAGATAATGTTCAAAATTTTATGGAATATTCATATTGTTCTACTATGTACACTACTGGTCAAAAAACACGTATGCGAAGTGCTTTAACTACCACAGGAGGATTAGTTGGAACAGCACAACGTTATAATTTATGGACAACAGCTAATTTAACGGCTACGGGAGTTTCAACTCCAGCCGTTTTATGCCAAGCAGACTTTACAACCAATTCATCAAACAATATTATTTGTGCGGGCGATAGTATCACATTTGATGATACATCTTGGAATGGGAATCCCACTTCTTGGAGTTGGACTTTTGTGGGAGGCACACCAAGTTCTTCAACAGATTCAACACCAACTATCACATATTACGCCCCAGGAGTTTATAATGTTTCTTTAACTGCAACAAATGCTTCGGGTTCTGTAAGCACAACAAAATTAGCTTACATAACAGTTAATTCGGATACTGCTATGTATTCGGGAAGCACATTTGCCGAAAGTTTTGAAGGTGCTGCAATTCCAAATGCCGACTGGAAAGTATTAAATATTAATTCTGGAACAAATACATGGGTACAAACCACGGCAGCAGCTTCACTAGGAAGTAAAAGTGTTAGAATTTTAAACACCGCTGCTATGTCAAATCAAGTGGATGAGTTAATCAGTCCTTCTGTTGATATGACACAAATTGTAGGAACCACACCTACTATGACGTTTAAAGTTGCAAATGCGCAACGTACTTCTACAGATTCAGATAAATTACAGGTTTATGTTTCTACTACTTGCGGTAAAACATGGGCATTAAGAAAAACAATTTCAGGAACTACTTTAGCCTCAGGAGGTATAACCACCTCTTCGTATGTTCCTGCAGCAGCTCATTGGACATTGCAAAATGTAAACATGTCGAGCTATGCAACTCAAACTAATTTGTACATCATGTTCCGATTTACTAGTGGTGGTGGGAACAACGTTTATATAGATGAAATTAATTTATCAGGTACTGTAGTAGGCATTGATGAGGATTATATTAGCAATCTGAATTTCAATATTTATCCAAATCCAGCTACCGAAAATACTGTTGTTTCTTTTGAATTAACAGAAAAACAAAGAGTGGAAGTAAGTGTGTATGATGTGGTAGGAAAAGAAATTTCTACAGTAGTGAGCAAAGACCTTGCTGTAGGAGAATATAAATATGAAATAAATAAAAATGCAGCACTTGCTCCAGGGATTTATTTTGTTAAGCTTACAGCAGGAGCACATAGCATAACTAAAAAATTAATTATCGAATAAATATTTTTTAAAAAACATAAGAGCAGTGAGTGTTTAATTCTCACTGCTCTTTTTATTTTATACCATTACTTAGGACAAATTAGTCCAAAGGATAATTTGCTCCTTAGTAATGTAAATGCCGATACTAACAAATAAGGAATGGTTTATTGGGTATATTTGTGTTGTTGATATAAGTTTGTAGTGTTATTTATAAAGAATGAAAAAAAATCGACCATTATTTTGGTTTTATATTTTAGTAGCGTACGTGTTCATTCAATTCGCTTGGTGGACGTACGAGCTATTTCAATTGAACAATGAAATTTATTATTTAAAAACAGAATTGAATTTATTAAAAGGAGATTCGGCAGAAGAAATTATTATGCGTGGCAATGAAATGAATCACAAGTTGCATAAGCGTTGGATAATGATTTCAAGTGAAGGAGCGGTATTTGTAGGGCTTTTATTGATTGGAATTATTCAAATAAAAAGAACACATAAAAAAGAAAATGAGCTTGCTCGCCAACAAAATAATTTTTTAATGGCTGTTACACATGAATTAAAATCTCCAATAGCTTCTGTAAAACTTCAGTTGCAAACATTGCTGAAACATCAATTGTCTCCGGAAAAGCAAACCGAAATTATTAAGGATACATTGAATGATACAGACAGATTAAATGCCTTAGTTGAAAATATTTTATTCGTTTCTAAAATCGAAAACAGTATTCATCAACTACATCTAGAAAAATTAAATATTTCAAATGTTTTAAACGAAATTCTTGAAAAGAAGAAAAACCTTTTTTTCTTAAACCATAAAATAGAAATGGATATTAAGTCCGATTTATTTTTGAAAGTAGATAAAGAAGCTTTTACTTCGGTTGTGATAAATTTGATTGAAAATGCTGTTAAATATTCCCCAATTGATTCAACAATAAATATAAGGCTATTTGAAACTCAAAATACAATCGTTTTTTCTGTGGCAGATAATGGTATTGGGATTTCGGATGAAGAAAAGAAAAAAATATTTCAAAAATTTTATCGTGTTGGAAATGAAGAAACACGAAACTCAAAAGGGACAGGGCTTGGTTTGTACATTGTTAATTATATTGTAAAACAGCACGGAGGGAATGTGATAGTAAAAAACAATAAACCAAAAGGAAGCATTTTTGAAGTTACAATTCAAAGGGGATAAAACTATTTCTTTTCAATTAAAGCAACAGCATAAGCGCAAACGCCTTCTTCTCTTCCAACAAATCCCATTTTTTCATTTGTTGTTGCTTTTATTCCAATTTCATTTTTTGAAACATTTAATATTTTAGAAAGAGTTTCTTTCATCGTTTCAATATGCGGGTTTATTTTTGGTTGTTCCAAAACCAGAGTACAATCAATATTTCCTATGGAATAATTTTCTTTTGATAAAAGTTCCATCACTTGTTTTAATAAAACTTTACTATCAATTCCTTTGTAATCTGCAGAGGTGTCAGGAAAATGAAATCCAATATCTCGCATTCCAGCAGCGCCAAGTAAAGCATCGCAAATAGCGTGAATTAATACATCCGCATCAGAATGACCGACAGCCCCTTTTGTAGATTCTATTTTTATTCCTCCAAGCCATAAATCTTTTCCTGCTTTTAATTGATGCACATCAAATCCAAAACCTACTCGTATTTTCATAATTATAACTATATAAAAAATCCCGCTAAATGCGGGATTGAATTTTTTTATTCTGTTTTGTCATCACTATTCTGTGCTTTAAAAGCATCAAAGTCGAATGTGAGTGTAAACCTTAAAGTATTCTGCAATGGATTTCGTTGCTGCATAGGAATCAAATAGGCAAAGTCTAACCCAAATACATTGTATTTAATTCCTGCACCAAGTGTAAAATATTTTCTATTTCCTTTTAATGGATGCTCATAAAAATAACCAGCACGTACAGCAAATAATTTGTTGTACCAATACTCCATTCCTACAGAATAATTAATTTCTCTTAATTCTTCTTTTCCTCCGCCTGGCGCATCATTAAATGAACCAAAAATTCCTTCTGCAACTCCTCTTCTAGGATCTTTTCCTTTTAAGATGATAGGTTTTCCATCGGCACCATATTTTGGAGAGCCAAGAGTATCAACATCATATATTGGTGGAGTAGGAACTAATAATTTATTTACATCAGCCATAAATGCAATGCTGTTATAATCATCTATCTGAATTGCTAGTGAACCTCCTAAGCGTAAGTTAATAGGAATAAAATCAGCATTATTTCTATCAGAGTAGGACATTTTAGCACCGATGTTTGAAATATTTAAACCAATTGCAGCCGTAGCTTTTTTGTCTGCCAATTTAATTTTTTCTTTTTTATACAACGCTGATAAATCAACAGCAATTGTTCTGCCTGGATGTGTTGTAGAACCTTGCACATTCTGCCCGTTTGTAAGATTCGAATTAACATAACGTACAGCACCACCAACAGAAAATTCTTTTGCAAGTTTTACTGCATAAGCTATATCAAAAGCAAATTCGTTGGGTTTAAATTGTCCTATTGTTTGTCCGTTTGCATCGGTAAATGTTATATCTCCTAATGAGAAATAACGCAGTGATGCACCAATAACGCCATTCTTTTTTGTTTTATAATAACCAGATAGGTATGCTAAATTAATATCAGGAACCAATGCTCTTAACCAAGGAGTATAAGAAACGCCTATTGCTAATTTTTTGTCTGCAAAAGCAAGTTTTGATGCATTCCAATGAATTGAATTTACATCCGTTGATGAAGCAACTCCAACATCACCCATTCCACCAGCTCTTGAATCTGGAGTTATTAGTAAAAATGGAACTGCTGTAGTTATTGTGTTTAATCTGTTATTAACGTCTTGTCCTGAAACTTGGTTGTAATTTATTTGTCCAAATCCGGCAAAAGCGAATAAGAAAAAACTAAATAAAAATGGGATAAAAATTATTTTTTTGCCTTCGTTCATGATTCTTTCTGTTTAAAAGGGTTGCTAATTTAATATTTTTTTAATTGAGAATAACTAATTTTTCAATTTTTTCAGCCGTTGCTCCTTGGGTTGTTTTTACTTTTAGTTTATAAATATAAACACCTCTGCCAATTTTGTCGCCATAATCATCCTTTCCATCCCAATCAATTGGATTCGAACGATTACCTTCTGCAGCAACAAATTGTGTTATTGTTTTTACCAATTTGCCCGATACAGTAAATATTTGTAATTCTACTTCCAATGTTTGGCAACATTGATTGTGTTCAAAATAAAATTGAGTTTTTGTGGTAAAAGGATTTGGATAATTTAATACATGACTTAAAGCCATATCAGCAGATTTTGCAACAACAAATTCAGTATAAGATTTGGTTGAGTTATTATACACATCCCATATTTTTAAAGTAAGTGTGTGTTTTCCTTCCGTTAAATTAGAATAAGGATAACGAATGGTTCCGCTTTTATAACTGTTTAAATCAGCTTGATAATAATCATTTAACACCACAGCATTTGCTGTATTTATATCCAATGTTGCTGTAATATCATGCCCAATACCATTTCCAACAGTATTGATGCCATTTTCATCTTTTACTTTTGCATATAAATCAGGGTTTTCATCTGTAATTCCACCAAAAACAAATTTATCATCATTCAAATACAACATTACTTCTGGACCTATATTATCTGCCACAGCATTTGTATCAGAACCACCAATAATAATTTTTTCATAATAACCATTTGCATCTTCAGTACCGTTTTCGGCATAATAACTTATTTTGCCAGGACCATACTGATACGCAATATCTTTTGGAACAACAAATGAAAATTTAAAAAATCCATTGGTAACGCTAACTTTTCCTTTGTACAAAATATTTTTTTGTAATTTAAAATTCACTGCGGGGCTAGCAGCCACTCCATCATTAGAAAGAGTTGTAATGATTTGAGTCTTATCAAATACTGTAGGGTAAAGTATTCCATTGTAATTTGATAATATAGCACCAGCATTATTTCTAACAAATCCGCTTACTGTTACTAAAGATAAAGCTCTTGCAGTATCCGAACTTGCTGTGGTTACAGGAACGGTATTTACGGTATCTGTAGAAACATTGTATTTTGGATAAGCCAAACGCATGGATGGGTCTCCAATAAGTGTGAAATTTCTTCCATTTACGATGTAGCCATCGTACTGATTTTTCATGTATTCGTAAATATCGCCAAGTGCAGGCATTTTACCGTTACTTAGAGGAGTAAAAGCAGTATTAAAATAATGTAAATTAAGATTAAAATTAGGTCCTGCATATACAACCCTTACTGTACTCATTAGTGCAATGCCTCCCCCATTTGGGTTTAAAAAAACATATTCTCCTGCTGAAGTTCTTTCTGGGTCGTCCCAACGACTAAATTCACATGTTGCAGTAAAAAATAACGGTAAATTATTTGTGTTTTTCCAAGCATTAATTGTTGAATTTTCTAAAATTCGTTCATGTGCCCAGCCCAATTCTCCGCCATGTCCTGTATAATTCATTATTAAACAGCCCTTCTGTACTCGTTTGTCTAGTGCTTCATTTGCTGCTGGATATCTTTTTCCTCCTGGCGTAGCTTCTTGAATGTAAGCATCAATAAATATTTTATCTACATTATAGTTTTTATATAATCTAGCAACAATTCTAGAGATGGAATCAGATTGATTTGTATGTAACGAACCGTCTTCATCATCTGCAACAAGAGCAATAATATTTCGCCAATCTCCGAACGGGGTTGATGATGCTTGCCCTGAAGTGCAGGCAGTTGCATTTGTAGATAAAGCAAATCCGGTTTTTTCGTAATTATAAATTTTATCATTCATTACTTTTGCTTCTGATATTGTTTTTACAGGGATACGGCCAATACCAATATCCACAGCATCATTTACCCATAAGCCTTCATTATTATCTAACAAACCATAATAATCATCAGAAACATAAGAGGTTGTTAAAACTGTTGAGGCAACAGATTGATAGGTAGGAATAAAGTTGGTGTTACTTGAATTATCTAATCTATTGTCGTAAGAACCATCGCCATAAAGCAATAAATATTTTGGAGCATCTGCCGGAATAGTTGCTCTGTCGTAAAACATTTTTACGAAATTTCTGATTGCAGATGCATCTCTTGCGCCAGAAGAAAATTCGTTATAAACTTGTTCCGTAGTTACAACTAAAGTAGAGATAGTGTCTCTGTTTTCTCTGTAGTTTGCTAGCTCTAGTGCTTGTTGATAAAAATTAGGATGAGTAACTATTAAAAATTGTTTGTTATTATAAGCATGTAGGTTTTGATTTTCAATTTTTCTTCCACTATTTGGAGTATTAAAATTTGTACCTGAAAAAGAAACATATTCGTTTAAAACATCACTTGGCATTCTGAATTGATAATTGGTTCCTGTTACGTTTAGAACTTGCGATTTTACATTTGCAATATCTGTTACATCCCAAATTTGGATAGGGGTATTGCTAGTAATAGTATAATCTGCAACATTTCCCGCTCCAACAGATTCAATGTTTCTAAAACCCATTTGAGAACCAATCATTATTAAACTGCGTCTTACATTAAGTTCAATGTAATCTAACCAAGCAATTGCAGATGAAGTTTGTTTGGTAACATTTACCGTAATTACAGGATTTGTTGGGTTGAATGTATAACAAGACGTTCCTATATTAGCATACACATCGTATGCGCCACCACTTGTAGCAGCAATTGGAATGGTAGTACTTCCTGATTGGCTCGTTACTAAATAGTTTGCGTTAAGAGAACTTGATGCAATATATCGAGAAGCGATGCTTGTTTTTACGCTTGCAGGATAGCTTCCATCAACATTCGGAAATGAAAAGGAGAAGTTATAAGAAGCAATATTATCAAAATATTCTCCTACCCAAAGTTTACCAGATTTTAAAAAATTCGTATTGTCATTTTCATGATAAGCATAGTCGTTAAATGTCGTTACATTATGAGTAGCAGCAGCAGTTGATGAACTTTGATTTTGAATTCTTTTTCCAGCTCCTAAATCAACATTCAAAAAATAATAGGAAGTATCACTATAAGTGTGTTTTTGATGACTAAAAAAACTGCAAGATGTTGGATTGTAAGTCCAAGTGTCAGGTCCTTTTGCATAAAAAAGAGCATAATCAGTACTATTAAAAACACCATCACTTTCACCTTGAACTAAAATGGCATTTTCTACTAAATCATCAATTTTTGGTTGTGAGTTTAATTCAGGTAATAAACCTCCTGTACCATAAATTCTGATATTTTTGGGGTTTAAAGACAACATGTCTATTCCTAAGTTTTGAAGAAAAGTATAGGTTAATTTGTAAATCCCTCCCACAGGAATAGAAAGTTTATACCAAGTGCCGCTTTGAAGAACTGAAGAGGAGGCGTAAGTTGTAATACTTCTATTTTGAGAAACATTCTCTTCGCCGTAGATAATCTCTAAGTTAAAGGCTGTTAGCTTTTCAAATTTACCTGTTGTATTGTTTTTTCTAAAAGGTAAAAAGTTAATTCTTCCATAAGCTACTTTTTTATTGTAAGCCACACCAGTATTTGCTTTAATGGAGTTGGAAATGAAAGCTGAATTTTTTACAAAATCTAACTCTTCCATTGCCATTTCAACATAATTTGCATCTGTTATTTTAGCTTCAAAAGAGGTAATAAAAGGAGGAATAGTGATTTTTAAATTGTATCTTGGCAAATAACCGTCTGAAAAATCATGTTCTGCGCCTTGAAAAGTTAAATATTTGTGAGTTTCGTTCTCATAATTACTTTGAGACTGGATTCCGAGCCAACTGATAGAATAGTCGTGTCCTTTTATTGATGTGGAAGTAGAGCTGTTTTTTGTTTGGGCAACAGTAAAAATAAAACAAAATGTGGCAATTAGTGATAAAAAGATTCTTCTCATTATTTTTGTGATATTAGGTTTCAAATTTAGACAAAAAAGCCTTTTTGTTGTATAAATTAATTTTTTGTTTAAATTTGTGTTTCTAAAGTTTTGTTTGCAAACGATTAGGAATGAAAAATATTGTGTAGACTTTGCAAAAAACTTAGGAAAATGTAACATTTTGTTGAAAAAATGTGTATAATTGTGTCCCATTAAAAAAAACAATTTATGTTAAAACGCCATGTTTTAATTTTTTGTGTACTGTTTTCAGTATTATTTAGCGAAAATGTTTTTGCTCAAGACCCTGAATTTACTCAGTTTTACGCAAATCCTTTGTATTTGAATCCAGCTTTTGCTGGAACAGCCAGATGTCCTCGAATTAACTTAAACTATCGTAATCAGTGGCCAGCTATTTCTGGAACGTATGTTACATATTCGGCATCTTACGATCAACATTTTGATGCTATTGGCGGAGGATTGGGCTTGTTGGTTATGAATGATAAAGCAGGAAGAGGAACTTTAACAACAACAAATGTTGCATTAATGTATTCATATCAACTAAATGTTACTCGTGAATTCTCCATGAAATTTGGATTTCAAGCTGGTTTTTTTCAAAAAAGCATTGATTGGAGTAAACTTACATTTGGCGATATGATTGACGAAAGAAGAGGATTTGTTTACAATACAAATGAAGTTCCTGGACAATCAAGTAAATCAAATGTAGATTTATCTGTTGGTATGTTGGGCTATAGCAAAAGATACTTTTTTGGTGCAGCAGTTCACCACTTAACACAGCCAGATGAGGGTTTAATTGGACCAAGTAAATTGCCAATGAAAATAACAGCACATGCTGGAGCGGTTTTACCTATTGGTGATAAAAATAATCAAACAACAATATCACCAAATGTTTTATTTCAAAAACAACAGGATTTTCAACAACTAAACTTAGGTGTTTATGTTAATAAAGGTTCTATCGTTGGGGGTTTATGGTATCGTAATCAAGATTCTTTTATCGCATTAATTGGATTAACACAAAATCATTTTAAAATTGGATATAGTTATGATGTAACAGTATCTAAGCTTACAAATGCTACGGCTGGTTCTCATGAGCTTTCATTCTCCATACAATTTGAATGCAGACCAAAAAAGAAAAAATTCCGTACAGTTAGCTGTCCATCATTCTAAAAAAGCTTTACAAAACACAATAAATAATATATACTTTAAGTTTATATAGATTACCAAACAAACAAAAACAAACAAACAATGAAAAAGGTGTCAAATAAAATACTCGTAATAGGAGCTGCAATGGCTACTCTTGCTTCTTGTCAAAAAGAACGTTCGCCCGTTACGGCTTGGGAGTATAATAATCCGAAAAATGGAGGTTTTGAAGTTGTTCCTTACGAAGAACAAGAAACTGGTCCTGGTTTAGTTCTTATTGAAGGTGGTACTTTTACAATGGGTAGAGCAGAGCAAGACGTAACGTACGATTGGAATACAATTCCAAGACGTGTTACTGTTTCCTCTTTTTATATGGATCAAACAGAGGTTCGTAATTTAGATTATCTAGAGTATTTACATTGGACCTCTCGTGTTTTTGGACCAAATTTTTATGATGTTGTTAAAAAAGCAATGCCGGATACACTTGTTTGGCGTGAGCGATTAGCTTATAATGAGCCTTACGTTGAGTATTATTTACGTCATCCATCGTATAGAGATTACCCTGTAGTTGGAATCAATTGGTTACAAGCATCCGATTTTTGTGCTTGGCGTACTGACCGTGTTAATGAGTTTATATTAATACGTGAAGGTATTCTTGAACACCAACCAACACCAACTGAAAATGATTATTTTAATACTGATCAATATTTAGCTGGAAAATGGCAAGGACCTGTAGTTACTCCAATTCCTTCTATGGATCCTAATGGTGGCGATCGTTTGGTGCGTATGGAAGATGGTATCTTTTTACCGAGATATCGTCTGCCGACAGAAGCTGAATGGGAATTTGCTGCTTATGGTTTAATTGGAAACTCAATTGGTGAGCGTGTTACAGATAGAAGATTATATCCTTGGAATGGTGCTGGTGTTCGTAATCCTGATTCAAAATATTTAGGACAAATGTTGGCTAACTACCAACGTAGTAATGGAGATATGATGGGTGTTGCTGGTCAATTAAATGATGCGGGTGATATTACTACTCCGGTATTCTCTTATTGGCCAAATGATTACGGCTTATATAATATGGCAGGTAATGTATCTGAGTGGGTAATGGATGTTTACCGCCCTCTTTCTCCTGAAGATAAGTCGGACTTCCGTGCTTTTCGTGGTAATGTATTTAAAACACAAGAGCGTGATGATGATGGTATTATGATTAACGACACCATTAAATACGATGCTGATAGTAATATCATGAGCATACCAGGAATGGTTCGCTGGAGAGATGTAAGTATTAATTTTCCTGATGATAATTTAGATGAGCGTAGGAATTACAAATATGCAGACAACATTAATTATGTGGATGGAGATGTTCAATCACAAGCAGTAGGATTAAACGGTGGTTCTTGGGGCGAATCATGGGATGCTGCTGGTACTGGTAAAGCAGAAAGTGTGGGAATGTATGAATATAGCATTACATCAATGATTAATGATAAAGCTCGTGTTTACAAAGGTGGCTCATGGAAAGACCGTGCTTATTGGATGGTTCCAGGAACAAGACGCTTCCTTGATCAACGTCAATCAACAGCTTGGATTGGTTTCCGCTGTGCTATGACACGTGTTGGTAGCCCTCAAGGATTAGGAAGAAGATAATACAATAAAAAACATAAATAAAAACCTCAATAAACTTTTTTATTGAGGTTTTTTTATTTCTTTTGTTAAATGAAAAAAAATATAGCACTCCTAGTTTTTTCTTTATTTGTATCCATAGCATCTGCTCAGCCTTTTGCAGACATTGTTAGTTTCAATTATCAAACGTATTCAGGGAAATACGAAAAGACTTTTGATACATTGCCTCAGCAATATAATAAAACAGATAATTATTTATTTGGCTTTTTTTTACCCAAAGAATTTAAAAACGGGAACACACTTTTGATCCGAATAAATTCTGAAACTATAAATTCAACTATCAGCCCAGATAGTTCTTATTCATCACGTTTATCAAACGTTTCCTTACCCATAGGAATGAAACTTGTGAATAAAAATAAAAAATGGGAAACAATATTTTTAGTAATACCAAAAATTGCCTCCGACTTTAAAGATAAAGTTGATGGTTACGATTTTCAGTACGGTGCAGTTTTTTTAGAACATTTTGTTCCAAATAATAAACTAAAAATAAAAGCAGGGTTGTATTATAACAGAGAAGCATTTGGCAATTTTTATGTGCCACTTGTTGGCGTTGATTGGAAAGTAAATAACAGAATTTATATGTATGGAATTTTGCCAACTAGTTACAAAATTGAATTTAATATTTTAAAAAACAAATTATATACAGGAATCAACTTAAAGTATTTTACACGTTCTTTCAGATTATCAAAAGTTAGTAATTATGATTATGTGCGATACGATGAAGCGCAAGTTAAATTATTTGTTGATTGCTTTGTTGCAAAAAAAGTGTTGGTATTCGGAGAAGTTGGATATTCCATTGGTACAAATCCTTGGCAATATAAATACAATACTAAAGAGGTTGTAACAAATAGTCCCGTATATAATTCGATGAAACCTTTTGTGGTTTTTAATACGGGATTAGCATATCGCTTCCGTTTTGATTTAGAAGAAAAACAAGCACAATAATTTCGTAATTTTGTAGGAAATAAAAATATTAAAGATGAGTATTACTAAAGATCAAATATTAGAAGCTTTAAAAAATGTTGATGATCCAGATTTGAAAAAAGATTTGGTTACACTTGAAATGATAAAAGATGTAGAGGTAGAAGGGAAAAAAGTAAGTTTTACTGTTGTGCTTACTACACCTGCTTGCCCTATGAAAGATATGATTCACAAAGCATGCGTAAATGCTGTTTTGCATTTTGTAGATAAAGATGCTGAGGTGAATGTTACCATGTCATCAAATGTTTCTTCTAGAAAAAGTTCGGGACCTATATTACCAAATGTTAAAAATTTTATTGCAGTTGCATCTGGGAAAGGTGGAGTGGGTAAATCCACAGTAGCCTCTAATTTGGCTGCTGGATTGGCAAAGCAAGGTGCAAAAGTAGGTTTGATTGATGCTGATATTTATGGTCCATCACAAACAATTATGTTTGATGTGCAACAAGAAAAACCATTGATAAGAAAAGTAGATGGTGTAAATAAAATTGTTCCAGTAGAAAGTTATGGAGTAAAAATATTGTCAATCGGTTTTTTTGCTGATACTGCTCAAGCAGTTGCATGGCGCGGACCAATGGCTGTGAAAGCACTAAATCAACTTTTGTCGGATGCTGATTGGGGAGAATTAGATTATATGATTATTGATTTACCTCCAGGAACGGGGGACATTCACTTATCTATTGTCGGTTCTGTTCCTTTGAATGGAGTTGTAATAGTAAGTACACCACAAAATGTTGCTCTAGCAGATGCACAAAAAGGAATTGGAATGTTTCAGATGCAACAAATAAATGTTCCTGTTTTGGGTATTGTAGAAAATATGGCATATTTTACACCAGCAGAATTGCCTAATAATAAATATTATATTTTCGGAAAAGATGGAGCAAAAGCCTTAGCCGAAAAATTAGAAATTCCTTTACTTGCTGAAATTCCTTTGGTACAAAGTATTTGTGAGGCAGGCGATGCCGGCAGACCAGCCGTATTGCAAGAAAACACACCACAAGCAATAGCATTTATGGAAATGGTCGGAAATATTGCACAACAAGTGTCCATAGTAAACTCAAAAAAAGAAGTATTAGTAAGTTAAATTTTCTAAATTCGTATAAAATATAACCATGAGTGATTTAACAAAAAGAGTAGAGGATGCCTTAGAACAAATTCGCCCTTATTTACAAGCCGATGGTGGTAATGTTTCGTTGATTGAAGTTGTTGGTGGCGATACCGTAAAATTAGAATTGCTTGGAGCATGTAAATCGTGTTCAATGAGTATGATGACTTTGAAAGCGGGGATAGAAGAAACAATTAAACGTGCTGTTCCAGAAATAAAAAATGTTGAAGCCGTTAATAGTACTATTGCAACTACATAAAAAAATAAAAATGAAAAAAATATTTTTTATATTTTCTTGTGTTTATCTATTGGTTTCTTGCACACCTGAGTTGGATATTCCAAAGCCGAGTGCAGGCGAAGCAAATTTTTCTAAAACTATTGCCATTGGCGGAAACTACATGGCAGGTTATCAAAATGGAGCATTATTCAGAAAAGGACAACGATTATCATTACCAGCATTGTTAGCAGAACAATTTAGAATGGTGGGAGGAAATATTTTTAGTCAAGCCTTGATGCCCGATGATAATGGTATTGGAATGAATACCAAAACATGGGAAAGTTATTTTATTACACCAAGTAAATTAGGATATAAAACAGATTGCAAAGGAGTAACTTCTTTATCGCCAATAAAAAATTATATAACAGTTTCAGGGGCAAATACTTATATGGTGGGCATTGCAGGAAATAGCGTTCATAACCTTGCAATTCCGTTTGCAAACATGGCTGATTATTTTAACCCTGTTTTAGGAAATAGTTTTTCTATTACAGGAAATAAAAACCCTTATTACAATCGGATTGCAAGTAATCCAGGTGTATCTACATTAGCCAATGATATTGTTGCACAAAATCCAACATTTATAATTTCTTGGCTTGGGATGGAAGATATTTACAATTATGCTTCCAGCGGTGGAACATCCAATCCAATTCCTTCTGCAGTAAGTTTTAGTAATTCGGTTGAAGCCATATTAAGTCCTTTAATATCTGGAGGAGCAAAAGGAGTTATTGCAACTATTCCTGATTTCAGAAGCTTTCCATATTATAGTTTAGTAAAATGGGATAATGCTGAATTAACACAAATTCAAGCTGATTCATTAAATTATATTTACGATACACTTTCTGGTTTATCGCACATGCATTTTATTAAAGGAAGAAATCCATTTGTAATTGATGATGTAAACGCACCCAGTGGAATTCGTCAATTAAAAAATGGGGAATACATTACGCTTTCCGTTCCTTTGGATTCTATGAAGTGCTATAAATACGGCTTGTTGGTAAATACAGTAAATAATCGTTATGTTTTGGATAGCACAGAAGTTTATAAAATAGATCAAGCAATAAATACTTATAATGCAGTAATTAGAGATAAAGCAGCACAACACAATTTAGCTTTGGTGGATATGAATACTTTTTTTAGAAATATTAATACAGGTATAAAGTGGGATGGAGCAGATTTTAACATGACTTTTGTGAGTGGAGGATTTTTAAGTTTAGATGGCTATACTCCCAATCAAAAAGGATATGCGCTTATTGCAAACGAATTTATTAAAGCTATCAACGCTAAATACAAAGCGGTAATTCCCACGATTAATTGTGTAGAATGTGATGGAATTTTGTTTCCCTAAACTTACTCAACAATTTTTGCTTTTAAATATTTTGTATTCGTGAATACATCTTTATTGTTTTTATCTATTTGAGTTTCATCATACACTTCAATAACAAATGATGATTCATCAACCCAAGCAATAGCAAATATTCTCCATTTTTTTGTACGAAAAACACTACATTCCTTAAATTCAAATCTATTAAGTTGATTTATTTATTTTGTAAAGTGCAATAGAGGATTCTCGATTAAATACAGTTGTTGAATAAATGAGTAATTGTTTTTCTTCTTTAGAAATCAAGGGTAAAGCATTTCCATCATCAAAATCGCAAGGGGGAATGTAAGTGATGTCAGTAGCACTATCAATTAAAGCCAAATTAGAATAACCTTCGCCTAGATGATTGGTTATATACATTTTTAAAGGTTTTAAAAAACCTTCATAAGAAGTACAATTATTAAAATTTTCTGGGCAAAAAAGTTTAATTGTAAAATTTGCAGTAGTTAAATAAATAGGAACACCTTGTTTATTTATTTTAGTAGAATCATAATAAATTTTTGGATTATATAATGTGTAATAATTTTCAAATTCAGATTGAGCAATAGTCGTGAAAAAAAGATTTAATCCTTTGCTCTTTTCTTTCACATGATAAACAATGGAATCTGTTTTCTCTACAGCCGTTGAATCAATGCATAGTGCTGATGAAAATTGCGTGATTAAAAGTGTATCCGTTTTTGTTTTGCTTTTAACTTCATTATTTTGCTGTGAACAAGAAAACAGTAAAAAAATAGAAAATAAAAAGAGTAGAAGTTGTTTTTTTATTTTGCTCATTCAAAATGGATAAAGCATTCTTTTATTTTTTGTTTTTACTGGCAGCACTTCGAGGAAAATCAGACTAAAAATTTTATAAATATTTTTTTAATTATGCTTGTGCTGTTGGCCCACCAAAATTTAATGGTAAACCATTTGGCATTTCAGTGTCTTTTATATTACCATGTATTTGTTCAAACTTAGAAATATTATCCTTTAACGCTTTCATTAAGCGTTTTGCGTGTTGTGGAGTAAGTACAATACGCGATTTTACTTTTGCCTTTGGCACACCAGGCATCATCTTAATAAAATCTACTACAAACTCTGATGGAGAGTGTGTAATAATAGCCAAATTCGAATAAATTCCTTCTGCTATTTCTTCTGTTAGTTCAATATTTAATTGGTTTTGATTTTGCTCTTCCATGGTTTATTGTTTTAATGTTATTTGTAAAGTTAGTGTTTTAATAAAAGAGGGACAAACATTTCTGTTGTCCCTCTTTTTACTTATAATTTTATTTATTCTTACAAATTAGCAATTCGCAGATTATGCTTCTTCTTCAATCACTTCTTTTTTAGAAGCCATTAATCTGTCCATTTCTTCTTGTGAACCAACAATCATTTTCTCGTACGTTCTCAATCCTGTACCTGCAGGAATTAAATGTCCAACAATTACGTTTTCTTTCAATCCTAATAAGTTATCAACCTTACCGCTTACAGCAGCTTCGTTCAACACTTTTGTAGTTTCTTGGAATGATGCAGCACTCATAAAGCTATTTGTTTGTAAAGACGCACGTGTAATACCTTGTAATATCTGAGTAGATGTAGCTGGTACTGCTTCGCGTGCCTCAATCAATTTCATATCTCTACGTTTTAATGAAGAATTTTCATCACGTAATTTACGAGCACTAATGATTTGTCCTGCTTTGTAAAGTGAAGACTCTCCTGCATCTAACACAACAACTTTAGCATATAAACCATCATTTAAGTTCATAAACTCAGATTTGTTTATCAATTGTTTTTCAAGGAAAATAGTATCGCCCGACTCAAGAATTTCAACTTTACGCATCATCTGACGAACAATTACTTCAAAATGTTTGTCGTTAATTTTTACACCTTGTAAACGATAAACCTCTTGTACCTCATTTACTAAATATTCTTGAACAGCAGTAGGACCTTTAATTGCAAGGATATCGCTTGGAGTAATTGCTCCATCAGACAATGGTTCACCTGCTTTAATAAAGTCGTTCTCTTGAACTAAAATATGTTTTGATAATTGAACTAAGTATGTTTTCTTTTCTCCTGTGCGCGATTCAACAATTACTTCGCGGTTACCACGTTTGATTTTTCCAAATGATACCACTCCGTCAATTTCTGATACTACAGCTGGATTACTTGGATTGCGTGCTTCAAATAATTCTGTTACACGCGGTAAACCTCCTGTGATATCGCCTGTTTTACCAGCCGTACGAGGAATTTTAACAAGTATCTGTCCTGATTCAATTTTTGCGTTATCGTTAACAATTACATGTGCTCCAACAGGAATGTTGTAAGTACGCAATACTTCTTTGTTAGCAATAATTTTAATTGCAGGATTTTTACTCTTATCTCTTGTATCAACAATAACTTTTTCTTTAAATCCTGTTTGCTCATCTGATTCTTCGCGATAAGTAACACCTTCTTCGATATTTTCGAATTCGATTTTACCTGCAAACTCAGAAACGATAACAGCATTGTATGGATCCCAATCACAAATTAAATCTCCTTTTTTTACTTTAGTATTTGCTTTCACATATACTTGAGAACCGTAAGGAATATTTCCTGTTGTTAATACAATTTTAGTGTTTGCATCAATGATTCTCATCTCAGCAGAACGTCCAATAACAACTTCACCCATCTCGCCTTCAGCGTTTTTGCGTTTCACTGTTCTTAACTCATCTATTTCGATGATACCGTCATATTTTGCTTCTAATTTACTAGCAGCCGCAATGTTTGATGCTGTACCTCCAACGTGGAATGTACGCAATGTAAGCTGTGTTCCTGGCTCCCCAATTGATTGAGCAGCAATAACACCTACTGCTTCACCACGTTGAACCATTCTTCCTGTTGCAAGATTACGTCCGTAACATTTTGTACAAACACCATTTTTACTTTCACATGTTAATACTGAACGTATTTCAACAGCTTCAATTGGTGAGTCTGCTATTAGTTTAGCATAATCTTCTGTTACTTCTTCTCCTGCTCCAATGATTAACTCCCCAGTTAAAGGATGGTATACATTATCAACAGTTGTACGTCCTAATACTCTATCATATAAAGACTCAACTACCTCATCATTTTTCTTCAATGCAGTTGCTACTAGTCCACGTAATGTTCCGCAATCTTCAATAGTAATAATTACATCTTGAGCAACGTCAACTAACCTACGTGTTAAATAACCAGCATCAGCTGTTTTTAAGGCAGTATCAGCAAGACCTTTACGGGCACCGTGAGTAGAAATAAAATACTCCAAAATCGATAATCCTTCTTTAAAGTTAGAGATGATTGGATTTTCAATAATTTCTCCACCACCTGCACCTTTTTGTGGTTTCGCCATCAATCCACGCATACCACCTAACTGACGAATTTGTTCTTTAGAACCACGAGCTCCGGAATCCAACATCATATAAACAGGGTTGAATCCTTGGCGGTCATTGGTTAGAGTATTCAATACTTTTGCAGTAATACGAGAGTTTGTATGTGTCCAAATATCAATGATTTGGTTGTAACGCTCATTGTTGGTAATAAAACCCATGTTGTAGTTTGCAACTACTTCATCAACTTGTACATTTGCATCAGCAATCATTTTGTCTTTATCCTCAGGAACAATTACATCTCCTAAATTAAATGACAATCCTCCACGGAATGCACTCATGAAACCTAATCCTTTCATATCGTCAAGGAACTTAGCTGTACGAGCCATACCAGTTTCCTTAACAATTGTTCCAATAATATCGCGTAACGATTTTTTAGTTAGCAATTCATTGATGTATCCAACTTCTTTTGGAACAACTTGATTAAACAAGATACGACCAACAGTAGTTTCAATTAATTTGTTTACTAATTTATCTCCTTCTTTCACTTGCAAACGAACTTTAACGGATGCATGTAGATCAACACGTTTTTCGTTGTATGCAATAATTGTTTCTTCCGGAGAATAGAATGTTAAACCTTCACCTTTAACTTTTTCTTCTTTTGTAGATTTTTTACTCTTGGTCATGTAATACAGACCAAGAACCATGTCTTGAGAAGGAACTGCAACGGGTGCACCATTAGCGGGATTTAAAATGTTATGCGATGCAAGCATCAACAATTGAGCTTCTAAAATTGCAGCGTGTCCTAATGGAACGTGAACAGCCATTTGATCCCCATCAAAATCGGCATTAAACGCAGTACAAGTCAATGGGTGCAATTGAATCGCTTTCCCTTCAATTAATTTTGGTTGGAAAGATTGAATACCTAATCTATGTAATGTTGGGGCACGATTCAAAAGAACAGGATGTCCTTTCAATACATTCTCTAAAATATCCCAAACGATAGGTTCTTTTTTGTCAACTATTTTCTTAGCAGATTTAACAGTTTTTACAACACCACGTTCAATCATCTTACGAATGATAAATGGTTTGAATAATTCTGCTGCCATATCTTTTGGCAATCCGCACTCATGTAATTTTAATTCTGGTCCAACGACAATTACCGAACGTGCTGAATAATCCACACGTTTACCAAGTAAATTTTGACGGAAACGGCCTTGTTTACCTTTTAATGAATCAGACAATGATTTTAAAGCACGGTTTGCTTCCGTTTTTACAGCGTTTGATTTACGTGAGTTATCAAACAATGAATCAACGGATTCTTGTAACATACGTTTTTCGTTACGTAAAATTACTTCTGGTGCTTTAATTTCGATTAATCGTTTCAAACGATTGTTACGAATAATAACTCGTCTGTATAAATCATTTAAATCAGATGTAGCAAAACGACCGCCATCCAATGGAACCAAAGGACGTAATTCAGGCGGGATAACTGGAACAATTTTTACAATCATCCATTCTGGTTTGTTTTCTACATGTTGGTTTGCATGACGGAAACTTTCAACAACTTGTAAGCGTTTTAAAGCTTCATTTTTACGTTGTTGCGATGTTTCAGTATTTGCTTTATGTCGTAAATCAAAAGATAATGCATCTAAATCAATTCTGCTTAACAAAGCAATTAAAGCTTCAGCACCCATTTTAGCGATAAATTTATTTGGGTCGCTATCATCAAGATATTGATTATCTTTTGGTAATGTTTCTAATATGTTTAAGTATTCTTCTTCTGATAAAAAATCAAGATAATTGATTCCATCAGCAGCTTTAACACCTGAATTTACTACTACATAACGTTCGTAGTAAATAATCATATCTAATTTTTTTGTTGGTAATCCTAATAAATAACCAATTTTGTTTGGTAATGATTTAAAATACCAAATATGAGCAACAGGTACAACTAAGTTAATGTGCCCCATACGCTCTCTACGTACTTTTTTTTCTGTTACTTCAACTCCACAACGGTCGCAAACAATTCCTTTGTAACGAATACGTTTATATTTGCCACAAGCACACTCCCAATCTTTTACTGGTCCAAAAATACGCTCACAAAACAATCCACCCATTTCTGGTTTATATGTTCTGTAATTAATAGTTTCGGGCTTCACAACTTCACCGCTTGAACGCTCTAAAATCGCTTCAGGTGATGCAAGGCTTATTGTAATTTTCGAGAAATTACTTTTTAATTTTTGTTCTCTTTTGAAAGCCATATTATTTGTTTTAAAAAAGTTAAATTCAAAATTCTCCATCTACCTCCTTCTAATGGAGAGGGATAGATGGAGAAGTATTTTTAGTCAAGTGAAATATTCAATCCTAAGCCGCGTAACTCATGCAACAACACGTTGAATGATTCAGGGATTCCTGGAGTTGGTAAATTTTCACCTTTAACGATTGCTTCGTATGCTTTTGCTCTTCCAATAACATCATCCGATTTAATGGTAAGAATTTCTTGAAGAATATTAGCAGCACCAAATGCTTCAAGTGCCCAAACCTCCATTTCACCAAAACGTTGACCTCCGAATTGAGCTTTACCGCCCAATGGTTGCTGTGTAATAAGTGAGTATGGTCCGATTGAACGGGAGTGCATCTTATCATCAACCATGTGACCTAATTTTAACATATAGATAACACCTACTGTAGCCGGCTGGTCAAATCTTTCTCCTGTACCACCATCTGTTAAATAGGTACGACCAAAGCGAGGCAAGCCAGCCTTATCAGTCCATTCGTTCAGTTGTTCTGTAGAAGCACCATCAAAAATTGGAGTAAAGAATTTTTCTCCTAATTTTTGTCCAGCCCATCCTAAAACAGTTTCATAAATCTGACCTAAGTTCATACGCGATGGTACACCTAATGGATTTAAAACAATATCTACTGGAGTTCCGTCTTCTAAGAAAGGCATGTCTTCATCACGAACAATACGTGCAACAATACCTTTGTTACCATGACGACCAGCCATTTTATCACCTACTTTTAATTTGCGTTTTTTAGCAATGTAAATTTTAGCCAACTGAACAATACCTGCTGGAAGTTCATCTCCTACTGTAACAGCAAACTTTTTGCGTTTATAAGCTCCAAGTAAATCGTTGTATTTAATGTTATAGTTATGCAACAGCATTCTTATATCATCATTTACATCTTTATCTGTAGTCCATTTGCTTGGATTTACAGTAGTAAAGTCAATTTTTTCAAGAGCTTTTTGAGTAAACTTAACTCCTTTTGCAACTACTTCTTCTTTTAATACATTAAACACTCCTTGAGAAGTTTTTCCACTAACAAGCCCATTTAATTTTTCAATCAATTTAGTTTTTAATGCAGCGCCTTCAGTATTGTGTTCTTTGTCTATTTTTTCAATCAAAGGTTTTTCTTCCGCTTTCGCTTTTTTATCTTTAATTGCTCTTGAGAATAATTTTTTGTCAATTACAACACCACGCAATGATGGAGGTGCTTTTAATGAAGCATCTTTAACATCACCGGCTTTATCACCAAAGATAGCACGTAAAAGTTTTTCTTCTGGTGAAGGGTCTGTTTCTCCTTTTGGAGTAATTTTCCCAATTAAAATATCGCCTTCTTTTACTTCAGCACCTATACGGATTAATCCGTTTTCATCCAAATCTTTTGTAGCCTCTTCCGAAACGTTTGGAATATCTGCTGTTAATTCTTCTAATCCACGTTTTGTATCACGAACTTCTAATGAGTATTCATCAATATGAATTGAAGTAAAAATATCTTCACGTACTACACGTTCAGAAATAACAATAGCATCTTCAAAGTTGTAACCTTTCCATGGCATAAATGCTACTTTCATGTTACGACCTAAAGCTAGCTCGCCATTTTCTGTAGCATATCCTTCACATAATACTTGTCCTTTAGAAACTTTTTCGCCTTTTTTAACGATTGGTTTTAAGTTGATACAAGTGCTTTGATTGGTTTTGCGGAATTTAGTTAATGAATAATGTTTAATATCTTCATCAAAACTAATTAAGCGCTCTGCATCTGTTCTGTTATAACGAATTACAATTTCATTTGCATCAACATACTCAACAACTCCTTCTCCTTCAGCATTAATCAACACACGAGAATCACGAGCAACTAAAGGCTCTAATCCTGTTCCAACAATAGGAGCTTGAGGACGTAATAAAGGAACTGCTTGACGCTGCATGTTTGAACCCATCAATGCACGATTGGCATCATCATGCTCCAAGAAAGGAATTAACGATGCTGCAATAGAAGCAATTTGATTTGGCGCTACGTCCATTAAATGCAATTTTTCTGGTTCAACAACTGGAAAATCTCCTTCGTAACGTGCTTTTACTTTGCCTCCAGTAAATTTTCCTTTTGCATCAATAGGTGCATTCGCTTGTGCAATTGTTTTTGAATCCTCTTCTTCTGCACTTAAATATGTAACAGGCTTATCCATATCCACTTTTCCGTTGGTTACGGTCATGTATGGAGTTTCGATAAAACCAAGTTTATTAATTTTTGCGAATACACACAATGAAGAAATCAAACCAATGTTTGGTCCTTCAGGTGTTTCAATTGTACAAAGACGACCGTAGTGTGTATAGTGAACGTCACGAACCTCAAAACCAGCACGCTCACGAGATAAACCTCCAGGTCCTAGTGCCGAAAGTCTACGCTTGTGCGTGATTTCTGCAAGAGGATTGGTTTGATCCATAAATTGAGACAACTGATTTGTTCCGAAGAACGAATTAATAACAGATGATAATGTTTTAGCATTAATCAAATCTGTTGGTGTGAACACCTCATTATCACGAACATTCATACGCTCTCGGATTGTACGAGCCATACGGGCAAGTCCAACTCCAAATTGAGAATACAATTGTTCTCCAACTGTACGTACACGTCTGTTACTTAAATGATCAATATCATCCACATCCGCTTTTGAATTGATAAGCTCAATCAAATATTTGATGATTAAAATAATATCCTCTTTTGTTAATGTTTTAACATCAGCAGGAGTATTGATATTTAACTTTTTGTTGATACGGTAACGACCAACTTGTCCTAAATCGTAACGTTTATCTGAGAAAAATAATTTATCAATAATGCCACGAGCTGTTTCTTCATCTGGTGGCTCTGCGTTACGTAACTGACGATAGATATGTTCTACCGCTTCTTTTTCAGAGTTTGAAGTATCTTTTTGTAAGGTGTTGTAGATGATGGCATAATCTGCTGAATTTACATCTTGTTTATGTAAGATAACAGATTTAACATTTGCGTCAATAACCATATCAATATGACCTTCTTCTAAAATAGTTTCACGGTCAATGATAACCTCATTACGCTCAATGGAAACAACTTCTCCCGTGTCTTCATCTACGAAATCTTCAATCCATGTTTTTAAAACACGAGCAGCTAATTTACGTCCTACTGCACTTTTTAAGGCAGCTTTGCTAACTTTTAATTCATCAGCCAAGCCGAATATTTCAAGGATTTGTTTATCGCTTTCAAATCCGATAGCTCTTAACAATGTTGTAACAGGTAATTTTTTCTTACGATCAATATAAGCATACATCACGTTATTGATGTCGGTAGCAAATTCAATCCATGAACCTTTAAAAGGGATAACACGTGCTGAATATAATTTTGTTCCATTTGCGTGACGGCTTTGACCAAAGAATACTCCTGGTGAACGGTGTAACTGCGAAACAATTACGCGCTCTGCTCCATTGATAACAAAAGTACCTTTAGGAGTCATGTATGGAATTGTGCCTAAATAAACATCTTGAACGATTGTTTCAAAATCTTCATGTTCAGGGTCGGTACAATACAAACGTAGCTTTGCTTTTAGCGGAACGCTGTATGTTAATCCGCGCTCAATACACTCTTCAAGAGAATAGCGGGGAGGATCAACAAAATAATCTAAAAATTCTAACACGAAATTATTACGCGCATCAGAAATTGGAAAGTTTTCTGAGAAAACTTTGTAAAGTCCTTCATTTTGACGATTTTCTGAAGTTGTTTCCAACTGAAAAAAGTCTTGAAATGATTGAAGTTGAATATCTAAAAAGTCAGGATAATCTATTTGACTTTTAATAGATGCAAAACTAATTCTTTGAGTTTTTTTATTTTGAGCCAAGGTGCTTAAGTATTAAGGTTAATAAGTATAAAACAACTAAAAAACATTTCAACGCCAAATTCCTCAGCCGCCAAAAAGCGGATGAGGGAATTGACATTAATATTGTATCCGAAACAGCTTATTTAACTTCAACTTTCGCTCCTGCTTCTTCTAATTGTTTTTTCAATGCTTCAGCTTCTTCTTTAGAGACACCTTCTTTTACTGGTTTTGGTGCTCCGTCAACAAGATCTTTAGATTCTTTCAAACCAAGTCCTGTTAAGTCTTTTACAACTTTTACTACACCTAATTTAGCTGCACCTGCATCAACCAAGATTACATCAAATGTTGATTTTTCTTCTGCTACTGCTCCAGCACCACCACCTGATACTACTACTGCTGCTGCTGCTGGTTCGATACCGTACTCATCCTTAAGGATTGTTGATAATTCTTGCACTTCTTTCACAGTTAAATTTACTAACTGTTCAGCAATTGCTTTTACGTCTGCCATTTTTATTTGATTTTAAATTGTTACTAATTAATTTTTTATTTTTCTTACTTTAAACTGTTTGTAAATTATGCTGCGTCTTTTTTCTCAGCATGAGCTTGTAAGCCTCCGATAACTCGTTTAGCTGGAGATTGAAGTAATGCAACCACATCTGCAATAAGCTCATTTTTGCTCTTGATATTAACAAGTGCATCAAGTTGTTTATCGCCAATGTAAATATTTTCTTCAACGAATGCTCCTTTTAAAACAGGTTTATCGTTTTTTGCTCTAAACTCTTTAATTAATTTAGCTGGAGCGTTTCCTACTTCAGTAAACATAATTGCTGTAGCGCCTTTTAATACTGGAATTAATTCTGTTAAACGGCTATCTTCAGCTCTCTCCAATGCTTTTTTAAGCAATGAATTTTTAACTACTGTTACTGAAACATTTTTTTGAAAACAAGACCTTCTAAATTGATTAACTTTTTCAACAGTTAAAGAAGAACAATCTGCTAAATAGATTTTGTTGTTTGCATTAATTCTTTCAACCAATGCATCAATTACTTTTGATTTATCTTCTTTTTTCATTTTAGTTAATTTTTATTTACTCCGTGGAAGCCGTTGTAAATGATGGTTTTTATTCAATTATAATTTTACTATGCTAAAACTTTTGTATCGATTTGGATACTTGGGCTCATTGTAGAGCTCATGTAAACACTTTTTACATAAGTACCCTTTGCTGAACTAGGTTTTAACTTTATAATTGTTTGTAACAACTCGTTTGCATTGTCTGCAATCTTAGCGCTATCAAAGGATACTTTAGCAACTAAAGATTGAATGATACCAGCTTTATCAACTTTAAAGTCGATTTTACCAGCTTTTGAATCGTTTACTGCTTTTGCAACATCCATAGTAACAGTTCCTGTTTTTGGATTTGGCATTAACCCGCGTGGTCCTAAAACACGAGCAATAGCTCCTATTTTACCCATAACACTAGGTGTAGCAATAACAACATCAACATCTAACCATCCTCCTTTTATTTTTTCTACGTATTCGTCTAATCCAACATAATCCGCACCAGCAGCTTTTGCTTCCGCCTCTTTATCAGGTGTGCAAAGTACTAATACTTTTAATGTTTTTCCAGTACCATGAGGTAATGAAACAGATCCACGAACCATTTGATTAGCTTTGCGTGGGTCAACACCCAAACGTACGCTAATATCTACAGTAGAATCAAATTTTGTAGTGGTAATGTCTTTTAAGATTTTTGCGGCTTCTTCTACAGTATACGTCTTTGTAGGGTCGTATTTAGACAGCGCCAACTTTCTGTTTTTTGTTAATTTAGGCATGTTATTTAATTTGTGATGTACAAACGTTCACCATTCAAGGTAAACTCCATCGGTTTAACTTACTTTTTAAGTGGAGATTCACCAACTACGGTTAATCCCATGCTTCTTGCAGTTCCTGCAACCATACTCATTGCTGATTCAATTGTAAAACAATTCAAATCTGGCATTTTTGCCTCTGCAACAGTACGAATTTGATCCCAAGTAACATTTCCAACTTTTTTACGGTTAGATTCTGCAGAACCTGCTTTTACTTTTGTGATTTCTAATAACGATACTGCAACTGGAGGATTTTTAGTAATAAATTCAAATGATTTATCGCTATAAACTGTAATTATTACTGGAATAACTTTTCCTGCTTTATCTTGAGTTCTTGCATTAAATTGTTTACAGAACTCCATAATATTAACTCCTTTTGCTCCTAATGCCGGACCAATTGGGGGAGACGGATTTGCTGCTCCGCCTTTTATTTGCAATTTAATCATTGCACTTACTTCTTTTGCCATTTTTTTTGAATTTGAAAATCTGAAAACTTAAAAATTTGAAAATTGATGGAAGCTCAATTATCAAATTGACACGTTTACAAATTGGTTAATTAATTTTCTTTCTCTACTTCTAAATATCCTAGTTCTAAAGGTGTTTTTCTTCCGAAAATTTTCACCATAACTTCTAGCTTTTTCTTTTCTTCGTTTACTTTTTCGATAGTACCTGTGAATCCATTGAATGGACCATTTATTACTTTTACAGTTTCCCCAACAATAAAAGGAATACTAATTTGAGCATCGCTTTCAGCTAAGTCATCAACTGTTCCTAATATCCTGTTTACTTCACTTAAGCGCATTGGAACCGGGTCTCCGCCTTTTGTTTCTCCTAAAAACCCAATAACACCAGTAACATTTTTTATAACGTGAGCTACCTCACCTGCCAACAAAGCTTCAACTAAAATATAACCACTATAAAATGGGCGTTCCTTGCTTACCTTTTTACCATTACGGATTTGATATATTTTTTCAGTAGGTATTAAAATTTGAGAAACATAATTTGATAAGCCCAAACGATTAATTTCTACTTCAATATATTGCTTTACTTTTTTTTCCTGACCGCTTATTGCTCTTACCACATACCATTTTTTTGCTGTGTCAGTTTTTGTTGTTTGTTCGCTCATTTTGTGAAATATAAATTCGATTATTGAAACAAATGATAAACAGCTTCCATTCCTTTGTTGAAAGTAAAATCCATTACAAAAACCAAAAGTGCTATAATAATTGATGCTATCATAACTACAATTGCGCTGCTTTGTAATTCACTCCATGTTGGCCAACTTACTTTATTAACCAACTCATCGGTTGTTTCAGTTATATATGATTTAATTTTACTCATCTTCTTCTTTTTTGCACAGGTGGAGAGATTCGAACTCCCATCAAAGGTTTTGGAGACCTCTATTCTACCCTTGAACTACACCTGTATATTGGGTTTCAAAGCTTTTTAGTACACTCCTTTTTTTAGTTTAAAAAACATCACCCGTATTTAGTAGAAAACAGCAGGCAATATTTCTACTGCCCACTGTTAATACTAATAGTTTTATTTTATTACTTAATAATTTCAGTTACCTGACCTGCGCCTACGGTACGTCCACCTTCGCGGATAGCGAAACGTAAACCTTTATCCATAGCTACTGGTACAATTAATTTAACTGTAATAGTAATGTTATCACCAGGCATAACCATATCGCGTCCTGCTGGTAACTCAATTTCTCCTGTTACGTCAGTTGTACGTAAGTAAAACTGAGGACGGTATTTGTTATGAAATGGAGTATGACGTCCACCTTCTTCTTTTTTCAAAACATAAATCTCAGCTTTGAATTCAGTATGAGGGGTAATTGTTCCTGGGCGAACTACAACCATACCTCTACGGATATCTTTTTTATCGATACCACGCAATAATAAACCTACATTATCTCCAGCTTCGCCTCTATCAAGAATCTTACGGAACATTTCAACACCTGTGATAGTAGATTTTAATTTTTCATCTTGCATACCAATGATTTCAACCTCATCGCCTGAGTTGATAACACCTGTTTCAATTTTACCAGTAGCAACAGTTCCGCGACCAGTAATTGTGAAAACGTCCTCAACTGGCATTAAGAATGGTTTATCTAAGTCACGAGTAGGAATTGGAACGTAGCTATCAACTGCATCCATTAATTCCATAATTTTCTCTGACCATTTTGGATCTTTATTTAAACCACCCAAAGCAGAACCTTGAATGATAGGGGTATTATCACCATCAAATTGATAGAAAGATAATAACTCACGAATTTCCATTTCAACTAACTCTAATAATTCTGGATCATCAACCATATCCACTTTGTTCATGAAAACAACAATTTTAGGCACACCTACTTGGCGAGCTAAAAGGATATGTTCACGTGTTTGTGGCATTGGACCATCTGTAGCAGCAACAACCAAAATTGCACCGTCCATTTGAGCAGCACCAGTAACCATGTTTTTAACGTAATCCGCGTGACCTGGACAATCAACGTGAGCATAGTGACGGTTAGCCGTTTGATACTCAACATGTGATGTATTGATTGTAATACCACGTTCTTTTTCTTCAGGAGCATTATCGATTGAAGAGAAATCTCTCACTTCTGATAATCCTTTTTCAGCTAATACTGTTGTAATTGCTGCGGTTAAGGTAGTTTTACCGTGGTCAACGTGACCAATAGTACCAATATTTACGTGTGGCTTACTACGGTCGAATTTTTCTTTTGCCATTGCTGTTTTATTTTTTTATTTGGTTAGTTATTTTATTATTTATTAAATTTTTCAAATCTGTATTCTAAATTAGTAGAGCTGTTGATGAGGATTGAACTCACGACCTCTTCCTTACCAAGGAAGTGCTCTACCACTGAGCTACAACAGCTTAAAGCAAAGCCTGCTGTAAATTTTTAAAAAGAGCAGAAGACCAGGCTTACTTCACTTATGCGTTCAGCATAAACTTCTCGCCCGCTCTTCCCTCTAGGGAGCGGAAGACCGGGCTCGAACCGGCCACCCTCAGCTTGGAAGGCTGACGCTCTACCAAATGAGCTACTTCCGCTTTTTAATCTTTTATATAAAGAACTTTACTTTTATTTTCTAAAATCTTTCTCTCCAAAAATTAGTGTGGGGAGAGAAGGATTCGAACCTTCGAAGCTTTCGCAACGGATTTACAGTCCGTCCCATTTGGCCACTCTGGTATCTCCCCGACAAATATCACAATTCTCAAAAGAGAGCCGATGGAGGGATTCGAACCCCCGACCAGCTGATTACAAATCAGCTGCTCTGGCCAACTGAGCTACATCGGCTTTTGCCTTATAATACTGTATTTTAAAGAACTTGTGCTATTTTTTTGGAGCAATAAAAATGCTACCTGCCTTAAAAAAGGATTGCAAAAATAGAAATTATTTGTGAAACAGCAAAAAAATAATTGTTTTTTACAAAAAAAAACTATACGCCACTTTTTTGAGCGGCTGCAAATGTACTCAATTATTTATTGCTTGGAATGTTTGATAAAAATAAAAAATCAAGCAAAGATGCTTGCAAATAAGCAGTAGCTGATGAGAACACCAGCTGCTGCAATATTGTGGGATATAAAATGTTTTGATTACTGTATTATAAACCTTTCACTTTTTCTTTGTGCTTTTTTACCTGTGTTTTCAAAGCTCCAAGACTCATATCTACTGCTTCTTCAAAGCTTTTGCATTGTTTTTTTGCGAATAAATCGTTTCCAGGTATGTGCAATCTTATTTCCGCAATTTTGTTTGAAGCATCTTCAGACTTTTCAAGTTTTAAAACAACATCGCTTCTTAATATTCCATCATAATACTGATTCAGCTTGTCTACACGCTCTTTTATAAATTCTAAAAGTTTTTTGTCTGCATCGAAATGCACGGATTGAATTTGTACTTTCATAAACTGGTCCTCCTATTTTTTTGTTATTTGTTTTTAATTATCCTCTTGGATGTGCTTGTTTGTGTATGTTTTTTAATTTTTCAACGGTATTGTGTGTATAAATTTGTGTTGCCGATAAATTTGCATGCCCTAGCAGATCTTTAATTGCGTTTAAATCAGCGCCATTGTTTAACATGTGAGTTGCAAATGTGTGACGCAAAACATGGGGGCTTTTTTTGTCAATAGTTGTTATTTGTGAAAGGTATGACTTAACAATGTTGTAAACAAGTTTTTCGTATATTTTTTTTCCTTTAGTAGTAATAAATAATATTTCAGAACTTTCTATTTTATTTTTCTCAAGTAAATATGTTTCAATTTGTTTTTTTAAGGTTGTATTAAATGGGATTATTCTTTCTTTATTTCTTTTCCCTAAAACTTTCAATTGATTATTGTACAAGTCAATATCTCCAATCTTTAAGTTTATCAACTCAGATAAACGTATTCCTGTGGAATAAAAAAGTTCGATAATTAATTTATTTCGTTGCCCTTGAAAGTCATCCCCAAACTCAACATTATCAAGTAAAATATCCATTTTTTGTTTTTCAACAAAAACGGGTAATCGTTTGGATGTTTTAGGGGCTTGGATTTTTTGCATAGGATTTTCCAATACAATTTTTTGTCGTATTAAAAATCGATAAAATGTTTTAAGTGTGGTAATTTTTCGGGTTACAGAGCGAGAGCTTATTTTTTTATTCATCATATCAACTATCCAAGAGCGGATGATTAAATGGTTGATGTCTGCTGAATTATTGGTATTATAGGTTATTTGAATATAATCGGCAAATTGTTGCAAATCGTTTTGGTAAGCCGTGATGGTGTGATTTGAAAAACGTTTTTCGAATCGAATATAATTTATAAAATCTTCTCTGCAGCTGTCTAAGTTCATAAAAAAAGGAAAGATACACTCTTCTACGATAATAACCTTAAAAAGTTATATGAATGAAGTGTATCTTTCCTTTTTAAATAGAAAAATATTGTTAAAATTTAATCTTCTGCGTTGCGTTGTAATTTCTGAACGTAGATAGCTTTAATTTTTCTTTCACGTAATCTAACAGATGGTTTTGTGAACTTTTGGCGCTCACGTAATTCTTTAACAACACCTGTTTTTTCGAATTTCTTTTTATACTTTTTCAGCGCTTTTTCAATAGTATCGCCTTCTTTAACTTGAATTATTAACATTACTTTATGTTTTAATTTTTATAAATGGGTTGCAAATATATAACTTTTTCCAAAATTATGCATTTTCAATGTAAATTTATTTCAATATTTCTCTAGAAATAACTAATTTTTGAATTTCTGAGGTTCCTTCACCTATAGTACAAAGTTTACTATCTCTATAATATTTTTCAGCGGGGAAGTCTTTTGTATAGCCATATCCACCGAATACTTGAACAGCATCGTTTGATACTTTTACTGCTACTTCGGAAGCATAATATTTAGCAAATGCTCCTTCTTTAGTCATTTTTAAACCTTTATTTTTTCTATCGGCTGCTAAATAAGTTAATAATTCGGCTGCTTCAATTTCTGTTGCCATATCCGCCAACTTAAATCCTATTGCTTGAAACTGAGAAATTGGTTTTCCAAATTGTTCTCGTTCTTTTGAATATTTTACTGCTGCTTCAAATGCTCCTTTGGCAATTCCAACCGACAATGCAGCTATTGAAATTCGACCGCCATCAAGTACTTTCATTGCTTGGATAAAACCTTCCCCTTCTTTGCCCAACATTTGGTCTTTGTGCACACGGCAATTATTAAAAATAAGCTCTGCCGTTTCTGAAGCACGCATTCCTAATTTATTTTCTTTTTTGCCAGAACTAAATCCTGGCGTTCCTTTTTCGATAACAAAAGCTGTCATTCCATGAGAATCACCTTTTTCTCCTGTGCGAACAATCACTACAGCTACATTTCCTGTTATTGCATGTGTAATAAAGTTTTTAGAACCATTAATTACATAAAAATCTCCATCTTTTACAGCAGTTGTGTGCATTCCTCCTGCGTCAGAACCAGTTCCTGTTTCTGTTAATCCCCAAGCACCAATCCATTCGGCTGTTGCCAATTTTGGCAAGTATTTTTTCTTTTGTTCTTCATTACCAAATGCCATTATGTGACCTGTACACAAAGAATTATGAGCAGCCATTGATAAGCCTATTGAACCACAAATTTTTGACAATTCAACTATTGCAGTTACATATTCTGTATAAGAAAATCCAGAACCTCCATATTGTTCAGGAACAAGAACACCCATCAATCCAAGTTCTCCAAGTTTTTTAAATACTTCTATAGGAAATTCTTGCGACTCATCCCATTCCATCATTTTTGGTTTGATGTTTTCTTCTCCAAATTTTTTAATCATGTCAGCAATCATTTGCTGATTTTCATTTTTACTAAAATCCATCGTGTAGTTTTTTATGAGGCGACAAAAATATAAATTTTATTGAAAATTTAGGCTTTCTTGTTCGTGAAATAATATCAATTTGCTTTTTTATTTTAAAAACAACGTTATATATTCGCATCTGTTTCTTATCAGGGAAAAATGACAGAAGATTTTTTACACTACTTATGGAAGTTCAAGTTGTTGGATAATCTTAATCTAAAAACAACTTCAGACGAAATTATTGAACTACTAAAAACAGGAGAGCATAATTTTGATGCTGGTCCTGATTTTTTTAATGGTAAGTTAAAAATTGGAAAAACAGTTTGGGCTGGAAATATTGAAATACATGTAAATGCAAGTGATTGGGAGAAACACAAGCACAATACCAATAAAGCATTTGACAATATTATTTTACACGTAGTTTACAATGCTGACATTCAAATTAAAAGAGCAAACGGAGAGTTGATACCTACGTTAGAAGTTAAAAATAAGTTTAACCCCAAACTTTACAACAATTATTTGAATTTTAAATCGAGTAAAGAATGGATTCCTTGTGCAAAACAAATCCATCTTACTCCTCAAATGATTATAAACTCTACAATAGATAAGCTCTTGCTTGAGCGCTTAGAAAGAAAAGCCATAGTAGTAAAAAACAGCTTACAACTAAATAAAAACAATTGGGAAGAAACTTTTTATCATCACTTAGCTAGAAATTTTGGTTTTAATACAAATGCTGAACCATTTGAATTACTTGCAAAATCAACACCTTTAAATGTACTTGCAAAACATAAAAATAGTTTATTACAATTGGAAGCAATTTTATTGGGGCAAGCAGGTTTTTTAGATGAACATTATTCAGATGCCTATATTTTGTCGCTACAAAATGAATATACATTACTTAAACACAAATTCAAATTACAATCCATTGATAAACATTTGTGGAAATTTTTACGGTTGTATCCGGCTAATTTTCCGATCATAAGAATTGCTCAGTTTGCCGATTTAGTTTATCGTTCATCGCATCTTTTTTCAAAAATTATTGAAGCAGAAAATATTGAAGCTATAAAAAAATTGTTGACTGCAAATGTTTCAGAATACTGGGACTATCACTATAAATTTGAAACAATCAGCAATAAAAAATCAAAATCGTTAGGCTCTCAATCTATTGATATAATTATCATTAATACGGTAGTGCCTTTTTTATTTGTTTATGGTAAGCAGATGAATGATGAAAAATATATTGACCGAGCGATTTTATTTTTGGAAAAAATAAAAGGAGAAAAAAACAGTATTACAAAAAGTTGGGACGAGCTTAAAATTCCAATAAATACAGCATACAATACACAAGCTTTATTACAATTAAAAAAAGAATATTGTTCGCAAAAAAAATGTTTGCAATGTGGTATTGGAAACTATTTATTAAAAAATGTTTAAATTAGCCCTTGAATAAAACTAAAAAAGGATGATTCAAAAAATACAAAACTGGTTTGAACAAAAAGCTTTTGGTGTTTGCAATTGGTGGGGACACAAGCTGGGAATAAGCGCAACAAAAATTCGATTGTATTTTATTTATTTATCATTTTTTACAATTGGCTCTCCTATTATTATTTACTTTATAATGGCATTTATATTGGAAAACAAAGCGTTTTTTAAACCATTTAAGAACAAACGCAAAAGCGTTTGGGATTTATAATTTTTGTTCACATTGAATAGTTTTCGACAATTTTCGCGCCTTTTCATCCCTTTGGGATTAATCATATTAATTGTTTTAATTGGAATAATTGGATTTTGCTTAATAGAAGGCTATAGTGTTTTCGATGCTTTTTATATGACTGTAATAACGGTTGCTACTGTTGGCTTTCAGGAGATCCAGCCTTTATCTGACCAAGGGCGATTATTTACAATTTTTTTAATTATAACAAGTTTTGGTACATTTGCTTATGCGGTAACATCAATTTCAAAGTATGTAGTTGATGGAGAATTAAATCAATATTTTAAAAACTTTAAAGTGAGTGCAGCAATAGATAAATTAGAAAACCATGTAATTATTTGTGGTTATGGGCGTAACGGGCGACAAGCTTCTCATGTTTTAAAAAAACACGACACTCGTTTTGTGGTAGTAGAACAAAAAAAAGATGTTGTTACTTCTATCAATCATAAATATTCCGATTTGGTTTTAGATGGTGATGCCACACAAGACGATGTACTTATTAAAGCAGGAATAACTCGTGCAAAAGCTTTAATTACAACACTTCCAATTGATGCAGATAATTTATTTATTGTTTTAACTGCTAGAACATTAAATCCAAAATTGATAATTATTAGTCGCGCTTCTGAAGATAATTCGGATAAAAAATTAAAACTTGCTGGTGCTGATAATGTTATAATGCCTGATAAAATTGGTGGTGCTCACATGGCTTCCTTAGTTGAAAAACCAGATATTATGGAGTTTGTTGATTATATTACTGGGCAAGGCGGAGACAATATTAGACTGGAAGAAATAGAATTTTCTTCCTTAGCAAATTCCTTTACAAACAAAACAATTCGCGAATTGCAAGTGCGCGATAAATCTGGTGCAAACATTATCGGTTTTAAAATTGCTAATGGCGAATACATTATAAATCCAAGCCCTGATACAAAAATTACACACGATGCAAAACTTTTTGTTTTAGGTACTACTGACCAAATTAAAAAACTAAAAGAATTACTAGTTTAGTTTTCTAATAATTTTTATGAAAAAAATTCTCATCACCGGAAGCAATGGATTATTAGGACAAAAACTAATTTATCGACTATTAGAAAAAAATACATTTCAAATTATTGCAACATCTGTTGGAGCAAATAGAATTCTTAAACAAGATGGTTATGTTTATGAATCACTTGATATTACTAATAAAAAACAAGTTGATACAGTTTTTGAAAAACATCAACCCGATATTATTATTAATACAGCAGCAATGACAAATGTGGATGCCTGTGAAACAAAACGAGAAGAATGTTGGGCACTAAATGTTACTGCAGTAAAAAATATTATTGATGCAATTGTTGCATACAAAAGCGATTGCCATTTTATTCACTTATCAACTGATTTTATTTTTGATGGAGAAAAAGGAAGTGAATACACCGAAACAGATATCCCCAACCCACTAAGTTATTATGCTTTGTCGAAATGGGAAGCAGAAAAACTTTTGATTGAAAATAAAATAAAATGGGCTATTGCACGAACCATCATTGTATTTGGAATTGTTGATAATATGAGTCGATCAAATATTGTACTTTGGGCAAAAGATGCATTAACAAAAGGACAAAAAATAAATGTGGTGGATGATCAATTTCGTTCGCCCACGCTTGCAGAAGACTTAGCAGAAGGATGTATTTTAATTGCAGAAAAAAATGCAACAGGCATTTTAAATATTGCAGGACCAGCTACTTTTAGTGTGTTGGAACTTGTAAATAAAGTTGCTGATTTTTGGAAGCTGGATAAAAATTTAATTACTCCATCAAAATCTAACACATTAAACCAACCAGCAAAACGCCCGCCAAGAACAGGATTGGATATTTCTAAAGCAAAAAAAGAATTAGGTTATTCTCCCCACACATTTGAAGAGGGGTTGAAAGTATTGGATGAACAGTTGAAAAAATAAATATTTTAATTATCTGTTGATTATTAGGGCAGTTCAAATAATGAACTTTCTATTTAGTTTTAATTTTTAGAACCGCCCATTAATTTAACCCTAAACACTTAATTAAACTCAAGGAAACAAAATAAATATTTTTTGTTTCCTTTTTTTATTCTCATTATCAATGCATTACAATAAAAAATTTAAAATTTCGCATTGGAAACTTTGGAAATAAAAAATGTTTCCATAGTTTTGCGCTCGAAATTATTTAACCCCTATATAAAAATGGAAACAAAAGACAGAATACTGAAAGGTGCCGAAGAGCTGTTTTTTAAGTTCGGAATTAAAAGTGTTACGATGGATGATATTGCAAAACATCTTGCTATCTCCAAAAAAACTATTTATCAATTTTACTCCGACAAAAATGAAATTGTAGAAACGCTTATGCAATATTCATTGAAACAAGATGAATGTGAATTTCAGCAAATTCAAAATGAGTCTGAAAATATGATTGAAGAAGTAATGAATATGATGAAACATATCGGAGCAATGTTTACAAAAATAAATCCCAATATTTTTTACGATTTGCAAAAATATCATCCAAAGGCATGGGCTCAATTTAAAGTTTTTAAGCATGAGTGTATTGCCAAAATGATTGAAGCCTCTATCGAAAGAGGAAAAAAAGAAGGGACAGTTCGTCCAGATATAAATTCAAAAATACTATCACGTATGCGTATGGAGCAAATTGAAATGGGCTTAAACCCTGAGATTTTTAATCCTGCAGAATATAAAATTTTAGATGTTCAACTATCATTAATCGATCATTTTTTGCACGGCATCTGCACATTAAAAGGACATAAGCTTATCAATAAATACAAACAAATTATAGAAGAAGAATAAACAAAACATTATATGAAAAAAATAGTTTTTATATGTTCAATAGCAATTGGTTTTTATAGTGCAAATGCACAAACCAATCAAACGGAAAGTTTTTCTTTTTCGTTGAAACAAGCTGTTGATTATGCTGTTCAAAATCAGAACAACATGAAAAATGCGCTCATTGATGAGCAAATAGCAAAAGCAAAAGTGAACGAAATTGTGGGCATGGGCTTGCCTCAAATTAATTCAAGTTTTGATGTAAAAGATTTCTTAGAAATCCCTACATCATTAATTCCTGCTGAAATATTTGGCGGACCTGCTGGCTCTTATGCGGCTGTAAAATTTGGGACACAATATCAAGCAACAGCGGGTTTTGATGCTAGTCAATTGCTTTTTAGTGGCGATTATTTTTTAGGATTAAAAGCATCAAAAACATTTGTTGAAATTTCTAAAAAATCTACAGAACGAACTAAAATTGAAACACAAGCTACCGTAAGTAAAGCGTATTATACAGTTTTGGTGAATCAAGAGCGCATGAAATTAATGGAAGCAAATGTCGCTCGTTTAAAAAAAGCTATGGACGATACAAAAGCTTTATACGATAATGGTTTTGTAGAAAAAATTGATTACGATAGAATTTATGTTACTTACAATAACTTATTGGTTGAACAAGAAAAAGTTCAACGTTTAGTTAATCTTGGTTTGTATCTATTGAAATATCAAATTGGCATGGATATTCAAACAAACTTAATACTTACCGATAAAATTGATGATATTAAATTTGATGTAACAGAAAATGTAAATGTGGAAAAATTTGATTATGGAAAAAGACCAGAATTCAAATTGTTTGAAACACAACAAACACTTGCAAAGCTTGATTTAAAAAGAAATCGTTTTGCCTATCTGCCAAATGCTTTTGCTTATGGAAGTTTAAGTGCAAATGCTTTTCGTAACCAATTTGATATTTTTGAAACAAGCAAACCTTGGTATCCAATAGCATTAATTGGAGCAAAAGTTACAATGCCAATTTTTACAAGTGGTCAGCGCCACTTTAAAATTCAACAAGCAAAATTAAAATACCAGCAGGCAGAAAATAATCTTGATTTTATGAAAAAATCAATTGATTTAGAACTGGTTTCTGCTACTACTAATTTGCAAAATGCATCAAAATCATTGGAGGCACAACGTAAAAATATTGGCATAGCTGAAGATGTTTACAGAGTTACAAAATTAAAACAAGAACAAGGTGTTGGTTCTACACTTGAAATGGTAGCAGCTGAAACAGCTTTGAAAGAAGCACAAACAAATTATTATAACGCATTGTACGAAGCGATTCTTGCAAAAATAGATTTTGATAAAGCAAACGGAAATTTAAAATAGAATAACGACAAACAAAAATATATATGAAAAAGTTAGTATTAATACCAGTATTTGCAATTACAATAATAGCTTGCAATTCTGGCGGAGAAGATAAAAAAGCAGAACTCGAAAAGTTAAAACAACAAGAGGCAGAGATAAAAGCAAAAATTGTTTTAGTGGAAGCTGAATTGGCGAAAAATGATTCGGCTCCTAAAGGAATTGCAATTGAAGTTCAAAAAATTATTGCAGAAACCTTTAAAAATTATATTGATGTTCAAGGCAGAGTAGATGCCGATGAAAATGTTTCGTTGAGTACAGAAATGCCGGGGACCATCACAAAAATAAATGTAAAAGTAGGTGATGAAGTTCGTGTTGGACAAGTATTAGCAGAAACAGATGCAAAAGCAATTAGCCAACAAATGTCCGATTTACAAACGAATACAGATTTAGTAAATCAAATTTTTGAAAAACAAAAAAACTTGTGGGAGCAAAAAATAGGAACAGAAGTTCAGTATTTGCAAGCAAAAACAAATAAAGAAAGCATGGAGAAAAAAATGGCTGCTTTACAAGAGCAATTGCGAATGACAAAAATAATTTCTCCAATCAATGGAACGGTTGATGCCATAGATATTAAAATTGGACAAGCAGTAGCGCCAGGTATGCCAGCCATACGAGTAATTAATTTTTCGAATCTAAAAGTAAAAGCAGATGTTGCAGAAAGCTATGCTTCTAAAATTAAAAAAGGAAGTGAAGTGATTGTTTATTTTTCGGATATGAATGATACTGTTGTTTCAAAAGTAAATTTTGTTGCACGTGCTATCAATAATGCAAGCCGCACATTCTTGGTTGAAGTATTGTTAGATAATAAAAAAGAATATCACCCCAATATGGTTGCTAGATTAAATATTAATGATTACCAATCTCCTACACCTGTTCTTACTGTGCCTGTTAAGGCAATTCAAAAAGATGAAAACAGTGAACCATTTGTGTACTTAGCAGAAGGTAACAAAGCAAAAAAACAATTAGTGAAAGTAGGAAAACAGTATAATGGAAAAGCAGAAATTATAGATGGCTTAAGAGATGGGGATATGCTAGTTACTTTGGGTTATGATATAGTTAATGATGGAGATGTGGTTATCTATAAAAAATAGTAAACCATTGTTTGATTATACTTTTTTAATGATGTGATGTTTGTCTGTAAACAAAAAGAAAACAATACATCTCAATAATATAAAATGAATTATAAAAATGAAATTTAAAGAATTTAAACCCTCAAGTTGGGCAATTGATAATAAAATAAGTGTGTATGTATTAACTGCATTTATTATGATTGCTGGTATTATGTCTTACAACAGCTTGCCAAAAGAAAGCTTTCCAGATATTGTAGTACCTACTATTTACATTAATACGGTGTATGCTGGTAATGCTCCAACAAATATTGAAAATTTGGTTACTAAGCCAATCGAAAAACAATTAAAATCAATTTCAGGGGTTAAAAAAATAAATTCAACTTCACTACAAGATGTATCTGTGATAATGGTTGAATTTAATACCAATGTAGAAGTTGCTGCTGCAAAACAAAAAGTAAAAGATGCAGTAGATAAAGCACAATCTGATTTGCCAAAAGATTTAACGCTTCAGCCAAATGTTATGGAAGTAGCATTTTCTGATATGCCAATTATGTACATAAACATAGCAGGGAAAATGGATTTGAATAAATTAAAAAAATATGGCGACCAACTAAAAGACAAAATTGAAGGGATGAAAGAAATTACCAAAGTGGTAATGGTTGGAGCCTTGGATCGCGAAATTCAAGTAAATGTAGATATGTATAAAATGCAAGCTGCATCGCTTACATTAGGAGATATTCAACGTGCCATTCAATATGAAAATATGAATGTTTCGGGAGGGCTTGTTCCAATGGATGGAATGAAAAGAAGCTTAACTGTGCGTGCACAATTTCAAACAGTTGAAGAAATTCAAAACCTTGTAATAGTTTCTCAAACAGGGGCAACACTATATTTGAAAGATGTAGCACAAGTAATTGATAGTAACAAAGAACAAGAAAGTTATGCTCGTTTGGAAGGGAAAAATGTAATTACGCTAAATGTAATTAAACGTTCAGGAGAAAATTTAGTACAAGCATCTGATAAAATAAATGATTTGATTAAAATCATGGAAAAAGAAACGTTTCCTAAAGAATTAGTTGTAACAGTTACTGGAGACCAATCGGATCAAACACGATTAACGCTACACGATTTAATTAATACAATTATCATTGGATTTATTTTAGTAACATTTATTTTAATGTTTTTTATGGGTGTTACAAATGCTTTGTTTGTTGCAGCATCTGTGCCTCTCTCCATGTTCATTGCATTTTTATTTATGCCAAGTATTGGTTTTACATTAAACATGATTGTATTGTTTGCATTTTTGTTAGCCCTTGGAATTGTGGTGGACGATGCAATTGTTGTTATTGAAAACACACATAGAATTTTTGATAATGGTAAGAAAAAAATTAAGGAAGCCGCCAAAATGGCTGCTGGAGAAGTATTTTTGCCAGTGTTAAGCGGAACATTAACCACCCTTGCTCCATTTATTCCACTTGCATTTTGGCCTGGGATTATTGGAAAATTCATGTATTATTTACCAATTACATTAATTATTACACTATTAGCATCTCTTGCTGTTGCATATATTATCAATCCTGTTTTTGCTGTTGATTTTATGAAAACACATGAAGAGGAAAAACAGAAATATGGTAAGCTTACTCGTCTTGCAAAAATTAGAATAATACTCTCTGTTTTAGTTGCTTTGTTCTGTTATGTTTCTGGGCACTATGCAATCGGAAATTTATCATTATTCTTTACAGCCTTTATGTTATTGCATCGTTTTTGGTTATATAAAGTTATCGAGAATTTTCAAATAAAAGCTTGGCCCTCATTTCAAAAAGGCTATACTAATTTATTGTTGAAATTTTTAAAACGCCCATGGATGGCTTTGTTAGGAACATTATTGTTGTTTATATTTTCATTCGTTTTCTTTGCGGTTCGAAGCCCAAATGTTGTTTTCTTCCCGCAAGGCGATCCAAATTTTGTTTATGTGTATGTGAAACTGCCTGTAGGAACAGATCCTGCGCAAACAAATAAAGTAATGTTACAAGTAGAACAAAAAGTTAATGATGTACTTGGCGATTCTAATAAAATTGTAAAATCGATTATTACAAATGTTACTAAAGGAACTACTGACCCTCAAGATCAGGACCAAAGTGATTATCCAAACAGAGGAAAAATTGCAATTTCATTTGTGCAGTTTTCAAAACGTAATGGAGAATCAACCGCAAAATATTTATCTGCTTTGCAAAAAATGGATTGGAATATTCCAGGTGCTGAAATATCGGCTTCCCCAGAACAGGCAGGACCGCCAGTTTCTAAACCAATTAATATTGAAGTAAAAGGGGATGATTTTGATGAGTTGGTTAAAAACGCAACACGATTAAAAAGATTTATTGATGCACAAAAAATTGATGGAGTAGAAAATTTAAAATCTGATTTTGAAAGTAATAAGCCTGAAATAGTATTTAATATTGATAGAGAAAGAGCAAACAGAGAAGGTATTTCAACAGGTGTTATAGGAATGGAAATTCGTAATGCGGTATTTGGTGCTGAAGCGAGTAAATTTAAAGATGATAATGATGAATACCCAATTCAATTACGCTATCAATATGACCAACGAAATAATATTGAAGCATTACGCAATTTAAAAATTACTTTCCGTGATATGAATATGGGAGGAATTTTAAGAAGTGTTCCTTTGTCGGCATTTTGTGATGTTGAGTATAGCAACACGTATGGTGGTATTAAACGTAAAATGCAAAAACGAGTGATTACACTTTCTTCAAATGTATCGGAAGGATATAATCCAAATGATGTTGTTGCAAAAGTTCAAGCAGCAGCAGCAGGATTTAAACCAGAAGGCAATGTAGTAGTTGATTTTACTGGAGAGCAAGAAGAACAAAAAGAAACAGCAGGATTCTTAGGAAATGCAATGATGATTTCTTTAGGATTAATTTTGCTGATTTTAGTAACTCAATTTAATTCCGTTGGAAAACCATTTATTATTCTTACCGAAATATTTTTTAGTGTTATTGGAGTATTATTAGGAACCGCTTTATTCAAAATGGATATGAGTATTGTAATGACAGGAATCGGTATTGTTGCCCTTGCAGGAATTGTAGTTCGCAATGGAATTTTATTGGTTGAATTTGCAGATATGGCTCGTTCTCAAGGAATGAGTTTGTGGGATGCAACTCTTGAAGCTGGAAAAACACGCATGACCCCAGTTATATTAACAGCCACTGCTGCAATTTTAGGATTAATACCCCTTGCTGTTGGACTTAATATTGATTTTGAAACATTGTTTGCTTATGGAAATCCGCATATTTATTTTGGCGGTGATAGTGTTGTGTTTTGGGGACCATTATCATGGACAATGATTTTTGGATTAGGCTTTGCAACTTTTCTTACTTTATTATTAGTTCCTGCAATGTATTTAATTGCAGAACGGTTGAAACGAAAATCAGAAATAATTTTAATTCATTTTGGATTACCAAATGTTCTAATGTACGTTCCATTTTTAATATTAATTATGCGTTTGGTATTGTACATTAAAGGAACAAAATTGGAATACGGAAATTTAGATTATTAAGAATGAAACTATATCAAAAAATAAAAATTTTATAAATGAAAAAAATAATTTTTTATAGCATTGTAGTTTTGTTTTTTGTAGGCTGTAAAAGTAAAAACAATACTACAAGCCCTCAACGCAAAGATATTATACAAGCAGTATATGCTTCTGGAAAAATTTATCCTTTAAATAATTATAAAGTATATACTAAACTTTCAGGGTATGTCCAAAAACTTCACGTTCATGTGGGCGATATTATTAAAATTGGTGATCCGCTTGTTACAATTAAAAGTGAAGTGAGTGAATTAAATGTGAATGCTGCAAAAAATTTGTTGGATTTGGCAAGAAAAAACGCAAATGAAAACGCCTCTTTTATTACTGCATTAAAACAGGATGTTGCTTCTTCAAAATCGAAATACGAATTAGATTCAATAAACTTTAAACGTTTCGAATCTTTATCAAAAGAAAATGCTACATCTAAAATACAATACGACCAATCTAAAACTCAATTTGAAATTTCGAAACAAAATTATCTGAAAGCACTAAATAGTTTAAACAATACTAGGGATAAAATAAAAGTAGAACTTGAAAATGCGCAAATCCAATACGATGCACAACTATCAAATAGAAATGATTATACGCTAACCTCTGCTGTGAACGGGAAGGTATATGATATTGTTCCAAAAGAAGGAGAATTGGTAAACACGCAAATTGTTTTAATGGAAATAGGAGACGGTGAAAAGTTTGAAGTTGAATTAAGTGTTGATGAAACAGATGTTTCTTTAATTAAAAATGGACAGTCGATTGTTTATGCCATTGATGCTTATAAAGATGTTACTTTTAATGGTAAAGTGGAAGAAACATATCCTAGAATTAGCCAAGGAAATAAAACAGCAAAAATTATTTCATCTATCATGCTGGATAATAAGTATCAAATATTTTCGGGAATGACTGTTGAAGCTAATATTATTATTTCTGAAAAAAAGAATGCATTAGTAATCCCACGAGAATTTATAATCGAGGGAAATAAAGTGAAAATAAAAAGTACAGAAGAACTAACAACGATACAAAAAGGAGTAGAAGATTTAGAGTTTATTGAAATTCTTTCTGGAATAGATGAACATGTTGAGATATCATTACCCTAAATGATAAAAAAAACACCAGTAATAAAAATTGCATTAACGCATTTGCTTTCTAAAAAAAGGCAAACCATAGTTGCTATGCTAGGAGTAACTTTTGGTATAGCGATTTTTATTTTTCAAGCAGGATTAATGTCTGGATTCCAATCTTACTTTATTGAAGAAACGGTTAATACAACTGCAAATATTAGAATATTCAATGAAGCTGAAAAAAACAGAAAAAGTATTTTAGATAAGATAAATGATGGAGAAAATAAATGGAATGTTGTTTTAAATCAAAAGCCAAAGGATGAACAAACAAAAATAAAAAATGGGTATCAAATAATTGCAGCATTAGAAAAAGACACGCGCGTTGTTGGCGTTTCTCCTTTTTTAGGCTCTCAAGTCATTTTTAAAGTTGGTATTTCTCAAATCGCTGGTCGTGTTTCAGGAGTTGATATTGTTAAAGAAAATATTTTGTTTGATGTATCAAAAAATATGACACAAGGTGATTTGACAAAATTACAAACCATACCTAATGGAATTATTTTGGGTGATGGATTAGCAGATTTGTTGGGAGCACAAATGAATGATAATATTTCAATTACTTCTCCTTTGGCTGTAACATTAGAAATGAAAGTCGTTGGCATTAATCATAGTGGGCTAACAGAAGTGGACAAAACCAGAGCATATATTAATATCAGAAATGCACAAAAATTATTAAGAGTGGATGGTGCTTACATTACAGATATAAATATCAAATTAAAAGATTTCGAAAAATCTGAAGAGTTGGCAAAATTTTATCATAAAAAATTTGGATTCAGAACAGTTGATTGGAAGGAAGCAAATGCAAATATTTTTAGTGTTTTTAAAATCCAAAATTTAATAACCTATTTAATTATCATTTCAATTTTAATAGTATCAGGCTTTGGAATATTTAATATTTTAATGATGATTATTTATGAAAAAATGCCAGACATTGCTATTCTTAAAGCAATTGGTTATAAGGATATTGATATCAAAAAAATATTTTTAACCGAATCATTAATAATCGGAATTATTGGAGGATTGTTGGGATTGCTATTAGGATTTTTATTACAAAAGGTTGTAGGAAGTGTAAAAATGGATATCAAAGGATTTGTATCAATGGAATATCTTCGATTTAATTCAAGCCCGGCTTTTTATCTTTTTGCTTATATGTTTGGATTAATAGCAACAGCTATTGCTGGGTATATTCCAGCCCGAAAAGCAGCTAAATTGGATGCTATTGATATAATTAGAAGTAAATAAATGAGCTATATTATACAAACAAAAAATTTGAATAAGTCGTTTCACGACCCTGTTGAGTTTCAAGCATTGAAAAATATAAATATTGGAATACGTCAAGGTGAATTTGTTTCTATTGTTGGTTCATCAGGAAGTGGAAAATCAACTTTACTTTATGTTTTGAGTACTCTTGATACTGACTATAATGGGCATATATTTTTTGATGGAGACGATTTAAGTTTGAAATCAAAAAATCAGCTTTCTGAAATCAGAAATGAAAAAATTGGTTTTGTCTTTCAATTTCATTATTTATTACCTGAATTTACAGTTTTGGAAAATGTTTGTTTGCCAGCTTTAAAATTGGCAAAATATTCGGAAGAGGAAATAAAAGAGCAAGCATACAAAAAATTGGATTTACTCGGGTTAAGAGACCAAGCCCTAAAAAAAGCAAATAAGCTTTCTGGCGGTCAACAGCAGCGTGTAGCAATTGCCAGAGCATTAATTAATCAACCTAAAATTATTTTTGGAGACGAACCAACAGGGAATTTGGATTCCACAAACTCTCAAAATGTTTTTGATATATTCAAAGAATTAAAGGAACAATTTAACCAATCTATTGTTGTAGTTACCCACGATATGCACTTTGCCGATAAAACGGATAGAATTATTACATTAAAGGATGGATTTGTAGAATCTCAATAAAATTGATTTTACCTTCTTGCTTTGTGTAAGTGCCCTTTTCTATGGGGACTGGGGTTACCATGAATTTTCATAATCAATTTCTGCCTTTCTTCAGCGTCTTTTTTAGCTTTTTTACGAGCGGCAACAGTTGTAAACCAAGCAATTCCTATAACTATACCAAATCCAACAACCATATAAACATAGCTCCATATTTCTTTTTCTTCCGCTATCTTTTTTTGTTCATCTTTAATAGCAGAAAAATTCTTTTTTAGGTTACTGGTACTTGCATCTTGTGCTTGAACAGATATAGTAGAAATAGTAAAAGTGATTAACAGCAATGTTTTCCATAGTATATTCTTGCTGTCTTTAGCGAATGTCTTTAATAAATTTTTCATAATAATCATATTAGGTTTTAGAAAGTCTTCCCCGAATTAATCAACCTCAACTACGATACTCGTCCTCAAAATTAGACAATTTATCTCTTTCAATTACCAGTTAGACGAAAAAACTCCACAAATAGTTGCTTAAAAAAAGATTTTGTTGTTTAAAAAGATTTATGTATATTTGCATTCACTTTCAGATGAATTGATTAAATCAGAGGGGACGAATAGTCCCCTCTTTTGTTTGTTAAAAAGGAATGATTACAGTAGAAAAGATAAAACAGTTGGTTGAAGAAAAAATTGCTGAAACACCCAATTTTATTGTTGATATAACAGTAAAACAAGGCAACAAAATAACTATTTTAATGGATAGTGATAAGGGAATTGTGGTTGCCGATTGTGTGGCTGTTAGCCGACATGTTGAAGCAAATTTAAATCGTGATGCTGAAGATTTTTCAATAGAAGTATCATCGCCCGGGCTCGATTATCCTTTTAAAACAAAACGCCAATATCAAAAAAACATTGGCAGAGAAGTAAGTTCATTAACAAAAGAAGGGCAAAAAGTAATTGGTAAATTATTAACTGTTACAGATGATGCCGTTGTTATTGAAACAAAAACAAAAGAAAAAGTACCAGGAAAAAAAACAAAACAATTAATAATAAATAACATTAACCTAACTTTTAATCAAATAAAAGAAACTAAAGTTGTGTTAGCATTTTAAAAACCATAAAAATTAAAAACCATGGAAAGCATTAATTTAATTGAATCATTCTCAGAATTCAAAGAAATTAAAAACATTGACCGTCCAACGTTAATGAGTATTATTGAGGATGTATTTAAAAGCATGTTGCTTAAAAAATACGGACCCGAATCAGAAGAAAATTTTGACATTATCATGAACCCCGACCGAGGAGAGATTGAGATATGGCATAACCGCGAAATTGTGGACGATGAGTTTGCCGAAGATAGCTTTGATTTTGATCCAGGTAAACATATTAGTTTGTCAGATGCTCGTAAAGTGGAAGCGGATTTAGAAATAGGAGAAGAATTAGTAACTCCTGTTAAATTAGATGATTTTGGAAGACGTGCAGTATTAGCTGTTCGCCAAAATTTAGTTTCTAAAATTTTAGAACGTGAAAAAGATGGTGTTTATAAAAAATACAAGGAAAAAGTAGGGGATATTATTACAGGTGAAGTTTATCAAATCTGGAAAAAAGAATTATTGATTTTAGATGAAGATGGTAACGAATTGATTTTGCCAAAGTCAGAACAAATTCCAACTGATTTTTATAAAAAGGGCGATACATTACGTGCTGTTGTTAGAAGAGTTGAAATGAAAAACAATTCACCCATTATTGTACTTTCCCGTACTGCTCCTGAATTTTTAGCTCGTTTATTTGAACAAGAAGTTCCAGAAGTATTCGATGGTTTAATTACTATTAAAAATATTGTTCGCGAACCAGGTGAAAGAGCTAAAGTGGCTGTTGAGTCCTATGACGATAGAATTGACCCTGTTGGCGCTTGTGTTGGAATGAAAGGTTCTCGTATTCACGGAATTGTTCGTGAGTTGAGAAATGAAAATATTGATGTTATTAATTACACAAGTAATGCTCAATTATTTATTACACGTGCATTAAGTCCAGCAAAAATTACATCAGTTAAATTGGATGATGAAAATAAACGAGCGGAAGTTTATTTAAAACCAGACCAAGTATCATTAGCCATCGGTAAAGGAGGACACAACATTAAACTTGCTGGAAAACTAACAGGTTACGAAATAGATGTTTATCGCGATACAGATGTGGATGTGGAAGATGTGGATTTAGAAGAATTTGCAGATGAAATTGAAAGTTGGATAATTGATGAGTTTAAAGCAATTGGTTGCGATACAGCTAAATCTGTTTTAGAATTATCAGATGAAGAGCTTTTAAAACGCACTGATTTAGAAGAAGAAACGATCAAAGATGTAAAACAAATTTTACAATCAGAATTTGAATAAAAAATAGTATGTTGAAATGTGAATATTGTAAATCATCAATAAACTATTTTGATTTTAATAATTAAATATGTCAGAAAACAAAATATTACGATTAAGTAAAGTAGCAAAGGAGCTGAATGTAAGTACTTCTACGATTACCGATTTTTTAAAAACCAAAGGGACAGTTGTTAATAACAGCCCTATGGAAAAAATCAGTGATGAAGCTTATGGCTTGCTTTTAAGAGAGTTTCAATCTGAAAAAGCAGCAAAAGAAGAAGCCGTAAAAAAAGCCAATGTTACGCGTGAGAAGAAAGAAAGTATTTCTATGGAAGAGGATGGTCTTAAAAAAGAACAACCTAAAGAAAAAGAAGAACAAGAAATAATTATTAAAAATGTTCAACCGGTTGAAAAAACGCAAAAGCCAGAAAACTCAACAACTTCTAAATCTAAAAAAACGGAGGACGAAGATGTAATCAAAGCAAAGGCAGAATCGGATGTGAAGTTCAAAGTGGTTGATAAAATAGATTTAACGTCAATCAACTCAAAAACAAAACCTGACAAAAAAACAAAAGCTAAGAAAGAAGAAGAGGCAAAAGCTAAAATAACGAAAGGGAAATCTAAAAAAACTAAAACAGAAGAAGTTAAAGAAATTGTTGTTGAAGAAAAAGTTGTAGAAGTACCAACGATTATAGAAGATACAACGCCTAAAGAAGAGTTTTACGAAACAAAAATTGAGAAGCTAGAAGGTCCCAAAATTATGGGTAAAATCGAATTACCTGTTAAAGAGGAACGTAAAAAACCAGTCGCTTCTTCTAATGATAACTCAAAAGACACAAAGAAAAAACGTAAACGTATTAAGAAAAGTTTTGGTGGCAATGTAATAGGTGATAGTTGGAACAAAGAAGGAGGAACAGCCAAACCAACAACAGTGCCTGGGGATAAGCCTAGATTTACACCTGGGGGAGGAAAAGGGAAGTTTCAAAAACACCCAAAAGTTGAACTTACTCCTGACCAAATTCAACAGCAAGTTAAAGAAACACTTGCCCGTTTAAGTGGAGCAGGAAAATCAAAAGCTTCAAAACACCGTAGATCAAAGCGTGATTTGGTGAGTGAGCGTATTCAAGAAGAAGCAGAACAACAAGAAGTAGAAAAAAAGACAATTAAAGTTACAGAATTTGTATCGGCTAATCAGTTGGCACAAATGATGAATGTTCCTGTAAACGAAATTATTTCTACTTGTATGAGTTTAGGAATGTTTGTTTCTATTAACCAACGATTAGATGCTGAAACTATTGCTATTGTTGCCGAAGAATTCGGTTACAAACTAGAATTTGTAAGTGTTGAAGTACAAGAAGCAATCAGAGAAGAAGAAGATAAGCCAGAAGATTTGCTTCCTCGTCCGCCTATTGTAACCGTTATGGGTCACGTAGATCATGGTAAAACATCTTTATTGGACTATATCCGTAAAGCAAATGTTATTGCTGGTGAGGCAGGAGGTATTACTCAGCATATTGGTGCATACAGCGTAACATTAGAAAATGGAAAACACATTACTTTCCTTGATACTCCAGGACACGAAGCGTTTACTGCTATGCGCGCTCGCGGTGCTCAAGTAACAGATATTGCAATTATTGTAGTAGCTGCCGATGATAGTGTAATGCCTCAAACGATAGAGGCAATCAACCATGCGCAAGCTGCTGGTGTTCCATTGGTTATTGCAATTAATAAAATAGATAAGCCAGGAGCTAATCCAGATAAAATTCGTGAAGCATTAGCTAACATGAATATATTGGTTGAAGAATGGGGAGGTAAATTCCAATGTCAAGAAATATCTGCTAAGATGGGTAAGAATATTGATGTGTTATTGGAAAAAGTTTTATTAGAAGCTGAATTACTTGACTTAAAAGCAAATCCAAATAAAAATGCTTCCGGTACTGTTATAGAGTCAGAGTTAGATAAAGGAAGAGGTTATGTAAGTACAATACTTGTGGAAGCAGGAACATTAAGAGTTGGAGATATTTTATTAGCAGGCTGTTATAGTGGTAAAGTAAAAGCTTTACATAACGAACGTGGACAGGTGGTTGATGAAGTAGGACCAGCAACCCCGGTATCATTGCTTGGTTTAAGTGGAGCGCCACAATCGGGAGATAAATTCCATGTGATGCAAGATGAGCGTGAAGCAAGAGAGATTGCATCAAAACGTTTACAATTGCAACGTGAACAAGGAATACGTACACAAAAACATATTACTCTTGATGAAATCGGAAGACGATTAGCAATTGGAGATTTCAAAGAATTAAATGTAATTGTAAAAGGTGATGTGGATGGTTCTGTGGAAGCATTATCGGATTCATTACAAAAACTTTCTACTGATAAAGTACAAGTAAAAATTGTGCATAAAGCAGTAGGCGCTATTTCTGAATCAGATGTGTTATTAGCATCTGCATCCAATGCTATTATTATTGGTTTCCAAGTGCGACCAACAGTAAGTGCACGTAAAATTGCAGAAACAGAACAAATAGATATTCGTTTGTATTCAATTATTTACAAAGCAATTGAAGAAATAAAAGCGGCAATGGAAGGTATGCTTGCTCCTGAGTTTGAAGAGAAAGTAGTTTGTAACATTGAAATACGTGAAGTATTTAATATTACAAAAGTAGGAACCATTGCAGGTTGTTATGTGCTTGATGGAAAAGTAACACGAAATACTAAAGTTCGTATTATACGCGATGGAATTGTGGTTCATTCAGGGGAATTAGGTTCTTTAAAACGTTTTAAAGATGATGTAAAAGAAGTAACCAAAGGATTTGAGTGTGGATTAAACATTGCTAATTACAACGATATTAAAGTTGCTGATATTATTGAAGGATATGATATGGTGGAGGTGAAAGCTAAATTGTAAATTTTTTTTATAACAAATAAAAACGCTTTTTGCTTTTTGCAAAAGGCGTTTTTGTTTTATTATTTGTACTGATTTTCCTCGTCAGTTCAAGCTTGTCGAGAATATGCAGTAGGGTTTAATGTAAATTTTATGTACTACTGCGAGAGATTTCTTTGGATGAAAAACCCTTACAATGATACACATACAAACTTTTAGGAAGATTCAAAAAATTCTTTGGGGTTGATGTATTTAATAAAAAAACGCTATGAAATTTTTCATAGCGTTTTAAATTTTTATTTAAGAGGAGCGCTTACCCTTTTCTAATCAACTGAATATATCCAGTTGTGCTGTAATCTTTAGTAGTTACAGAAATAGCTTTTAATATAAAATAGTAAGTACCATCAGTACAAATTACACCAGCAGTTGTGCGACCATCCCATTTTTCTCCTGCATTTTCAGATGAAAACACTTTTAATCCCCAGCGATCATAAATTTCTAATTTGTATTCTTTTAAACCGCCACTAGTGATAAAGAATAAATCGTTGATATTATCTCCATCGGGTGTGAATACGTTCGGTATGTATATAAAATCATTACCATCAATAAATACAGTATAACAAATTTGGTCAGAACAACCATTATTGCTTGCTGTTAAACAAACATTCTGTGGTCCATTACTTCCAAAAGTATGAGAAGGATTTTGAGATGTAGAAGTTCCACCATCACCAAAATCCCATAACCAAGAGTTTACTGGTGCTGTACTTAAATCTGTAAAATTCATTGTAAATCCAGTAGAAGCAGTATCAAATGCCGCTGTAGGAACAGAATTAACTGTTACTGAACAAGATGCTAAATTTGATGCACAGCCTAAAGCGCTTGCAGCACTTACTGTTATTGGTCCTGAAATGCTACCAAAATCTACATTGATAGAACTAGTTCCTTGTCCTGAAGTGATGGTTGAACCTCCTGGTACTGTCCAAGTATATGTTCCGCTACTTCCTGTTGCAGTGTATATTACACCTGTACTATTTGCACACACATCGTTACAAGCAAATGTAGGAGTGTTTGGTTTTATACGAGCAAGTGCATAAGGTGAATTTGTAAAATCTGCCCAATTTACTTTTAATACATCATTCAACGGAACACCAGCAGTTGCTGTAACCGTTCCCATATTATTCCAAAGAGTAGCAGTAGGAGTATTCCATTGTGCCATTCCATCCCAACCACCATCAGCAGTTTGGTTATAAAAAATATCAATGTTTGCATTGTCTGTTCCAGCAGCACGGTTTATTTCATGATAGAATAAATTGTTTACAGTACACATTGTTGTATCTAATGCAGCAGTGTTAAAGCCATCTGTAGTTGCGTCATTATTTCCTAAACGTGCTGTGTAAGTGTTAGCCGCTGTAGAAGCTGGAGTGATTACAACTGGGCGGTAACGTGTTGTTACAACACTTGAACCAGTTGGATACAAATAAGCAGAAGCTGTATTTGTAACACGAGATAATCTTCCTCCAACACTACTACTTACATAACCTTCGCTACCAACAGTTGTGCTATTTGTTATAGCAGCTGTAGAAGGATTTAATACAAACATAGTATTTGTAAGTGTTTCTAGCTCTCTGTCGTTGATGGTAAGTATTCCGCTTGCTCCGATGTTAGCATTTACACCTTGCAATGTTTTTTTCTTGTTTGCTGCAACACCTGTTCCTGTTAATACCAAGTTGTTGAAAGTAGTAACCGTTGCATTGGTTGTGGTAATGTTTTGTTGAAGATTCCCGTTTAATGTAACAGTACTTGTTCCTGCAGTAAATGTAGCACTGTTGCTCCAATCCTGCTCTACAAAATATTGTCCGTTACCTTGCATGGTTGAACCGTTGGTCAAAAAAACTGTTCCAGGTGTCCCGCTGTTGGCAACAGTAATTGTTCCATCATTTGTTAAAGATGCGGTAGCGCCATCGTTTTGGAAACCACCATTTACTTGTACAACAGCACCTGTTGCAGCAAAAACTGTAGCACCATTGTTAAAGAAAATTGTTTGTGCTTTTGTGCTGAATCCAATAGCAATAAGCATAAGCAAACCTGTAGTTTTTATAGTAATTTTATTCATGTGTAAATATTTTTTTTAGTTGTTACATGGAATACGATACGCCATTTTCATTGGTGTTTGTTCACTTTTGGCACATGGTTATTTCATGTTCGAATAAGTTTAGTTTATCGTCAATACACACAAATTTAAGTCAAAATATGTCATTAATGCAAATTTATTGTCAAAAAAATGAAAGATGGCTGCTTTTAAGAAAAAGGGATGGTTTATTGGATAATATTAAACCCAATTTAGGAGTGTATTTTTAAAGTAGTAATGGTTATGAGATGGCTTCGTTCCTCACAATGACAAAGATTAGACATTATATTTCGTTTGCACATTTTAATAGAAAGGTTTGAAATGTTAATTTTAAACCACATCTTAGAGTGTAGCCCCCCTAGCGCTCTTTTTTAATAGGATTAATTTTTAATGGGTTTTCGCTAATTTCAGAGTGAATTTTACGGGTTTTGCAAATATCAATAGCGCTATAAACTGCATTACGGAAGGATTGTTCGTTAGCAATTCCTTTTCCTGCAATATCATAAGCTGTTCCATGGTCAGGAGATGTTCTTACTATTGGTAAACCAGCAGTATAATTTACTCCATCGCCAAAAGCTAATGCTTTAAAACCAACCAAACCTTGGTCGTGATACATGGCTAAAACAGCATCAAATTCATTATAAGAACCTTTTCCAAAAAAGCCGTCAGCAGCATAAGGTCCATAGACCATTACATTTTCTTCTTTTGCTTTATTTATAGCAGGAATGATTATCGTTTGTTCTTCATTTCCAATTAAACCATTATCACTAGCATGTGGATTTAAACCCAATACAGCAATTTTTGGTTTGCGAATGGAAAAATCTTGAATCAATGATTTATTTAGGATATGTAATTTTTTTACAATTTTTTCGATGCTTAAATTTTCTGCTACTTTGTTTAATGGAAGGTGTCCTGTAACCAATGCAACTCTTAAATTTTCTTTCATTAAAATCATCAAGCTGCTTCCTTTATCAAAAACTTCATCTAAATATTCGGTATGTCCTGGGAACTTGAAAGTATCAGATTGAATGTTTTGTTTGTTGATGGGTGCAGTAACTAATGCATGGATTTTATTTTGTTGTAATGCTTGTGTTGCAGCTTCAAGAGATTTAAAAGCGTATTGCCCGCCAATAGCAGTCTGTTGTCCTAGTTCAATATTTATTTCTTCATCATATACATTAATAAGGTTTGCGCGTTTAGGGTTTGCTTCGTTAATATCCCGAATCACATTAAAACTAAAATCTTCAATGTTTAATGCCTTGCGATGATATGACGCTGTTTTTTGAGAACCAAAAACCACAGGTGTGCATAATTCCAGCATTTGAGGATCAAGAAATGTTTTGATAATTATTTCCAACCCAATTCCATTTACATCTCCTTGTGTGATTCCTATTATAATTTTTTCGTCTGACATGATTTTATTTTAAAATAATTATTCTTCTACCCAGCCAATAATACTAATTAAAGATGAACATTCAAGATTCATCCATTTTTGAGTTATGTTATTCCATACTACTATTCCTTGTGGATAACGTTCTGTTCCGATTACCAATTCAAAAGGAAAGGCAGCGTAACCACCTGTTGTTACTGCATTATCGGTATTACACCATTTTTTCCCGATGTCGTTATTTTGGTATTTTACTATTCTACCATACTTTGGGTTTTCATCTGATTCAACCGAAAAATCATTTCCAACATTTTCAAAAATTAATTTATCTGCTTTCTTTTTTGTTAAATCAATCAAATATTTTCCTTTTGCACAGGAGTATAGAATGTTTCCATCGGCTGCTAAGGTAAAAAAATCATTTTTTGCTGTTGCAGGAACTTCAGTAATATCAGCAATTTTTTCAACATTTTTGTTTAACCCAACTTTATATATGCTCAACATGGTTTGTCCTTTCGGAAAATTTGCATATAAAAAAGAGGCGTTATTTATCCAAAAAATTGGGAACTTACGCTTTACATCATCACCCAATAGTGGTTGTGGTTGACCGAATCCAGCATCTTTTATCAAAACATCTTTTTTTCCTGAAATGTAATATGCGGTAATATTATTGGGTTTAGAAATTTCATCTACTTCTACATCAGGTCTTGGTCGAGGGTTGTAGTTTGCATTTTCAACTTTTTGATAATTGTTGGTTTGCGTATTTAATATGGAGTAATATTTACCTTTAAAGATATCATTGGTATAAAAAATTAAACTGTCGCCCGAAGCTTTTATAAATTCGCCTCTATCGGGCACAACTATTTTTTGAGTTTTTAAGTCAATTACATTTCCAATTCCTGTGATGATATATCTATTTTTATAAATAAAATTTTTGCCGATATCAAATCGAATAAAATCAGCTTTTGTTTTTTCGTTTTTTGAAGGAACGCTCATAATCACTTTTCGTTCGGTCATCACACCATTTAAAAAAGTGTAGCTAACAATATTTTGTAAATAATTGGTAGCGGCTCTGCCATCGTATTCGGCAATAATAAGAGATACTTTTTTTTGTGCAAAAAGTGTGTTGCAACAAAAAAGAAAAATTAAAAAAAATATTTTGTAGAAATTGTTTTTCAAACGAATTACTTATTTTTTAAAAAGTCGAACAGCAATCGTACACCAACACCTGTGCCACCTTTTCCTCTGTATGTATTTTTTGCAGTAAGGAATGCTGGTCCGGCAATATCAAAATGCATCCAAGGATAATTTGTGTAACGCGCTAAAAATTTTCCTGCAGTGATAGCACCAGCGTAAGGTCCTCCGATATTTTTCATGTCGGCAATGTCTGATTTCAATAAGTCATCGTAATCATCCCAGAAAGGCATTTCTGCCAGTCGTTCGTAAGTTTTATTTCCGCTGTTGGCTAATTGTTTTTTAGTTTTTGCATCGGCATTTCCCATTGCAACAATTCCTGATGTTCCAATGGCAGCTACTGCAGCACCTGTTAATGTTGCTAAATCAATCACCAATTCTGGATTATATTTTTGAGCATAAGACAAAGCATCTGCTAAAATCATTCTTCCTTCAGCGTCAGCATTTAGCATTTCCACTGTCATGCCATTATACATAGTAATTACATCTCCTGGCACATAAGCATTTTCGCCTGGTCTGTTATCCGTTGCTGGAACAATCCCAATTACATAAACAGGGAGTTTTGCTTTTGCAACAGCATACATTGTTGCACCCACAGCAGCAGAACCAGCCATATCACTTTTCATCAAATCCATACTGTTTGGCGTTGGTTTTAAACTTACTCCTCCTGTATCATATACAACTCCCTTCCCAACTAAAATAACAGGTTTTTTGTTTTTTGCATTTTTAGGTTTATATTCCATAATACTAAATGTAGGCGGTTCAATGCTTCCAAGATTAACAGAAAGCAATCCACCCATTTTAAGTGCTTTTATTTTTGCTTTGTTAAATACTTCTACATTAAATCCTGCTTCTTTACCAAGTTTTTGAAATTCTTTCGAAAGCTGTGTAGCTGTTAAAAAGCTTACTGGTTCGTTTACCAATGTGCGAGCTATTTGAGTAGCATCAACAACAACTTGTAATTCATTAATTTCTTTGTCAGAAATTTTTTTACTGATTACATGAATGTTTTTTAAACTGTTATTTTCTTTTTTGCTTTTGTATTTTAAAAATTGATAATTGCTCAATGCTAAACCTTCAGTAAAAGCTAATGTTTCTTCTGCTTTCGATTCGCAATCAATAATTGTAATGGCTGAAATTTTTAAATCGGAAATATGAGCATGAACAGCACAAGCTGCTTTTCGTAATGCTTCCAATGTTAAATACTGTTCTGCTTTTTTATCAATTATCTGAACGATAATATAGCGATTCAATTGATTGATGCAAACAAAATTTTTATTTAATTTTTCTGTTTGATTATTTATATAGCTTATTTCATCTTTCGATAATCCGTAAGAACTATAATTTGTTTTTTTACTATCCAACAAAATGATGTTTTCGTTGTTTTTAATTGCAGCTATTTTAGAGATTGTTGTCATTAATAATTTGTATTTTTGAGAACCGTAAATGTAAAAAAAGAAAATCAATTTATTTTTTCTTTTTATTAACTGAAAAATAGCTCAAAATGGATATAAATTCCCTTTTAAAACGTGCATTAAACTTCGAATTTTTGAGTAAAGAAGAAGGTGTTTATCTTTTTCATAATGCCCCAACTGCTGAACTGGCTTTTGTTGCAAATGAATTAAGAAAAATTCAAAAACCGGATGGAAAGGTTACTTGGCAAATTGATAGAAATGTAAATACGACCAATGTATGTATTGCCAATTGTAAATTTTGCAATTTTTATAGAATTCCAGGGCATAAAGAAGCGTACATTACCGATATCGAAACATACAAACAAAAAATAGAGGAAACCATTAAGTTTGGTGGCGACCAACTTTTATTGCAAGGTGGGCATCATCCCGATTTAGGATTAAAATTTTATGTTGATTTATTTAAACAGTTAAAAGCAATTTACCCTGAAATAAAATTGCATGCTCTTGGACCACCTGAAATTGCTCATATAACAAAACTTGAAAAAAGTACACACACTGAAGTTTTGCAGGCATTAAAAAATGCTGGAATGGATAGTTTGCCGGGCGCTGGAGCAGAAATATTAAATGATAGAGTACGCAGATTGATTTCGAAAGGAAAATGTACAGGACGAGAATGGTTAGATGTGATGAGAGCAGCACATAAATTAAATATTACTTCCTCTGCAACCATGATGTTTGGGCATGTTGAAACCATTGAAGAGCGCTTTGAACATTTGGTTTGGATACGGGAAGTACAAGCAGAAAAACCAAAAGAGGTAAAAGGATTTTTAGCATTTATTCCTTGGCCCTTTCAAGATGATGGAACACTTTTAAAACGAATAAAAGGAGTAAAAAATAGTGTAAGTGGTGATGAATATATCCGAATGATTGCATTAAGCAGAATAATGTTGCCAAACGTTATAAATATTCAAGCGAGTTGGCTTACCATTGGAAAAGATATAGCACAAGCTTGTTTATATGCGGGAGCAAACGATTTTGGAAGTATTATGATTGAAGAAAATGTGGTTTCTGCTGCCGGTGCGCCACACCGATTTACTTCTCAAACTATACAAACTGCCATAAAAGAAGCAGGTTTTGAACCTCAGCTAAGAACACAACAATACGATTTTCGTGATTTGCCTGAAACAATGGTAGAACAGGTGATTAATTATTAAATTAATTTAGTCGTTTTAAAATAAAATATGTAATTTAGAGTTTCTCATATTGAGGCTGATTTAATAACAAATGAAGAATTTTTTATTTACAATATTATTTACATTTTGTTTTTTCTCATTTTCTTTTGCAACACATAACCGTGCAGGAGAAATTACTTATCATCATATTTCTGGATATACTTACGAAATAATTGTTACTACTTATACCAAAACATCAAGTTCTGCCGCTGATAGGTGTAATTTAACTGTTTATTTTGGCGATGGTGATAGTGCAGTTTTTCCTAGAACCAATGGTCCTATTGGTTCTTGTAGTAATAGTGAAACAGATGGCGTACCACTCCCAAATGATATAAAATGGAATATATACAAAGGAACGCATACTTATGGCGGACCTGGCAGCTACATTATTACTATGGAAGACCCAAATCGTAATGCTGGAATCTGTAATATAAGTTCGGGTAATTCTGTTAACACTGCTTTTGCATTACATTCAGAATTAATCATTAATAATTTATTAGGACCCAATAGTTCTCCTGATTTATTGTTTCCGCCCATTGATATTGCCTGTGTTGGTGAATGTTTTGAACACAACCCCAGTGCTTCGGACCCTGAAGGTGATAGTTTGTATTACGAATTAACTACACCATATCAAACAGCAAGCTCGCCCGTTCCTTTATATACTTTGCCTCCTAATATGAGTTCGAGTAGTATCGACCATTTTACCGGAGATTTAGTTTGGTGTTCGCCTCCAACTATTTGTCAATACAATGTTGCAATAAAAATAAAACAATACACAAAAAAATTCGGACAGTGGTGGTATGTTGGATATGTTCTAAGAGATATGCAAATAGATGTTGCTTCTTGTACGAATACAAAACCAAACATTGCAGCAATTAATGATACTTGTATTGTAGCAGGAACAACCTTAAATTTTATGGTTACTGCAACGGATGCTGAAACGAATGTATTAATTTTGTCAGCTACAGGAACACCTTTTGGTTTGACACCTGCAGCTACATTTTCATCATTCCCTAGTTCAAGCCCAGTATTTGGTAATTTTAGCTGGACTCCAAATTGTAGTCAAATTAGATTTACTCCTTACTTGGTTACATTTAAAGTTAAAGACAGTCATCCTAGTACACCATTGGTTGATTTTGAATCTATGTTTATTCGTGTAATTGCTCCTTCGGTAACGGGGTTAACTGCTACTCCTGCTGGCTCAAGCATTATTTTAAATTGGAATCCGGCAATATGTAACATGTCGCCCAATCCATTAACAGGATATAAAATTTACAGAAAAAATTCTTGCGATCCATTTGTGCCTGCGCCATGCGAAACTGGCTTACCCAGTACTACAGGTTATACATTAATTGGTACAACCAACAATACTACTTTAACATTTACAGATAATAATGGTGGTGCAGGCTTAGCTCATGGAACAACATATTCTTACATTATTGTTGCTTATTATTATGATGGTTCACAAAGTATTGCATCTACAAATGTGTGTACACAATTGGTGCAAGATGTTCCTATTATTACAAATGTTCATGTGATGTCCACAGATAACAGCAATGGTAACATTTGGATTCATTGGGTAAAACCAATTGGTGGAGCAGGAAATTTAGATACGATTGGAAATCCTCCTCCGTATGAATATAGGCTAAAAGAAGTTACGGGAGGAAGTTCAACACCTTTGATTACATATACTTACAACAGTTATTCTGCTTTAACCGATACCGGATTTGTTTCTACATTGCTCAACACACAAAGTTTGCAACATACATATAGAGTTGATTTTTATTCAAATGGAAATTTTATTGGTTCTACAAATACAGCTTCTTCTGTATTTTTAAGTTCATCACCAAGTGATAACAAAGTAATTTTAACTTGGACCGAAGCTGTTCCATGGGGTAATTATTTGTATCATATTTATAGAGAAATTCCAACAGGCTCTGGAACATTTGTTTTAATTGGAACATCAACTACTCAAACATATACTGATACCGGACTTGCAAATGGCATACAGTTTTGTTACAAAGTAATTAGTGAAGGACAATATTCTGACCCTGCATTACCAAGACCATTATTTAATGCATCACAGATAAAATGTGAGACACCATGGGATTTTACTCCTCCTTGTCAACCAATTGTGAATGTTCAAACAGATTGCGGAATTGGAAATAATGTTTTAACATGGAACAATCCAAACAACAGCTGTGCAGATGATGTAGTCCAGTATAATATATATTTTGCTCCAACTACTACTGATCCTTTGCAATTAATTTATACAACAACTAATTTAAACGATACCACATTTACACATGTTTATTTGTATGATGGTTTGTATTATTCGGTTGCTGGATGCTATGCTGTAACGGCTGTAGATTCATTCAATAATGAAAGTGCTATTGTAAATAAATTTTGTGTGGATAATTGTCCGATATACGAATTACCAAATGTGTTTACACCCAATGGCGATGGCATTAACGATTTTTTTATTCCATTACCATATCGTTATGTAAAAGATATTGATATTAAAATATACGACCGTTGGGGGTTGTTGATGTTTGAAACAACCGATGCAAGAATACTTTGGGATGGAAAAAATAAAGATACAAAACTTGCTTGCTCCGATGGCACATACTATTATGTTTGTATCGTAAACGAAATTAGAGTGGAAGGTATTAAACAAAGAGCATTAAAAGGCTTTGTACAATTAATAAATACTAAAAGTTCTCCAAATAGATAAAGCCTTATGTTTTCAGGAATTATAGAAACAGTTGGAGAAGTAGTTAATTTACAAAAAGAGAAGAACAATCTTCATCTCACATTAAGATCAAATTTTACTCCCGAATTAAAAATTGACCAAAGTATTGCACACAATGGTGTTTGTTTAACGGTGGTTGCTGTTGATGGAAATAGTTATACTGTTACTGCAATTGAAGAAACATTACAAAAAACAAATTTAGGATTATTGCAAATTGGAGATAAAGTAAATTTAGAAAGATGTTTGCGTGTGGGTGATAGACTTGATGGACACATTGTTCAAGGACATGTTGATGAAACTGCAATTTGTAAAAATGTAGAAGAGCAAAATGGAAGTTGGATGTTTACATTTGAGTATGCTACTACTTCAAAAAATATAACTGTTGAAAAAGGTTCTGTCTGTGTGAATGGAGTAAGCCTTACTGTTGTTAATTCACAACAAAATTCATTTTCGGTTTGTATAATTCCTTATACGTTCAAATACACAAATTTTCATTCCATCAAAAAAGGAACACAAGTTAATTTAGAGTTTGATATACTTGGAAAGTATATTACTAAACTAGCCAACTTGTCTTTGTTATTGTAAAAAGCTTGCGCACATATCTCGATACATCCGCTTATTGCGGATACTCGAACAGACCACGCACATTTTATAACAATGACGTCAGTTCGAGTAGTGAGGAACGAACGTGTCGAGAACTGTTTTTAGCCAGAAAATCGCTCTCTTCATTGCTTTCATTCGAAAATGAAATCATTCAGTATATTCCTTACGCTTTACTAAAAAGTAAAAATCATTTTCGATAGGTAAATAGCCATATTCATAGCAAAAATAATAGCTTACATTTTTTTTAGTTGTATAGATATTGGTGTAATATTGAAAATTAAATCCTTTTTGAAGCAATTTTGCTTTTGATGCTTTTGCAGTTTCTTCAGGAACAAGCTCTTCTAATATTCTTCTGTTTTTGCGTAACATATTATTAATGTTACGGACATAATTGGTTGAATCGCTATTTAGTTTGTTGTTGTAGGCATTGCGACAAAGGTCAGAACAAAACTTTTTATCTGCTCTTCCTTTTATTGGTTCATCGCATTCAAGACATTGTTTAGTCATAAATTATTCTTTTATAAAAGTATTCTTATAAATTTTATTCTTATTTTTTATGGTAATAATATAAATTCCTTTTGCAAGAAAACTAACATCTATAGGGGAGTTACATTTAGTTGATTTATTTGAGAATACCAGCTTCCCAATAGAACTATATATTTCAACATCACCAGCTTCTTCTTTTAGGCTATTTACATTAAATGAAATGTTAGTGTGAGATGGATTAGGATATATTACAACTTCATTTTTGAGTTCTATATTTTCAATATCTGTAATTAAATTTCTATAACGTAAATAAATTTCAAAAGTACTAGTGCTGTTTTTTTGATGATAATATATTTTTTGTTTGTTTGTTGTAATAGTTGCGGCTTCCGGAACAAAACCTAAGTTAGAATGTATGACTTGAGGAATACTAAAGGTATCTACTATTGCACTTCGTACAGAAACACAAATCTCGGAATTAACAGTCGTTTTTAAAATACGTGTAAAGTATAACTCCAAACCATCGGTAGTCACTTGTGGGGCATAAACAATATAATTAGTGTTGTTTACATTTGAAAGTAAGGCATCAGTATTTATTAATTTATTGAAAGTAGAATCGTTTACTTTTTGAGCAATCCCCAACCTTGCATCGCAAGGCATTCCAAATGCACAACTATTGAAGTATGCATTACAATAATATAACAGATTACCTTGAGGATTGATTGCAGCATCCATAATTAACCAACCAGGAGTATATATATTAAAATTTCCATAAACAGGGCTTATGTTATTTACATTGCCACTAAAGTATATTCCTCGTTTTAAATTTTCAAATACGGTAGGATAATTTCTAAGCGACACCCAAAAAAAAGTATTTGATGAATCCAAGGAAGCAACGGCATCTAAATGACTTGGAGAAGAGTCGAAGGTTCCACCAACTAAACCAACATAGTTAAAGATAGAATCATTTATTCGAGTAGCATAATACAAATTTGTATTTCCACCTGAGTTTAAAGAATTAAAAAACAATGTATTTTCATCAGACGAAATAAATGGTTCCATTGCATCAAAGGTGAGTCCATTTATTGTTACCTTAATTTCAGGTCCAAAGCTTGGATAAATTTGAGCGGATAAATAAAAGCTAAATAGTAAATAATAAAATAAGAAATAGAGTTTTTTCATTTTGATATTTTTAATTTGACCCTACTTTAGGGAGGTTTATATTTTCTCGTTGGAATATCTGTATGCGGAAAAAATAAAGTTCTGTGAACAATATCGTTCTGCTAAGATTATTATTTTGTCTGTTGTCTTCATTTTACAACGGTTACAATTTAAGGGAAGAGCAAATTTTGAAAAAAATTTGTTCTATTATTTAAGGACAAAGCTTATTTCCAGTTTTCTTGAATCACCCCTTCTTTTATTGGGCGGAAAGCTGTTCTTCTGTTTTTTTGATGTTCTTCTTCTGTGCTAGCTTTGGGTACCAATAATTTTGTTTCGCCATATCCCTGTGCTACTAAGCGTTCTTTTGGTACTCCTTTTTCAATTAAATAATCTACAACAGATTTTGCACGTTCTTGTGATAATTTCATGTTGTATGCATCGCTTCCGCGTTCATCGGTATGTGAACTTATTTCTACACTTAAGTTGTTGTTAAGCATTAAAAAATCATATAAATCATCCAATATTTTTTTTGATGCAGGACGTAATGTTGCTTTGTCGTAATCATACTCAATACCAGGAATAACAATATCTCCAGCAGGTATTGGTGATAAAAAGAAATCTTTTACAAAATGTTGTGTTTCTATAATTCCAACAGTGCTTAAGTTTCCTCCATCACCAAAGAATTTATTTTTTTGTGCTTTAATAAATAAATCCCAGCCTTCTTCTAATGGTGTAAAGTATTTACCTTCTGCATCGGTGATTAAATAAAACTCTTCTCTGTTTCCTCTAATATCTTTGAACGTTAATAATGCATTTGGAATAATTGCATTTGTTTCGGCATTGTAAACAGTACCACGCAAATCATATACGTTTGGTTCTTTGTCAATAGAATAAATTCTGTAGCAAGCACCACCAGAACAATCGGCACAATCTTTTCTATCGGACGAAACAAAGCCATGTTGTTGGCTACGTTCCATTACAAAATAAGCATCATCTTTACTTGAGTTAACAGGGGTTCCCATGTTTTTTGGTTTGCTCCATAAAGAATCGCTGTTGTATGTTGATCTGAAGACATCTAAGCCTCCGTAACCCGGGTGTCCGTCTGAACTAAAATAAAGTGTTGATGTATAGTAATGGAAAAAAGGAGTTATCTCATCTTCTGAAGTGTTAAATAGTTTTCCCATATTTATTGGGTTTCCTGTTGGTCTGCCATCATCATCAATGTTTACATACCATAAATCCATTTTACCAAAACCTCCTGGTCGGTTTGACGAAAAATATAATACGCTACCATCGGGAGAAAGTGTAGGATGCATTGTTTTGTATCCTGCAATGTTTACATTATCGTTTAATCTTTCAGCTGCCAGCCATCTCTCATTCATCTGTTTACACAAGTAAATTGCACATTCGTTTTTATTTGTTGTTGACCAACGAGTAAAATAAAATGAAGTCCTATCTAGAGTTAGAGTTCCTGCTCCTTCGTGAACATCTGTATCAACTGGTCCTTCCACTTTTTTTACATCATTCCATTTATCATTTGTTTTGTGAACAGTATAAATATCACAAATGAATTTTGGATTTTGTTTTTTAGGATCGCTTATGGTGCTTATTTCACGTGCTGACGTAAATTGTATAGTGTTTGGGTCGCCATAATAATTTACTGCAAAGTTGGATGTTCCAGAATTAAAAATAGAATCTAGTTCAGTAGTAAAAATATCTTTGCGTGCATTGGTAGTGTCTACTGCTAAGTAACAACCAGCAATTTTTAATTTAGCTTGAGCAAATATTAAAGAATCTTTTCCTTCGCTCATTGTCATTACATCATCAAAGTTGATGTTTGCAGCACCGTATTTTTGATTTTTCATCAATGCATCTGCATACCAAAATTTTTCGAAAGGGTATTCTATTGATTGGTAGTCCATTGATTTTTTGAACCATATTTCAGCATTTTTATAATCACGATTTAATCGGTATGATTCTGCTACTTGATGTGTAACATAAATTTCACGAGCATCTACAACAGGTTTAACTGCTTTAATTGAATCGCCTTTTGCTTTTTTTGCGGGAGATAAATAAGGTTTTACTTCGTACGGGCGAGTGAAATCAGCAGCAGTTCCTTTGTCAATTACTTTTAAGTATAGGTTAATTGCAGTATTGTAATCACCGTTTTTAAAAGCAGCATCAGCATACTCCAAGAACTCTCTTTTTGTTTGTGCAAAAGAGCTAACTATAAGCGTAAATAAAAATAAAAGTATAGCTATACGTTTCATAAATTATAATCTTGGACAGTTAGCATAAGGGTTTGGTTTACTTCTACGTGCTATATAAGTAAATGAAATTTCAAATCCTCCGCGATAGTTTGATGAAGTTTTTAATGACGAAGTATTTATATCATAACTTAAACGAGCTATATAAGAACCTTTTTTAATTCCTGCTTCAATAATTGCAGCATCTTTATTCCTGTACGTTGGTCCAAATATTAAGTATGTATCATCTTTCAAAAAGTAATGTAATAAAAGTGTTGCAGTTAATTCTTTTGCGTTTAATTCTCGCATATAAATAAACTTTGGAAGTAGTTGTACTTTTTCGTTTACGTTTACTTTTGTTCCTCCATGTATGTAATAACGAATAGGAAGTTTGTTGTCTTTATTAAAAAAAGTTTCTTGTGGTTGTGTTAAATGAAAAGCAGAAAAACCAATGAATGGATTTATTCTCGAATTTTCTTTAGCATAATAATACAACGCTCCAGCGTTGATATCATGAATTAGTAGACTTGTGCTATTAAATACCTCACCATTTGCAATGTCGGTATCAAAGCCACCACCGTTAGCAGTAGTGTATTGGTTTCCAAAAGTAAGTTTGTTCATGTTCACACTTTTTTGAACAATTCCACCTTGAACACCTAATGCTAAATGATGATTTTGTGCTTTGTCAAAAACAACATCATATCCAACAGAAAGCAAGGCACTAAATACATTGTATTGACCAACTCCTGCTCGATAATTAAATACTTGTAGCCCAACTCCAAATTTTTTTATTGGCATATCAAATGATAAACCAGCAGTAACAAATGGTTTTGTTGCCACAGCCGACCATTGTGTACGGTAGTGTCCGTGAATACGGTAAGCGCCATCAAACATTCCTGTCATGGCAGGATTTAAAAACATTGGAGGAGCATCGTATTGCGATAAATGAAAATCTTGGGCTTGCGTTTTTCCGATAGTCAAAACCAACAAAACAATAATGCAACTATATTTTTTAAATGTTTTAATCATCAATTAATAGTATTCAAATTTTATTTTATCTTAAAAGAGTAACATCACCTGAAAGTTTATGCTCTTCGTCATCTTCAGTAGTTGCTTCTACAGTATAAACATAAACACTCATTGGTTGGTCAATTCCATCACGCTTTCCATCCCAACCCTTGCTTTGTTCTGTTGATTCAAAAATCAATTCTCCCCAATTATTATAAATTCTGAAACGTAATTTTTTAAATGGTCCTCCATACACATAAAAAATATCATTTGCTCCGTCACCGTTTGGACTAAATCCGCTTGGAACATCAGGAGGAGAAGAAACTATTTCTGTTTTACAAATTGTATCTGTACAACCATTCATATCTGTAACATACAAACAAACATCATAATATCCACCAGCGCTATAAACGTGTGAAGGGTTTTGTAATGTAGAAGTAGAATCCATTGAAGAATCACCAAAATCCCAGAACCATGCTATTGGATTTACAGATTGATCACTAAAGTTGACAGTTTGATTAATGTTTGCTGTAAAGTCATCAGCAGTAAAGTTTGCTGTTGGTCCGGGCAAAACTCCAATATTTTGTGTAACAGTATCAATACATCCTTGAGCTGATTGAACAGTGAGTGTTACAGTATATGTTCCTGCTGGTGAATAATAGTGTATAGGATTTTGAGTGGTACTTGTTTGTGCATCACCAAAATTCCAAAGCCAGGAAGTAATTGTTGATCCCCCAACAGTAGAAGAATCGGTAAAAACAGTTCCATCTACTTGACAAATTCCATTTGCATAAAATGCTGCATTTGGTTTTTCGTAAACATTTAATGTTTGTATAACAGTATCTACACAGCCGTTTGATGAAGTAACAATCAACATGATATTGTACGGTCCACCAACGGGATAGGTATGAGTTGTATTTTGTGATGTGCTATTTGGCGAAGCATCACCAAAACTCCAATTCCAATTTGTAATTGTTCCTACACTTGTGGTTGAGCCATCAGTAAATGTTATTGGGAATGTAGGACAAGCATTGTTGCTTGTGTAAGCAGCAACAGGCGATGGGATCAAAGTTAAATTTAAGGTATCTGAAACCGAACGGCAACCTCCGTTATTTGTAGATTCAAAAATTAATACAACAGTACCTGCTGCATCATCAGCGGTGCTTGGGTAATAAACAGGATTTAAAATAGAATTGCTTGGTGCGAAAGTACCTGTTCCGTTTGTTGTCCAGAAGCCTGCAGTTGTTGAGCTATTTACATTTAAGTTAATAGGATTACTAGCGCAAGCGGATGTTCCCGAAGTAATTGCAACAATTGGTACAGGAGTAAAAAAGATAGTAACCGAATCTCGCGATGCATTACAATTACCATTGCCAGTTGTGGTTAAAAAAACAATTACAGAACCAGCTGTGGTATCAGCAGCGCTTGGATAATATAGGGTGTTTAATGCATTTGCATTTGCAAATGTTCCTGAACCCATTGTTTGCCATGTTCCACCAGAAGCAACAGTAACTCCAGCTGTAATAGGAACGCTGGTCGTATCTCTACAAACATAAATATCACTTCCAGCATTTGCTGTTGGTCCGGCATAAAATGTAATAATTACTTGGTCGGTATCTGCTGGGCAAAGGGCATTACTTGTTGTAATTAATAATAGTGTATCTGCTCCATTTGCAACAGCACTTGCAGAGGGAGTATAAGTTGCATTTAAAGTTGTTGTACTGGGATTAAATATTCCGCTACCGTTCCAAATTCCTCCTCCAGCATTTAAGATTGTTCCGCCCAATCCAACTGTTGGGTTGTTAGTACAGCTAATCGTATCATTTCCAGCATTTGCTATTGGTAAGCCTTGTATATTTACGGAATAAACTGCTGTATCTGTACAACCATTTGAAGCGGTAGTAATTAAGGTAACATTGAACATACCGCCAGAACCGTAAGCATAGTTCGGATTTTGTGAAGTGGAAGTGCCAAATCCATCACCAAAATTCCATTGCCAATTTGTAATTGGGCTTGATGGGTCAAAAGTAGATAAATCGCTAAAGTTGATAGGTACACCTTTACATGCCGGGGCATCATTCGAAAAATTTGCTTGAACATTTCCAACAACAACAGTATGAAAAACAGTATCAGCACAAGGAGTGCCTCTATTAATAACAAGCATAACATTGTACGATCCTAACGCAGGGTAATTATAGCTTGGATTTTGGATGTTGGCGGTATCAGCTAAAGTTGCTCCATCACCAAAATTCCAAAAATAAGTATTTGCTGGAGGGCTAGTTGTATTTTGAAAATTAATATTTGTTCCGCTGCATGTTCCTAGAGTGGTAAAGTCGGGAACTGCAACTGGAGGACAGTTCACAACATTAAATTGAAAATCTCTTAAAATCTCACCAATTTTAATTCCATTACGCCACTCTTCGCACCTTACCCCTGCTACAAATTGACCTATGGTAGGCGGAACTCCTTGAAGAATTCCAGATGAATTTATTGTAAGTGAATTGGGTACTGAAGGGTTTAAAGGATTGTTAGCACCATAGGTGCTTGACCATGTAACTGGTGCAGTAGTAAAAACATTTCCAGGGTAGGTAATGGCTCCGTTATTATAGGGTGTATATAAAGAATAAGCTAAAGAGTCTCCATCAGCGTCTGTTGCACTATGGTTTACAAACATATTGTTTCCTTGACAAACAAAAACGGGTGGTGGTTTTACCCACTTAGGACTGCTATTTGAAATGACTGTTCCATTTTCAGGAATATGTGCATACCATGTTTCACCAGCTGTGAGTGGACTTACTATGTTCATTAATGTTGAATTTCTACAGCAGTATTGATAATATAAATGGTAGCCACCAAATCCTGGAGGCAAGCCAGTAACAATTGTAGTATAAACAGCTTCTTCTAAGCAAATACCAGGGTTCACAGCACAGGTATCAATGTTTGGTGGTACTGCTGATGCACCCGGGAAAGGAATAGAAACAGAACCTACGGTATGCGCTGTTCCATTATCTCTTCGAATTTGAATAACAACAGGATTAGGAAAAGCTGCATTACCTGGACGGCAATCTCTATAAAGTTTTAATGTGATTCTATAGGTAGATCCTCCTAATTGTTCATACGTTAATGACCCTCCAACTATATGTGTAGCTTTCGAATAAAAGTTTGCAAAAAATACTAAAGCAATAATTAGGAGTAAACGTATTCTCATTTATATATTTTTATTGACTCTTTTTACAATGGGTAAATGTAGTGAATTTTTTATTTTGACAAATTATTATCTTAAAAAAATGTTTTGCTTGTTATACTTATTGTAAAAAATAGTAGTTTTGACTTACTTTACAAAATATATGCACATGAAAAAAACGTTACTCTTTTTCTGTTTCCTTTCTATTTCGGTAATTGGGTTTTCTCAGATTAATATTCAATGGCAAATGCGTTATACCAGCTCTGGGAGTAACGTAGATAGAGCTGAAGATATGGTAATTGATGCTGCTGGAAACGTTTATGTTACTGGGCTGGGTCAGGGAGCTGGAGGAAATTTTGATTATACCACCATTAAATATGATAATAATGGAGTTCAATTGTGGATGGTTCAATACAATGGACCAGGAAACGGTTTGGATGAAGCACATGCTATTGCTGTGGATGTGGTAGGAAACGTTTACGTAACAGGTTGGAGTTATGGTGGAGCAACGCCAGGATTTGATTATGCTACAGTAAAGTATAATAGCGCAGGGGTTCAACAATGGGCAACACGCTATAATAATACAACCAATGGTACTGATGAAGCTTGGGATGTTGGAGTGGATAATTCGGGAAATGTTTTTGTAACAGGAACAAGTGATGGGACAGGAACAAATAGTGCTGCTACAACGATAAAATACAATAGTGCCGGGGTTCAACAATGGGCAAACCGTTTTAATGGTGCTGGTGGCGGGATAGATGTTGCGTATGCAATTTATGTAAATCCTAGCACAGGAGATAATTTTGTTACAGGATATGTTTACCAAAGTGCTGCTGCTGATTACGATTATATTACTATTAAATATAATACCGCAGGTGTTCAACAATGGGCAACACAATACAATGGACCGAATAGCAAATACGATGAAGGAAGAGCAATTGATGTGGATGCTTCAGGAAATGTTTATGTTACAGGATACAGCCAAACCGCGGTTCTTACAAATTATGATTATGCTACAGTAAAGTATAATAGCGCAGGCGTTCAACAATGGGCACAACGTTATAATGGAACAGGAAATGATTTAGATAGAGCAAATGCTATTAAGTTAGATGGTTCAGGAAATGTGGTGGTTACAGGAAAAAGTGTTGGAAGTGGTGTAGCGGCTGAAGATTTTGTTACCATTAAATATAATAACAGCGGAGTACAACAATGGTTGCAACGCTATAATGGTTATTCAAATGGTTATGATGAAGCAAAGGCAATTGCTATTGATGGTTCTGGTAATGTGTATGTAACAGGATATAGTTTTACATCTGGTGCAAACAATGATTATACAACCATTAAATATGACCTTACTGGTAATCAAGAATGGATAACAAAATATAATGGAACAGGAAATAATGCCGATCAAGCAGCAGCAATAGCTGTGGATGGTATAGGTAATGTTTACATTTCAGGTTTAAGTAAAGGTGCTGGAACAAATGAAGATTATTTAACAATTAAATATTGCCAACTAACAGCAAATGCTGGAACGGATATAACTATATGTAATGGGGCAAGTACCAATTTAAATGCTTCTGCAACAGGGGCTGTGAGTTATGCTTGGTTGCCAAACAATGGAACTTTAAGTAGTTTAACAACACCTAATCCTGTGGCTACACCAACTGCTACTACTACTTATTACGTAGCCATAACTAATACAAATGGTTGTACGGATGTGGATACGGTTGTGGTAACAGTAGTTCCACTACCTGCACCAGCAATTACCCCGAGTGGAGCTACAGCATTTTGTTCTGGTGGCTCTGTTACACTTACATCTGCTTCAGCAGTTTCTTATCAATGGAGTACAGGTGTAAATGACACTTTACAATCTATTACTGTAAATTCATCAGGAACATATACTGTAACTGTTTCAAATGGTTTTGGATGTTCTGCACAAGCTACACAAACAGTAACGGTGTATTCACTACCTCCTATTAACGCAGGAATGGATGATAGCACTTGTTTAAGTACAAATGTAAATTTAATGGCAACAGGTGGCGTAAGTTATGTTTGGAGCCCGGGAAATACATTGAGTGATTCTACTATTGCTAATCCTGTTGCGGGACCAACGGTTACAACTACATATACTGTTGTAGGAACAGCTTCCGGTGGATGTACAAATACAGATGTTGTAACCATTACAGTACTTGGTAATCCTTCCGTTCCATCAATTGTAAAGGGTAATGATACTTTATATTGTACGCCTGCAACCTACGCTGGTTATCAATGGTATTTTAATGGCTTACCAATAAGTGGAGCAACTAATCCAACGTATATATACACTCAAAATGGTAATTATTATGTAGAGGTGTTTAATGTTTTAGGCTGCAATACTGTTTCAACTGTAACAACTATTACGGATGTTGGAATAGAAGAGTTGAACGAAAATTTAGCTGTAAATATTTATCCAAATCCTGCTTCTGAAAATATTACCATTGATTTATATTCTGTAAAACCAGAGAATTATAAATTACAATTGATGAATGTTTCGGGACAAGTGGTGTATGTTGAAAATTTAAATTTAACAGCTAGCGCTACCAAAAAACAAATTGATTTAAGTACTTTGCCACAAGGAATTTATTTAATACAACTATCAAATAACCAAAATGTGTATAGTAAACGGATAATTAAAAAATAAAAATGTTTGATAAAATTTTAAACGATGCTGATGAAATTCATCAGCATCGTTTTTTTTATTTAGAGAAATGAATGAGAAAAGTGCATCTCGGTTACGCTTAGGATTTAATGCAAATGTGCATTAGAAGCTTCGGAACTTTTTTGCTGGCGAAATTTAGCTTGTTTTATCTCCATAAAACTTTTGTTTTCAATTTTACTTTCTAACCAAGAAATTAAATCGAACAGGCTTAATGCATTTTTTTCTACTTTGTCGGTGGTGGACGATTCAATATTATTTTTTAGTTGAACAAAAGCGTTTATTAATTCTTTTTGGTTTTCTGTTTTTCGTTGCGATGATTTTAAGAAAGACAAAATTTGTTTTTCGAAATTATGGAGTTTGTTTCTTCTCAACAATAAACGGTATGTACTTCGTATGCGGTATTCAATCAGTTCTGTGTTTTTTAATTCGAAATGAATAATTAAACTTAAAATATGAGCGAAGCAATAAACATCACTTCTAAAATCATTTTCAGGAGCATTTAGTAAAATATTTATATGTTGGTTAGCAAGTTTAAATTCGCCCAAACCAATGTATATGTATGCATAAGCATAATGCTGAAGAAGTTTTTCTTTAAGTAATAATTTTGTTGGAGGAATTTGTTTGTAAACAGCCTCCAAATTTTTTGCTACTTCCAAGGCATTATCAAAATCACCCATTGGTATGTAAACAAACAGTTTTAAGTTTTCTGTAAGTATTTCGTAATATCGATTTGTTTGTCCGTGTTTAGCAACAAAATCTTCCATCTTTTTTAAAGTGGCAAACAACTCATCAAACTGCATCAACGAAAGTTCATTTACTGCTTTGTTTCTTAAAATACCAATGTATGCGAACGGCTTAACACCAATCATGTGTTTGTTTTTGTCAAACAAATCAACATTATGTTTTAAAAAATCGCTCGCTTGTTTTTGTTCGTTGATAGTAAATAAAAAATTGGATTGCATCAGATTGCGATAAAACTGCGCATTGAATGTGTTCAATAAATTTTTATCGTTTGCTTTCGATTGTTCAAATATTTTTTGGTAAGCTTTTACATCTTCATCGTTTCTGGCTAAGCCCATGTACAAAGCTTTTGCTCTTAATTTTTGATACAGGTGTTTGTATTCAATAATTGTTTTTTTCTTTTCGATGCTTTCATTCAACTCGCTAAAATATTTGTTTACCAGCTCCAAATAATTTTGTGGTGTGGCTTCTTCAACAAGCAAAACAATTTCCCAGTCGATAATTTCTTCCATAAATTCATATAACTCATATTCCTGAGCTGTAGCTTTAGCTTTTACAAGCATTTTTTTTGCTACGGAAGGCAAGTTTTTATTGTATAAAATTTCGATATGGTTAAGTGTGCTACGTAAATCACTTTTTACGTTGGTGTGATATTGTTCTAAGCTTTTAAGAATAAATTTGAAAAGATAGTTTTTTGCAACAGCAAAGTTGTTTAGAATAGGTTCTCCTTTAAATTTTTTAAGAATAGCCTTTTCATCGTATTCTTTTTGTTTATCAATAGCATCAAAAATTTTGATGTATTTATTTTTATCGCCTACCACATGAACGCCAGCCTGCTTTTTGATATACCCTTTTTCGGTAGCAGTAAGCGACTTGATAAGTAAAAATAAACTATTGTTGCTTGTTGTTGTCATCTATAAAATCCCTGATGGTTTGTTTATTAGAACTACAAATATAAACGTTGGAGAGAAAAAACCTAATTTATTAGACTGAAAACTAAATAAAATGATTTTGCAAGTTATTTTTTGTGTCTGTAGGCACTATAAACAAGTAAGTTTTTAAAACAACAGCAAACCCAAATAAGCGTCCGAAAACTAACTTTATTGTAATAAATGGTTTGGAATTTGGTTTTAATGACTACATATTTGTTACGCAGTTTACTACCACAAGTAGGATTTCAATATCCAAAGTAAATTGTAAAAACTTGGTGTTGTGAAGGAGTAGCACAACAGTGTTTCATGTTTAGTTTTATCCAAAAGGTCCCGAAGTTTTTATCAAGTTCTTCGGGATTTTTATTTTATCTACGATTAAGCTACTTCCGTCTAAATAAACTGTACACGCTTCAAATAAAAATCGTAAATTCGTAACTCAAAATTTCAAGCCTTTTTTCTATGAGCGATGCAATAAAGCATGAATGTGGTATAGCAATGATTCGATTGTTAAAACCGCTTGACTATTACATCAAAAAGTATGGTACACCACTATACGGAGTAAATAAAATGTATTTACTAATGGAAAAACAGCACAACCGTGGGCAAGATGGTGCAGGAGTTGCAAATATTAAATTTGATGTAGCTCCAGGAACACGATATATAAGCAGAAACAGAGCAGTTGGTAATGGTGCAATAAAAGAAATTTTCGGAAAAATAAATTCTAAGTTCGAAGACATTCACAAAAAAAATCCGGATAAATTAACTGATGCCGCATGGTTAAAAAAGAATGTTGCATACACAGGCGAATTATTCTTAGGGCATTTGCGTTATGGAACTTTCGGAGGAAATTCTATTGAAAATTGTCATCCTTTTTTACGTCAAAATAATTGGATGACACGCAATCTAGTAGTAGCAGGTAATTTTAATTTAACCAATGTAGATGAGTTGTTTAATCAACTGGTTGAATTGGGTCAGCATCCAAAAGAAAAAACGGATACTGTTACGGTGATGGAAAAAATCGGTCATTTTTTGGATGAAGAAAATGAACGCTTATTTCAAAAGTTTAAAAAAGAAGGATTAGAGAACGATGAAATATCGAATCAAATTGCAAAACATTTAGATGTTGTAAATATATTAAAAGGAGCAAGTAAAAAATGGGATGGCGGTTATGCAATGGCTGGTTTGTTTGGTCATGGCGATGCATTTGTGTTGCGTGACCCAAGCGGGATTCGCCCAACATATTATTATCATGATGAAGAAGTAATTGTGGTTACATCTGAACGTCCTGTTATACAAACTGCTTTTAATGTTCCATTAGAAAAAATAAAAGAATTAAGTCCGGGTTGTGCCTTAATTATTAAAAAAGATGGAACATTTGGAGAAAAAGAAATATTAACTCCGCTTAAAAAAACATCGTGTTCATTTGAACGCATTTATTTTTCGAGAGGTAGTGATGCTGATATATACAAAGAACGCCAACAATTGGGAAGACAACTTACACCATCTGTTTTACGTTCGGTAGATTATGATTTAAAAAATACAGTTTTCTCCTACATTCCAAATACTGCTGAAGTTGCTTTTGGCGGTTTGGTAGAAGGCTTGCATCATTATAACAACACACTAAAAAAACATAAAATTTTACAAATGGGAAGCAAAGTTGCCGACCCCGAATTAAGTGAAATTTTAAATGTTCATCCTCGCATCGAAAAAATTGCAATAAAAGATGCTAAGCTTAGAACCTTTATTACGCAGGACGCTCAGCGTGATGATATGGTTGCTCATGTTTATGATACCACTTATGGTGTTGTAAAAAGTGGAGAAGATAATTTGGTTGTATTGGATGATTCTATTGTTCGTGGAACAACGTTGAAGCAAAGTATTTTAAAAATATTAGATCGTTTAGGACCTAAAAAAATTGTGATTGTTTCATCAGCACCGCAAATTCGTTATCCCGATTGTTACGGAATAGACATGGCTAAATTAGGCGATTTTATTGCTTTTCAAGCAGCAGTACAATTGTTAAAAGATAACTTCAAAGACAATTTGCTAGATGAGCTTTACGAAAAAGCAAAAGCACAAGAAAGTTTACCGAAAGAAGAAATAGTAAATGTGGTAAAAGGAATTTATGAACCTTTTTCTGCCGAACAAATTTCTGCTAAAATCTCTGAATTACTTCGTCCCGAAGATATCAACGCAGAAGTTGAAATTATTTACCAGACCATTGAAGGACTACACAACGCTTGTCCTAAAAACAAAGGCGATTGGTACTTTACTGGTAACTACCCAACACCGGGAGGAAACAAAGTGGTAAACAAATCTTTCATCAATTATATGGAAGGTAAAAATGTGAGAGCTTATTAGTTAGTGGTTCATCTCTCTTCAACAAGTTCAGTGCAAACTCAATCGATGTAAGACATTAGTTTGCTTGTCATAGAAAATGGTAGCACGCCACCTGAACGAAATAATTATAAAAAATAATTTGGTCATGTAATTTTTCCGATTATTACCCTTTTTCATTTTTTTCACAATTTTCTCTTTTATCATATTTTTTGTTTATATTCGTTCAGCTAAACAACAAAATTTGATAAAGCATGAAAAAACTTTTACTCTCTTTTATTATTGCAACACCTTTTTTTGCAATCGCTCAAACGTTTACAAATAGCACAGGTGGAGCAATTCCTGATAACAACACAGAAGTTTGTTTTCCTGTAACCGTTTCTGGTTTGACAACACAAATTAATTCCACATTTGGTGTTTCTCAAGTTTGTATTGATTTAACTCATACTTATGATGGTGATATAGATATTAAATTAAAAGCTCCTGATGGAACGGTTGTGGTGCTTTCAAACAATAATGGAGGAAGTGGGGATAATTATACCAATACTTGTTTTGCTATGAATGCAACTGTTTCAATTGGCGCTGGTGCTCCTCCTTTTACAGGAAATTATGTTCCAAATAATAGTATTAATGGTGTAAATAATAATCAAAACCCAAACGGAACATGGTATTTATGCATTTTAGATGAAGTTCCAGCCGATTTCGGAACATTATTATCTTTCTCAATTACTTTTTCAGCTAATCCTCCTGCTGACCCTATTATAACTGGTCCTTGTAGTGCTTCTAATGGAAATGGTTGTCAGTGTCCAGATGGAATCAGTACAAATTGTGATTTATTACCTGATATGACTGCATCAGCTCAAATAATTCAAGCGCAACATACAGAAACTCCTGGTTTGGTAACATTGAGTAATGCAACACCAAATATCGGTTGGGGACCAATGGAAATACATGGCTCAAATTCTTGTTGGTGCGATACGGTAAGTGTTCCTTGTTCAACACCTATATGTCCTGACGGAAGCTACCCAAAACAAAAATTAAGACAAACCATTTATCATAAAAATGCAGGAGTTATTACTTCACGTGATACATTAACTAATGGTGTAATGAGTTACCATCCATCCCATGGTCACGTTCATGTTGATAATTGGGCAGAATTTACGTTACGTAAAGCAACTGCAAATCCAGATGCAACCACATGGCCAATTGTTTCAACAGGCTCCAAAGTATCCTTTTGTTTGATTAATTTAGGAGATTGCACTGGTAATTATGGCTGGTGCAGAGATGGGAATTATGGTACACCACTTTCAATGGCAGATATTCCGAATTCACCATTTGGTTTAATTAGTGGTTGTGGAACAGACCAAGGGATTTATGTTGGAAATTTGGATATTTATAGTCAAGGTATGGCTGGAATGTCAATAGATTTAACAGGAGTTTGTAATGGAGATTATTATATTGTATCAATTACCGACCCTGATAATAATTTTGTTGAATCAAACGAAACAAACAATTGGGCTGCAACACCAATTACATTAACACAACAGTTGCCAGGGCCAACAGCATCATTTACACATACTGGCACTCCGAGTGTTCAGTTTAATAATCCTCCAAGTGTAACAAATACTTATGTTTGGTATTTTGGTGATGGAGCAACAAGTACAACCCAAAACCCTTCACACTTATATACAAGTAATGGAAACTTTGCGGTAACAATGATAGTTACAAATGATTGTGGAAGCGATACCACCACCCAAATTATTACAGTAACAGGTGTTGGAATGGAAGAATCAATGGTAAACTATTTTGGATTTAATGTTTTCCCAAATCCCGTTTCAGAAAATACGATGATAACTTATTTTATGCCAGAAAAATCCCAAGTAGAACTGGAATTATATAATATCATGGGACAAAAAGTGGATTACATGAACAAAGGAGTGCAAGCACAAGGATATTATGAATTTAATTATAACATCAAAAAATTAAATTTACCTGACGGAATATACATTCTTCAATTAAAAACTCCTGAAAAAACCGCTACAATTAGACTGAGTCAGATCGCTAAATAGGTTTAAATCAATAATTTAAAATGAAATCCGAACTATGTTCGGATTTTTTTGTTGAACTAATCGGGGAAGATTGCGCATTAATCGAAATGTTAATTACTTTTTTTGGTCAAAGTTCAATTTTAGGATAAATTTGTTGCCTGATTTATTCAAGATTATCAGGGAAATAAAAAGTATATTAATTTAAAACAAAAATAAAATGATGAAAATTTACAAGTTAAAAACACGATTGACGATAGTGCTGGCGTGTTTAATGATGAGTTTTGGTGCTTGGGCGCAGTCAATACTTATTAATCCGACAACAGATGGCGGATTCGAGCTTCCAGGTGGATTCGCTGGTAATGGATGGACTTTAGTAAACCATACAACAAACACTTGGAATACTGGAACTTTAACCTTTGCTTCAGGGGCAAACGGAGCATATATTTCAAATGATGGAGGTGCTACAGAGTCATACCTGAATGCTCTTTCTCAAACTTCACACTTTTATAAAGATGTAGTTATTCCTGCTGGTGAAACAGCAATATCACTTGGTTTTTCACATAAAGGAACAGGAGAAGCAGGTTGGGATAGAATGTTAGTATATACAGCAACTACTGGAGTTACGCCAGTTGCTGGCACACCAGCATCAAATTCTACAGTACTTGCTGGTGCTACTTTAGTTTATACAAGCCCTATAAATGCAACGTATCAAAATGTAACAATGATATTGCCTGCTTCTTTGGCAGGAACAACTGTTCGATTAATAATTACCTGGCAAAATGATGGTTCCTTGGGCGCCAACCCTGCTGCAGCAATTGATAATATTTCATTTGTTTCTCAAGCACCGGCTCCGTTAAATGGTATATATACAATAGATAATACAATAGCTACTAGTGTTACTATACCTGCAAGTGGTGGTAATTTTAATACTTTTACTGAAGCAGTAGGATATTTAAATTTACATGGAGTAAGTGGTCCAGTTACATTTAATGTTACATCTGGCTTAACATTTACAGAAGGACCTCAAATAATAAATGCAACAGGAACTTTGGCTAATCCAATTGTTTTTCAAAAAAGTGTAGCAGGCATGAATCCTGTTTTATTAGTTACTAATGGTATTGGAACAACAGATGCAGGATTCACAATTAATGGAGGGGATTATTTTTCTTTCAATGGTATTGATGTTACAGATAATACATCAAATTTAACTAATACCACAAAAATTGAGTATGGCTATTTTGTAAGAAATTTTTCAGCTACCAATGGGGCACAAAACAACTCAATTACAAACACTACAATTTCATTGGATAGAAGTAATACCGCGTCTAGAGGGATATTGCAAGGTGTTCCTACAGCACCAACTTCTGCTGCTGGAGCAAATTCCAATAATATGTACAAGAATTTAACGATTAGAAATGTTTATGCAGGGATTCAATTATCTGGCAATGCAACTTTCCCTGATTTAAATACTGAAGTAGGAACAACAGCGTGTACAGCATTTAATTCTATTGGAAATCCATCTACTCCTAACGACATTGGAAATGCTGCTACAGCAACCTATGGTATAAATGCAACCAATCAAAGTGGGGTGAAAATTTATAACAATATAATTAGAAACATTACAAATACTGGAGGACAGGCTGACGGTATTAATATTGTTACTTTTCAAGGAACAAGTTCGGTTTATAATAATAAAATACAAACGATTAGAAATGCTGGTGCTGGTTCCACAACAACAGTTACTGGTATTCGCGCAACACACACAACTACAGGAACACATACACTAAGAATGTACAATAACAGTATCTCAGAGATTACCTCAGGATTTACTGGTGCTTCTTCTGCAACAAGAACAATTAAAGGTATTTTTATTGCTGCAGGAGGTGGTGGAGTAACTCAGGTGTATGAAATATTTAATAATAATGTAAGTATTAATGGAAGTGCGTCATTAAACATTTCAAATGTTTGTTTTGAAACAACTTCATCATCAGGTCCTGTTTATAATTTAGGGAACAATATTTTTGCCAATTATACAATAGCACAAGGAGCAACATCTCGCCATTATTGTATGTTTACTCCTTCAGCCACTACATTTGGACCTGTAGGTTCAACCTCTAATAATAACAATTTATATATCGCAAACGACCAAGGTGTTTCTGGCTTTGTAGGTAGAGGAAATACTACAGACTATGCTACATTGGCAAACTGGCAAGCAGGTATTACAACACCGGCTGGTATAGATGCAACTTCTTTGTCTATTGACCCAATGTTTACTAACATGACAACTGATTTACATGCAAACGCCTTAGGTTTAAATGGTGCAGGGATAGCGCCCCCTGCATATATAACTGCTGATTTAGATTGTGCAACACGTACTCCAGATAATGATATTGGTGCGTATATTATCAATACTTGTTCAGGAACTCCAACTGCAGGTTCTATAACTGGTTTATCTTCAATTTGTAATGGTTTAGGAACTACTCTAAACTTAACAGGAGCAACTTCTGGAGCAGGTATTACATACCAATGGGCATCTTCAACTGTTAGTGGTGGTCCCTATACTAATATGGGTACATCAACAACTCAAGCAACAGGACCAATGTCTTCAACAACTTATTATATTGTTACAACAACATGTGCTTTTGGAAGTTCAGCATCAACTGCTGAATATACATTGACAGTGAATTCTATTCCTACAGTTTCTGTTACTCCTACTTCAGCATTGTATTGTAACCCAGGAACAGCAGTTGCTTTAACTGGATCTGGGGCAAATACTTATTCTTGGGCACCATCAGCAGGTTTATCTGCTACTACAGGAACAACAGTAAATGCAACACCAGCTTCAACAACGACCTATACAGTAACAGGTACAGATGGTAATGGATGTTCAAATACAGCAACAACCGTTATTACTTCCTCTCCAGCAGTTTCAGTTTCTTCTGTAACCGCAAGTCCAAATCCAGCTTGTGTTGGTAGTGCATCAAGTTTAATGATAAATGCAGCACAAGTTACACCAGCATATTGTACAGCTGGAGCAACGAGTACTTCATTTGAAAAAATATCGAATGTTACTTTTGGTACCATAAATAATACTTCAGCTGCTACTGCTGGTTACGAAAATTTTACTGCACAAAGTACCAATATTACTGCAGGAGTTGCTGTGCCAATTAGTATTGGCGTTTCTTCAGCCTATGCAACTGATGATAGAATTCACGTTTGGGTAGATATGAACAATGATGGGGTATTTGCTGACCCAGCAGAGAATGTTTTAAATTTGGCAATAAGTACTTTTTGCCCTGCATGTGCTGGAACAAATACAACTGTAAACGGTAATATTACTATACCTATTACTGCATTCAATGGTTCTACAAGAATGCGTATCAGATTACAAGATCAAAGTTCAGGCGCAAACGCTACACCTTGTGGGACTTCTACCTACGGGCAAGTTGAGGACTATACAGTAAATATTTCTGGAGGAGCTAACAATATTTCTTATTCTTGGTCTCCTGCAACTTTTTTAAGTAGTACAACTGTATCAAATCCAACTGCTACACCTACTGCAGCAGGAACAACAACTTACACTGCTGTAGCAACTTCTCTTGCAGGTTGTTCAGCTCAAGGAACTGTTGCTTTAACAGCAAATCCTTTACCAACGGTAACAGCAAGTTCGGATGATTTAGATAATACAGTTTGCTCTGGAACTATGGTAACTTTATCTGGTGGAGGTGCTTCAACGTATGCATGGACAGGTGGTGTAACGGATGCAACACCTTTCTCTGCAACAACAACAACAACTTATACTGTTACGGGAACAGATGTTAACAGTTGCCAAAATACAGCAACAATTACATTAACAGTAAACGCTTTACCAACGGTAACAGCAAGTTCAGATGATGCAGACAATACAGTTTGCTCTGGAACTATGGTAACTTTATCTGGTGGAGGGTCTTCAACATATGCATGGACAGGTGGTGTAACAAATGCAACAGCCTTCCCAGCAACAGCAACAACAACATATACTGTTACAGGAACAGACGTTAACAGTTGCCAAAACACAGCAACAATTACATTAACAGTAAACGCTTTACCAACGGTAACAGCAAGTTCAAATGTAACTAATGATGAAGTTTGTGTAGGCGGAATGGCAACACTTACAGGTGGAGGAGCAAGTACTTATGCCTGGACATCACCAGTGATGGATGGAGTAGCATTTACACCAACAATGACTGATACTTATACTGTTACAGGAACAGATGTTAACAGTTGCCAAAATACAGCAACAATTACATTAACAGTAAATGCCTTACCAACCATAACAGCAAGTTCTGATGCAACAAATGATGAAATTTGTGTAGGCAATTCTGTAACATTAACAGGTGGAGGAGCAGTTTCTTATGCTTGGACATCACCAGTGATGGATGGAGTAGCATTTACACCGACTATGACAGATACTTATACGGTAACAGGAACAGATGTAAATGGATGTGAAAATACAACAACAATTACAATTACATTGAATGCTTTACCTACAGTAACAGCATCATCAGATGCAACAAATGATGAGGTGTGTGCTGGCTTAATGGTAACATTAAACGGAGCTGGAGCAGATACATATATATGGTCAGATGGAGGGGGAGTAACAGGTATAACTGACGGAGCTAGTTTTGCACCATCAATGACAGATACTTATACAGTAACTGGTACAGATTTAAATGGATGTGAAAATACAGCAACAATAACAATAACAGTAAATGCATTACCAGCGGTTGATTTAACGCCATTTGCTTCTTCCGTTTGTGATAATGGCGGACCAGTTACTTTAGTAGATGGAACTCCAACAGGAGGTATGTTCAGTGGATTAGGTGTAACTGGAAACATGTTTGACCCATCAGTAACAGGTCAAGGAATGTGGACAATTACCTATACTGTAACCGATGCAAACAACTGTAATAACTCAGATAGTGAAGTAATAACAGTAGATTTATGTACCGGAATAGCAAGCAATGACTCACAAGTAATTAGCTTGTATCCAAATCCAACAACAGGAATGTTTACATTAAACATCAATAATGCAAATACAAACCACGTTGTAATATCTATTGTGGATATGCAAGGAAAAATAGTGTATAATGAATCAGATAAAAATGTTTCATCACAATACAATAAACAAATTGATTTATCAGATTTAGCAAAAGGAATTTACTATGTAAAACTAAACATAGGTTCTGATGTTCAAATCCAAAAATTGATTGTTCAATAAATATTAAAAATGATTACCTCAAAAGCGTCACAATAAAAAGTGACGCTTTTTTGGTCTTATAACAAATAATCAGGTATTAATCAAAAATAGAAATCATGAAAACAATCTACAAAAGATTCGGATTGCTACTTCTTAGCTTAATTTTAATAAGTTTTTCAGCTGTAGCTCAGCTTGTTTCTAGCTATTCATTTAGCCAATCAAGCGGAATATTTAATGTAATTACTGGAGGAACCGTAGTCGCCAGCGGTACCGCAGATGATAATACTTATGGTACTCAAAATATTGGGTTTAATTTTGATTATAATGGAACTGTTTATACTCAATTTGGACTAAATGTAAATGGTTGGATTAACTTGGGGGGAACAACGCCAACAAGCAGCTATAATCCTTTAAGTACAGGAACAACAAACAATGTTATTTCTGCAATGGGCAGAGATTTACAGTTGGGCTTTACAACTGTGGGCGACAGAACAACAGGAAGTAATGTAATAACAAATGTTACCAGCACAACAGGCTTATTTGTAGGGGACTTGTTATTAACCGCTACAGGTTTTCCTGCTGGCACAACCATCACATCAGTTGGAGTAGGAACAATAACTGTTTCAAATAATGCGACAACAACGGGTACAGCAGGAGCTTTAACGGTTGGGGGGGAAATTAGAACAGAAACGATTGGAACTGCACCAAACAGGGTTTGTGTGATACAATGGCTAAGAACAAGAAGGTTTGGGACAGGTGCTACTACAGGAAGGAATGATTTTTTTAATTTTCAAATTTTACTTAATGAAACAACAAATCAAATACAATTAGTTTACGGACCTTATTCAACAAATGCAACTTCAAGTGTTTATCAAATTGGTTTAAGGGGCGCTACTAATGCAGACTTTAATAATCGTACAACAACAACAGATTGGAGTGCAACAACTGCAGGTGGGGTAAATACAGCAACAAACACACTCTCAACTACGGTTTTTCCAGCATCAGGGCAAACTTACACTTGGACACCACCAGCTCCATGCGCAGGAACACCAACGGCTGGAACTGCCACAGCCCCTTCTTCTGCATGTTCTGGAGTGAATTTTAATGTATCATTAACAGGATATACAACGGGAGTATCAGGAATTACTTTTCAATGGCAATCATCGCCCGATGGTATTTCGTATACAAATATTTCTGGTGCCACAAGTGCTACTTCTTCCGTTTCGCAAACAGCAGATACCTATTACCAATGTATAGTAACATGTAGTCCAAGCGGATTGTCTGCAACATCTAATGCGGTTCAAGTAACAATGAATCCATTTTACAATTGTTATTGTAATAGCAACGCAACTAATGCAGCTGACGAAGAAATTTTTAATGTTACTGTTGGATCATTAAATAATTCTTCAACTTGTGCTACAACAGGCGGTCCTGGATCAACACTTAGTTTGTATTCTAATTATACAACAACTGTTACAGCACCTAATTTAGCTAAATCAGTAAATTATCCTTTTAGTGTTCAGATTGGAACATGTGGAGGAAATTTTACAAGTGGTACAGCTATTTTTATTGATTATAACCAAAATGGTTTATTTACCGATGCTGGAGAACAAGTGTTTACAACTCCTACAGGAACAAATGGACCACATACAGTTACAGGAAATTTTACAATTCCTATATCTGCTTTAAGCGGAACCACAAGAATGCGAGTAATTAATGCGGAAGGTTTTTCAGGAGCAGGAATTACACCTTGTTTAGTTTATGGTTATGGTGAAACAGAAGATTATCTAGTGAATATTGTTCCTCTGCCTCCTAATCCTCCTACACCTGTTCAAGATCCTGCAATACCAACTTGTGCTAGCGGAACAAATTTGTCTGTACCAGGTTCTCCAGCTTCAGGCGATGATTGGTATTGGCAAACAACAGCAAGTGGAACAAGCACAGCAAATATAGTGAGCGGTCCTTATACTGTTTATTTGAATGGTACATATTATGTTCGAACTTATAATTCTACTTATGGTGTTTGGTCGTTAGGTTCTGATTCTGTAATTGTTTCTAACATTCCAGTTGCACCACTACCTCCTGTGCCAACAGCTGCTGCAAGTCCAGCTTGTTTAAGCACAACTATTTCAGTTGTTGCAGCTCCTGCAGGAACAGGATATTTTTGGCAAGGAACAACACTTAATGGAACCAACACAACACAAAATGCTTCTACACCTTATACGGTTAATGCAACAGGTACTTATTACGTTTCTGCTTACGATTCAGCAACCACATGTTGGTCGAATACAAATGGGGTTGCTGTATCAATAGATACTTTTGTACCTCAAGCTCCAACAAGTTCAGGAAACGTTACTATCTGCGCTGGTGTATCATCTGCTATGATTGCTGCTACAGTTGCTGCTTCAGGGTCCCAAATTGTTAGCTTTGGATTGAATCTAGAATGTTATGGACCTGCAAACAATTATACAGCAACAATTCCTGCATTACCTGCGGGCGCAACAATCACAAGTACTCAATTAGAAATTATTAATGCAACAGCTCTTGGCGGATCATATAGAAGCGAAATAAGAGTAGCACTTTCGGGTGTTATTACCTTAGGAGCAACGCAAATTTCAACATTAGCATCAGCAGGTGTTATATCTCCAAATCCTCTTCTTACTGTTGCTAATCCTCCAATAACAGGTGGTGGAGTTACTTTAATTTTAACAGAAACATTTGATGATGGAGGTGCAGGAGTATTAGATGCTAGCTATGGTGAAGTTCGATTAATTATTAATTATACATTGCCTTCAACTACAATATCGTGGTATGATGCCTCAACAGCTGGAGCAATGCAAGGTTCTGGAAGCCCTTTTGAAACAGTTGGTTCAATATTATTGCCAACTACAAATACCGCAGGAACATATACATTTTATGCTACAGCAATTTCAGGTGCGTGTGAAAGTTCTATGCGTACAGCCGTTGATGTTGTTGTGAACCCATTACCAGTAATGACCTTAAATGACACAGCTATTTGTTCTAGCACAACTTATACTCTTAATGCTCAAAATTCTGGAAGTACATATTTGTGGAATACAACTGAAACAACGCAAACAATTGTTGTTTCAACTGGAGGAGCCTACTCTGTTGATATTACCACAGCACAAGGTTGTACAGCTACCGATGCAATGAACCTAACGTTAAATTCATTACCTATTGTAAACTTAGGTGCTGATGTTGCTTTTTGCGATGGCGATAATATTACGCTTGATGCAGGAAATACAGGGATGAATTTTTTATGGAACGATACCGCAGCATCAACAACGCAAACAATAGTTGTTACCACAGGAACAAACTATTCTGTATTAGTTACAAACCCAAGTACGGGATGTTCAAATTCAGATGATATACTTGTAACTGTAAATCCAAATCCAATTCAAAATTTAGGAGCAGACTCAGCGCAATGTGCTGGAACAATAACATTAGATGCTGGAGCAGGGAACTACAATTATATGTGGAATGATGCTTCAACAACACAAATGTTGGTAGCTACTTCTACAGGAACATACTCAGTTATGGTGATTGATACTATTACAGGATGTTATAATGGAGATACAATCAACATTACCATAAACAGTTTACCGGTAGTTGATTTAGGAGTTGATTCTATTCAATGTGGTGGAACAGTAGTTTTAGATGCTGGAAATATTGGAGCATCTTATCTTTGGAGTGATGCTTCTTCAAATCAAACACTATCAGTTACAACATCTGGAATTTATTCTGTTACTGTTACAGATGTAAATTCGTGTATGGCTTCTGATACAATTGATGTTACAATTAACGTTTTACCATTAGTTGATTTAGGAGTTGATTCTACACTTTGCGGAGGAAGCATTACTCTTGATGCAGGAAATGTTGGAATGGATTATTTGTGGAACAATAGTTCAACGACTCAAACAATAACAGTATTTATTTCTGGTAATTATTCAGTTACAGTAACAGATTTATCAACTGGTTGTCAGTCTGCTGATACTGTAAGTTTAACAATTGGAAGTATTCCAGTTGTAAACATTGGTAATGACACTATTCAATGTGGAGGTCTTGTTACTTTGAATGCGCAAAATTCAGGATCTAATTATTTATGGAGTACTTCTGCAACAACACAAAGTATAACAGTTAGTACAAGTGGCTCATATAATGTAATAGTAACAAATTCAGATGGATGTTCTGCATCAGATACTGTTGCGGTAACAATTAATCCTTTACCTACAGTTGGCTTAATTCCTTTTGGAAGTCCTGTTTGCAATGATTTAACTTCTTTTGTATTAACAAATGGAACACCATCAGGTGGTGTTTATAGCGGACCAACAGTGGTTGGAAACGTGTTTAATCCACAAGCAGCAGGAGTGGGGTCGCATACAATAACTTATACCATCACAGATGGAAATGGTTGCACCAATTCTTCTTCACAAAATATTACTGTTAATAATTGTATAGGAATCATTGAAAGTAGCAATACTTATTTTGTTAATGTATATCCGAATCCAACACAGGGCTCGTTTGTATTGGTAATTGACAATGCCTCAATTGATGAGTTGTTGATTTCTGTAGTTGATATGCAAGGAAAAGAAGTGTTTAGTGTTCGTGAAAAAAACATAACAACAGAATACAGAAAACAAATTGATTTATCTGATGTATCAAAAGGAATATACTTTATAAAACTAAGTACAGGTTCCGATGTTAAAGTTCAGAAATTGATAATACAATAATTAAATTATGATACAATAAGAAAAAGCCTCAACCATTATGTGTTGAGGCTTTTTTACTTATATTGTTTTTTATTTATTCTCAGAAAATGTACTAATAGCAATGATTTGAATTTTTCGTTCTAAAGCCGCTGCTGGACTGTAAACAGAATTTTTAGTGTCGTAATAATCATCACTTACATTCGGTCTTGCTTTTAGTTCTCCAATTTCTTCTTCAAAAAAAGTAATACTTCCTTCATCTGGATTTTGGTTGTTTACATATTTAGCAAGAATACCATTTTCGTATTCTAAAAAATAATTTTTTAAACTTGAGATCCTTCGTTTAGCAAGATTAATATTGTAATCTGTAGAAGCTAAAGGGCTACAATATCCTTTCATGGTTATAGTAACTTTTTCTTTGTCTTTTAATACTTTAATAAGCAATTGGGCAAATCGTTCTAAATCTTGCATTCCCGCATCAACACTATCGTCAAATAATGCATCAATATCATTGACTGCATGCTCATATTCTTTTTCTTTTGCACCTTTGCTGTATTCTTTTTTGTATTGTTCACGCATTACAGTGTATTCTTCCCATGCTTTTTTGTAAGATTTTTTTGTTGTAATGGTTAAGGTTTTTTTATCTGGCTCATCGTTATGAAAATAGAGTGTAAGAGGAACAAGCAATTTCATTTGAGTAATAAAAATTTTTGTACTATCAACAGGTACAGGAGGTTCATCAATTTTAGGAATTTTAAACATATAAATATCATTACAACACGATTCTTTTTCTTCGAAATAAGAACCAAGTCTATTTGAAGAAATAAATGCTTGTGTTTTTTTTGAATTGATACTAAAATAGATGTCGTTATAATTACTGTTGATAGGGACACCCAAATTCTTTGGATCTTCAAAATTATTTTCTTTGTATTCGCTTTTAAAAATATCAAAGCCGCCTAATCCTTTATGCCAAGTGCTACTAAAAAATAATTCATTGCAAGGAGTACAGTAAAAAGGAGTGATTTCATCTTCAATTGAATTTACTTTTTTCCCAGCATTTTCAACTTTTCCGTAAGTTCCATCAGAATTAATTTTACTGTACCAAATATCCATTTTACCTTCTCCTCCTGGTCGGTTTGATGAAAAGAATAATACTTCATCATTTCCTAAAAATCCAACTGATGGTTGAGTGTTTGTATATCCTTTTACATTTATTTCGTTTGGAAGTTTTTTCAATGTTTCCCAACGGCCATCTTTGTATTCTGTTGAGTAGATTTCACAAATAAATTCTTGTGCATTTTTTTGTTCACATCTGCTGATGTAAACTTTTGTGAAATTTTTATTGAAGGCAGTATTGGCAGTATGTATGCCTTGTCGATTAAACAATGTGTCGAGCTCAATTGCTTTTTGCCACTTTATACTATCTTGTATGGATGTATATATTTTATTGTAATTAACATTATTTTTTTTGTCTCTATCTTTCGCATCTCTTAATGATGAAAAATATAATAAACTATCAACTTGCATCGGAGCATATTCCGAAACTCTACTATTAATACTACTGTCTAAATGTATTACATAAATAGATTTATCTGGAGAACTAACAAGTATTTGAGCTAAATCACAAGCAGCAACCTCTTGATTTGCTTTTTTTACAAAATAGCTATCCTTCTTTTTTTTGTTTTTCTTAGCATACTTATCAAACATTTTTTTTGCATCCTTGTATTTTCCTTTATTTTTTTTTATTGTAGCAAGCCAAAAAACGCATTCTGGAAAAAGTTTACCGCTCGGGTCTTTTTTGTAAACTTTGTTATACCAATGGTCGGCAATATCATAATCGTAATTTAGTCTGCTTGCTTCGGCATATTTGTATTGTAGAGAAGCTTCGGAAGAATCCTGAAGAATAGCTTGGTTGTAATAGATAGCTGCGCTGAAAAAATTGTTTTCGGCAAATGCTTTATCACCATCTTCAATAAGTTGTTTATACTTTTGAGATTTCGAAAGTAGGCTGGATAGAATAAATAAAACAAACAGGGCTTTTCTCAACATATTTCAAAAATATAGCTTTTTAAAATAGAACACAATTTTATTTTTTTAATCGATTAATATTTTTTGAGATGTAAATATCTGTGGGTAATAGAGAATGTTGTATTCTTTTTGCATAATTAATACTATCGATTATCTCCCTTTGTTTTTCTTCAATAATTTCTTTTTGATGAGTTATTTCAATATTTGCTTTTTTCTTTTCTCTGTACCTTTTAAATGAAATAAAAGCCAGAACAAGAACCAGTATAAGTCCTCCTACAACGGTATAAGTAATAATATTTTGTCTAGCAATTCGTTCGTTTTTTACTTCTTGATCTTTCGTTAATAATTCAATTTCTTTTTGTTGTTTTTCACTTTGATATTGTGTTTCCAATTCATTTAATTGTTTGCTATTTGCTTCATTTAATAAAGAATCTTTAACAGACATATATTCATTCACATATTCATAAGCTTTTTCAAAGCTTTTCATTTTTGCATGTGTTTGTGAAAGTGCCAAAAGTGAATTTTTTAATTCTTCTTTCACGCCTAATTTTTTTGATATTTTTAAGGAGTTGAGTTGGTATTCAACAGCTTTTTTATAATCTCCTTTTTCTGAATAGGCAGAACCAATGCTATAATCAATATTTGCAATTGTTTGTTCATTCTGCATTGTTTCTGCAATTTCTCTTGATTTTTTGTAATATTCTATTGATAAATCAAATTGCTTGTAATTGTAAAAAATATTCGCAAGTATGGAATAGGAGTATTGCATTCCATTGGTGTCGCCAATTTCTTTTTGTATAGTTATGGCTTTGTTCACAGCCTCTGCTGCTTCAGTGTGTTTTTGCATTTGATTAAGCGCACTCGATTCTAAAATGTAAGTTGTAGCAACTCCACTTTTATCATTTAATTCTAATCTAATTTTTCTTGATTTTTTTGCATATTCAATTCCTTGTGGATGTTTTCCTTGCATGTAAAATGTTCGCCCTATGTTATAATAAGCCATTGCTGTTCCGTAATTGTCTTTTAATTTTTCTAAAATTTTGAGGGCTTTAAATAAATATTCTGTGGCTATATTATAATCGCCTTTCATGTTATAAGTGTTACCTAAGTTCTGATAAGCATTGGCTATGCTTTTTTCGTGATTCATTTTTAAAGCATAGTTTAATCCTTTTTCTTGATAAAAAATTGCAGAATCGAATTGAGCTTGCTCTGTAAAACTGCTTGAAATATTTCCACAGCAACTTGCAATTCCCTTTGGATTATTAGTCTCTATATAACCATTTAGTGCTTTTATAAAATAAGTTCTGGACTTAGGAAAATCGTATTTAAAATAATGATAAATTCCAATAACATTGTTAGCAGCAGCTTCAGTAGTTTTGTATTTTGTCTTTAACGAAAGCTCAAGCGATTCTTCTGCAACTTTTTTTGATTTTTCTGGGTCGCTAAATTTTAGTTCAAACCCAATTTGTGCTAATAAACTAGCTTTTGTGGTGTCGTGAGTGGCTTTTTTGAGTAGCACTTCTAAACTATCAACTTTATTATTTTGAGAAAATAAATTTATTGTTAGGAATATTAAGCTAGACAGTAAGATAATTTTTTTCATAATAGTTGCGTTGTCTCACAAAAATAAAAAATCCCACTGAACAATCAGTGGGATTTTTAGCTTTATATTTTTTTATTCTCCTTTTAGTAAAGTTACGTGTCCTGTATAGTCATGATTTTTGTTTCTAAAATCTTTCACATTTATTTTATAAACATAAACTCCTGTTTGAGATATTACACTTCCTCCTTTTGCTGTTCCATCCCAGCCTTGATAAATGTTATTGGTTTCAAAAATTAATTCTCCCCATCTATTGAATATCATCATTGAAAATTCATTTATTTCTGCACCTTTTGCCGTAAAGTAATCGTTATGCCCATTTCCATCTGGTGTAAAAGCATTAGGGATGTATAATGTAAACTCTGGTTTTATCTCAACAGGAATACTTAATGAATCTCTACAACCGGCAGAGCTTATTGTAATTAAGGTAACTAAATATTCTCCCTTGCCTGCATAAGTGTGTTGTGGATTTACCTGAGTTGAAGTTCCACCATCACCGAAAGCCCAAGCGTGAGAAGCATAATTAAGAGAATTATTTACAAATTTATAAATCGGACTTATTGTTGTTCCGTCCATTGCTTCTGCTGTAAATAAAGCTTTTGAAGGAGTATTTACTACTACAGTTGCAGTTGTATTAGCAGCATTTACACATCCAAAAGCAGAGGTAACTGTTACTGTTATATTATAAACTCCTGTTTGATTAAAAACATGTTGTGGCGATACTTGATTGGAGCTTGTTCCATCACCAAAATTCCAGTTGTATTGAGCTCCATTATTTGTTGTAGAATTGTCCACAAAACCAAGATTTACTTCCCCACAACCTATTCCTGAAATAGGATTTACGCTTATTGATGGTAAAGGATTTACATTAACTGGAATTGTGCCCATAATGGAATTATTACATGCATCTGTTACCGTTACTGTATATGTTGTGCTATTTGTTGGTGATACAGTAAATGGTCCATTCCCGTTTCCTAAACCATTACTCCATGTTATTGTAACAGGACCCGTGTTTCCAGAAACACTAGAAGAAATTATTGTGCTGTTTCCAAAACAAATTGATGCAGATGGGGAAACAGTTAAATTTGCAGCAGTTAAAGAAGTAACATTTATGTTAACACTTGCCATATTACCGGAACAACCATTTGCATCTGTTACTGTAACATTATAAACGGTTGGTGATGTTGGAGAAACTGTTTGTGAGGCACCCATCATTGAGCCATTCCAAATGTAGATATAACCACCATTTCCTCCTGTTGCGCTTGCGTTAATTGTAGTAGATTGACCCGAACAAATTGTTGTTGTTCCTGCTGCTGTTAAACTTATCGGAGCCGGTTGTGTTACTGGAACACTAGTTGATGCTGTACATCCATTATTATCAGTTATTGTTATATTATAAGTGCCAGAGCATAATCCATTTGCACTTGCACTCGTACCTCCATTTGGCATCCATTGATAAGTGTAAGTTGGTGAGCCACCACTTGGGATAACAACAGCTTGTCCATCACAAGAACCATTACAACTAGTTGGAAAGCCTGCAGTAGCTAAAGAAATGGGTGTTGGTTGAGTAATACTAATGCTTGATGATGAAATACAACCATTTGCATCCACAACTGTAGCGGTATAATTTCCTACACCAAGCCCATTTATAGTTTGCATATTTTGAGGGGGTGAAGTGTTCCAAGAATATGTGTAAGGTCCAACACCTCCTGATGCACCCACTGTTGCTTGTCCATTTGTCAATCCATTACAAGTAATATTGTTTATCACCATTGCATTGCTATTCAGTGCACTTGGTTCTGAAATAATAAAACTTTGTGTTATAGAACAACCGTTATTATCCGTAACAATTACAGAAATACTGCCAGCATATAAATTTGATGCAGTTGAAGTTGTTTGCGTAGGAGTTGAATTCCAAATATATGTATAAGGGGCTGTTCCTCCTGTTGCTAATACTGATGCAGAACCATTGTTTGAACCATTACAAGTTACGTTTGTTTGAGAAGAGGAATACGACAATGCACTTGAAGGCTGTGTGATGGTAACTGTTGCATTGGTAGTACAACCATTTGCAGTAGTTACTGTTAAGTTATATGTTCCTGCGGTTAAGTTTGATATGGAAGCAGTATTTGCACCATTGCTCCATAAATAACTATATGGTTGTTGTCCACCATTTACATTAGCAGTTGCAGTACCATTATTTCCGCCATAACAACTAATATTTGTAAAACTCATATTTACATTTCCTGGAGCTGCTCCGCTTCCAACTGTTGCACTTGCTGTACTGCTGCAACCTCCAGCACTTGTTACAGTAACCGAATAAATGCCAGCAGATAAGCCATTTTGTGTTGGGTTATTTCCTCCTGCTGACCAAGAGTAGGTAAAAGGTCCTGTTCCACTTACCACATTTACAGTTGCTGTTCCATTTGATGCGCCACAGTTAGCATTTGTAGATGATGTATTGATTACAATTCCTGTAACATTAATACAAAATGCATAGGTTTGCGTTCCATTGTAGGGGCAATTATTATCTTGAACGGTAACAGTAAAACAATTGGATGCATTGCCAATGCTTGCTTGAGTTGGTGTCCAACTAAATGTTCCTGTTGGTCTTGACCCGCCACTAGAGGTAAAAGTTGCTCCTGCAATTCCTGCATTCCAAGTAATTGTAACATTTTGTGATGCATCAGCATCAAACGTTGGAATGTTAAAATTTATGGGTGTTCCAGCACAGGCTGTTAAAGAATATGTTCCAGTATTGTTAATCCCATTTACATAAGGATTGTTGTTTGTACAAGTAATTGTACGCAATTGAATATCTCTCATTACGCTACCAACTAAAACTTCATTACGATATTCTTGAACTAAAATTGTGAATACAGTAACTTGTAATGTTGTTGGTGTCATACACATATCGCCTGTTAAATTATTAAACGTAACAGGAGGGGAAGAAAGTAATGGCTGTTGAGCAGAGTAGGGTGCGTTGTAAGTTACAGTTGTTGTAGCACTTGTTTGTGGTGTTATTAAAGTATAATATAAAGAATCACCATCAATATCTGTTGAGCCATTGTTGAAACAGTAAGGCTGACCGACACAAACAAAAGGTATTGGAGGATTTGAAAATGTTGGAGAGCTATTGCAAGGAAAATTTAGGTTATCTAAATTTGCTTCAATGTAAATGTTTTGGCTGCCCGGGGCTTGAATTGTGCCTATTGCAGCATTTCTACAACATAAACTAAAACTCATAACCCAGTCTGTACATTGTGCTGGTAAAGTTACAATACCTCTGTATATGTATTCTTGAACACCAGGGTAAGTCCCTCCAGAGCATTGTGTAGTCATTGTAGCACATATAGGAGTTACTTCTATACCAGTGTTTACAATACGATTAAGTGTTGCACTAAAATTTTGGTTGCACGATGCAGATGAGATATTTATTGTGGCTGTATTTGGTGCTGCAACACCCGCGCAGTCACGATAAAAGGAGAGTGAAATTTGATATTGATTACCACCTAAGCATTGATAGGTTAAATCCGCACTTTGTGCATGTGAAGCATAAGCTTCATTTTGTGATTGAATAAACAATATTAAGAAACTTATTGCAACGAAAACTTTTGTAATTGTAGTTGTTTTCATAATAAACCTCCGTTTTTAAAAAAAATGTAAAACAATAAATTAAGAACTCACTTCCTTCAACGCCCCGAATTTTAAAGAGTTTCAAAAAAGTTAATAAAAATGATAAATTGTTAATGGGCTGAAATGCCTTAAAAATAAAAGGGTTCGGAAAAATGAAACTTTAAAAATTGATTGGCGTACAACAGCGTTAGTGGTCGTCAATATCCAAAAAATCAATTAAATTACCAATCCAATAATAACTACATCATCAACCTGTTCTAAAGAATCTTTCCAAGTATCAAATGTGTTTGAAACGATTTCTTGCTGTGTACTAACAGGTTTATTGTAAATAGCTGCAAATAATTTTTTTAGTTGGGTATATTTAAATTTTTTTCCTTTTGGTCCTCCAAATTGGTCAGCAAACCCATCGCTAAATAAATAAACAGCATCTCCTTTTTGTAATTGAATTTTGTGGTTGGTGTAATTATCAACAATACCATCTAAATTGATTCCAATAGGAAATTTATCTGCCTTGATTTCTTTCAATTCATTATTTGTTATATAATAAAGAGCATTAAATGCTCCAGCATATTGTAATTCATTTGTTTTAGTATTTAAAGTGCATAATGATAAATCCATACCATCTTTTACTCCTTTTCCATCTTCCGATTGTCTGAGTGTTCTTGTAACTCCTGCATCTAAGTGTTTTAATATTTCAGATGGTTTTATTAGTCCTACTTCGTTTACTGCTTGCGTTAATAGATTAAACCCAACCACACTCATTAATGCGCCTGGTACGCCATGTCCTGTGCAATCAACTGCTGCAAAGCAGATATATTCATTTCTTTGTTCTATCCAATAAAAATCTCCGCTTACAATGTCTTTAGGGCGATAAAAAATAAAACTATTTGGTAATAATTTTTTCCAATGAGGTTCAGGAGGAAGAATAGATTCTTGAATTCGTTTAGCATAATTTATACTATCAGTAATCTCTTTTTTCTGTTGCGTAATTTCAATGTTTTGGTTTTCTAGTAAAATATTTGCTTTTTGTTTTAATTTGAATCTGCTGAATAAAAAAAGAGAAAGGGTTATAGCCAAAAGGATGGATGTGGTTAAAATAATCATCCACATTTTATTTTTATTTAGTTGTAATGTTTGTATTTCAGATTCCTTTGTAATAAGCTCTAATTCTTTTTGTTTTTTTTCTGACTCATATTTTGTTTGAAGTTCATTTATTTGTTTGTTATTTTCAGTATTTAAAATGGAGTCTTTAATTTCAATCAACATTTTCTGATTTTCAAAAGCTTTTTTATAATTGCCCATTTTTGCGTAGGATTCAGTATATGTTTCATATCCATATCTTATCAATTCTTTTGCTCCTAATTCTTTTGAAATAGCCATTGCTTTTTCTACATACTGAAATCCATCATCAAATTTTTGCCGATTACAATAATTGCTGCCGATACTGAAAAGAGTAATTGCTAAATTGTATTTATCTTTTAATTTTTCACGAATTTTTAGTGATTGTTCGAAATACGAAAGTGCGATATCATATTTCCCTTCGTCTTCGTAAACACTACCAATGTTGTTCAGAGTAAGCGCTATTCCAGATTCGTCATTTGCTTCTTTTCTTGCTTCCAAAGCCTTTTTGTTAAACTCAAGACTTTTTGCAGTATCGCCTTTTAGTTTATAAATCAATGCAATATTATGTAAAGAATTGCCTATACCTTTTTTATTGTTTATTTCTCTTTTTATTTTTAGCGACTTGTTTTGATATTCTAAAGCTTCGTCATACTTCCCTTGAAATTTGTATATAAGAGCAATATTATTATAAGTGCTTCCAAGCTGCCATTTGCTTCCGTTCGTCTCTTCTGAAATTTTCAATGATTTTAAGTAATAGTTAAGAGCTTTCCCATATTCTGCTTTATCATCATAAACCAAACCTATATTATTAAGAGCAACAGCAATTTTATTTTTATTGTTAATTTTTTTTGCAATAATCAATGATCGATTAAAGTTTTCTAATGCTTTTTCATAGTCGCTTGAATAGTAGGAGATAAGTCCTATGTTATTATAGGAATTCATTTTCCCTTCATTATAATTTATTTTTTCTGAAAGTTTTAATGATTCATTTGCAAGTTTAAGCGCTTCATCTGTTTTGTCGGCAGAATATTCATAAGCTAACTCGTTACTTGCTTTTATTCTTATTGTATCTGCAATTTTTTGGCTCAATAAATTTCTTAAACTATCAGATGTTGTCTTGTTTTGCGAAACAGAACAGTTCACAATTAGAAAAAAAGAAAGTGTATATAGAAATTGTTTTTTCATTAAAATTTTATACCAATTACTAAAATATCGTCAACTTGTTCCAAACTTCCTTGCCAATTCGAAATTATTGTTTCTAATTTTTTGTCTTGTGCTTCCATTGAAATTTCTTGAATTTCTATTAAAGTTTGATGAAAGCGCTTAACCATATATTTTTTCCCTTTTTCTCCACCAAACTGATCTGCAAAGCCATCGGTAGTCATATAAATAGAATCATTCTCTCGTAAATCTATTGAATGATTAGTAAATATGCGATCTTCATCCATTTGGTCGCCACCAATTGGTTGTTTGTTTGGTTTTATTTCTTGTAACTTGCTATCTCTTATAAAAAGTAAGGATCGGTTTGCCCCAGCGTATTGTAGTTCCATTTTGTTGTTATTTATTACACAAATTGAAACATCCATTCCATCCCTTGTTTCGCTATTTTCCATATCTTGTTTTAATGACTGACGAACTCTTTCATGCAATAAATTCAATATTTCAGAAGGCTTTGTGATATTTTTTTCTATAACAATTTCATTAAGTAAAGTATTTCCAATCATACTCATGAAAGCACCAGGGACTCCATGTCCAGTACAATCTACACATGCTATTATAAAACAATTGTTATGGTTGGTAAACCAATAAAAATCTCCACTAACAACATCTCTTGGTTTAAAAAATATAAATGAGTTAGGGAAAGAATCTTTTATTTCATCTTTAATCGGCAAAATAGCTTCTTGTATCCGTTTAGCATAATTGATGCTTGATTTAATATCATTATAAGCAACTTCAATAATTGTATTTTTTTCAATTAATTCTTCTTTTTGTTTTACAACTTCTGTGGTTCTTTCTGTAACTATTCGCTCTAGTTTTATTTTTGCTACTCGGAGTTGATGAATACTAACTCGGACGGTTACAAATATTATTAATATAAAAATTACAAAATACATTACGAAAGCCCATGTTGTTCTATACCATGGCGGCAGAATTATAAATTGATATTCGGCTATACTACTTTCGTGATTGTATATGTTTTTTGCTTTTACTTTAAATGTGTATTCTCCTTCGGTAAGGTTGGTGTATTGCTTGGTATTATCATTCGACCATGGCGACCAGTCATTTTCAAAACCGATAAGCTGGTAGCTAAAAACATTAGCATCTTCTCTTTCAAAAAATGGAGAGGCATATTCAAAAGAAATAGAATTAAATGTATATTCGATAATATTTTTTTTATTTGTGGAGCTTGTATAGCCGCCAAATAATAGCGAATCATTCTTAAGTGTTACTTTTCGAATAAGGCAGTTGTAAGCTGGTTCGTAATCTTTATTAACTTTCGAATCGTATCTCACCAAAATATCAGTTAATCCAACCCATAAAATATATTGATTGTTTTGAAAATAAGAGTATCCATTTTCTTCTATCGAATGTAGTGCTTTTAATGTTTTTTTTCCTATAGGAATTGAGGGATTTAGTAGGTCTAAAATTATTCCATTGTGGTTAAAGGTTACGAAAAAATCATTCTTAATGTAGAAACATTTTTTTTGCTCATCATCTAATTCTTTATCGTAAACATAAGTATCTGCAGAATGAATAAAATAAATGGAGTTATCATATTGTGCTAAGTAAACGGATTCATTTGGAATCCCTTTTGAACTATCATATTGTTTTATGATATAACTTAAATCATTGTTGAAAATTATTTTTAGCACTCCATTTTTTCTTGTTGATGCCCAAACTTCTCTTGTGTCTTTTCCGGGTACTTCTATAATATTCATTATATCAAGGGTTGTTAAATCTATGAATTTAACTGTTTCCCATTTCCCACTTTTGTTTTCCAAAATTCTTAATCCATCTTTTTCTCCAACATACATAATATCAGGAGAGATAGTGGAATTGTGTATGAAATTCGAATAGGCTTTTGTTAATCTTTTCAATTTTTCATTTTCTATTTCAAATACGCCATCGCTGGTAGCAGCATAAATTTTATTTTTATGAATATTAAAATTCCAAACTTCAAAATATGTGCCTTCAATTGCTTTAAACTTTAATGGTTGTGGTTCACCACTGTTGTTGTTGTTGTTTAAGTTGGATGTGTATATTCCAGAGGTTGTACCGATGTATATGTTATCGTTAAATATATAAATAGATTCAATATTTCCGCTAAAACCAGAACTTTGATTATAATAATAAAGAGGGGAATTGACGGAGACTTTACTAATGCCATTGTTGCTACATAGCCACATTTCATTTTGATTGTCGAAAAAAATATTGGAGATAGATTCTTCGTTTAATCCGTCAGATTTTGTTATTGTTCTTACAATTTCAAGTTTCGTATTTAAAAAATATACGCCAGCTCTCGTATTCATCACAAGGGTAGAATCATTAAACCATTTTACTCCTAATGGACCTTTTTCTAATATTATTTTTTCTGAACTTGGAGAAAGTTTTTTGATTTCTGATTTTTTTTCATCAATTATAAAAAAGCCATTATCAACTGATATTGCAAGCATTTTTCCAGATTCATTCTTTCCATAATTAACCAAACCGATAAGTGGTTCATCGGCAAATACTTCCCCTTTTGAAATAAGAGTTACCTCTTTTCCATCAAAGGACATTAGTCCATTTTTTCTTTCTCGTACATATATTTTATTCCCTACTTTAAATGAAACCGAGGCAAAAGATGAATTGTTAGGCGGAGGTATTACACTTATTTTATTGTTTTTATATACGTATAAATTTTCGCTTGTTTGAAATACGATTGCATCATCAATTTCGTGAATTTCCCATATATCAGAAAATTTTTTTTGTTCGGTGTTAAGTAAATTTGTAAGCGACTCAAATTTTAATTCACCTTTTTCATTGGATTTTAAATAGCCAAAATCCCCCACAGCACCAACATATATTATTCCTTTATCATCGATATGTAGTGTTCGGATGGCAACGCCTTTGCTGATTGGTATAGCTCTCCAGTTTTTTCCATCGTATTCCAGAACATTGCTGCTGTTTCCAAAGTATAATACTCCTCTATTGTCTTGAACACAATACCACATTTGAGTAAAGCCCTTGTATTCTTTTGTTGTATAATTTCTAATTCGATAGCCACTATTTTGGGCAATTAAATTAGATATAAACAAAATCTGAAAAGCAATAACTGTTGTTTTTTTTATAAAGCCCACAATTAAAAATACATTATTTTTTTATTCTATTTATATTTTTCTCGATATACTTTTCTTTTGGGAGTAAAGATTGTTGAATACGTTTAGCATAATGAATACTGTCAAGTATTTCTTTTTGCTTTTTGTCCACTATTTCTTTTTGTAATTCAACTTCTTTTTTTTGTTCTGATATTAAAATATTTGCTTTCTGTTTGTTTTTATAGCTAAGAAAAATGGCACCAATTATAAGTATCAAAAGTGCTGAAAAAATGTATAAATACATTGTTTTAGTGGATTGTTGTTCCAGTTTTACTTCTTTTATTTCATTTTCTTTATTTAAATTTTCAATTTGTAATTGTTTTTTTTCATTTTGATACTTTGCCTCCATTTCATTTACTTGCCTGGCATTTTGTTCGTTGTATATACTATCTTTTAAATCAGAAAACATAGAAAAATAGGTGTATGCTCTTTCAAAGTCGTTTTTTTTGAAATAAACATCAGACACCATTTTGTATGAATGTTTTAATAAATCTGTGTAATTTATTTTTTTAGAAAGATTAATACATTTGTTGAAGTTATTTAAAGCGTTATCATATTCTTTCATTTGCATATACACTTCACCAATATTTGTATAATTTATAGCAATAGATTTGCTGTCATTTGATTCTAACCTCAATTTTAAGCCTTTATTTAAGTAAGCTATTGCATTTTTATATTTGTTTTGTGAAGCATAAATTTCTGCCAAATAATTGTAACAGTAGGATTCTCCTAACTTGTTTTTTACTTGTTGGTATATTTTTAGAGATTTTGTAAAATAATCAATAGCTAATAAAGTATCATTATTTAATTGGTGTATCAATCCAATATCTCCTAATGATGACGCCATAGCAGAGGAGTCGTTAATTGATTTTGCTAAATTATATCCTGCTGTAAATTGTTCTAATGAAGATTTTAAATTGTTTTGTTTTTTATAAAATGTACCATATAGATTGTACATAGAAATTAAAATATCAGAATAGTTTTCTCTTTCCGCAATTTTTACTGCTTGCTGATAATATTCCAATGTTTTTGGATAGTTTCCTTTAAAATAGTTAGCAAGACCTTTATATTTATATCCTTCCGAAAGCGCATGATAGTTGTTTTCTTTTTTAGCCAGAGCAATCAATTTGTCTGAAAAAAATATACTGCTATCTAAGTTAGCATCAATAGTCCTTTTACAATTTTGCAAAAATAGTTCTATAGTATTAGCCTTTGTGGGATTGCAGATGATAATTAGTATAAAAATTAAAATTACCTTTAATAGCGATTTCATAGAATAAGACAACTAAATTAGTTCATTTAATGCTAGAAGAGGATTTATTTAGAATTTTTTTTAATCTGTTTTATTCATAAATTAGCCTAATAAATATTATTATCCCTGATTAGTTTGAAAAAATATTTTAATCTTCTTTTTTTTCTTTTCTTTTTTATTGTTTGCCACGAAATATACTCACAAGCAAATAATAAAAAAGGGGCTAAAACCTATTTGGCAAATGAAGATTATAATAGGGCTTTGAAAGAATACATAAAAATTTATCCAGAAAAAAAGGACGACTTAAGTTTAAATCTTAATATTGGAATATGTTACTTAAATATAAACGATGATAAATCCAAAGCAATCCCTTATTTAGATTTTGTTTATAGAAGTGGTAAATATTCAAATAGTTTATTGCTTTATTTAGGAATGGGTTATATGTATAATTATGAATTTGATAAGGCAATTGGGTTCTTTAATGAATATAAATTAAAATTAAATTCAAAAGAAGCGGAAGCGGCTAACTTATTAATTGATAATTGTGAAAATGCCAAAGTTTTAATTAAAAAACCAATTAATGTTTCATTTGAAAATTTAGGAAAAGAAATAAATACAGTTTATCCAGATTATTATCCCTTTGTGAATAAAGAAGAAAGTGTTCTTTATTATACAACTAGAAGAGATGCTACTGTTGGAAATATTCAAAGCTGGCAAGGATATTTTACATCAGACATTTATTATTCTAAAGTTCAGAATGGTAAATGGACAAAAGCAAAAAATGCAGGAATCGTTATTAACTCACAGGAAGATGAACAGTGTGTTTATTTAACGCCTGACGGAAAAGTTATGATTGTTTACATCGATAATCAAAAAATTGCAAGTGATTTATTTATTACATCAATCAGTGGAAAATTAAAAAACTTTCCAAAACCTGTTATTTTAGATGAGCCAATAAGTTCTGCAGATGTAGAATTCGAAGGTTGTATTTCAGAAGATGGGAATACATTAATTTTTAATAGTGATAGAGCAGGAGGGTTTGGTGGGATGGATTTATATATAAGTAAAAAGCTTCCAAATGGAGGATGGGGCACTCCAATAAACTTAGGGGGTTCTGTGAATACAAAGTATAACGAAGGCTTCCCTAATTTTGATGAAAAAAATAATATTTTATATTTTGCTTCAGAAGGACATTTTAATATGGGCGGTTACGATATATTTAAATCAAAATACAACCCACAAACTCAAAAATTTGAAAATGCTGTAAATATTGGTTACCCTTTAAATACACCAGAAGATAATGTTCAGTTTTCCTTAGCTGGAAATAATCGTGATGGATATATTTCTGCGTATAGAAAAGAAGGATATGGCGATTTGGATATTTACAAAGTTACTTTCCATGATGTAGAAGCTCCACTTACTGCTTATAAGGGTGTAGTATCAACCAACGATTCTACAATTAAAGAGTTTAATGCTAGTGTTAGATTAATAAATGCTAAAACCCAAGAGGAAATTGAATGGAAAGAAATTAATCCTAAAACAAAACGATTTGTTTTTGCTCTTGAGCCCGGTAAATATACTATTGAAATAAGCTGTTTAGGCTTTGATACATATAAAGAAGATGTAACTATTTTTGATATGTCAGATTTTATTTCTGTGAAAGAAAAAAATATTGTGTTAATAAAAACAGGAAGTGTAATTGCCACTCCTGCTGTACAGCCTAAAAAGACTACATCTCAAACGCAAAAACCTCCAGCCGCTATTAAACCAAAATAGTTGGTTTAATTATTGTTGTCTTCTGCTTGATTAATTTTAAATTATAATTCAATGAAATCAATATTTTATATAATAACTATTTCAGTTCTTTTCGCTTGTAATAGTAATAGTCAAACAACAAATCAAACATCAACTAACACTATGAGTACAGAAAAAAAAGATACAACAGCAAAGATTGTTAAATCAGAAGAAGAGTGGAAAAAAACATTAAGCCCAGAACAATACCATGTTATTAGAGAAAAAGGTACCGAAGCTCCTTTTTCCGGTAAATTTTATTTGCATAAAGATAAAGGCACTTATGTGTGCGCTGCTTGTGGTGCCGATCTATTTACTTCTGAAACAAAGTTTGATGCAGGTTGTGGGTGGCCCAGTTTTTTTGAAGCAATTGATTCTACTAAAATTGTTTATACGAAGGATAGTAGTCATGGAATGATAAGAACTGAAATTACCTGCGCTAAGTGTGGTGGGCATTTAGGGCACGTATTTGACGATGGACCCAAACCAACCGGATTAAGATATTGTGTTAATTCTTTATCTATTGAATTTAAAAAATAAATAAAAAATGTTAAAAATAATGTATGTATATACATATAATGTGTATATTTGTATTTAGAAACCAAAAAACTTAAATAAAATGAAAAATAAAATTACAATTGGAATTATGTCAATAGCTACTGTAGTGGCTTTTGCATTTACTAGTGCTAAAAAAACAACAACTTATACAGTTGATACCAAAACTACAAGTTTACATTGGGTGGGAAAAAAAGTAACTGGTCAGCATGAAGGAAATATTTCTGTTTCAAAAGGAAGTATTATGGCTGATGAAAAAGGAATTACAGGAGGGAATGTAGAATTTGACATGACATCAATTACATGTACTGATTTAACGGATGCTGAATGGAATGGTAAATTAATTGGGCATCTTAAGTCAGATGATTTCTTTGGAGCTGATAAATTTAAAACAGCAAATATTGTAATTACTAAAGTTACTCTAAAAGAAGGAACAACGTATGATGTTACTGGAAAATTAACAATTAAAGGTATTACAGAAGACATTGATTTTCCTGCAGTAGTTAAAATGGAAGGCAAAGCTCTTGTTGTAGTAGCTAAAGTTATTGTAAACAGAACAAAATATGGCATTAAATATGGTTCTGCTTCATTCTTTGATAGCATAGGAGATAAAGCAATCAGCGATGATTTTGAATTAAATGTAAATGTAGTTGCTACGGCAAAATAATAAATTGGTTAGTGATAATTGAATAAAAAAGGGGGAATTCGTTCACCCTTTTTTATTTTTATATCTTGTTTAAGGCTTGTTCAATATCGGCTATTATATCTTCATAATATTCAACTCCTACCGAAAGGCGAATCATTTTTTCTGTTAAATTCATTTTCTTTTTTAAATCATCGTTCACCGGAGTATGTGTCATGCTGTAAGGGTGTTCGGCTAAGGATTCTGTGCTTCCTAAACTAACAGCAAGTTTAATAAGTTTCATTGCATTTAGTACTTTAAAAGCTTGTTTTTCTCCGCCTTTAACGTCAAAACTTATCATTGCTCCGGGGGATAAACATTGACGTTTAAATGTTTCATATTGTTTGTTCCCTTTTTTTATTAAACCTAAATAATAAACCTTTTCTACTTTGGGATGTTTGTTCAACCAATTTGCAATTTTTATTGCATTTTCAGCCTGCAAAGTCATTCTCATTTTCAACGTTTCAAGACTACGCATCAATAACCAACCTGTGTTTGGCGATGCCATAGTCCCCATGATACTTCTAAATGATTTTACTCGTTTCATTAATTCTTTTGAACCAACACAAGCTCCTGCAATTACATCGCTATGTCCGCCAATATATTTTGTTGCAGAATATAAAACCAAATCAAAACCATGTTTAATTGGATGCGAAAAAACAGGACCTAAAAATGTATTGTCAATAGCTGTAATTACTTTTTTGTTTTTGTTGGAATATTTTTTTGCTATCTCAACACACATTTTCATATCTATTAAATCATTTGTAGGATTTGCTGGACTCTCGATAAATATCATTGCCAAGTTTTCTGCTTTACCTGTTGATTCAATAAGTTTAATAATATCTTCTTTTGATTGGTTGGGCATAAAGCCTATGCTATGAATACCAAATTTAGCTAACACATGTTTAAAAAAATGATCAGAGCCACCATAAATAGGTTCGCTGTGCAATAGTAAATCTCCAGGGTTTAAAAGTTCTAAAACGGTTGTGCTTATTGCAGCCATACCACTTTCGAAAACTGCCCCATCTTCTGCTTCATCCCATAAGCACAATCTATTTTCAAGAATTTCTAAATCAGGATTATTTATTCTACTGTAAATTAAACCAACCTCTTCTTTTGGTTTTAAATTACGTTTGCCATAAGCAATTTCGAAAAATGATTTTCCTTCTTCTGCTGTTTTAAATACAAAAGTAGAAGTTTGAAATATTGGACATTTTACTGCTCCTTCAGACAATTCTGGTTTATAACCATAACTCATCATTAAACTTTCAGGGCGCATTTTTTTTGCTGTTTTCTTTTTAGTTGCCATCATTAGAGAGATTTATTTAAACCAAAGTTACTATTCAAATCATTTATTTCTTTAATTTGTTATATATTTAGAAAATAAAACTAAAAAATTATATTAATAAAGAATATATATCTTAATATTGATTTCAAAAACTATAAAACAGAAAAATTATCCTGATGGAAAAGCTAGATAGGTTGGACAAAAAAATTTTGGATTTACTTCAAAAAAATTCTTCTTTAAATACGAAACAAATTGCTGATGAAGTTGGTCTGACTATCACGCCAACTTATGAAAGGATAAAGCGATTAGAAAAAACAGGAGTCATTGAAAAATATGTTGCACTATTAAATAAAGAAAAAATTGGAAAAAATTTAGTTGTGTATTGTAGTGTTTCTTTACAAGTTCATTCAAAGCCACTTTTAAAAAAATTTGAACAAGCAATAACCAAATTAGATGAAGTAATGGAGTGTTACCATACTGCAGGAACGTTTGATTATCTCTTGAAAGTAGCCGCTAATGACATGAATCATTATCAAGATTTTATAACCAATAAATTAGCTGCAACAGAAAACATTGCTCATGTTCAAAGCTCTTTTGTGATGACAGAAGTAAAACATAAAACAATTTATAAAATAGAATAAAAAAGAGCTGTATTTCTACAGCTCTTTTTTTTAGTTTCCAAATTCACTCATGAACCTTATTCGCATTAACCGCATTTCTTCTTCGGTATATTCATCTTCTCCTAATTCTTTTAATGCTGAATCAATGGAGTCACTTTCCGATTCTTTAAAATATTCCATTGCCTCTTCTTGTTTGTCTTCATCCATTATATCGTTTAGATAATAGTTGATATTAACTTTTGTTCCTGAAGAAACTATACTTTCAATCTCAGTAATTAAATCACTTAATGACAAGCCTTTTGCTTTTGCAACATCTTCCAATTTTAATTTTCTGTCGATACTTTGTATGATGTAAACTTTTAAGCCAGATTTATTTACAATGGATTTAACAACCATATCCAATGGTCTTTCAATCTCATTTTCATCTACATATTTTGCAATTAGATCAATAAATGGTTTTCCAAATTTTTGTGCTTTCCCTTGTCCAACACCTGTAATATTAACCAACTCATCCATTTTAATTGGATATTGAATAGCCATTTCTTGTAAAGAGATTTCTTGAAAAATTACGTAAGGAGGTAATTTTAATTTATGAGCAGTTTGCTTTAATAAATCTTTTAATGCTGCAAATAATGCTTCATCTGCGCCAGCACTTCCTCCTTTTGCTCCTCCTGCTCCTCCATCTTCATCATCAGATTCGGTTCCTTCATAGTCATGATCTTTAGTAACCATTACGCTATAAGGTTTATCCATGAATTTTTTTCCTTCTGCCGTAACTTTTAGTAAGCCATAATTTTCAATATCTTTTGATAATAATCCAGTAACAAGAGCTTGGCGAATTACAGCATTCCAATATTTTTCTGTTTTATCATCCTCTAATCCTTTTCCAAAACACTCTAAATCGTTGTGTTTATATGTTTTTACTGTAGAAGTAATATTTCCTAGTAATATATTGATAATATCTTTTGTTTTGAATTTTTCTTTTACATCAATAACGGCTTCAATTGCTAATGCAACATCGTCCATTCCTTCAAATTTTTGTTTTGGGTTACGGCAATTGTCGCACATACCACCACATCCTGTTTCGTCATATTCTTCGCCAAAATAATGAAGTAAAAACTTTCTGCGACAGCTAGATGTTTCGGCATAAGAAACAGTTTCTGCTAAAAGTTGTTTTCCTATTTCTTGTTCAGCAACAGGTTTGCCTTTCATAAATTTTTCTAGTTTCACGATATCGTCATAACTATAAAAAGTAACACAATTTCCTTCTCCGCCATCTCTTCCCGCTCTTCCTGTTTCTTGGTAATAGCCTTCTAATGATTTAGGAATATCATGATGTATCACAAAACGAACATCTGGTTTATCGATTCCCATTCCAAATGCTATTGTTGCTACAATCACATCAATATCTTCCATTAAGAAAGCATCTTGTGTTCCTGCACGTTCTTTTGCTTCCAATCCTGCATGGTATGGGGCAGCTTTTATTCCATTAACTTTTAATGTTTCTGCAAGTTCTTCTACTTTTTTGCGACTTAAACAATATACAATTCCTGATTTTCCTTGTTGGCCTTTTATGTATTTTATAATTTCTTTTACAACATTTTGTTTTGTTCTTACTTCGTAATATAAATTAGAACGGTTAAAAGAGGATTTAAAAACATTGGCTTTTGTCATGCCAAGATTTTTTTGAATATCCTGTTGTACTTTTGGAGTAGCAGTTGCTGTTAAAGCAATGATAGGTACTTTGCCAATGTTTTCTATAATTGGTCTTAGTCTGCGATACTCAGGACGAAAGTCGTGCCCCCATTCTGAAATGCAATGTGCTTCATCAATAGCGAAGAATGAGATTTTTATTTCATTAAAAAATGCAATATTTTCTTCTTTTGTTAAGCTCTCAGGGGCAACATATAATAATTTTGTTTTTCCAGATTTAATATCACTCTTAACTTTTGTTATTTCAGTTTTGTTTAGAGATGAATTTAAAAAATGAGCAATGCCTTCTTCATTACCAAAGTTTCTTAAAGCATCTACTTGATTTTTCATCAAAGCAATTAAAGGAGAAACAATAATTGCTGTTCCTTCGCTAACCAAAGCGGGTAATTGATAGCATAATGATTTGCCTCCACCTGTTGGCATAATCACAAAAGTATCTTTACCATCTAATACACTCGTAATAATTTCTTCTTGCTGTCCTTTAAAACTATCGAATCCGAAAAATTTTTGTAAACATTCTTGAAGAGAAGTTTCTGTTACCACCATTTTAATAATTTATTTTTTATTATATCTTTTTGATTATTTAATTCTTAATTCCTACTTGTAAATATATAATAAAAAATTGTTACACAACCAAACTTTTCTATACTTTATTTCTATTTTTCTACGAAGTGAATAATTCTATCGATAAAATATTTTACTTTTACCGAAATGCTCAAAATAGCTGCTATTATTCCTGCTTATAATGAAGAAAATTCAATTGGAAATGTTGTGAAAAGCATCCATTCAATTGATACAGAAAACCTTTTTATCATTGATGCAGTTGTTGTAAATGATTGTTCAAAGGACACTACAAGTGATATAATAGCTCGGATAAATTGCATTCCTTTGAATCTACCTATTAATTTAGGAATTGGAGGCGCTGTTCAAACGGGTTTTAAATATGCGTTTGAAAATGACTATGATTATGCCATTCAAGTGGATGGTGATGGGCAACACCCTGCCGATGAAATAGTAAAACTTTTAAAATGTGCAATTGATAATAATGCAGATGTTATTATTGGTTCAAGATTTATTGAAAAAGAAGGATTTCAATCTTCTGCCATTAGGAGATTTGGGATCAATTACTTTAAACTCCTCAATAAATTTCTTGTAAATAAAGTAGTTACAGACAGCACTTCTGGGTTTAGACTGATAAACAAAAAAGTTTTAGAAAAAGTTAGTGAATACTATCCAGATGAATATCCAGAGCCAGAAGCTATTATTATGTACGCTCTTAATAAATTTAAAATACTTGAAGTGCCTGTTAAGATGCTGGAAAGACAAGGAGGAGTTTCATCTATTGGTTTTTTTGCCTCTGTTTATTACATGTTTAAAGTTACCTTAGCGATTATTTATACTTTTATCCGATTAAAATTTAAGAAGTAAAACAAGATGCAAACAAAATATTTTAGAGTAAATAAAAAGGAATATTGTCATATTACAGATGAATTTATTTTTGTTTCGAATGAAAAAAATCCAACTCGAATTCCTTTAGAATATGAATTAAGTGAAGCTTGGGGAATAATAAGTGTTTTAAATTATATATTTTTCGCTTTGATTTTTATTTATACTGCAGTTTCAGTAAATTATTATGGTATCCATTTTTTTAAACATATCGAAAATTATGGTGCTATTCTTTTATTGATACTTTCTTTTATCCGATTAAAAAAAGGATTTTTAAGTAGCAATACGCCTACAGTTAAAAGGCAAAAAATAAAATCTGTTTATTTTAAAACCCCATTCTTTTCTTTTTCAAGGATAGTAATTTATTTCGAAGGACCAGAAGGAAAAACGCTAAGAAAAACTATTCCTATTTTGTATAAAAAAGAAGCACAGCCTTTATTGATGGAATTTAAATTGATTTAATTATTTCCCAAACCATATCACTTTCATACCCTCTTGAAATTGCATATTGTGCAGTTTTGTAGTTTTTTTGATATTCTTTCCCTTTTGGTAATTCTTTTAATTTTTTTGAGATAATTGATTTAAGTGTTTCGTAATATTGTTGCTCGTCAATTTCTTTCATCGCAGATTTAATACAATACTCAGATATTTTTCTTTTTTTGAGTTCAATTTTTATCTTAATTCTTCCCCATTTTTTTATTCTGAATTTTCCTCCAGCAAATAATTTTGCAAAACGTTCTTCATTTAAAAAATTTTCAGTGATAAGATTTGCTATAATGTTTTCAACATCGTTGCTGTACAAGCCCCATTCGTATAGCTTGTTGCGCATTTCTTGTTGGCAACGTTCTTGGTAAGCACAATATTTTTGTGCGCTGATATAGGCTTGATTTGGAGTTAATTTTTTTTTAGGTTTTGTTTCTAAATCCATTGTTTAAATCAATCCTCTTGCTTTTAGTTCTAAATATTTATTGATTGAATTTACGGAAAGATTTTGTGGCGCTGTTAATATGCTTTGAATGCCAAATTTTTCAAGTTCTTTAATAATCAATTTTTTTTCAAACGCATATTTTTCCGCAATAACTTTATTGTAAATTTCTTCAGTAGTTTTGGCAGGTTCATTTAAAAAGTTTGTTAATTCAGTATTTTCAAAAAAGATAACCACCAATAAGTGATCTTTTGCTAATCGCAATAAATATTTTAACTGGCGTTTTAATCCGGATAAGCTTTCAAAATTGGTGTAAAGAAGTAATAAGCTACGCTGAGAAATTTTTGTTTTGATATTTATATAAAGATTTTCATAATCACTTTCCAGATAACTTGTTTTTTGGTTATGTAATAAATGCAAAATTTTATTTAAGTGTCCGCTTTTTCTTTCTGCTTGTAATATAGATTGAACCTTATTTGAAAATGTTATTATGCCTGCTTTATCATGTTTAAGCATTGCAATATTCGTAATTACCAAACTAGAATTAATAGCATAATCCAATAAACTTAAGCCTTCAAAAGGCATACGCATAATCCGGCCCATATCAATTATTGCGTAAACTTGTTGTGATTTTTCATCTTGATATTGGTTAATCATCAACTTACTTTTTCGAGCAGTAGCTTTCCAATTTATTGTTCTGTAATCGTCACCATAAACGTATTCTTTTATTTGGTCGAATTCATTATTGTTTCCAATTTTTCTGATTTTTTTTATTCCAAATTCTGTTAATCTATTTGAAATGGCTAGTAATTCATATTTACGCATTTGCATAAATGATGGATAGACAGGAACTACAACATCTTGCGAAAATTTATAACGTTTTTGAATCAGTCCGATAGGGCTTTTAACATATATATTTACCGCACCAAAACTATATTCTCCTCTTTTTGTAGGGCGAACATCATAATCAATTGTTTTTGATTTACCCGATGGAATCATTAATTTGAAAAAAATATTTCGAAGCTGAAATTGAAAAGGAAGTTCGTCAATTACTTCAATTTTTGTGGGAAATAAATAGTGATTGTCTATCCTTATTTGTATTGGATTATCATCGCCATTTGACAGCTTGTCAAGAGTTTCTCGTTTTGCTGAAATACCATTTTTGTTGGCAAATAAAACAAGTATATCAATAATGATTAAAACGATGATTGTAAGCAAAGCATAAAAAGAAAATTCATATATATCAGAAAAAAAGAAACTAAAAATCAAAAACACCACTTCTGCTGAAATTACGAAATATAGCAGCGTTGAAATGTATATTGATTTTAAAAAATGTTTCATTTATTATCTAGGAATTTCTATTTTTTCTATTATTTGTTTGATGACTTCGTTTGCTGTTATACCTTCCATTTCTTTTTCGGGAGTTAGCATAATTCTATGTTTTAATACATTTATTGCAATCAATTTAATGTCATCTGGTGTTACAAAATCACGACCTTTAATCGCTGCAATTGCTTTTGAGCTTGATAGCATAGATAGTGATGCACGAGGAGATGCCCCTAGATACAAGGATGTATTATTTCGAGTTTGATTTACAATTTTGGCGATGTATGAAATTAAATTTTGGTCGATATGTATTTCACCAACTTTACTTCTGTAATTTTTAATGTCATTTGCGGTCATTACAGATTGAACAGAATTTAAATCAATTGAATTTTTTTTCGAATGAAAATCGGAAATGATTTTTGTTTCATCTTCCAATGTTGGATAATCAACATTTATTTTGAATAAAAATCGATCGAGTTGTGCTTCTGGTAATCTGTAAGTGCCTTCATGTTCAACAGGATTTTGTGTTGCTAAAACAATAAAAGGAGCATCAAGTGGATATGTTTTTCCATCAACCGTTATTTGTCTCTCCTCCATTGCTTCAAAGAGTGCTGCTTGCGTTTTTGCAGGAGCTCGATTAATTTCATCTATTAAAACTATGTTCGAAAATAATGGTCCTGATTTAAATTCAAATTCGCTAGTTTTTAAATTAAAAATACTCGTTCCTAAAATATCAGAAGGCATTAAATCAGGTGTAAATTGAATACGTGAAAAATTTACAGACATTGTTTTTGAAAGCAACTTTGCTGTTAGCGTTTTAGCAACACCAGGAACTCCTTCTATTAAAACATGCCCATCGGCTAATACTGCTGCAATAAGCATTTCAATCATTGTATCTTGCCCAACAATTATTTTTCCTATCTCCGTTTTAATAGAGTTTACAGCTTGTTGTAATTCTCTTAAATCAATTCTGTTTTCAAATGTTTGATTTTCCATAATTTATCGTTTGTTGTATTTGTGAAATTCTTCAATCATTAAATTTAATTTTATTAATTCTTGTTGTGTTACATTATTTTTTGATGATATGTCGTCAAAAAAATAAAACATATCGTGTACCTTCATTTTTTCAATGCCAGATAAAATGCTGATTCGTGTTATAAAAGAATCGTCATAAATTGTTGTTTTTATTTGAAATGTTTTTCTTATATGTGCTAAAAAGTAAGTAATTTTTTTATCTGCAATATTTTTATGGTTGCCTGTTTGATAATATAAAGTGCCTACAACTCCAATAAAATCTAATGTTGTATTTCTTAAAGGTTCGATTATTGGAATGGTTCTTTGTTTGCGTTTTGTTCCAATAAGAATAAATATTAGAAGCGAAATTAAAGCTACAAAGTATGCCGTTTTTAGTGCTGGGTTAGCAAAAAGTACTCGAAACATATTATCGTGAGCAACGTTCGAAACTTTATAATACTCATCCCAAATTATATTTGAAACAGGCAAATAGGAAAGGACTTTACTTGCATAATCTACATTGGTATTATCTACAAAAAAATAATTTGTAAAAACTTCGGGTGTTGTATGAATATAAATTTTTCCTTTACCCCATTTCATTGCTATGAAATTAATTTGATTCTTATTATTTGTCCCTAAAATGCTTGTTATTGTTGTGTCAAAAGAATTTAAATAATAGTTTTCCAAATGATTTTTAAAAGAATAAAATTTAGTTGATTTTAAATGTGGGTTGCTGAAATTTAATTTTACGGAGTCGTCTTGTTTAATTGATTTTACGGTATTGGAATCTATTTTTAAACCACTATCAAAATTGTAAAAAGCATTTGTATTTAATTTTAACGTATCAGCAAATTTTCCAGAAAAATAATTTGCGGCAACAAACACATTGTTTCCTGCAAAAGCGTATTTTAAAAGTTCTTTAGTGTCAAGCTCATCGGGTTCAAATGATTTATTAATAACAACGTAGTTGGTGTTTTGGTATGAATTGTTTTTTAAAACATTGTATAAAGGGAGTTTTTCTGGTGCAATATTTTTTTCAGGAAATAGTTCAGGCAATGTGCTAAATAAAGCTTCTGTTCCATAAGGGATTTTATCTTTTTTTGAATAAGATTGACTCCAGTCAATTGGCTTAGGAGAGTATATTTTTAGAAGTATTAACGCTAAAAAACATAATACTAAAAATAACACATATTTTTTATTACCTTTTAACATTATAGTTTAATAGCCTTAAATTTTTCAATCGTATTTTGATATTTTGATTCATCTATCGGAAAATTTCCGTACCAAAAATATTCATATAAAAAAGTAATTTCTTTGAACTGTTTATTAAATCTGTTATTTGTTAATTCAACAGAATAGTCCTTGTTTGTTTTATCAATTTTCCATTGAATTAAATTTTTATCAGTAAGCTGTTTTAGAAGTAATAGAAAATGTAAGCGAACTGCTTTTCTGAAATCTTTTTTTGCAATAGCTTCTGAAATTAATTTTTGAAAGTCTATTTTATAAATATCTTCTTCTATTTCCGAAAAATCAATTGATACAGGAGCACTTTTTCCATAAAAAAGCGAACGGATATTGTTTTTAAATAATAAAATAATAATAACTGCAATTGCTGCAAACATGAGCAAATATTGAAAAATACTCCAACTTAATTTTCCTCCTTCGGTATCAAATAATTTGGATATCATTCTATCAATCCAATCTATTAACATTTCCCAAGGAGTTTTTGGAGCTGGACCAACTTTGTCGTATCTGTAATCCGTATTTTTTAATAAGTTTTCTTTTGTCTCTTGTTTCAATTTTCTCACTTCAACTTTAGTTGAATCAATAGCAACTATTGTGTGCTTAGAAATACTATCGTTTGCACAAAATGATTTTTTACTGTATATAAGGTTATACAGCATCAAAATAAGAAAAATAATTTTAGTACTGCTGCTTAAATTCATCATTTATGGGTGTTACGCCAATTTCATTTATTCTTTCCATTAATCCAACTCCTTCTTTCTTTTCAGCTAAACTATAATAATGAAAAGCATTAATTAAATAGAATAAACTATAAATAAACGATGCTAGAAATGTAGATATTGAAGAAATTAAAATAAATGTGAGTGAGCTATAGCCTTCATTAGAGCCACTCAATGCAATCACCATTGTATATATTATTTGTGGAAGAAGTATAACAAGTGAAATAATAAATATCATAACATAATTACAAACCATTAGCAGCCAAGTCCACCAAAATTCTCCGCGCATTACCTCTCTTATGCGCGAAAGGGAGTTAATAACCGAATCTTCATCGTGCATCATTGGTAAATAAAATGTTGAAAACTGCCAAATAAAAGGAGGTCCTAATATCAACAAACCAACCACAACCAAAATACCCATTAAAATTGCTACTATTGTATGGATGGAAGCAATTAATCCAATGATAAAAAATGCTCCAAACCCTATAATTATAATGAGTAATAATAAAAGAAAAAAACCACCAATTATTTTTCCAATATTTCGCATAAATAAACTTGCAACTTCTCCTGTTGTTACATTTCCAGGTCCATTCTTGTGATAGCATATCATATAAGAAAATGTGGTGCCGATTAATGATAATCCGGCAAGCAACGACAAAAATAGTGTTACAAAATATTTCCAATTGAAAATATTTCCTAGCATTGATAATGTATTTATTGTTGAACCTGCAGAAACCGTTGTTTGGTAATATATTCCAAATAAGGTGGATAATAAAAATAGGGGTCCACTAATTAAAATAATTGTTTTAAAAAAGGACTTGAAATTTTGACGTAAAAATTTTATGGATGCATTAAATGTTTCGCCAAAATCTCTTGCTTGAAATAGATTAATTTTTTCTTGATTCATTTTTTTATTTTTTTAAATAAAAGTTTGTGCTTTTTTGTTTAGTTGTATTGGATAAATAATAAAATACCAAATAATAAATATGAGCGAACTACCAATGATTGTGATGCTTAACCAAATAGGCATGTTTGAATAGCGAGTTACAAAACTTTCTAAAAATCCTGCTATTATAAAGATAGGAACAAGTCCAACGGCAATTTTTACTCCTTGTTTCATCCCATTAGTAAATGAAGCTAAACGAGAATAAGTTCCTGGGAATAAAATACTGTTACCTAAAGTTAAGCCTGCACAACCAGCAATAATAATGGCGGAAATTTCAAGTGTTCCATGAATCCAAATGGAAAGAATAGATTCCATTAATAAACCTTTTGAGTAGAAAAAATATTGAAATGCTCCAAGCATAATTGCATTTGAGAAAAGAAGATAACCTGTTCCTAACGAAAATAACATTCCAAAAACAAAACATAAAAAAGACACATAAATATTGTTTATCGTTATTCCTAAAAACATATCAATCTGGTTCATGCTTTTATAAACTGCCATCGGGTCGCCTTTGTCAATGTTTTCGAGTGTCATATTTACATAACTGTCGCCCATTATTAATCTTACAAATGTGTCGTCATAAGCTGATGAAACAATGCCAACGAGCATTCCAATTGTAAAAATTAAAAATGAATAAAAAAGTTGTTTGTGCGAATTTTTAAAAACCAAAGGAAGTTCATATTTCCAAAAATGACTGATACGTGATTTTTTTTCTTTCTTATTTTTATAAATTTCTTGATGAACTTTGGCTGCAACAGAATTTAAATATTGTGTAGTTTTTGATTTTGGATAATGTGTTTTTGCATAAGATAAATCATCTGTAAGTTGAATAAACAGTTCAGCCATTATATCGGGGTTGTTTGCTCCTTTTGTAGCAACGAGTGATTCAAATTCTTGCCATTTATCGGCATTTTGTTTTAAAAAAGTAATTTCTTTCACTCAGAAATAAGATTTAATTTGCACTTGTGTAAATTTATATAAATATTTGTTAAATGGATAACATTAAAATACAAACAACACAAAACGTGGATATTGAATACGAAGTGGCTAGTGTTGGCGATCGTATTTTAGCAACCCTTCTCGATTATTTATTTTTTACAGCCTATTTTTTTATTTGGCTTTTAATTGGAGGTTTAACTGATGGCTATATTTTCAGAAGTATGGCTGTTGTAACCCTTATTTCTCTTCCTATATTGCTTTATGATTTGGTTTTGGAGTCATTGTTTCAAGGTAAATCATTTGGGAAGATGATTATAAAAATAAAAGTTGTAAAGGTGGATGGAACACAAGCAACATTTGGCTCCTATTTGATTCGATGGTTGATGAGAATTATTGATATGCGCCTGTTTTCGGGATTGATAGCCTTGCTAACAGTAATTTTAAATGGAAAAGGTCAGCGTTTGGGAGATATGGCAGCAGGAACAACCGTTATAAAAATGAAACAAAAGGTTACCATTAACGATACTATTTTAAATAAAACTAGACCCAATTATACTATTGTTTTTCCTGAAGTTTGTAAGCTTTCCGATAATGATATTGCTATTATTAAAGATGTGGTTAGACTAAGCATTCAAAATGATAATTTTGAAGCAATTGATAAGCTTGCAAAAAAAACAAAACAAACAATGGGAATTACCACAAACCTTCCACACAAGCAGTTTTTAGCTGCTGTTGTTCAAGATTATAGTCAGTATAAATTTGATAAATAGAGCTCCTTAAATAAATTATCTTATTCGTTTGGATATTTAAGCAACAAAATGTACTTTTAGCACTCTTTGAAAAACACTAAAAATGGCAAAAGACATTTTATTAGAGATTAAAAATTTAGTTACTGAATTTAGAACAGAAGAAGATTCTGTAAAAGCGGTAAACGATATATCATTCACCCTTTCTAAAGGAGAAACCATTGGTATTGTTGGAGAATCGGGTTCTGGTAAATCTGTTACCTCATTATCGGTAATGCGTTTAATCCCAAACCCTCCCGGTAAAATTACAGGTGGTGAAATTATATATCATTCCAAAACTCGTGGTCCTGTTGATATTGTAAAGCTGTCCGAAAAAGAAATGCGAGCTTTAAGAGGAAATGAAATTGCTATGATTTTTCAGGAGCCGATGACATCGTTAAATCCTGTTTACACCTGTGGTGATCAAGTAATGGAAGCAATTTTATTGCATCAAAAATGTACGAAAAAGCAAGCAAAAGAAAAAACAATCGCTTTGTTTAATGAGGTTCAATTGCCTCGACCAGAAGATATTTTTGATAGTTATCCTCATCAAATTTCAGGAGGGCAAAAACAACGTGTGATGATTGCAATGGCTATGAGTTGCAATCCTAATATTTTAATTGCAGATGAACCAACAACAGCTTTGGATGTTACTGTTCAAGCAACTATATTGGATTTAATGTTGAAATTGCAACGCCAACACGATATGGGAATTATGTTTATTACCCATGATTTAGGTGTAATTGCTGAGCTTGCAGATAAAGTGGTGGTAATGTATAAAGGAAAAATTGTGGAGCAAGGAAGCGTTTTGGATATTTTTTCTAATCCTAAACACCCCTACACAAAAGGGCTGTTGGCTTGTCGTCCACCGTTGAATAAACGTTTACATTGGTTGCCTACTGTTTCTGATTTTATGAAAACAAATGATGAAGGAGAAATGACAGAAAGCAATCAAACGGTAGCTCAAGTTACGGACAAGCTCATTGTTACTGCTAAAGAAAGAGAAGAAGCGCATAAAAAATTATATGCGAAAGAACCAATTTTACAAATTAAAAACCTTAAGACATACTTCCCGATAAATAAAAGTTTGTTTGGCAAGGCAAAAGATTTTGTCCATGCGGTGGATGATGTAACCTTTGATGTTTATCCTGGAGAAACACTTGGTTTAGTTGGAGAATCAGGTTGCGGAAAAACAACTTTGGGCAGAACCGTTCTTAGGTTGATAGAGCCTACCTCTGGAGATGTAATTTTTTCTGGGAAAAATGTAACACAACTAGGTGCAAATGAAATGCGAGAGTTGAGAAAAGATATTCAAATCATTTTTCAAGACCCATATTCTTCTTTAAATCCAAGGATTACTATTGGAGAAGCCATCATGGAACCAATGAAAGTGCATGGTATTTTAGAAAATGATAAAGCAAGAAGAGAGCGTGTAATTGAATTATTACACAGAGTGAATATGAATGAAAGTCATTTCTATCGTTATCCACACGAATTTTCTGGAGGTCAGCGTCAGCGGATTTGTATTGCACGCGCACTTGCACTAAAACCTAAATTTATCATTTGCGATGAATCTGTTTCTGCCTTAGATGTTTCTGTACAGGCACAAGTATTGAATTTGCTCAACGAATTAAAACGAGAATTTGATTTTACCTACATTTTTATTTCTCATGATTTATCTGTTGTTAAATTTATGAGTGATAGAATGGTAGTAATGAGTAAAGGAAAAGTTGTTGAAATGGGTGATGCAGATGCTATCTATAATACTCCGCAAAGTGAATACACGCAAAAATTAATTAACGCAATTCCAAAAGGTCAATTAGATGATATAAAAGCATCGATTGAAAAGAAAATACAGCAGACAATCTCAATCTAATCTAAACATAATGCAGTTTAAGAGAAGAATTACTTATGTGTTGTTGGCTTTTTTATTGCTCGGAATAATTACTCTAATTGTTATTTCGAAATCAAAAAAAACAGAAAATAGTATTCCTATTACTTTTGTAGAAACAACTAAAGACTCTGTATTTTATTCCAATATTTTTTCTGAATTTTTTGATTTCGAAAATATTGATATTGGTATTACATCTTCTGAAAAAGCTTTTTCGGGCAATAAAAGCACAAAAGTAACTCCTGATATTGAGTATGGATTTGGAATAAATAAAACACTTGCAGAATTGCCTGATTTAAAAAATACAGAGCAAGTGTTTTTAGAATTTATGTGTTTAGCCCCCCAAATTGATAGCAGTATTTTGTTTGTTTTTACAATTAGTAATTCTAAAAATGAATCTGTTTTGTGGGAAGGGAAAGCGATTGTTGTTGGTGAGGCAAATACTTGGATAAAAAATAAAATTGTTTTTAATGTAAAACCCGAATGGATAGTTCCTGACAATTCTTTTCGTTTTTATATTTGGAATAGAGATAAAAAAGAACTTCATGTTGACGATTTAAAATTTACTTTATATGGCAAAAAAATTTATAAAGAATTAGCCATATCTCCATTCGAAACAAATTTCTTTTTTGATTTTGAAAATACAAATGGTATAACAGGCACTGATAATTTAAAAGAAACAACTGCACACTCTGGGAAAATTGCTTGTGATTTGAGTGAAGGGCAAGAATTTGGAATTTCTGTTGTAAAAAAAATGAATGAAATCTCATCAGAACCCATTACAAAAATTAGTGCAAGTGTTTGGTTTTATCCTTTAACGGATAATACAAATACAGTTTTGACAGCATCTATAGTTAATGAAAAAAAAGAAACTGTTTTTTGGGGAGGGAAAGGAACTGATGTTGGAAGTTTTCCCAAAAATAAATGGACAAAAATGAATGTGGTTTACGCTATTCCAACAGACAAACTATCAATGAATGATATTGTTACTGTTAATATTTGGAATAAAGGAAAAAATAAAATTATTGCCGATGATTTGGAAATAGTTTACGGGGAACTGCCCAATAGAAAAGGAGAATCGAATATGTCTGGATTTTTAGAAAATAAATTTACCCCAACTAAAAACAAACCTCCTTTTCAAACTGCCTATTTTAATAATCATCATGTTAATGTTACTTCGTTGGAAACTTATGAAGGGAATAATAATTTTTATTCAGGAGATTTTATTGCTGATAAAAATAATTTGGATGAATTACTTTGTGTTAAAGTAGGAAAAGCTAATGTGTTTTCATACAATGCTGAAAAAAAATCTTTTGAAATAAAATTAGAAATTATTGATTCTGAAATTATTTGGGATGACTCTAAAGCTTTATTTACAGCTGATTTTGATGGGGATAATAAATGTGATTTTTTATTTATTGACAAAGTAACAGGAGAAACAGCATTGTATAATCTATCGGATAATAAATTGAAGGAGGGAAGAAAGATTCAATCAATCGATAAAATGTTTTTGAAGTATATAAGTAGCATGACAGTTACAAAAAAATTATCGAATAAAAAAAATGCGACACTAACATTTGTAGTTAAAAACAAAATTCATTTTTTAGTGTTAAATGGAGATGCTTTTGAAACTCAAGAATCAACCACAAGTGAAATATTTAATAATTCAGATAAATTATATAGTGGTGCATTTTTTAAAAACAATGTAGTTCAATTTTTACAATTAAATACCAATTGGCGATTCGATTTGAAATTAGTGGAACAGAATAAATCTGATTTTGAAATAAAATATGTTGTAGATTTTAAAGGGTATAAAAATGATTACAACCCAAAGTATTATGAATTAACAAAATTGATTACAGGAAATTTTATTGCAAGCAATAAAACTTCAATCGTTGTTATTTCTTGTAACTGTAAAGACAATGATTTTGATGGTATTAATTGCAAAACATTTGAAAATATAAAAGAACTGCCAAATGCTATAAATGTATATTCTATAAATGCTGAATAAAAAAAATAAACATATTGTTAGTGCTCTGTTTTTAGTTTTACTAATAGCAATGATTTTTGTTTCTTGCAATCAAAATTCAGAGGAAGCAAAAAAATATTCGTGTGAATTATTCTCCATTAAAAATTTTAATCCAATTGTAAATTATCAAAAAGATTCATTAAGTCAAAAAAGTATATTTCTTGATTACAACAATGCAATGGATGGTTTTGTTATTCCTTCTGTAAATCAAACAGCGGATGGACAATTTGAATTTGAGTTTGAAATAAAAAACACAAGCGAATCTGCTCAAAAGTTTTATTATAAAATTTATTATCAAAATGAAAGCTACAAATTTCTAGAATTTGATTCTGTATCTAAAGCAGAAAATACATTAGCAGAAGAAAATTTTTATGGAAGCTGGGAAGATACTGATATCACCTTTAAGCAAACAGATGAAATGCCATCGGACAATGAGTTTCATAAAGTGAAGGATAAAGTTAGAATACTTGGAAATCCGAGAAATGACTTGCGTTATTTTTCAGAAAACACAAATGATCGATGGAAACGAAACCCTAGAGTTGGAAAATATAAATTTATGCTTGTAGTTTGTGCTGAAGACGATTTTAAAAATATTCCCAATGAGGTAAAAAATATTTCACTTAAAAAAAATCAACACTTTATAAATCCATACTATTATTTCAAGTATGCTGAAGGCAAAAAACTTAAAAATGCTATTGCGTATCAATCAGAAATGCTTTTGAATGTAATTGCTAAACCAAATTTAGGAGCTGGGATTTACATAAATGATATGATTTTTAAAGGCTCTGAATATGATAAATCAAATTTCTGTAAAACCTGTGGGCAAGACAGTGTTATCTATAAAAATGCTGCTATACAGCAATTTATCAATTATGTGGATGCTTCAACAAAAATGGAAAATATTCCAGTAATTGCAGATATCTTAAAAGATAATTACTCCAATATGGATTATAATTGGAACAAAAGTTTTTATAAAAAAGATGAATTGATTCCAACATTAATTCAAACATCAAAACATCCTTGCCAAACAGTTTTTTCTGATGATAAAGAAAATAAGATTATTATAAAAAATCCAGCAACTAAATATGGCGAATGGAAAAAAGAAAGTGTAGGAATAATTACCCGTCATGGTTTGACCTATGGAAAATACAGAGTAAAAGTTAAGCTTACTGAATTATTAAATAAAAATGGTGTTTGGAATGGATTAACCAATGCTATTTGGTTAATTACACAGGGTGGAGGAGAGTGGAATTATAGAAGAAATTGTAATAAAGAAGGATACATGGCAAGTTACTGGGGAGGAAAAGAAGATAAACGAGTTCCCGCAGTTGATTATTCTGAAATAGATTTTGAAATTTTAAAAACTCCACCTTATTGCCCTGATAATGCTTTTCCTCCTGTTTTTAAAAATCCTAAAGACAATAATAAAAATATTAAAAGTTGGAATATTGCTATGCCAGATGATATTGTTCAGAATGCAAATAATATTACTGTTGCTTGCACCAATTGGGATATGGCTTGTTGGGAACCAAAAAATTTTGGTGTTGGTTGTAATGAAATTAAACACAACGATAATTCATATTACACCCACCGCTGGGATCATTGGTACAGGGCATTAACCGAAAAAAAAGAAGAAAATGATGATGAACTTTTTGCTGGCGATTATTATTATTTTGAAATAGATTGGCGACCAACAGAAATTATTTGGCGTATTGGTCCAGCACCAGATAAAATGCGTGAAGTAGGATATATGAATGAAAAAGTAACATCCATACCAAATAATCAAATGCTTTTAATTGTTACACAAGAATATCATAATACGAAATGGTGGCCCGGAGCACCTTATTCACAAGATAATCTACCTTTCCCTTTGAACGATATTAAAGGAGAGATTTATGAGTTGGTAATAGAGTAATTTTATTAAATTTGCTTTGCTTAGAGATGAAAAATAATATACTTATAATATTGCTGCTAGTCCTGTTTTTTAATTTTGCCGTTAAATCTCAAACAACCTCTTTTTTGGGTTTTGATCATTCTACTTGTAGCTCTCCTATGCTTTTATCATACACATATACAAGCTCTCCTTTGAAAATATATAAAAACGGAGTTGAAGTTTATGATTTTGGATATAGCCGATTAGCTTTAGATTTAAAATTTATTGACGATTCTACGGGTTTTTTGGTTTATTATCAAAATGTAGGTGGTGGATTTGCTCCATATACAGTTGTGCAAAAAACTTCCGATTACGGTAATTCTTGGACACTAATTGGAATTTCCGATCCAGGATACAAAGAATTATATGTTATTAATAAGAACTATGCTTATTTAGTTTGTATTCCAGCATCTATAGTTGAAGTAACAAGGTGTTCTGATATTGATCCTCCTTCAGATTTAGTTTATCCTCCTTCATGTAGTGAGTTTATTTGCGATTATTATGTGGTTTCAGATATATATAAATTAGATACAATAATGGGCGAATCGTTATGTTTCTCAGACTCGCTAATTATTTCAGTACTAAATTCTTCTAATGATACAATTAAATACCATATTAATTGGTCTTTTATTCCGGTTGGCATTGAGGAATTACCAGATTCAAAACCACAATATATCATTTATCCAAATCCTGCCGAAAATAAAATTAATATTATAGGAGAAGCTTTTGTAGATGGAGAAATAATTTCAATTGAAGGAAAAAAGGTAAAAGAATTTAATTCTTTTACAGTTGATGTTGATGATTTGTCGGAAGGTGTTTACATAATAAAAATTCAAAATTCAAACCAAAAAACTTACAGTCTCAAATTTTGTAAGATATAAAGAAACAAACATTCAATATGTTTTATTATAAAAAATGGGCAATAGTAGTGCCAATGGCGAATGAGGAAGAAGACTTTAAGCCATTTATAGAAATGGTAAATTTTGTTATAAATGAGCTTAATCCAGGAAATATTTATTTTATTATTGACAAAGCTTCAAAAGATAGAACGCTAGAGTTATGTCAAGAGCTATCTGCCAAAGACCCTCGCTATGTTACTGTTTGGGCGCCAGAAAATAAAAATGTTGTAGATGCTTATGTAAAAGGATTGCGTGTAGCTTACGAGGCTGGACATGAAATAATTATAGAAATGGATGCTGGTCTTTCGCATGATCCAAGAGCTATTCCGATGTTTTTACGTGTTTTAAATGAAGGAAATGAATGTGCGTTCGGGAGTAGATTTATTAATGGTGGTTCTATGGGCGATTCGCCTTTTAAACGCAGGATGCTTTCTAAAACAGGAACAGTTTTAGCAAATGTTCTTTTAGGAACAAAACTAAAAGATATGACTTCAGGTTATCAAGGTTTTCATAGAGATGTAGTTTTTAAAATTATCAATCATGATTTTAAATCAAAAGCACATTTTTATCAAACAGAATTAAGATATTTATTGCGCAAACGTAGAATGTTTGAAGTGCCAATACATTATCAAGCGCCTTCACCACGCGTTTCAAAAAATGCAATAAAAAATGCGTATCAAACATTATTTTACTATTTCTTTCAACGATTAATCGGGAATAAACCAACATTATAAAAACTGCGGATTACGAATAAATACGAATTTACGAATGGAAATCAATTGCTTAAAAACATCACAGTAAACAAATCTTAGAGTCGCTAAACGAAAATAAAGGAGAGTTCCTTTTTCGCCTCTGCGATAAAAAATAACATTATAACAAAATATGAAATCACTTATCATCACATCCATTGCAAACGATAAACATCCAATATTAAATCAATTTGCAAAAGAATGTAAACAACAAAATGTACCGTTTATAGTAATTGGAGATACCAAATCACCAGCTGAATTTAATTTAGAAGGGTGCGATTATTGGAGTGTTGAACGTCAGCTAACATTGCCTTTTAACTTGGCAAAAATTACACCTACTAAACATTATTCAAGAAAGAATTTAGGTTATTTATTAGCAATAAAAAATGGTGCAACAGAATTGGTAGAAACCGATGATGATAATATTCCAAGAAAAGAATTTTGGGAAGCAAAAACCCGTGAAGTAAAAAGTTATCAGTTTGAAAATTCAGGATGGGTAAATGTATATCATTATTTTACTGAAAATATGATTTGGCCCAGAGGTTTTCCTTTGGAAGAATTACAAAACAAACAAATTGATTTAAGTACATTAAAACAAGAGTCAATAAATTGCCCAATACAGCAAGGCTTGGCAGATGAAAACCCTGATGTGGATGCTGTTTACAGATTAACCTATCCTTTGCCATTAAGCTTTGAAATTAAAAACCGGTTAGCTTTAGGAAAAAACGCTTGGAGTCCTTTCAATAGCCAAAATACATATTGGTTCAAAGAAGCATTTCCTTTATTATACTTACCATCTTATTGTAGTTTCAGAATGACAGATATTTGGCGTAGTTATGTTGCACAACGTATTGCTTGGGAATGTGGCTGGAGTGTATTGTATCATGAACCAACAGTTTGGCAAGAGCGTAATGAGCATAACCTAATGAAAGATTTTGAAGATGAAATTCCTGGATATTCCAATAACTTTAATATTTGTAAAGAATTACAAAATCTTGAACTCAAAAAAGGAGTCGAAAATATTTCTGACAACTTAATTACTTGTTATCAAAAATTGATTGATATTAATGTAATAGGAAAAGATGAAATGACGCTGCTGAAAGCTTGGGTTAGTGATTTAAAAGGAGTTTTAATTTAAATCGATTAATTCTATATATTTTAAACTGCCGATTTTATTTATCATTTTCAACAATCCAAAGTGCATCCAAATAGATAGCAGAATCGAGTGTTATATTTTTCTCTTTGGCTTTAACTTCTATTTCTTTTAACCATTTTGGTACAGCTTTAATTTCAGACATTTTATTCAATACCATTTTTTCTTTTGTAAGTGTACTGTCATAAACAAAATTTAAATCTAAGTTTAAAACAAATGCTGCATTTTTTTTAAGAGCAATGTCTTCTGAAATGTTTTCACTTAAAGCTTGTTTTTTTATAATGTCGTACCATTCTGGTGTTGATTTTATTTCTTTTATTTTAGAATAAATTTTATTTCTAGAGATAAACTGTTGTAACTTTAGCGGAGATGTCATTGCAATAAAATTATAATCTACATTAATATATGCCCAGTTGTTGTTATACTTTAAGATAGCACCAATTGAATCAATTACATTTTTTGACAAACCTACTTGCTCCAGATTGTTTAGGTATTTTTTATGAATTAATAGTTTGGTAATTGTCCCATCTTCTTTCATGTAATAAAATGGTGAAGCCTCTGGTTTACTAGCTAGTTCGGGAAAGTACCTTGAAATAAAAATTACATTGTCAGGGTTATACCATCTCGGATGATTTTCAAAAAACCAGTTTGACAAAGGTTTAGGAGTATTGGTATCCCAGTCATATTTGGTCAATGTTGCATGATAATAAATTGTTGCAATTTGTGTGATTATAGATAAATAAACAATTCCTTTTTTAATAATTTCTTTTTGCAAGCTCATTACTAAATAAAAAAAGTGAACCAATATAAAAGCACTAATATAAGTTACATATCGCAGAACAACAGATTGTCCATGATTCCAATCATAAATAGTTGCTGAAATACAAATTGTTCCTATCATTGACGTTGCAATGATTATATCTAAAATAGGTTTGCTTTCCTTTAATTGAACTATTTTTCTGATTAAAAGAAAAAGATAAGAGATTAATACAAAAGGGATAGCAAGTATTGCACCTTGATTTATATCGAAAAAAAATCCAATTATTCTGTTTGCTGTAACGTAATTATAATCCAATGCTCCTTGATATTTTATTAAATTGGTTTCGCCAAAATGATAGTAATAAAATAAAGAAGGCACTAGAATAATAAATGTGCTGATACCTATTCTTAATATATTTTTAATATTAATGCCATTAGTAAATAATGTGTACAAGGACAATCCCGCTACGACAATGGCAATTGGTTGGTTTTGTAGTGCTGCCAATGAAATTAGGAATAAACCCCAATAATATCTCTTAGAGAGAAAAAGCCAAAGCCCCAATGTAGAAAAGCAAACAGTGGCTACTTCTGGATGTTGCCATGATAGATACCAATAGTTGGTAGAAAAAAAGAATAAAAATATAAATGCGGCTGTTTTAAATTCATCGAATGGTGAATACTTAAATAGTAATATACACGTAATTAATAGCAACACTAGGTTGGTTAATGGATAAATAAACAAAGGATTAAATCCAATAATTGAACAAATAATTTTTGATGGAATATTTATAAGAGAGTAGAAAAAAAAGTGAACACTGTATTGTTTTCCATCTTTATCGGTAAAAAATCTGTAATCATAATCTAATTTTTTCTGATTTTTTTGAGCGATATACTTTTGCACTTCATCGTAATAAGCAAATTTTTTATTTGTTTCCCAGCTATTTTCTTTGCAATAAGCTTTTTTAAATGAATCAAAATCGGCACTTCGTACATCAGGAGTAAAGTGGTTGTATAGAGCCTCTGTTGTAATTGTATATTCTACGGCATCGCCATTAGGGTATAAAGGATCTTCCTTGCTTAGCCTGATTATTGCTAATATTCCTATTAATACTATAACTATTGCTCTATATGTGTAAGTTTTTTTCAGCATTATTGTGTCGTATGTAAAGATAATATTTTTATGCCGTAGATGCAGTAATTTTAAGGAAGGCTATTTTAGATCGAGTTTGAAATAGAGGAAATAAGGAGATATATGTAGATGATATTCATATAGAAATATTCGAAAAGAAAAATTAGTAAATAGTTATTTTTATTAAATCGATAAGGATTTCTTTTTCAGAAGGATTCCAAAAATAAATTTTCAAAATAGCTTCTTTAGATAGTTCATCAGGTAAAACAACTTTTGTTTTAATTTCTTCCCATTTTTCTTCTTTAACTATTTTTTCAGGCAAATAAAGGTCATTCCTAAACAATGTTTTTCCCTCAAGTTCACAAGAAATAACTAAATGAGAATTGTTTCCTTTTTTAAGAAAAACAAAAGAATTAACTTCAATTATTCTTTTTGAATTAATCTCTTTTATTGAATGGGTTATTGCGGGGCTGTATTCATTCTCTTTGTTAATTTTTAATGAAAATCTACCATCATAAGCGTTTTCTTCACATAGTCCAATAATTGATTTGCAGTTTATAAATTGTTCAAATGATGTTTTAAATACTTCAATACTATCCATATTCGAATCTATCCCTAAATATTTTTCGAATACATCACATTTTTCATTTTCGTTTTCTGAAGTAATTTTAACTGGGTTACACTCTAATCCAGTTTTAACATATACGGTATAGCCGGTGTTTATTTTTCTGTAAGACTCACATTCTATATAACCCTTTGAGAGGATAAATATTATGTTCTTGTTTTCTGGGTCTTCAAATTGGTTGTGCGATTGCACATAAATTATTTTCTCAATAGAATCATAATTTAATTTTTCCCAACCAAACCATTCATCTTTTGGAGAAAAATACACTTTTTTTTCTGCTAATAATTGTGCACTATTAGTATAATTTTTGAAAGCATTTGAGTCGTAGTAGAAAGCAAAATCTTTGAATTTGTAAGAAGCGCAAATCAGGATTGCTGTTTTTTCATTTTTCATTTTCCTAACCATAGGAACAAAATGTTTCCAATCATCTTCTCTTTCTTGTGTTATTTGAAATGAAGAAAGGGTGTAAATTAAGATAGGTATCGTAATTATTGCTTTGTATATGTTATTCAATTTAATATATGTTAAACAATAAGCAATTAATAAAAACAGACCAAAGGTGCTGTAAAGAATATATCTTGTTAAAAACACAGGAGTAAATTGCGCTGCAATAAAATCAAGTGCTATGGGCAATATAAAGAGCAATAGAAAAATTATAAAATATTTTAAATTGAATTTTTCTGAAAAAATATTTCTTTTTTTATTGAGCATTGTTAGCAATAAAAATACGGCTACTAAAATTGAAAAAACGTAAAACAACTTGCTATTACCTAAAAGTAAATTTGTATGCCATCTGAAATCATCATAATTGGGACTATGCGACCAAAAAGAACCTTCTTTTGGAATATTAGATAAAAGAACATTAATCCATGGAAAAAACAGGATAGCTACTATGACTTGACTTATGCAGTAGTATAAAAAAGATTTTTTATTTTCTTTAATGAATAGCCAAATGCTTAAGAATTGGACAACAAAAATAAAGATTGTTAAGTAGTGTGTGTAAAGGAGCAATGTGTTAGTTAAAAAAAGATAAATAATATCTTTTTTTTGAGGTGAGGTAATTATATTGAAATAAAAATAGAAAGACGAAATACACAGCAATTGAATAAGTGCATACGGTCGAACTTCGGTTGCATAGAACTGTTGTGCGTTTGAAAATAGAAATAAAATGATAACAATAAAAGCTACAGTTTTTCCAAAATGTTTTTTAGCAAATAATAATAAAATTAAGCCTGCCAATACCGAACAAATTACAGAAAACATTTTTGCTGAAATGTCGCTTATTCCAAATGCTTTTATCCAAAAGTGAAGCAAAGTAATGTGCAATGGAGGGTTTTGGTCGTGTAAGAATATTTCTTTTAATTCAGGTAATGTTTTTTGAGCTTGAAAAATACTGTATGGCTCATCTCCGTAAAGGCTTTCGTTGCTTATTTTGTATGTTCTGATAAAAATAGATACAGATACAATACCTATTATTAAGAGGTAATTTCGGTTTTTTATTATACTCGACATCATGACAATTTTAGTGTTTTGTTACCCAAATTTTTTCATTGCCTAATTCCATCATTTCTTTATCGCCTTTTGAGTTTCCGTACACCATAGAATAACATTTTTTTCAAAAAATGTATTTGTTATGTTTTTTTGGTTTTACGTTTTTCTATTATTTGATTTATATAGTCAAAAATAATTAATAATGCGGCAAACGGCACAATCCAAACAATTCTGCTTTCTAATCTGTCTAAAACATTTGCTAATGCACCAGTAACGAAAGCATTAATTGTGATACAGATAAAGGATGTTTTTATCCAAAAAATCAGTTTGATATTGATATCTTTTTTTAATGAATTAATCGAAAAAAAAGCTAATATTATTAATATAGAAATTATAAGTGTCCAAAAATGTCTTTTATTTACTTCTGTAAAATTTAATAGCCATCTATTTTGTTTACTATTACTGAAAGATTTAAGCTCATAAGGCAAATGAGTTTTGATAGATTTATAAGGAGCACTATTGTTATCATAACCATTTAATCCATCTCCAATATCGTTTCTCGTTAATTGACTCAATGTTGCTATAAGAGCCTCTCCTAAATTTGCTCCAAAATATTCTTTTGAGAAAAAAATGTTGTCTAAAATTTCTGAATACTCTTCTTTACTCCATGCCCATGCTCCAGTTTTAGAAAAAGGTCCATTTTCTATCCATAAAAAAGCTATTGCAGAACTAGGCAACTCATTCTTAAAAAGACAAAGACAATGATTACCTTTCAGAAAAATAAATTTTTGGTTATCGAAACCCGTAGAATCCCATAATTGTAAAATGGCACCATTTTCATTACTTATGCCAGAAAGGTCTAAAAATTTTGATGTGCTTTTGTTCAATAAAAAAAAGGAAGAAGAATCTTTATCTGATGGGATTAATTTAAAAAGTTGACTTTCCCTATCACTACTAGGCATTTGGGTTATTCGATAATTAGATAAGACAGAATCATAAATAGCATCTAAGTGCATTCCGCTATAACTAGAAATAATTTTGTAATAGTTATTTTTTTTTTTTATTTTGAATTTTTGGTTCTTTTGACCTGTAAAATCCCACTGATGTACTATTGTTCCAGAGTTTTTGCTGAAACCAGCAATGTCAATATTTTTTTTGCTGTGATTGATTACAATAAAAAAATCTGTCGTGTCGTTAAATTTTTTTTCTATGTATTTGTCGCAATTTTCATCTAGGTATCGGTCTATTATACCATTTTCGATATTTTTTGCCAATAAGAAAACGTGTGGGCTTCCTGAAATTTCAAATTTGTCAGATAGTGAGTAGTTAATTAGAGGAGTTGCTAACCAACTTGACAAAATTATTAAAACAGCAAGTCCATAACGGTTAAATTTTAATATCCCCTTTGTAAATGATTTTGAAATGATAGAATAAATTAAAATAGCAAGTATAAGAAAAGAGAAAATTAACATGTTTGAGTTATGACATAAACATGATATTAGCAATACAATAGAATTAAAAATGGTTGTTATCAGAGATGATTGTTTTAATAGAATAAGCAATAGTGCTAAAAACCCAATACCTACAAATATGTCTGGCATTATTTGGCTTGTGAACCAAGAAATACTGGAAAATGTAGCTAAAATTAAAACCAAAAATAAATATTGATATTCTTTTTCTCTTTTGTTTATAAACAGATTAATTGTCTGCCAAATTACAAAAGACATAATTATAGATTGAACTATTATTGTAAACCATAAGCTTGAAGCTAAACTCATGTGCCTAACAAATAACCCATAAAAAATGGGTCTGTCTGCAGGAATCCAGCCTTTGAAACCACTACCTATATATGCGCCAGAATCAGATGTAACTAATGGGTAGCCATTGTAAAAAGCACTGTACAATAAAATAATTGTAATAATGAGTATCAAAAGTACTCGATTAAATTTTATTCTTGGAGCTGTCATTGTTATAAGAATTTTTAAATTATACTTCAAAATACACCATAAATCTCTAAATATAGCTTTCCAACCAATTTAGTTCTTTAAGATTTCATTTAATTCAAATAAATTGACTTTATGTGTAGAGAATATTTGAGTGTAATTGCCTTTAATTTTTTCAATAAATGTGTAATAATCTCCAACATTTTGTGTGTCTCCATAGACTAAAATGTAATTTACATTGATATGGGTCGAGTCATTTATATTTCCATATTTTTGAACTAAATCATAAAACAACAATTCATTACCCATGAAGTACTTAGGGAATTCTCTTTTTTTATAAGAAACAGGGAAATAACCTTTAGAAGCTTCGTAATTATTCAATACTAATATTCTATTGTCGGCACCTAAGGATTCAACAAAGTGTCCGCCCAACCAATTATCGTTTTTACTTGTTAAGTATGTAAATAATCTACTGTTATTTGGAATTAAGGTAGAGACTTTTTCAAAATCTTTCTTTTCTGTATTTAACCACATTTGTCCATTTTGCTTTAATTCGATGTTCTTATACTGTCCAATTGATATTGTTATAATAAAAATAATTTTAAAAAAATTATTGCTACTTAATAACAGTACGGTGCTGAAAATTAAAAAAATTAAAAAGAAGTAAATTAATCTTATGGTAATGTAGCCACCATATCCATCATCGTTTGGCAGGATAAAAAGCATCAAAAATATACATACAACAATAATATTGAAAGTTATTATTACATTATTTTGTTTTTTGTTTTTGATGTTTTTCTTTTTTTGTCTTATATAATAAAATGTAGTTGAAAACAGGTACAGCAGCAGGATAATGACAGTAAATGTTTTTGCCAATATTGATTCGTCATCTGAGAATACTTTAAATAAATCTCCATTGAGAATCATTATACATATTTCTTTTGAAGAAAGATAAATTTTTTCAATAGAATTATTTCCGATTCTGTTTTTAAAGTATAGTAAAGTTAAAATTATAGATGGAATACTAGCGATAACAATCGGAGAGTATTTTTTTATAATATTTAAAGGGTTTGTTTTTTTATATTCAGTTAGTATTTCTACACATATATCTATGAATAAATAGATTAATGCAATAATTAATACAAAAAGATGAGAGAAATATATCAAAAGTAGAAGTACTGCAATTACAGGGCTTTTATAACTATTTTTTTCTTTATTGCTTAACCAAAATAATAATAGTAGCAAAAAGAATAAAATACCAATTGTAAAGTTGTAAAATCCTAAATAGAGTAAATAATAGTGGGTAAAGGGAAGACACAAAAATGAGAGGTAAGAATTTTTTTGGTTAATTCGTAAAATTAATTTTCTAAAAAAAATAGAAGTTAGTACAAGTGTTATTGAAATAACAATCTTTTCTGCTATATATGATTTTGTAAAAAAGAGTAAAACTGCAATAACAAAATGACCAATCCAATTGGGTACTAATTCAGTATTTATTGAAAAGATTTCCTCATATAATGTGGCATTTCCTGATATAAAAGCATTTATTATATTTGAATTGTAAAGATGAGCCCCTCCGTCTAAAGTAGTAAAATACTTTTGTCCGAAAATGGGATACAACCCAACAAAGACTAGTGAATAGAAAATTATCCCCTCTATATTAAAGTATTTAAGCAAATATTTCATTTGAAATTATACTTCAAAATGCACCAAATAGCTCTAAACCCATCTTTCCAACCAATTTTTTTACCTTCTTCATACGTTCTTCCGTAATAAGAAATACCTACTTCGTAAAATCTTATTTTGGGTATTCGGGATATTTTTGCGGTTACTTCTGGCTCAAAACCAAATCGTTTTTCTTTAAGTTTTACACTCTGAATTATTTCTGTTTTAAATAATTTGTAACAAGTTTCCATGTCGGTCAAATTCAAATTTGTAAACATGTTTGACAAAAAGGTCAAAAATTTGTTTCCTATAGTATGCCAGAAAAATAATATCCGATGAGGTTTTCCTCCTATAAATCTCGATCCATAAACTACATCAGCAAAACCATTTATTACTGGTTTTAATAAAATGTTGTATTCTTCTGGGTCGTACTCCAAATCGGCATCTTGTATTATTAAATATTCTCCGGTTGCTAAAGATATTCCTTTGTGTAAAGCTGCTCCTTTTCCTTGGTTGTACTCTTGATTAAATAAACGAATGTTGTGCTGTGTATTTTCTTGGATATAACGCTCAATCGTTTTTTGAGTTTCATCGGTTGAACAATCGTTTACAATGATGATTTCTTTTTGGATAGCATCAATAAGATTTACAGCAATTACCTTGTTTAGAATAAGGTGGATGGTTGCAGCCTCATTGTATGCTGGGATAATAATCGATAGTTTTTTTATTGTTGTCATTTGTTAAAATAATTAATCCATCTCAGCTCCATTTTTTCTATAAAAAAATCTTGCTTATTTGGATTCCAAATATACATTTTTAATTGGTCGCCATTTTTAATTTCAGTCGGAATAATGGAAGTATATGTTGCATAACTCAGTACGTTTGGATTCTTAAAAAAATCATTTACTCTTCCATTAAGCCATAAATACATTCCATCTTTATTTTCGAAGGAAACAATTATATAAACATTAGCAGATAATTTATTTAAACATTTAAAATCCAACTTAAACGAAAGCAAACTGTTTTGTTTAGGATAGTTCTCATTTATAAAAATATTAAACCCAGGGCTGTATTCCATTTCGGAAGTTTGGTTAAATAAATCAGTATTGGAGCTTAATGTAATGATGCTGTCAAAAACTATTTTATGTTCTTTAAAAGGATATTTTGGTTTTGCTAAAATGTTTTTTGTTGTAGGATAAATTTTAATTATTTCAAGGGAGTCTATGTTTGTTTTTGTCAAATCCTGAGGGCGTAAGAAGAAATAATCATCCAAATAATTTAGTGTTTTACTTCTTCGAGCTTGGTTTAGCCAATTTAGATTATTAACATTTCTGTAATAATTAATACTTGATTCCATTGGAAGCGGGACACCTATGGTAACATTAAATTTTTCGGAAGGAATTATTTTTATTTTTTCTAAATCTAACAACATTTCATTTGTTTCACAATCTTCTTTCCATTCATAAACATATTTTAAATTAAATGAAAAAAAAAAGTGCACAAAAACAAGGGTTGAAAATGTGTGGATGAGGTATCTGAAAAATTGTTTTTCCTTGTAAAGTTGGTTTATTAAAAACACAAACACAAGCATTAAAAGTACATAAAGAAATAAAACGGCTCTTTCAATTAAAAAGAGAGTACCTAGCAAATAATGTTGAACCACTGTTGCAATAATGATTAATAAAAAAACCGTCAGTAAGGAGCTTAAAAACATATTTTGAGGAGAAACATTTTTTTTGTAATGTTTAAGTCCAACAAAAATTATGGACGATGCAATTATGAGCAAAAAAATAAATTTTGTTAGTCGTTGTAGCCAGTAACTAAAATCTAATCCGTACCAAAGCCTTGGAACTATTGTTCCCAATGTATCTTTCCATAATCCATTTTCCCCTCCCATAAATAATGCTCCTGCTGCTCTCAAATTAAAAGAGTAGGGGAGGATGAACCATAATGCTAGTATCAAAAGTATGGATGGGATTAAAAGTTGAATTGCAGTTTTTGATATGCTTAAAGAAAGTTTATTATACGTTTTGTAATTATTATAAAATAAAAGTAATGCAATAACCCCAAACAAAACAACAGAGTAGTTTAATACAGTTAAATTTCCGAGTGTTGCTATTAATGAAAAAATAATTGAAAAAATAGCATATTTTGTTTTGTAATTATTGTATAACAATTGGTATAAATAATATACGCTTACCATCATAAACCCTATTGAAATTGAATATCCTCGAGCTAATGAAAAAAAATCGAGCATAAATGGATTTAAATTTAAAATCAAAAATGCTGAAAATGCAATCCATTTGTTTTCGAATTTTAAAACAAGTTTTGCTGAATAGACAATAAAAAAAAGATGTGCAATTAATGAAGAAATTCTAAGAGAAAACTCACTTATGCCAAAATATTTTGTAAAAAACATACCACTCAATGTGGTTAATAAGTGATTGTTAGCTGACATCGTATCAAAGGCTTGAAGAATGAAAATATTATTTCTAATATATTCTATATATGATTGACCTTCATCCCATGTAATAGAAAGGATATAAGCTTTGTACGTTGTGTAAAGAAAAATCAAAAAACCAAAAATAAAAATTGCTTTTTGAGCAAGGCTATTTTTGGTTTTGTTGGTAATATTTGGCATGAATTATTTAATCAATTATCATTTCTGGAATTTCACCTTCAATAATTAATTTTCCAAGTGTTGCTTTTTTTATGTCTTCAACAGAAACGCCAGGTGCTCTTTCTAATAGTTTAAATCCTTGTGGTGTTACATCTAAAACTGCTAATTCGGTAACAATTTTTTTAACGCACTTTACACCTGTAAGAGGTAAATCACATTTCGATAGTAGCTTTGATTCGCCTGCTTTATTTACATGTTGCATAGCAACAATAATATTTTTTGCTGAAGCAACCAAATCCATTGCACCTCCCATTCCTTTCACCATTTTTCCTGGAATTTTCCAATTGGCGATATCTCCATTATCAGCAACTTCCATTGCACCTAAAATTGTTAAATCTACTTTCCGTGAACGTATCATACCAAAGCTCATAGCTGAATCAAAAAATGCAGAACCAGGAACAGTTGTTATTGTTTGTTTTCCCGCATTAATTAAATCTGCATCTTCTTCTCCTTCAAAAGGAAATGGTCCCATACCAAGCAAGCCATTTTCTGATTGTAATACTACATTCATTCCTTGCGGAATATAATTAGCTACTAACGTGGGAATACCAATTCCAAGATTCACGTAATAACCATCTTTAATTTCTTTAGCGATACGTTTCGCTATTCCAATTTTGTCAAGCATATTTTTAAAATTTTCTACGAATACGAATCTGTACGAATTCGTATTACATTATATTTACCATTCTTTTGTATATAACTCCTGTTGATGAAAAATTTATAAGTATTGCTAATTGTAATCCTGTTGTTTTTAAGTATTGATTTACTTGATCTATGTTTTGTTTTGAAAAATTTGCATTCTTTTTTAGTTCAATGATTACTTTTTCATCCACTAAAAAATCGAAAAACATTTTCCCTACTAATTTTTCTTTAAATTTCACAGGTGAATAATGTTGTTCAGTAAATGATAGCTTTCTAATTTTTAACGCTTCTGCAAAGGCTCTTTGATAAAACTTTTCAGGGTGTCCGAATCCTAATTCATTGAACACGTCATAAGCGCAACCAACTATCTGATAACTTAGTTCAGGATATAGTAAATCTTTTTTCTTTACAATTGCTGGCATTCGTACTTTCGTATAAATTCGTATTTGTTTTATCTTTTTCTTACCGTTCGCTGCTCAATTCGTTTTTCATAATTTATGCCTTGAAATATTCTGTGTACGTATATTCCAGGCGTATGAATATGATCTGGATCTAACTCACCAGCAGGCACTAGTTCTTCTACTTCTGCAATTGTAATTTTGCCGGCCATTGCCATCATTGGATTAAAGTTGCGTGCCGTTTCTCTGAAAATTAAATTTCCATGTGTATCACCTTTCCATGCTTTTACAATAGCAAAGTCGGCATCAAAAGCCATTTCCATCAGAAACTCTTTTTCTTCTCCTTCCACTTTAAATTTTCTAGTTTCTTTTCCGATTGCTACTTCTGTTCCAACACCTGCTGGAGTGAATATTGCAGGCATTCCATATCCAGCAGCTAAACAACGAGTAGCTAGTGTTCCTTGCGGAATTAATTCTACTTCTAACTCGCCACTTAGTAATTGTCGTTCAAATTCTGCATTTTCACCAACATAAGATGAAATCATTTTTTTTACTTGGCGTGTTTTCAACATCAGCCCAATTCCAAAATCATCTACACCCGCATTGTTTGAAATACATGTTAAACCTTTAATACCTTTTTTTACAATTGCTGAAATGCAATTTTCTGGAATACCACATAAGCCAAATCCTCCAAGCATTAAAGTCGCGTTGTCTTTAATGTCTTTAATGGCTTCATCTGCATTTTTTACTGTTTTATTCATTTTGTGTTCTTTAATTTGAATCCTACTTTTTGTCTAGGTTTTTCTTCCGTTTTTTTCTCCAATAGTTCATCTAAATATTGAAAGACAAGGTCAATATTTTTACTTTGGTTTCCTAATTTGTTTTTCATCTGCTCAATTTCACTTCTTAATTCGGATGTGTCTAGAAGGATCTGTTTGATTTTAGTAAATATTCTTATTATTTGAATATTTACCGCAATTGCTTGTTTGCTTTTTAATACACTTGATAGCATTGCAACACCTTGTTCGGTAAATGCAAAAGGTGCATATCTCAAACCCATTCTGTCTGAATCATTGGAGGTCACATTTTGTGATCTCCAATTTTCTAATTCTGATTTATTTAACTCGAACATAAAATCTGAAGGAAATCTTTCATGATTTCTCTTAACAGCCTGTTTTAAAACTCTTGTTTCTACTCCGTATAAAGATGCCAAATCTCTGTCGAGCATTACTTTGTGACCTCTAATAAAATAAATTTGATTTAAAACAATATCGTCAGAAATTGCAATTTCATTTTTTATTTTTTTAGCCATTTAATAAAAATCATCCGTTTGATTAAAATTTTCTTTGCCTTCTTCTAATTCTTTATTATACTTGCTACAATCCATTTCAATGTCAATTTTTTTAGCAGGTTTTTCAAAATCTCCTTGTGTAAGTTTGATAGATTTATCTGCATAAATTTTTGTCATGTATTTTGCAAAAATTGGTAAAGCCATGCTAGCTCCTTGTCCTAAGTCGGTTGTGTTAAAATGGATAGATCGGTCTTCGCCACCAACCCAGCATCCAGAAACTAAATCAGGCGTAATTCCCATAAACCATCCATCAGAATTATTTTGTGTGGTGCCTGTTTTACCTGCCATAGGTTGATTAAGTTTATATCTATATCTTAATCGTACTCCAGTACCAGATGTAACTACACCTTTCATTAGCTGAATCATGACATAAGCTTTTTCTTCACTTAATACTTCTTCTGTTTTAGGAACAAAATCGGCTAAAACTTTTCCATTTTTATCTTCTATACGTGTAACAAATGTTGGTTGAATCCAAGTTCCTTTGTTTGCAAAAGTTGCATTTGCTCCTACCATTTCAAAAACAGAAATTTCTGGAGTCCCTAAACATATTGCTGGAACAGCTTCTATGGGAGATACAATTCCCATGCGTCTTGCTAAATCAACTGTTGCTTGTGGACCAAATTGTTTCATAAAATATGCTGAAATATAATTTACAGAATTTGCCAAAGCTTGTTGAATGGTTAACATTTTGCCATTTAATTTATCATCAGAATTTGATGGTGTCCATTCTTTCCCATCGTAACTAATTGTTGTAGGAACGTTTGGTAGGCGGTAGCATGGCGAATATCCTTCTTGAATGGCTAAAGCATAAACAAATGGTTTAAAAGTAGAGCCTACTTGTCGTGCATGCCCAATCTGCACATGGTCGTACTGAAAATATTTATGATTTATTCCTCCAACCCATGCTTTTATATAGCCTGTTTGTGGCTCAATAGACATGAATCCCGCTTGTAAAAAATATTTTGCATATCTAATAGAATCCCATGGGCTGAGGATAGTATCTTTTTCACCTTGCCAAGTAAATAATTTCATTGGAATTGGTGTATTAAAAATTTTCTCAATTTCTTCTAACGATAAACCAGCTTTCTTTAAAACTCTATAACGTTCTGTCCTCTTCATAGATGTATTCATGATTGTTTGAATTTCATCTTTTGAAACATTCCAAGCAAAAGGTGCATTTTTTTTACGGGCACAATCTTTGAAAAATGCTGCTTGCAAATCCGTTAAATGTTCTGTTACTGCTTGTTCTGCGTAATGCTGCATACGAGAATCAAGTGTAGTATATATTTTTAATCCATCGCGATACACATCATATTTTGTTCCATCAGGTTTTCTGTTTTCTTCACACCATTTTTTTAAAAAAACATCACGAAGATATTCTCTAAAATAAGGAGCTAAACCTTCGTTGTGGTCTTCAGGATGAAAATCAAGTTTTAATGGAATTTTTTTAATGGAATCGCAAGCTTCTTTTGTAAGATATCCGTATTTACACATTTGTTGTAATACTGTATTTCTTCTGCCTTCAGATTTGTCGCGAAAACGATTTGGATTAAATAGAGATGGATTTTTTGCCATTCCTACAAGCATGGCAGCTTGTTCAATTGAAAGCGAGTCGGGAGTGGTGTTAAAATAAATTTGTGCTGCAGATTTTATTCCAACAGCATTGTTTACAAAATCGAATTTATTCAAATACAAAGCAATAATTTCTTCTTTTGTATATTCTCTTTCTAGTTTTACAGCAATAATCCATTCTTTGAATTTTCTAATTATCAATCCGATTTTGCTTAGATCTTCTCTTGGAAAAAGCATTTTAGCCAACTGTTGTGAAATGGTACTTCCTCCTCCACTAGAAGAACTTCCTGTAACAGCACCAGCAATTGCTCTTCCTAATGCTCTTATGTCAATTCCTGAATGCTCAAAAAAACGAGCATCTTCTGTTGCAACCAAAGCGTTTACAACATTGGGTGAAATTTCATGAAATTTTACATTGGTTCTGTTTTCTGCATAAAATTTTCCAATAACTTTTAAATCGCTTGAATATATTTCCGTTGCTAAAAGAGTTTTAGGGTTTTGCAATTCTTCTGTGTCTGGTAAATCGGAGAATAAACGAACAAACAATACTGTTAAAAATATTCCAATAATAGGGCTTGAAAAAAGTATCCAAAACCAAATAATTGATTTTTTAAAATTTTGTTTTTTTTCTTTTGTGTTGTTTGTTGACATTCAAAATAAATTTTTATTCTACTTTTTCAATTCGTAATCCAATATCCATAATCAAAGGAATGCTTTCATAACGCATTCCATGTTGTATTTCAAAAGTGTATTTTCCTGCTAAGGGAAAATGAACATTGCGCTTGAATGGAATTTGATTGTCATAAATGTCGCCAATACCTTTGCCCAACCATTTACCATTTGCATCAGCTAAAACACACTCTAGCGTGTCGTTTGAAAACTTTCCGTTCGGGAAGTTTGTTTTAATAAACAAAAACAAATTGTTGTATGGATAGCCATCGGCATTTCTTACATTGATATAAAAATTAGCAGATGTTGAAGGGTCTAAGATTTCAACTTCAAATTTTTTTACATCAGAAATTTTCCAGCCTGATTCAGGAATGTCTTGATTTTCTTCAAACAATCTCTTGCTATCACAGGAAGTGAATAAGAGCAAACTGAAACAAATTACGCTCCAGCTAAAAACGTTATGAATATTATTTTTAATCATTCTTAGGTCCTTGTGGCGGTTTTGCATTGTTTGGTTTTGGACGATTGTTGTTTCTGCCTCTGTTGTTATTATTTCCTCTTGGGTTATTATTGTTGTTTGGTTTTGCTTGTTGTTGGTTGGTGTTGGGGTTAGTATTAGCACTAACGTTTGGATTACGTTTTTTATTATTTCTGTTTTTATTTTTATTGTTCTGTTTTTTCTTTTTATCAAAGCGAGTTACATCATCTTGCCCAACAACATTTTCATAGTCTAATTTTTTCTCTACTATTTTTCTTTCAGTATAAACTGTTAAGTCGGCAGGTTTTTCACCTTTCGAATTAAGATCAATAATTTCTTTTACTCTATCAACTGGCAAAGCAATAAAGTTATCGGGTTCTGACGTGTAAGAGAAAAACATTGTTCTTCTGAAGATATCTGTTTTTTGATGAAATGCTCTTCCTTTTTCTGTTTCTAATTTCACATTGTTTACTTCAGGAAAATCATGTAATGCATCTAAGTAGCTATCTAATTCAAAGTTTAAACAGCATTTTAGTTTACCACATTGCCCTGCTAATTTCAATGGATTTAATGATAGTTGTTGGTAGCGTGCAGCACTTGTTCCTACAGAACGAAAATCGGTTAGCCAAGTAGAGCAGCAAAGTTCTCTTCCGCATGAGCCAATTCCTCCCAGCCTGCTTGCCTCTTGCCTCGCACCAATTTGGCGCATTTCAACTCTGATTTTAAATTCATCTGCCATCACTTTAATCAACTCTCTAAAATCAACACGTTCGTCAGCGGTGTAATAAAAAATAGCTTTTGTTTTGTCTCCTTGATATTCAACATCACTGATTTTCATCTGCAATCCAAGCTTAACAGCGATGGTTCTTGCTCGATGCATGGTGTTATATTCGAGCTTTTGAGCTTCTTGCCATTTGTCAATATCGGTTTGCTTTGCTTTTCGATATACTTTTTTAATTTCAACAGAATCAAAGTTTACATTGTGCTTTTTCATCTGTAATTTCACAAGTTCTCCTGCAATAGAAACAGTTCCAATGTCGTGTCCTGGTGATGCTTCCACAGCAACCACATCTCCAACATTTAATTGTAAGTTGTTTACATTTTTAAAAAATTCTTTTCTGCTATTTTTGAAACGTATTTCTACAATATCAAATTGACTTTGTCCATTTGGTAGTTCCATATTAGCTAGCCAGTCGAATACACTTAATTTATTACAACCACCTGTTCCGCAAGAACCGTTATTTTTACAGCCTCCTGGCAAATTTTTACTCGTTGTGCTACAACCTCTACTGGTTGAACATCCGCTACATCCCATATTTTTAGTTCTCTCTTTTTAATTTAATTGTAAAAATGTTTTTTAATTCACTTTCACTTCGTTTGGTTTAGGAACATTTAATAATTCATTAAACTTAAATGCTAAATCCATAAATAATATTTTGGGATTTGCGTTTCGTTCCAAATGATAAAATGCTTTGTTCAATTCTTCTGTAAATTGTTCAATATTGTACTCATGAACAAATGCGGAAAATTTTTTTACAAATTCTAATTCTTTTTCTGTTAGTTTCACTAATGATTCACTCCCATTGTTCATCAAAAAACATTGACGAGAAATATGTAAAGCATAGGTAATAAAATTTTTTTGTCTTTCTCTTCCTCCTTCGCTAATTCCGCTCGTCCAATTAATAATTTCTTTGATATTGAATTTTAAGCAGTTTCGCATCAGTCCCTGAAAGTTGCTTAAATTTTGCGAATTATTTTCAATATCATTCACTAATAAAAGTGCTTCAGAAAAGTTGCCATCTGCCAAATGTGCTGTTTTTTGTGCATCTTCAGAGCTAAGTTCAAATTTTTGAACCAATGCTGTGGCTATTTGCTCTTCGGTAAGTTTATTTATTTTTATTAGTTGAGTTCTAGAAACAATTGTTCTAAGTAGTTGTTCTTCATTTTCACAAACCAATAAAAATAAAGTTTTTACGGGCGGCTCTTCTAATATTTTTAATAGTTTGTTAGCTGCAGTTGGGTTCATCTTTTCTGGCAACCAAATAACCATTATTTTATATTCTGATTCGTAGGTAGTAAGGCTTAGCTTTCTTAAAATATCAGCACTTTCTTCTGTTCCGATTACTGCTTGTTTGTTTTCGGCATTTAAGGAATCAAACCAATCAAACAGTGTGATGTAAGGATTGTTCAGAAAAGTACTTCTAAAAGCTACAATTAAATCATCACTTTTTCTATGGTCTTTATTTAAAGCAATTGGAAAAACAAAATGTAAGTCAGGGTGAATAATTTTATTAAATTTAATGCAGGACAAACATGTTCCACAGCTATCTGTTTCTGTTTTATTTGTACAAGAAATAAATTGTGCATAGGCTAATGCTAAGGGCAATGCGCCAGTGCCTTGCGAACCTAAAAATAGTTGGGCATGACTGATACGTTTTTCATTTACTGAACGTACCAACCTTTCTTTAATATTATCTTGCCCTATTATTTCGCTAAATTGCATATCGTGAACAAAACTTAGTGTTTTTTATACAAAAGTTTATGCTTTCAAAGATACAGAAATCCTTTGATTTATTTAGGCTTATTTTATGGATTTTATACCAATACTTGGCAAGAAATAGTCCAAAAACTATTTCTTACTTAGTGTTGTAAATGCCGATAGAGAAGCTGTTAGAGTCCATTCGGTTTTTTTCGAATTGGACTATTACAGATTCCGTATCGGTATTACTTTCGTTCTTCCATTGGTTTTGTTATAACCTGTTTTGGAATGGTACTGCCATTTGGGGGCTGAGAGTCATCGTTTTTAGCGGCTTCATTTATCGGATTTCCATCAGTATCCAATTCGATTACTTCATAGCCCAATTTTTTTATTTTTTCCAAATTAGATTCTTTGTCTCCTACTACTAAAATTACCATTTTGTCATAGGGGAATATTTTTTTTGCAGTTTTATTTATTTCTGCTTTGTCAATACCATTTAAAATTTCAGTTTGTTTTTCCGTAAAATTCTTTTCTAATTTATAATCTAAAATACGTTTTATAAACCCTGCTTTTTGTTGTGCTGTTTCATATTTTAGTGCTTCGCTTTGCCCCATTGAATTTTTTGTAAATAACAATTCTTCATCTGTAATTCCTTTGTCGGCATAGTTTTTAATTTCTTTCATAAACTCAATTAAACTGCTATCGGTAGCATTTGCTCTCACTCCTGCGTAGCCAGTATAGGCTCCTCTGAACTGGTTGCCATTAAAGCTTGAACGTGCACCGTAAGTCCAACCATGCTTTTCGCGTAAACTTAAATTTATTCTACTGTTAAAAGAACCTCCCAACGAAAAATTTGTGATTTGTGCCTTGTAAAATTCTCCTGTTGCATCATAAGGCATAGCTAAATATCCAATTCTGATTTCTGATTGAGGAGCTTTTTCTTTATTTACAAAATACAATTTTGTTTTTTCAATAGTTAAAGGATTAGGTTCTCTGTAATGCTCTACTAATTTTGGCTTCCAACTTTCTAGAAAACTAATTTTTTGAATAATTTGTTCTTTTTCCATGTCGCCAACAAATACTAAGGATGAAACGGAAGGAGAAAAATTAGTTTTGTAGTGTTCTATTATATTTTTTAAAGTTAGTTCAGAAACAGTTTTTGTAGTGCCTAAAGAAGGTATTCCCATAATGTGTTTTTTTCCGTAAAGCAATCGGCTATACACATTGTTTGCAATGGTGGTTGCTTGTGTAGCTTGATTTTCAATGCTTTCAAGACGTTGTTTCTTTAAACGTTCAAAATCTTTTTCATCAAATTTGGGTTGAAAAAGCATTTCTTGTGCTATTTCTAATGTTGCATCAATGTTTTTAGTAAGTGAAAAAATACTCATTACAATATCTTGTCCATTATCATAAATAGTAATAGAGCTTCCCAGTTTATCAAGTATTTCTCCAATTTCTTCGCTTGTATGATTAAGCGTTCCTTCATTTAACATACTTGCTGTTAAGCCCGCTATACCTGCTTGTGAAGGATGTGTATAGCGATGGCCCGCTTCAATGCTTAGTTGTATGGTTACAGTTGGTACTTCGGTATTTTTTGAGCCAATAACTTTTAATCCATTTGTAAAATTTTGAGTCCAATAATCAGGAGCTTTTACAATAGCAGCAGCAGGAGTTAGCGGTTGTTTACTTCTATCTAAATCATCTTTAGCTTTATTGTAAACTAAATTTTTATACTCATCGGCTTCTTTTGTATTAGTATTTCTTGCTGGAATTTTAAAGTTGTCTGCTTTTGCTGCTTGTTCTGGTTTTCCTTTCGGACAAATGCTTAAAACAACAGCATTTTTATTTTTTATATAGGTATTGTAAACTCTTAAAATATCTTCTTTTGTAAGTTTATTTACAGCTTCAATTTCTTTTGCTATATAATTTGGATTTCCTGTAAATGTTTGATAAGATGCAAGTCTTGTGCCTTTGCCTTGAACACTCGAAAGAGAATTAATTAATTGTGTTTCAAAACTCGATTTGTATTTTAATAAATCATCATCTGTTACTCCACGTTTTTCAAATTGTATCAAAGATGCACGAACCAAAGAATCCATTTGTGCCAATGTTTTGTTTGGAAATGTTCTAACGTTTATTGCAAAATTTCCTGCTAATTCATCTGTTGGATGAAAAACACTTGCAAATTGTGCCATTCCTGATTTCACAAAATTTTGATAGAAGATGGAACTTTTGCTTCCAGCTAAAATATCTGCAAGCGCATCAATTGCCACCTCATCAGCATGGCGAGCAGGTATAGTTGGGAAAGTAAAATTTATTTGTGGTGCTCTAATATTATCTTGATATGAAATATATCTATCACTTTCTAAAACAACAGGAGCAACTTTTTGTGCTGTAACAATTGGTCCAGCAGGAATGGATCCAAAATACTTTTCTGCTAGTTTTACAACTTGAGCTGCTGTTACATCACCGGAAACAGTTAGTGTTGCATTGTTTGGACCATACCAACGAAGGAAAAATTTTTTTAAGTCCGATAAATTCATTCTGTTTAAATCGTCTATATACCCAATTGTTAGCCAAGAATAAGGGTGAGTGGGAGGGTAAAGAGCTTCTCCAATTTTTTCATAAGCCAAAGCATAAGGTTTGTTATCATAATTTTGTCCTCTTTCATTTTTAACGGTTTCTCTTTGTACTTCAAACTTTCTTTCAGTAACTGAATCAAGGAAAAAGCCCATTCTGTCGGATTCTAACCAAAATGCTGTTTCTAGTTTATTGCTAGGTAATAATTCAAAATAATTTGTTCTATCTCTGTTTGTAGTGCCGTTTAATGTTCCTCCTGCTTCTGTAACAATTTTAAAATGTTGTTCATCTCCAACATGCTCTGATCCTTGAAACATCATGTGTTCAAAAAAGTGTGCAAAGCCTGAACGGCCTTCTTGTTCACGTGCAGAACCAACATGGTAGGTTACATCCACATAAACGATTGGGTCGGAATGATCTTCATGAACTATAATTGTTAAACCATTTGATAATTGATATTTTTCGTACGGGATAATAAGTTCAGAGCCTTTTTTGGTAACTTTTTCAATAAGTTTTGTTTGTGCATTTACAAATGTTGTAGCTACAATAATAAAGGAAATAAGAAATAATTTTTTCACGGCAATTTGTTTTGGGTTAATACACAAATATACCTATAAAATTAAAAACTAAACGTTGGATTTGTTAAGCGGTAATAATTGATGATAGAAGTAAATTATTTCATCCTTACAGTACTTTCACCTTTTTTGCTGTTGTCATGAAACTTAATTCCAATCATTAGTTCATGTGTTCCAGTGCTGTATTTTTTTATATTGGTCATTGTAAAATCATAAGAATAAGCAAATAATATATTCTCTTGCATTGTTAATCCAACCATAGCAGAAATAGCGTCTAAATAACGAAAAGCACCACCAATCCAATATTTTTCTTTGTAAATTCCACGCAATCCAAGATCAAATTGTAATGGAGCTGGTTTTACATATTTAATACAGGTAGAAGGTTCAATTTTAAAATCTTCGCTCAAGCTAAATTTATAACCAGCCGTTGCATAATAATGCGTAGCAAGTCTGCTGAGTGTTGATGTATTGGTGTCGAAAAATTTTATTTTATTTTGAAATATTTGAGGAACACTTGCTCCTACATACCATTTTTTATCTTTGGGATAAACATAAATACCTGCACCAAAATCTGGCATCAAAACAGATTGAACACCATTGCTAATAACATTATCGGAAGGGTCGCGCAATGTAATTTTTGAAGCATCTACCATAAATTGTAAAATCCCTGCGTTCAAACCCAATGATACTCTTATGTTTTCGCTCACTTTTAAATGGTAGGAATAAGATAAGTATAAACCTGTTCTTCTCGTAGGTCCAACAATATCCGTAAACAATAATCCTCCTAAGCCTACATTTAATGATTTTGTAGGACCGTGTATACTCAAAATATAAGTTCTTGGTGCATCTGTAATTCCAATCCATTGATAACGATTGTTTGATTTTCCTTCGAAGAAAGAATTACTCCCTCCAACAGCAGGATTTATAGCATAATCATTTACCATGTAATTACTATAATGGGGTAATTGTTGGGCGTTGGCAACAAAACCTATTATAATAAAAACGAATATGTGAATGTATTTTTTCATATTTTTTTCAATTTCTTATTTATCTCAATATTGTTATTGGTCCAGTATAAACGTCTGGGAATAATGGATCTTTTAAATCAATTATATAGTAATAAGTACCTACAGGTAGCTCTTTTCCTTTATATGTTCCTTTCCAGTTTTCTTTGTAACCAATGGATTGGAATAATAATTCACCCCAACGGTTATAAACTTCAACCACACAATTCGGGAACATTTCTATTCCATCAATAATCCATTCATCATTAGCGCCATCACCATTTGGAGAAATTCCATCAGGGAAAATTATAGTTGGCAATACTGTAACTATCATTGAATCGCTAGCAGTACAACCTTGTGCTGATGTAACTGTAACAACATACGTTGTAGTTGATGTTGGATTTGCATTTGGATTTGTGTTGGTTGCATTATCAAGTCCTGGTAATGGATTCCATAAAACTGTTGCACCGCTTGTAGAAGTAGTTGGCGAACCTCCAATGTTTGTAGTTGTTCCAATTATAATTGTATAGTCTGGCCCTGCATTTACATTTGGTAAAGGATTAGCCGTTACTGTAATAGTATCATTGTCGGCACAGCCTGTTCCGTTATTCACAACAACATAATAGCCTGTTGTACCTGATGGATTAACTGAAACGGATGCAGTATTTCCAATATTTGTATTTGCAGGTATTTCAAACCATTGATAATTGATTCCATTTATACTCGTTGCTGTGAGTGTTATAGAACCAGATTGGCAATAAGCTGTATCATTACCTGCATTAGCAAAAACACTTTGAGTAGGCAACAATATGATTGTATCTGCAATTGTACATCCATTATTATCTGTTACTGTAATTGTGTAGGTGCCATTTAAAATATTTGTTAAATCTTCCGTAGTTGCTGAAGATGCACCACTCCATTGATATGAATAAGGAGTGGTTCCTCCGCCAACAGTTACATCAATAGCACCATCGGCAATTGTATTACAACTTGGTGAAGTTGCAACATTAGAAATAGTCATTGCCACAGGGGCTGTTAATGTAGTTGTTTGATTGGCGGTACATCCATTAGCATCAGTAACAGTAATTGTATAAACGCCTACTCCTAAGTTGTTGAGTGTATCATTTGTTCCTCCTGATGACCAAGAATAAGTATAAGGTAAAGTTCCTCCACTTGGAATAGCTGTGATGGAGCCATTGTTATTTCCATTACATAACGGATTGTTAGCAACTGCTAAACTAAATCCGATTGGAGAAGGTTCTGATACAGTTGTTGATGCTATTCCAACACATCCAGCATTATCAGTTACTTGAACAAAATATGTTCCTGCACAAAGTGAAGAAATATTTTGTGTTGATTGAGTAGGAGATGTATTCCATAAATAGGTGAAAGGGGAGTTTCCAAATGCACTTACCGTAGCTGTTCCATCGCATGTTCCATTACATGAAATATTTGTAGAACTTGCACTTACTGTTGGTGCATTTTGACTGTTTACTGGAATTGTAATAGTATTTGTACAACCATTTGCATCAGTAATTTGGACAGAATAAATTCCTGCACATAAATTTGTAAGTGTTAATGCAGATGAGCCTGTATTCCATAAAATAGTGTAAGGAGCAGTTCCTCCGCTTGGAGCTATTGTTATACTGCCATCGCATAAACCACAAGTTGCAGCAGTAATAGTTTGATTTGCCATTAATGCATTCGGTTGTGTAATTGTAACAGATTGAGTAAATGAACACCCATTCGCATCAGTAATTTGAACAACGTAATTTCCAGCACACATATTGGTTTGTGTTGCTGTTGTTTGTCCGTTATGAATCCATAAGTAAGTGTAAGGTGCTGTTCCTCCGCTTGGAGTTATTGCTGTAACTGCTCCATCGCAAACACTATTACAAGATACATTTGTAGTTGTAACAACTGCACTGGTTGGTCCTGTAGGGTTACTCACAGGAACTGAGAAGTTAGCAGTACATCCGTTTGCATCTGTAATGTTTACAGAATATAATCCAGCACATAAATTGGTTGCTGTTGCAGCCGTTTGTCCATTGCTCCATAAATAAGTAAATGCTGGCGTTCCACCTGTAGGTGTTAATGTAGCACTTCCATCACACATTCCACATGTTGCGTCAACAACACTTGGATTCGCTGCAATTGCAGGAGTTGCTGTGATAGTATCAACTAATGTGATGATACAACCTAAGCCATCGGTAATTATCACATTATAAATTCCAGCACATAAAGCAGATGCTGTGTCGTTGGTTTGACCAAATGGATCATCCCATTGGAAAGAATATGGTAAGGTTCCAGATGTTACGTTTACATAAGCCAAACCATTACAACTATTTGAACAAACAATATTGTTTGCACTAGCTGTTGCAATTAACGGAGTAGTTTGTCCGATTACAAAAGTAAATTGTTGTGTACATGAATTTGCATCTGTGATAGTAAGCGTATAATTTCCTGGGCACAGACTGGAAACATTTGGAGTAGTCATTCCTCCAGGCATCCATAAATAAGTATATCCAGGCGTTCCACCACTAGCAGCTGTTGTTATAGAGCCCGTACAAACAGTACTACATGCAGCACTTGTAACGGTAGCATTTGCTAAAATAGGAGCAGGTTGATTGATAGTTACAGGGCTAAAGCGAATACATGTGTTTGCATCTGTAACTTGAACAAAATAATTTCCTGCACATAAGTTAATTGCTGCCGAATCTGCTGTTGGTGGTGGGCCATCGTTCCATAAATATGTAAAAGGTGATTGACCTCCGATTGGTATAACAGAACCTGTTCCATCGCAAATTCCATTACATGTTGCATCAGAAGTAGTAACTGTTTCTCCTGTGGGTCCGCCAGAATTACTTAATGGTATTGTAAATAAAGAATCGCAACCATTTGCATCAGTAACCAAAACAGTATATAAGTTTGCACATAAATTAATTTGATTTGGTATTGCAGGTAAAACTGGTGTCCATGAATAACTATATGCTGGTGTTCCTGTTATTGGAGTAACATTTATTGTACCATCGCAAACACCACAAGCTGCAGGAGTACTACCAACTGTGATATCAATACCAGGAACATTATTTATTACTGCCGTTTGAACATTCGTACAACCATTTCCATCTGTTGTGGTTACAGTATAAGTTCCAACACATAAATTGGTTACTGTTTGAGTATTAAAACTACCTGGCATCCATGAGTAAGTATAAGTAGGGGTACCGCCCACAGGACTTGCTGTAACAGTTCCATTACAACCATTAGCACAAGTAGGGGATGTGGAAGAAGTGTTGGAAGATAATGATGCTGGAGCAACAAGGGTTATTGTTTGTGTTCCTGTGCAACCAGAAGCATCAGTAACAGTAACCGTGTATGTTCCGGCACATAAACCAGAAACAGATTGTGTGTTTAAACTGCCTGGCATCCATAAATAGCCGTATGTTCCAGTTCCTCCAGTAGGGTTGGCTGTTGCTGTTCCGTTACAAATTCCGTTACATGTAGGATTATTAAAAGTAGCAACAGGTAAAATAGCAGCTGGTTCCGTAATAATTACTGATGCTGGTGTATTTGTACAACCATTGCCATCGGTAGTTGTTACGTTGTATGTTCCTGCACATAAGTTTGTTGCAGTAAATCCAGCAATTGCTCCAGGATTCCAAATAGATGAATAAGGTAATGTTCCTCCGCTTGGAGTAACAGTTGCTGTTCCATCACATACACCATTACAGCTTGCATTGGTTTGAGATGTTGAAGATGTTAATGCAGTAGGTTCTGTTATTGTTGTGTTTGCTGTTGCTGTGCAACCACCTGCATCCGTTACTGTTACAGTATATCCACCCGGACAAAGATTTACAACATTTGCAAGAACAAATGCTGCACCATGAGACCAAGAATAGGTATATCCTGGTGTTCCTCCACTTGGTGTTGCTGTTGCAGTGCCGTTACATGCACTATTACAAAGCACATTCGTAGAAGTTAAAGAAACAGTTAATATAGGTGGAGATGTAATTGTAAAATTTACAGTAACTGTACATCCATTAGCATCGGTTATAGTAACCGAATAAGGTCCTGCACACAAACTACTAATACTTGGTGTTGTTGCTCCCGTACTCCACAAGTAGGTGAAAGGAGGTGTTCCTCCTGTAGGATTTAAAGTGATACTTCCATTACAAGAACCGCCACAACTTTCATTAACAATTACTGCATTTGCTGAAATAACTGCCGGATTAATAACAGTTGCAGTATCAAAAGTAATACAACCAGCAGCATCTGTAACTTGTACTGTATAGGTTGTGGTTCCGCAAAGAGCTGTAATTGCTGGAGTGAAGTCCCCTGTTGGTGTGCCTGGAGACCAGTCGTAAATATATCCTCCAGCTCCTGCGCTTGCTACAACAGTTGCTGTTCCATCACAAGCATTATTACAAGTAACATTGGTGTGAGACATACTTGTTGCTGGCCCGTTGGTGTTGTTTAATAAGTAATTAAAGTTATAATTACATCCAGCAGCATCAGTAATTGTTAATGTATAAGCTCCGGGTAAAAGATTTGAAATTGTTGGTGTTCCATCTCCCACAAGTACACCAGGTCCCCAATTATAAGTGTATGGAGATGTGCCTCCTGTTGGTGCAACAGAAATAATTCCATCTGCAAAAGTACAATTGGCAGGCGTTATGGTAACATTATCAATAAGAACTGCTGGTTGTGTAATTGTTACATTTCCAGTTGTTGTACATCCATTTGCATCTGTTACCGTAACGGTATAACTTCCAGCACATAAACCTGTGGCGGTTTGTGTTGTTTGAATTGGACTAGTATTCCAGGAATAAGTGTAAGCTCCCGTTCCCCCACTTGGAGTTGAGGTAGCGGTACCATTACACGTTCCTCCACAAGTAACATTTGTTACAGATGTGGTTGTTGTTAATAATGGAGGATTTGTAAAGGTAACTATAGCAGTATTAAAACATCCAGCAGCATCAGAAACGGTAACAGTATAACTACCAGCACATAAAGCAGATGCAGTTTGATCGGTATCAACAGTCATTCCTAAACTATCTACCCAAAGATAACTATAAGGGGCTGTTCCTCCGCTTGGATTTGCAGTAGCAATACCATTACAAGCGCCAAAGCAGTTCAATGTTGTACTAGAGGTAGTGATGTTGATGATGATGGTTTGTAAAATGGTTACGGTATTTGTCGCAACGCATCCGTTAGCATCGGTTACTGTTACTGTATAAGTGGTATTAGGGCATAAACCTGTGGCTGTTGGAGTTGTTTGACCCGTTGGCATCCATAAATAAGTGTAAGGTGCTGTACCGCCTGCTGGGGTAACAGTTGCAGAACCATTACAGATATTACAACTGGAAGTATTGCCTGTTATTGGTGCGCTTAACGGAGTTGGTTGTGTTACATTGACATTTTGAGATTGAACACAACCATTTGCATCCGTTACTTGAACAGCATAAACTCCTACGCATAAATTTGTAATGGTATTTGTAAAATCTCCTGTTGGTGTTCCTGGGCTCCAATCAAAAGTATATGGACCAATACCTCCACTCGGAGCAGAAGTTGCAGAACCATTGCAAAAACCGCTACAAGTAATTTGACTTAAAACAGAAGCATTTGGTAAAATTTGAGTAGATTGATTAACAGTAACCGTAGCCATTTGTGTACAATTATTAGCATCACGGATGGTTACAGTATAAGAACCAGCACATAAGTTTGTAATAGTAGAAGTTGTTTGTCCGCCTGGAGCCCACGAAAAAGTATAAGGAGGCGTTCCGCCACCACCTATTGCTGAAGCTGTTCCATTGCATAGGCCAAAACATGTAACATCTGTAGTGCTTGTATTTAAGACAAGTTGTGTTGGCTGATTAATAGTAACACTAGCTGTAGCCGTACATCCATTAGCATCGGTAACATTTATAGTATAAGTGCCAGCACATAATCCAGAAACGGTTGTCGTTCCATCACCAATAGGAGTACCAGGCAACCAATCAATTGTATAAATTGGCGTTCCTCCAGTAATTGTTGCAGTAGCTACTGCATTACAATTACCAAAACAAGCAAGCGATGTAGCAGAAATACTTACATTTAGTACGTTTGGTTGAGTAATAGTAACAGTTGCTGTTCGTGTACAACCATTTATATCTGTAACGGTAACAGTATAAGTTCCAGGGCATAAGCCTGTTGCAGTTTGAGTAGTTTGTCCTCCTGGCATCCACAAATACGTGTATCCAGGATTTCCTCCACTTGGGGTTGCTGTTGCGGTTCCATTACAAGCGCCATTACAAGTTACGTTGGTGCTAGAAGTAACAATGGATATTACTGTTGGTTGATTTACAGTGGCAGATTGAGTGGAGGTACATCCATTAGCATCTGTTACTATAACGGTCCAAACGCCTGCGCATAAGTTTGATATATTTGGAGTAAAGTCTCCGGTTGGTGTTCCTGGCGACCAATCGTAAAGATAAGGACTAGTTCCACCTGTTGGAGCAGCAGTAGCTGTTCCATTACAATTTCCAAAACAAAGCACATCTGTTGCGGTAGGGTTTGCTAATAAAACTGGTGGCTCTGTAATAACTGCTGTTGAAGAACTTGTACACCCGTTAGCATCTGTTACCAATACAGTATAGGTTCCAGGACACAAGTTTGAAATAGTTACAGTTCCCTGTCCAGTAGGATTGCCCGGGCTCCAAAAATAAGTATAAGGAGGTGTTCCTCCTGCAGGAATTACTGTTGCTGTTCCATCACAAGCACCATTACAGGTTACATTAGTACTTGTTGTGGAAGATGTTAAAATAGGTGGTTCTGTAATTGTTACATTGCCAGTTAAATTACAACCATTTGCATCTGTTACTTGAACGGTGTATGGTCCAGCACATAAATTTGTGATGGTATTTGACAAAGAAACAGTAGATGTGGACGAACCGTTTGACCAAATATAGATATACGGAGGAGTACCGCCAGTAATTGTTGCAGTCGCGGTGCCATCACATACCCCACCACAAGATACATTGGTTTGAGACATTGCCAGTGTGAGAACAGGAGGCTCAGTTACAGTGGTTGTATATGTTGTAACACAGTTATTCGCATCGGTAACAGTACAAGTATAAGTACCAGGGCAAAGGTTAGTAATATTGGGAGTTCCATCTCCCGTTGGAGTGCCGGGTGTCCAGTCATATACGTATGGAGAAGTACCTCCGCTTGCTGTAGCTGTAGCTGTTCCGTTACAAAAACCAAAACAGGTAACATTGGTAGAAGATCCGGGTAATAATAAAGGCGCAGGTTCTCCTAAAGTAATTGTAGTTTGTGCAGTACAGTTATTAACATCTGTAACAGTACAAGTGTACGTTCCTGCAGCAACTCCAGTAACAGTATCATTTGTTCCTAAGCCTCCTGACCAGGAAAAAGTATAAGGAAAAGTTCCTCCTGTAGCATCAACAGCAATGGTTCCATTTGATTGTCCATTACAAAGAGGTTGTATTTGAAATAATTCATAATCAAATAAAAGCCCTGGTTCTAGAACATTTATGTTACAGAAACAAAATAATCCAGTTCCTAAATCGGTTACTCGAACAGTATAATTTCCAGGACCAAGGTTGGTAATGTTAGGAGTGAAATCTCCTGTTGGTGTTCCAGGGCTCCAATCATAACTGAATCCAGCCCCTGAACCTCCAGAAACGGAAACACTAGCCGTTCCATTTTGTAAGCCATTACAAGTAATATTTGTTGCTGTAAGTGTTAATGTAAAACTGCCACATGGTTGGTTTGATGGCGTACAAGGAGCCATCATAGCAGAAACAGAATTATAACTTAAATTACCACTTCTGAAATTTTGTGCTGTTACATCTGTATCAAATATGATACGTGATTGAGAAGAGATAAACGTTAAGTTAGTTGCTTGATTAAAATCCCAAATGTTTTTTACAAGGATGTCTGAGGATGTTAAATTTAAGGTTCTTGTTTGGTTTGAATTTCCTTTGAAATAGCCACAAGTAACATTTTTATGGTTTGTATTTAATGTTCCTTTTAACAAGTTAATTGTAATATCATTTTCAGTAGTTACATCATCTTGTAAAAACCAAGAACCAGAACCGTTAAAAATCCAATCGCCAATTATAGGTTTATTGGAAGTTGTAATGATATTGTTTTGATTATTTGCCGAAAAAATTGTTTGTCCTTTAAACCCGTTTAGTACTAATGGAGAAAAAACATAACTTCCATAAACTTTTAATGTGATTGATTTTGCTGCAGAAAAAATGGCTTGTTTGTCAATTCCGCTCCAATTTATATTTTTACATGCAGCATCGCCTGTAACCATTACTGTTTGATTTGTATTCGAAAAAGAATATTGATCAAAAATTACATCATCATTTTGTGTTGGGATACTTGCTCCGCTGACTCCCCCAGAGGTTATTGACCAATGTTCTGAGCTATTCCAATCTCCTGTTCCTCCCACCCAATAACGGTTATCAGCTTTTAGTGTGAAACAAGTAAAAAATAAAAATCCTAAGGTTATTTGTAATGCTTTTTTCAATTTTCGAACGTTTTATAGTGTTTCTAAGGAATTACGAGCAAACAAATATGCTATAAAAATACCGTATATGAAAATGAATTACGGAGTGTTATTCACAGCGTTATGTTAGTTCTGTATGTAAGACGTAATTTTTAGTCAAAAAGTTGCGTAATTAATTATTTGATTGCTTTTTTTCTATTAATTTCACTTTTTCGCCAAAATGTTGAGCAAATCCTCTCATTTCTTTAGCAGCTTCTGTTTCCCCTGTTGCACGTTCTAACGTATCAGCCATTGATAATAAGTTTTGATGAAAAAAATGTTTCATTTCATCCACCATCATGTCTTTTGTCCATAAATCTATTCTGAGCGTGTTGTTTTCTTTTGCATCCCAAAGTGCTATCATTACTGATTTACACTCACTTTTTTCGCCAGCATCAGTAGCACTCCAATCAATTTTTTCAGGCAAATTATTTTCATCAAGTGTTACGGTAAATTTAATGTCAGATTTTTTCATAATTAGGAATTGTAGATTTATAAAATGATTTGTTTATTATTTTTTAGGTTTGTATTTAGATTTAGCCAAAATGATTTGAGCATCAGTTAGTTGCATTAGTTCTTCGATGCTAGTTTCTTTATTATTTTTCATGTATTGCCTTATAATTTGCCAGCCTACCCAGTAGCCAATTCTGGGTGCTGATTCTTTACTAAAAGCTGTTGTAAAAGGTCCATCGGCAGTATATTTCATTATTTCAGCTTGGTCTGTTGTATATAAAATTTTTTGTGCTGCAAAATAACTCCAAATATTAAATTCATTGTTTTGGCAATATGCTAATTGCGGCTTACTATATTGAATTTTTAATGAATCAGAAACATCAGGCATCAGAGCATCCGTTAAGTACATTATTTTACCCATATATATTATTTCGCTTAAAAAATCTGTTTTATCCATGTTGTATGGAAATTCAGTAATCATCCAAGTGCGAATAGCATCTGGTAAAATGTTTTCTTTGTTCATAAATGCACTTTTGTATTTTGGAAGTTGCATCATTTGATAGAACTTGCTTTCAGAGCCAAGATACATTTCTAAACTAATTGCCAATGTACTATCGCTATTTATAATATTGTAATTGAAGCCCGACATCATGGTAATAATCTGAGGAGTATTTTTATTTGGGAAATAGTTTTTGAAATATTTAAACGATTCTGTAAATTCTTTTTCCAATTCTTTGGTGTTGGGATATACTTTTTGGCAATCGTTGAAAGCGTCTTTCATATCTTTATCATTCACAAATTGTAAAATCCGTTGAGCGTAGGATGTATCATTTAGCCCTCCATTATTAATGATAGTTTTAATAAAGGTATTGTAAAAAACACCATAATTCTGTTCCAATTCTTTGGTTTTAGTTTCGATATTTTCGTTTGTTAATGCAAAAACACCTTGTTCCATTCTTTTTATTTCTAAATCAGGGATTTCAATGGTTGAAGTGTCAATTTTTAAGGGATTATCCGAACAAGAAGTTGCCAACAAAATAATTGTGAAAAAAACAAAAAACTTTAATCCTTTCATATATAAAAAATGTATTAATATTGTGTTACCAAAAAATAAGCAACATTAAAAATTCAAAAAACAAAACTATGAAAAATATAAAGAAGTTATTTACTCTAGCAACTTTAGTTTTATTTGTAAATTCAATATTTGCAGGAGATGATGGAAATGAAATAAAAAATTTTCGATTTGGTTTAAAAATTACACCATCATTAAATTGGTATAAGCCTGAAGGAAAAATTTTAGCTAAAAACGGAGTAGCACCTAAATTTGGTGGAGGGTTAATATTAGAATTTCGTTTAGCAAAAGTAGCATCTATTCAGACTGGTTTGCAGATAGATATGGATGGAGGAAAAATAAAGTATAATAATGGAGGGATTAATGCTCCAAATGCAAATATCGTTTCGTATTATTTTAATAATTCTGAAGAATCTATTGAAAAATATGGTACAACTCCTCCTGCAGATTCATCTGGAGCTTATGCATTTTATCAAAAATACACTCATTTTCAATTAAATGAACGGGTTTATAAAGCAACATATATTACAATACCTCTTTTGTTAAAATTAAAAACAAAGGAAATTGGAATGATGACCTATTTTGGACAATTTGGAGTAAATAGCTCATTTAGATGGAGTGTGAAGGCTGACGATAAAGTTACCTCTCTTCGCGGAACAAGCGCTGGCGCAACCGAGACTAAAACAAAACTTAATGTAACAAAAGATGCTAGTTTTTTTATGGCAACTTTAAATTTTGGTGCTGGTGCAGAAATGAATTTATCTGGTTCAACATCTTTGCTTATTGGTTTAAATTATAACTTAGGATTTACAAATGTTGTAAAATCAAATTCTGATTATTTAGTTAGAAGACAAAATGATGGTTTCGGTGCTGGAACTCTATCTCAATTGCCTCAAACGTTAAAATCGAACGCTGTTGTGTTAACAATAGGAGTTTTATTCTAACATATATGCGTTAGTAAAATAATCCCAACTTCGTTTTTTATGAAGTTGGGATTTTTATTTTTGACACAATGGAAAATAAAAAAGTAATAAACCATATTGTATCTTGGTTGAAAAAGTATAGTGGAGAAAGCAATACAAATGGTTTTGTAGTTGGAATATCTGGAGGGATAGATTCTGCTCTTACATCAACACTTTGTGCTTTAACAGGAACAAAAACAATTTGTTTGAACATGCCCATTCATCAAATTAAAGCTGAATACGACAGAGGACAAGAACATATTAATTGGTTAAAATCGAAACATAAAAATGTTGAATCCGTTGATGTTGAATTAACAAAAACATTTCAAACCATGAGAGATGTTTTACCTTTAGATATTCAAGATTGGTTGACAATGGCAAATACACGTTCTCGACTAAGAATGACAACTCTTTACGCTTTTGCATGCCATCATAAAATGTTGGTAGCTGGAACAGGAAATAAAGTAGAAGATTTTGGAATAGGTTTTTTTACTAAATATGGTGATGGAGGTGTAGATTTAAGCCCCATTGCCGACCTTATGAAATCAGATGTTTACAACCTTTCAAAAGAACTAGGAATTGTAGATTCTATATTAAATGCAAAACCAACCGATGGTTTATTTGAAGATGGAAGAAGCGATGAAGATCAAATAGGAGCAAGTTATGATGAATTAGAATGGGCAATGAAGTTTATTGCAAATCCACATGATTTTTCAACCTTAAACGAAAGACAAAAAATAGTGTTGGATATTTATACTCGAATGAATAAAGCTAATCAACATAAGATGAACCCAATTCCGGTTTGTCTGATTCCTGAAGAATTAAAATAAGATGATAGAAAAACTTTACACTCTTTTTTTGAAAAATCCAATCGTTTGTACGGATACACGCGATATAAAAACGAATAGTATTTTTTTTGCATTAAAAGGAGCAAATTTTAATGGAAATGAATATGCAGAACAAGCTTTAAGTAATGGTTGTTCTCTTGTTGTAATCGATGAAGAAAAATACAAAAAAAATGAAAAATATTTTTTGGTTGATGATGTTTTAACTGCGTTGCAACAATTGGCAAATTATCATAGAAAACAATTAAACATTCCTATAATTGGCATAACTGGCTCAAACGGAAAAACCACTACAAAAGAATTAATTCATGCTGTTCTCTCTAAAAAATATAATACCCTTGCTACAAAAGGAAATTTGAATAATCACATTGGCGTACCACTTACACTTCTTTCTATTACTTCGAAACACGAAATGGCTATAATAGAAATGGGAGCTAATCATCAAAAAGAAATTGATATGCTTTGTAATATTGCAGAACCAGATTTTGGAATTATTACAAACATTGGAAAAGCTCATTTGGAAGGATTTGGAGGGATAGAAGGTGTAAAAAAAGGGAAAGGAGAAATGTATCGATTTATTGAAAAAAACAAAGGAAAAATTTTTGTTCATGCTGACGATGAAGTATTAATGGAAATAATTGGAACCAATGATAAAATAACTTACGGGACAAAAAAGTTGTATGATGTTGTAGGTGTTATGGTGCAAGATAATAGTGAATTTGTTTCTATGCAATGGAGTACAAGATATACTGCTGCGGCTATTAAAAGCCATACTATTGTCAAAACAAATTTAGTTGGAGTGTATAATTATAATAATCTTTTATGCGCAGCATGTGTAGGAAATTATTTTAAAGTAGAAGATGAAAAAATTAATGAAGCACTGGCAAATTATATTCCTTCAAACAATCGTTCTCAATTACAAAAAACCGAAAACAATACACTTATTTTGGATTATTATAATGCCAACCCCACAAGTATGGAGGCAGCAATTGATAATTTTTCAAAATTAAATCAATCAACTAAGATGGTTGTATTGGGTGATATGCTGGAGCTTGGAGAAGACAGCGAAAAAGAGCATTTAAAAATTATTGAATTGTTAAATCAAAAAAATATTTCGAATGCAATTTTAGTGGGCGAATATTTTTTGATTGCTGGAAAAAATTCACCATTCAAAACGTTTATTACAAGCGAAGAAGCAGCTTCATATTTAAAACACATTGCTCCAAAAAATCAATTAATTTTAATAAAAGGTTCAAGAGGTATTAAACTCGAAAAAGTAGTTGAGGTATTATAAGAATTTCATATAAATCAATTCTTTAAATTTTCAGTCCCCCTATTTTAATTCTTTGTCTAAAATATTTGGCATAATACCATATTTTAGGTATTTTTGTACACCATTTAGATTAAATCTAAATAAGGATACTAATTAAGTAGTTCATCTTCAATTAAATATAAAATGATAACAGTGTCAGAGAATGCAAAACGACATGCATTAGAATTAATGAAACAAGAAAATCACCCTGAAAATTCTTTCATACGAGTAGGAGTTGAAGGAGGAGGTTGTTCAGGATTGTCTTATAAGTTAGAGTTTGATATTGAATCAAAAGAGGGCGATCAGGTTTTTGAGGACAAAGGAATTAAAATAGCGGTTGATAAAAAAAGTTTTTTGTATTTGGTAGGTACAGAGCTTGATTATACAGGAGGTTTAAACGGAAAAGGTTTTGTATTTAACAATCCGAATGCTTCACGTACGTGTGGTTGTGGGGAAAGTTTTAGTGTATAAATAAATTGCAGTTGGCAATTAACAGTTAGCAAAGTTTGCAATCTGTTAATTGCCAACTGCAAACTGATTGAAAAGATGGCAAACGAAATTTTAGAAGAACAGATAGGCGGAGAATATAAGTACGGATTTGTTACTAATATTGAGGCAGACAATGCTCCAAAGGGATTGAATGAAGATATTATTCATTTTATCTCAAAGAAAAAGAATGAACCAGCATGGATGTTGGAATACCGCTTAAAAGCATTTAGATATTGGGAAAAAATGGAAGAGCCCAATTGGGCACATGTTTCCTATCCTAAACCAAATTTTCAAGATATTATTTATTATTCGGCACCCAAACCTAAAAAGCAATTAAATAGCTTAGATGAAGTTGATCCAGAGTTGCTAAAAACGTTTGAAAAACTCGGAATTTCTATTGAAGAGCAAAAGCGATTGAGTGGAGTAGAAAGTAGAATAGCAGTGGATATTGTTATGGATAGTGTATCTGTTAAAACAACTTTCAAAGAAACATTATCAGAAAAAGGAATTATTTTTTGTTCGTTTGGAGAAGCAGTTCAAGAACATCCAGAACTTGTAAAAAAATACATGAGCTCGGTTGTTCCTTATACTGACAATTTTTATGCAGCATTGAACTCAGCCGTTTTCACGGATGGTTCGTTCTGCTATATTCCAAAAGGCGTTCGTTGCCCAATGGAACTTTCAACCTATTTTAGAATAAATTCGGCTGGTACTGGCCAGTTTGAGCGGACATTAATTATTGCTGATGAAGATTCTTATGTAAGTTATTTAGAAGGCTGTACAGCACCAATGCGCGATGAAAATCAATTGCATGCAGCAGTGGTAGAAATTGTAGCACATAAAAATGCAGAAGTAAAATACAGCACTGTGCAAAATTGGTATCCTGGAGATAAACAAGGAAAAGGAGGAGTTTTTAATTTTGTTACTAAACGTGGAATTTGTTTAGAAGATAATTCAAAAATATCTTGGACACAAGTAGAAACAGGTTCTGCGGTAACATGGAAATATCCATCCGTAATTTTAAAAGGAGATAATTCAGTTGGTGAATTTTATTCTGTAGCGGTAACAAATAATTATCAGCAAGCAGATACAGGAACAAAAATGATGCATCTTGGAAAAAATACCAGAAGCACAATTATTTCAAAAGGAATTTCTGCAGGTTTTAGCAATAATAGTTACAGGGGCTTGGTGCGTATTGCAAAAGGAGCAAGCAACGCACGTAATTTTTCGCAATGCGATAGTTTGTTGATGGGAGATAAATGTGGAGCGCATACTTTTCCTTACATCGAAATAAAAGATAAATCAGCTATAGTAGAACACGAAGCAACTACAAGTAAAATAGGAGAAGATCAATTATTCTATTGCAAACAAAGAGGTATTGATACCGAAAAAGCAATTGGCTTAATTGTAAATGGATATTGTAAAGAAGTATTAAATAAATTACCAATGGAATTTGCTGTAGAAGCACAAAAGTTGTTGGCGGTGAGTTTGGAGGGTAGTGTGGGCTAAAGAGGTTGAAATGTTTGAATGTTTTAAGGTTGAAAAGTTGTTAGGCTAAAATGGCAAAGCTTGAAAAAATAGAAGATATAATTGTTTGGCAATTAGCAATTGAATTAACAAATTCGATATATGCTATTACAAATAATACTGCTTTCAATAAAGATTTTGCTTTAAGAGATCAAATTAGAAAATCTGCAATATCTGTTCCTTCAAATATTGCAGAAGGATTTGAAAGAAATAGCACAAATCAATTTTTATATTTTTTAGTGATAGCAAAAGGTTCAGCGGGCGAATTAAGAACACAATTATTAATAGCAAAAAATCAAAGTTATATTACACAATCAGAATTTGAAAAAATAAATAATGAAGCTCTAGAGGTGAGTAAAAAACTAGGCTCTTTTTTAACGTATTTGAAAGAGTTTAAGTCAAAACAATCTAAAAATATTCAAACATTTTAACCTTCAAACATTACAACCAATATATGTTATCAATAAAAAACCTACATGCCTCAATAGACGGCAAAGAAATTCTAAGAGGAATTAATTTAGAAATAAAAGCAGGAGAAGTTCATGCGATTATGGGACCAAATGGTTCTGGAAAAAGTACATTGTCGGCTGTATTAGCTGGTCGTGAAGATTATGAAGTAACAGAAGGTACCGTAATTTTTAATGGAAAAGAATTGTTGGAAATGTCTCCTGAAGACAGAGCAAGAGAAGGTGTTTTTCTTGCATTCCAATATCCAATAGAAATTCCGGGTGTTAGCAATATTAATTTTTTGAAAACAGCAATAAATGAAATTCGTGCATACAAAGGTTTAGAACCAATGGAAGCGAAAGACTTTTTAGCATTGGTAAAAGAAAAACAGAAGTTAGTAGAGTTAGACGGTAAGCTTACAAATAGAAGTGTAAATGAAGGATTTAGTGGAGGAGAAAAAAAGCGTAATGAAATTTTTCAAATGGCAATGCTAGAACCAAAGTTGGCAATATTAGATGAAACGGATAGTGGATTGGATATTGATGCTTTAAGAATTGTTGCTGGCGGAGTAAATAAATTAAAATCAAAAGAAAATGCAACTATTGTAATTACACATTATCAACGATTGTTGGACTATATTGTTCCAGATTTTGTGCATGTATTATTCAATGGGCAAATTGTAAAATCAGGGACAAAGGAGTTAGCATTGGAGCTAGAAGAAAAAGGATATGATTTTATCAAAGAAAAAGTAGGGGCTTAAACATGTGCTAAAGCACTTTAATATGGAAACGATTATAAAAACAAATAGTACGATAGAAAAATTTATTACTGAATTCGAATCTTCAAAAAAATCATTATTTGGCGATTTGTCTATTCGAGAAAAAGCATTTGATGTTTTTTTGAAACAAGGCATTCCGAGTCGTAAGCACGAAGAGTATAAGTATGTGAATATGGAATTGTTGATGAAAGGCGATTTTGCTTTTTCAACTAAAAAAGCACTTACTTGCGAACAAATTTCAGGTACTCAAATTTTAAATGATGCGATAGTTGTTGTATTAGAGAATGGAATTTTTATTGATGGATTATCAAAAATAAAGAACCTCCCTAAAGGATTAACAATTGTTGATATTTCAGAAGCTAAAGACAAAGTTGCATTTAAAAAACATTTTTCAAAATATGCTGATATTAATTCTGACCCATTGATTGCATTAAATGCTGCTTTAGCACAAGGCGGAGTATTTATTTATGTTGAGAAAAATGCAGTTATTGAAAAACCAATACATGTTGTTAATGTTGCTACTTCTACTGAAAACTTAATTAACATCTCTCGGAACTTATTTGTTGTAGAAGAAAATGCTCAAGTTAAAATTTTAGAATCGTTTGAAACTGTTGATACATCAGCAAAAATTATTACTAACAGCGTAACTGAAATTTATATTGGAAAAAATGCAATTGTTGAACATAATAAAATTCAAGTTGAATGTGAATTTGGAAATTTAGTTTGTACAACACAATCATATCAAGAGTCAAAAAGTATATTCACTACAAATACATTTATATTAAGTGGAGCATTTGTTCGAAATAATTTAAATATGGTTTTAGATGATGAGCATATTGAGTCGCATTTGAATGGATTGTATTTAACAAAAGGAAATCAAATTGTAGATAATCATACACTGGTTGATCATCGCAAACCAAACTGCAATAGCAACGAACTTTATAAAGGTATTATTGATGAAAAATCAGTAGCTACATTTAATGGAAAAATTTTTGTAAGAAAAGATGCTCAAAAAACAAATGCATTTCAATCGAATAAAAACATCTTGTTAAGTGATGATGGCACAATAAACACAAAACCTCAATTAGAAATTTATGCAGATGATGTAAAATGTTCGCATGGAACATCCACAGGAAAACTAGATGCAGATAAAATATTTTATTTGCGAGCTCGAGGATTAAGTGAATTGAGTGCAAAAAAATTATTAATGCATGCTTTTGCATCGGAAGTTGTAGATATGGTTACTATCGAAGAATTAAAAACCTACCTTGAAGATAAAATAACAAAGCGATTTGAATAATTTTCGACTTTAACTTTCATTATATTTGTACGCTTTATGACTTATTCATAAAGCGTTTTTTATGCTTTTCAAAAACAAAAATCTTCTTCTTTTACACTTCATCGTTTTTATTTGGGGCTGGTCGCCAATACTTGGTAAGCTAATAAATATTGAAGGAATAGCAGCATATCAATTGGTGTGGTATAGGATGTTTATTACAATAATTACGATTGCAATTTATTTATATGCTATAAAAGAAAAAATAAAGTTGCCTAAAAAAGATATTTTACAACTGGTTGGAATAGGTGCTATTATTGCTTTTCACTGGTTTTGCTTTTATAATGCAATAAATGTTTCAAATGTTTCAGTAACACTTGTTGCTTTTGCTACTGGAACGTTATTTACTTCATTGGTTGAACCAATATTTTATAAACGAAAAATTATTCGCTATGAAATATTTTTTGGAATGATAATTATTGGTGCGATTGCTATCATTTTTAAAGTAGAAACTCAATATACTTTAGGGATTATTTTTGGAATGTTAGCAGCATTAACGTCTTCTTTTTTTACGGTATTTAACGGCTTATTGGTTCGTAGAATTTCTTCTTCTGTAATTGCTATTTATGAATTAACAGGTGGATTTATTGTTTTTACATTTTACCTATTGTTAACAGGAGAATTTAATCAGGCATTTTTTGATGTTCAGCCGATGGGAATATTTTGGATTTCTGTTCTATCAATAATAGGGACTGCATTTCCTTTTATTGCAAGTGTTAATTTGATGAAACAAATTAGTCCTTATACAGTAACATTAACTGTAAATCTAGAAACCATTTACGGAATTATAATAGCGTATATCTTGTGGCAAAAAGATGAAGCGATGACTCCAGGGTTTTACCTAGGTACATTTATTATTCTTTCCGTTATTTTCGGGAATGGAATTCTTAAGAAATATATTAAAGGCAGTTCTATAAATTAACATTTTGCCTCCTTTTTGATTAAGAGGAGCAAGTAACTAATCAAAAACAGTGTAGACAATGTCGTATATTTTTTAGTAATCTAGAAAATAAAATTTACCTTAAAAGAGATAATAATCACAACTTTTTTGTTTTATCAGCGTAATAAGGTTTAATTACTAACAAACTACAACTACTTTCTAATATGATAAAACGCTACAAATGTTTTTTCTTTTCCTTTTGCTTTTTTTTGTTTTCCTACAATGCTTTTTCTACGCACATAGTCGGAGGTTCTTTAACCTATGTGAATAACGGAGCAAACTCATACACCATTACTTTAACAATGTATCGTGATTGCTGTCCAACATGTGCTGCATTTCCAGCTTCAGCAGTTGTAAATATTCAGAGAGCAGATGGTGTTAGTTATATACCAGCAACCGTAACATTAGCAACCATAAGCACAACAAATGTTGGAGCAGTATTACCACCCTGCGCAACAGCACCCGGTTCCCCTCCATGTGTTCAAGAAAGAATTTATAGAGCTACAGTTGTTTTACCCCCTTCGCCTGGCGGCTTACATTTAAATTATGCTTTGTGCTGTCGTAATGGAACAATAAGCAATATTAATGCACCTGGAGCAACAGGAGAAACTTTTTATGCTTTTATACCGGGTTATGTAAGGGAGTGGGTAGAAGGATTTGTATTAGCAAATGGAACAACAGCAGATGCTGGACCAACAGCTTGGACAAGAAGCTTAGGAGCAACACCTCCCACATCAGCGCAAGTGAATAATGGACAATTTGAAGTTGCAGGAGCCAATGCTATTAACAGATGGCTAGAAGACTTTACTCTGCCTGATGGAACTACTGCTGATACAGGACCAACTGCATGGACAAGAACACTTGGTGCTACACCACCAACTTCTGCACAAGTAACGGGAAATCTGTTTGAAGTTATTGGTGCCAATAATGGTTCAATGGCATGGACCTCACAAATTATAAACATTGCTGCATATACAGAAGGAATAGATTTAAGTGTAAATCTTTCTGAAGCTGGAGCGCTTGATCCCGGAGACAATATAACAGTAAGTTATTCTATTAATGGAGGACCACAAGTAGTATTTCCTGTTAATGGTTCTATTTTTGACGATTTTACTGCAGCTGTTGCTACAGCGTCTGGCTTAGTTGGAAATACTGTGCAGATATTTATAACAACACAATTTGATGCGGCTTCTCCTACAACCGAAATTTATCGTTTTGACAATGTTTTAGTTTCTACTAATGCATCAGCTACATGGACATCTCAAATAGTAAATATTTCAACATATTCTAGTGTGAACTTAAGTGTGAATGCAGCAAGAACAGGAACAATGGAAGCGGGGGATTCACTAAAAATATATTATAGATTAAATGGAGGTCCCCTAACATTATTTCCTATCAATGGGCAATTGTTAGGAAACTTTGCTACACCATCCGTTGCAACAGCTACAGGTTTATCTGGGGCGACAATTCAAATTATTATACGAGCTGCTTATAATGCAACTTCGCCTAATACAGAGGTTTACATTTGGGATATGGTATCCATTTATGAAAATATATTTGTTACTAATAGTAGCCCAGTATTTGGAACACCACCTCCACTTTATTTGTGTGCTGTTAATACATTTTCAATAAACTCTACAGCCACAGATGTAGATGGGGATAGCCTGTCTTATATTATGTACACGCCCTATACCGACATAGCTCCAACTTATCCTGAAAATGTTGCGACCATGACACCTGTTACTTGGTTAGGGGGATATTCTGCTACTTCACCATTTAATTCTGGAGGACCAGGAGTTACGCTTAGTCCCTCAACAGGTATTATGACTGGTGTCGCAAACACATTGGGGCAGTACGTTTTTGGAGTTAAATGTAGAGAATATAGAAACGGAGTTTTGTTGAGTGAAATTGTTAGAGATTATCAAGCTAATGTTGTAAACTGTCCTCCATTTGTTCCAACAACACCAACTGCAGGAACATCGAGTGGTTCTAGCTCTATTTGTGTTGGTCAAAATTTAAATCTAACAGCAAGTTCGCCTGATGCAGGTGTAACGTATTCGTGGACGGGACCAAATGGTTTTTCGTCTTCCTTGCAAAATCCGACAATTACATCTGTTACAATGGCTGCGGCAGGAACTTATTCTGTAACAGCAACAGTTTCTGGTTGTACAAGTTCTGCAGGAACAATTACAATAACCGTAAATCCAACGCCAGCCACACCGACCGCAGCAAGTAATACTCCTGTTTGTATAGGTTCAACTTTAAATTTAACAGCAAGTACTATAGCAGGCGCAACCTATTCTTGGACAGGTCCCAACTCTTTTTCTTCCTCATTACAAAATCCAAGTATAGCAGGAGTAACAGCATTAGCAGCAGGAACATATTCTGTAACAGCAACTGTTACTGGTTGTACAAGTGCTTTTGGAACTACAACAGTAGTTGTAAATCCAACGCCGGCCGCACCCACAGCAGGAAGTAATAGTCCATTATGTGTTGGCGCAACCTTAAATTTAACAGCAAGTACTATAGCAGGTG
>JAJNQB010000022.1 GCA_021155045.1 Arcticibacter sp.
ACAAGAGGTACTATTCCAATTTATAGTGTTGATGCTTCTTACATGCTTACCAACGAAATTGGATATATAAAAGTTAGCCGATTTGCTGCAACCACTTTTGATGAATACATGGAAGCATTTGAAAAATTAAAAAAACAAGGATTAAAAAAATTGATTATCGATTTAAGGGATAATGGCGGAGGTTTTTTAAATACGGCAGTTAGTATTGCTGATGAATTTTTAAAAGATGGACAAGAAATTGTTTATACAAAAGGGAAAGCTCGACCAAGAAAAAATTACTTAGCAACTAAAAATGGAAATTTTGAAAATGGGAAACTTGCTATTTTAATTGATGATGGTTCTGCTTCTGCAAGTGAAATTTTAGCTGGAGCTGTGCAAGATAACGACAGAGGTATTATTGTTGGCAGACGCTCTTTCGGAAAAGGATTGGTGCAAGAAGAAAGCGATTTTTCTGACGGCTCGGCTATTCGATTAACAATTGCCCGCTATTATACACCAACAGGGCGTTGTATTCAAAAATCTTATAACAATGGCGTAAAAGCTTATTACGAAGAAGAATATCAACGATATATAAATGGAGAACTAGAAAATGTGGATAGCATTAAAATTGCAGATAGTTTAAAATTTAAAACACCTGCCGGAAAAATTGTTTACGGTGGTGGAGGCATCACACCCGATGTTTTTGTACCAATAGATACTACAGGCAGAACACACTATCTAGCAGAAGTTTCTTATGCAGGATTGATAAACGATTTTGCATTTCATTACACCGATAAAGAAAGAGCTAAAATAAAAGCGTATGGTAATTTCGAAAATTACATGAAACAATTTAATATTACTGAAACTGTAATTTCAGAATTTGAAACCTATGCTGAAAAAAATGGAATCAAAAAAAATACAGCAGAACTTAACAAATCTAAAGACTATTTAAAAAATCAATTAAAAGCATTAATTGCCCGAAATATATTTGGAAATCCATATTATTATCAGGCTGTTCAGGTAAATGATAAAGTTATTTTAAAAACTATAGAGTTGTTGAAATAACTATTTTTTGATTACGCAAACGCATCTAAATCCTAACCACAATTCAGGTTTTGTATAAAGAATAGAATCTGAAATTGAACAATTATTAAGGTTATTAATAAAACTCCCTCCTTTTGAAACCCCTTTGTCTAAAATCATTTCAGCAACATTTCCTATCATATTGTGTAAACCAAATTTATTGGGAGTTTTTGTTAATGTAGAAATTGTTGCATCGGCATAATAGTACAAAATAGCTGTTTCTTTTACCCATACTTTTGGTAAGTTATTGTCGGCAATTATTTTTTCATAACCAAATGCACTATTCAAATTTCCAGCAGAAGCTGCATACTCCCATTCCTCTTTAGTCGGTAAACGGTACTCAATATTCTGAAAATGTTGCATACTTTTTTTTGCCCGTTTATTTCTTTTTGAAGCAACCGAAGCAAATTGTTTTACCAGTTTTGTCCTCCACATACAAAAATCTATTGCTTGCTCATAACTTACACCAACCACAGGATAATTCTTATATGCAGGATGTGAAAAATAATATTGAACATAAGGTTCATTGCAAAATTTTTTATTCCTCCAAACAGTAGTATCAGGTAAAACGAAATCATATTTTTCTGGCTCAAATCTTTTAATCCATTGTACGTATTCTAAATAATCAAAATTTCTAATCTCGGAGGCATCTATATAAATAGAATCTTTCAGCCAAACCATTCCTGGTGGATTTTTTAACTTAGAAACAGACTCCTTTCGAACAAGATCGTACTTTTGTTTACAAGCTATAGCAAGCAACAAAAAGACAAATAGTATTTTTTTCATATACGTTTTTATTCTATAACGTAATGTTTCGAAAAGGATACAAAAAAAGCTTGAAAGAAATATTATATCCTATCAAGCTTCTTAAAAATGTATTGGCCTTCTAAAAATCAAAATCAATCGTCAATTCTGAAGCGCCATCTTTACCTTTCTTTTTTTTCTTTTTCTTTTTTTCTTCTGATGGTAGTTTTAGCTCTTCGTTCAATTGCATATCAATAGAAATAGCAGATTTTTCTTTTTTAGGTTCTTGTGCTTTTTTAATTGCTTCTAATGGCGACATGCCACTTTCTTCAAATTCCTCTAAAACTTCATCATCTATTGGCACTTCAACAGGTGGTAATAAATTAATTTCTTTCACTTTTGCATACGACAATTTATTACCTTTTGCTTTCATTCCTTTAACTTCAATAAATTGAGTTAAATCAATTTGTTGGTCAGGCAATTCTTTGTCTTTTACTTTACTAAACTTTAACTCAACTACAGGAATATTTTCTGTTGTTACAATTTCAATTCTTGAGCCTGGAGTTTCTGTAATAAACAAAACTTTTTTATCGGTTGGCTCAATCATAAAACGTTTTACAAAATATGTTTTACTTTCTCCCTCAAAATAAATAGCTGAAACAGGTTTATTTTGATTGAATTTTTCAATCAAAATCATGTCCTCATCAAAATGCGTTGAAAGGTCAAAGCTGGTAATTTTATAAAAGCCACTTTGTGTTATTGTTAAAATTTTATCCGTAGGGCCAAAACTACCAAGGAAAGTACCTCTTTTATCTGTGTTTAATCTTTGAACGGTATCATCAAACCAAATATCAATTGCCCCTAATGTAGAAACCCCTTTTTCTTTTAAAAGGATTTTTCTAACAGCATATTTAGTTACAACATTCCCCATTGAATTACGACCTTTTACTGCCAAATCAGCAAAATTGATATCCCATTGAACTTTTCTTAAGCCTGGCATTGGTTTTAATTGTACTTCAACCACCTCTGCTTCTCCATTTGGATTTGCAGTAAAATAAAGAATTTCAGAACCTTTTGTCCCTTTAGTTAAATCGTATTGTTTATCACGGGTTACGCCTGTTACCGGAAAGCGTTTCATAAAAACACTTCCAGATTTTCCATCTCTATAAATTAAATTGTAAACAGTTCTGTCGTCATTTTTTTTGAAAACAGCAATATGAATTAAATCTTTTCCAACAAAAGCTTTGTCTGTAACTTTTGATACTTGCATCGTACCATCTTTTCTGAAAACGATGATATCATCAATATCAGAACATTCACAAACATACTCGTCTTTTTTAAGTCCGAACCCTGCAAAACCTTCTTCTCTGTTTACATATAATTTTTCATTTGCAACTACAACTCGTGTAGCCACAATATTTTCGAATGATTTAATTTCTGTTTTACGCTCTTTTCCAACACCGTATTTCTTTTTCAAATTTTTAAAATACTCAACAGCAAAATCAATCATATTAGCCAAATGATGGTCAATCTCATTGATACGAGCATCCAAAGCTTTCATTTTTTCATCTGCTTTTGCAGAATCAAAACGGGTAATACGTATCATTGGAATTTGAGTTAATTTCTCATAATCATCATTTGTAATTGTTCTTATAAATTGTTTTTTATATTTTTTGAAACGTTCATCTAAATAAACAAATAATGTTTCTTTGTCTGAATATTGTTTAAAATCGATGTACATTTCATCTTTAATAAAAATCTTTTCCAATGAAGCAAACAAATATGATTCTTGTAACTCCCCTTTTTCAATTTCTAATTCTCTCTTTAATAATTCTAATGTTTGATGCGTAGAAATTTTTAATATTTCATTTACACCAATAAATTTAGGCTTATCATTTTCAATAATACAAGCATTAGGCGAAATAGAAACTTCGCAATCTGTAAATGCATACAAAGCGTCAATTGTTTTATCAGGCGAAATCCCAGGCACTAAATGAACAACAATCTCTACATTTTCAGAAGTATTATCTTCTACCTTTTTAATTTTTATTTTTCCTTTATCATTTGCAGCTATGATCGAATCAATTAATGAGCCTGTTGTTGTTCCATAAGGAATTTCAGAAATCATTAATATTTTTTTATCTATTGCGGTAATTTTTGCTCTTACTCTAATTTTTCCACCACGCAAACCATCATTGTAATTGCTAAAATCCGCCATGCCAGCAGTTGCAAAATCAGGCATTATATCTGTTTTTTTGCCTTTTAAAACAGCAACAGAAGCATCACATAATTCATTAAAATTATGTGGCAACATTTTACATGCTAAACCAACAGCAATACCTTCAACCCCTTGAGCCAATAATAAAGGAAATTTTACTGGTAATGTTTGAGGTTCTTTATTTCTTCCATCGTAACTAGAAAGCCAAGTTGTTGTTTTAGGATTAAAAACTACCTCTAAGGCAAATTTTGATAAACGCGCTTCGATATAACGTGGAGCTGCTGCCCTATCACCTGTTAAAATATTTCCCCAGTTTCCTTGCGTATCAATCAATAAATCTTTTTGTCCCAATTGAACCAATGCATCTCCGATACTTGCATCACCATGAGGATGGTATTTCATTGTATGACCGATGATGTTTGCTACTTTGTTGTAACGACCATCGTCTAAATCTTTCATTGAATGTAAAATTCTACGCTGAACAGGCTTTAAACCGTCCTCTACATAAGGTACCGCACGTTCTAAAATTACGTAAGATGCGTAATCCAAAAACCAATTTTGGTACATCCCCGAAATGTGCGTAATATTATGAAGGTCGCTACCTTCATTACCTAACTCATCATTCGTATTTTCTTCGTTGCTCATAATTGTTCTTAAATCTAAATACTAAAATCTACCCTTCTACCAAATCTTTTTCTACCACCAAATTATCTATAATAAAGTCTTGACGTTCTTGTGTATTTTTTCCCATATAATATCCTAACAGCTCAGCAATATTTCTGTCTTTACCAAGAATAACCGGATCTTTACGCATATCAGCGCCAATAAACAATTTAAACTCGTCTGGCGAAATTTCTCCTAATCCTTTAAATCGTGTTATTTCTGGTTTACTTCCAAGCTTTTCAATTGCAGCTCTTCTTTCGTCTTCGCTATAACAATAAATAGTTTCCTTTTTATTTCTTACTCTAAAGAGTGGTGTTTGTAATATATAAACGTGACCATTTTTTACTAAGTCAGGAAAAAATTGCAAAAAGAAAGTCATCAATAATAAGCGAATATGCATACCATCCACATCGGCATCAGTAGCAACAATTATGTTATTGTATCTTAAATTTTCGATGCCATCTTCAATATTTAAAGCAGCTTGCAACAAATTAAATTCTTCGTTTTCGTAAACTATTTTTTTTGTTAATCCGTAAGCATTTAATGGTTTTCCTTTTAAACTAAATACAGCTTGTGTATTTACATCACGTGTTTTGGTGATAGAACCACTTGCAGAATCTCCCTCACAAATAAATAATGTAGTATCTAATTTTCGTTCATCGTTTGATGTTAAATGAACTCTGCAGTCGCGTAACTTTTTATTATGAAGATTAGACTTTTTTGCCCTATCACGCGCAAGCTTTTGAATGCCCTGTAAATCTTTTCGTTCACGCTCACTTTGTTGAATTTTTTGTAAAATAGCTTGAGCTGTTTCTGGATTTTTATGCAAAAAATTATCCAACTCAGTTTTTAAAAAATCTCCAATAAACGCTTTAACTGAAGGTCCTTTAGGTCCAACTTCTTGTGAACCTAGTTTGGTTTTTGTTTGCGATTCAAAAACTGGCTCTTGCACTTTTATACTTACAGCAGCAATAATGGAAGTACGAATATCAACCGCTTCATAATCTTTTTTATAAAAATCCCGAATCGTTTTTACAACTGCTTCACGAAATGCTCCTTGATGTGTTCCTCCTTGCGTTGTATGTTGGCCATTCACAAAAGAATAATACTCTTCGCCATATTGTTGATTACTATGAGTCATCGCTACTTCAATATCATAACCTTTAAGATGAATGGTTGGATATAAAATTGAACCTGTAATATTTTGAGTTAGCAAGTCGAGTAGCCCATTTTCGGAATGAAATTTTTGTCCATTATATACAATGGTCAAGCCTGTATTCAAATAGGCATAATTCCAAAGCATTTTTTCAACATACTCGTTTAAAAAATGATATTTCCCAAATATTTTTTCGTCAGGAATAAAAGAGACTAACGTTCCTTGACGCAAATCTGAATCAACAATTTTTGTTTCTTTGGTTAAATTACCAGTTGAAAATTCTGCTGATTTTGTTTTTCCTTCTCTAAATGCTTGTACTTGAAAATAGCTAGACAAAGCATTTACTGCTTTTGTTCCTACACCATTTAAACCAACCGATTTTTTAAATGCCTCTGAATCGTATTTTGCTCCCGTATTAATTTTTGAAACTACATCTACTAATTTACCCAATGGGATACCTCTACCATAATCACGTACACGTACTGTTTTATCTTTAATGCTTACTTCAATAGTTTTTCCATTCCCCATCACAAATTCATCAATACAGTTGTCGAGTGTTTCCTTCAACAAAATATAAATACCATCATCAGGAGATGAACCATCGCCTAACTTTCCAATGTACATTCCAGGACGCAAACGAATATGCTCATTCCACTCCAGCGTCCGGATACTGTCTTCTGTATATTTTACTTCTTTTGTCATTAAGTTAAATTTTAAAAATCTATTTACAATAAATGTCAATTAATTTCTGCACGCTTCCATCACCTAAAAGTTTGCAAGTACCAAATGACTTACAAGCATCAGCATATTGATTTAGCTTTACATGACAAATACCCTTATTATAATAAGCATCAATATCACTAGGCGTATTTTGAATTTTATTTTCAAAATATCTCAATGCTTGTTTTAAATATACCATAGCTAAGTCCATTTTATTTTCTTTAACCTTTCTTTCATACAACCCATATAACTGGGACTGTTTATAACCTTCGTTGGGTTTAACCAAATACATTTTCATAGTATTTCCAGATGATTCATTGCTACTCGAACTTTTGGGATAATTTCTTTCTGCTAATGCGCTAAAATAAATATAGGTAAACATTTTTGTTTGCACACTCCTCCCTCCATTCTTTGCTGGATTCCAAAGTCCAGATGTCATCTGAATCAAACGTACTGCTTCATTTTTTAAATCTGAGTTTATTTTCTTCATCTGATCGAGGCTATACTCTTTGGTAATATAACCCTCTATTTTTTCAATCGTATAATCCGACACCCTAATACTATCAACAAGTCCTAATGAATCGACTATAAAAGAAAGCTTCACTTTTGCAGAAAAGAAACCATTCAAAGCTTCAATAGTCATTTGTTTATTCCAAAAAATCAAAGAATCATATTCTGTTTTTCCATATTTAAATTGAGGAAAATCTTCAGTTTTTTTCTTAAATAATTCAAACTCCTTAACTTTTTGAGCGAAAGAAAGTTCAGAAAACAATAAGGTAAATATGACTAGATAGCGAAACATTAATTGAAATGTATAATTTATTAAACATTAAACCTAAAATGCATCAAATCACCATCTGATACAACATATTCTTTTCCTTCAACACCCATTTTACCTGCTTCTTTACATGCTGCTTCAGACCCAAGCGTAACAAAATCATTGTATTTAATAACTTCCGCACGAATAAATCCTTTTTCAAAATCGGTATGAATAACGCCAGCGGCCTGAGGTGCAGTCATTCCCTTAGTAATTGTCCAAGCACGAACTTCTTTCACACCAGCAGTAAAGTAAGTATGTAAATCCAATAAACGATAAGCTGCTTTTATTAATTTATTTACTCCTGGTTCTTTCAAACCGATCTCACTTAAAAACATTTCACGCTCCTCATAAGTATCCAAACTTGCTATTTCTGCTTCCATTGCAGCTGTAATAATTAGCACTTCTGCATTTTCATTTTTTACTGCTTCTTTAACCTCATCCACATATTTGTTTCCATTCACTACAGAACCTTCATCTACATTGCAAACATACAAAACGGGCTTTATTGTCAATAAATGTATATCAGCAACATAAGGCAATTCTTCGGGCAATAAATTTGCTGCACGAGCCGATTGCCCTTGTTCTAACAAACCTTTTACTCGTAATAAAATATCATACGCTTTTTTAGCATCTTTATCATTCCCTGTTTTCGCAAGCTTTTCAACTCGCTTAATTTTTGTATCGACAGATTCTAAATCTTTTAACTGCAACTCCGTATCAATAATTTCTTTATCACGAACAGGATTTACCGAACCATCCACATGAACAACATTTGGGTCGTCAAAGCAACGCAACACATGTATGATAGCATTTGTTTCTCTGATGTTTGCTAAAAATTTATTTCCTAAACCTTCGCCTTTGCTTGCTCCTTTTACCAAACCTGCAATATCAACAATTTCAACGGTAGTTGGAACAACACGTTCTGGTTTTACTAGCCCTTCGAGTACAGCAAGCCTTTCATCAGGAACAGTAATTACTCCAACATTAGGCTCTATTGTACAAAATGGATAATTTGCAGCTTGAGCTTTTGCATTTGATAAACAATTAAATAAAGTTGATTTTCCAACATTCGGTAATCCAACAATTCCACACTGTAATGCCATAAAAAATAAGTTAAAAATTTTAAAGGTAAAAGGCAAAAAGTTTTTAGTTAATTAGTAATTGTTACCTAACTAAACCATAAACTAATCATCCAATCGACCAATTTCAGCCCGCAAATATAACCAACTATCAAGTTATTTAAAACCCATATCTGCCTTAATTGTATTGAGTTTTCAACAATAAAAACATATTTTCAACAAAAGGTGAAAGGCTTGTAAAAAGTGGTACTTTTGAACACTTAATAAAATAAAACAACATTTAATCAACATAATTATGGCTTCAACAGCAGAATTAGAAAAAATTGTTACACAAGTTAGAAGAGATATTGTAAGAATGGTTCATGCTGTAAATTCAGGACACCCAGGTGGTTCATTAGGGTGTACTGAATATTTTGTTTCCTTGTATTTTGAAATAATGAAACATAATCCATCAAAATTTAATATGAATGGCAATAACGAAGATTTATTCTTTTTGTCAAACGGACATATATCACCTGTATTTTATAGTGTTTTAGCTCATTCGGGTTATTTTCCAGTACAAGAACTTTCTACTTTCAGAAAATTAAACTCACGCTTGCAAGGACATCCAACAACTCACGAACATTTACCGGGTGTAAGAGTTGCTTCTGGCTCATTAGGACAAGGAATGTCGGTTGCTATTGGATCTGCTTTAGCAAAAAAATTGAATAATGATAGTACAATTGTATATTCATTGCATGGCGATGGAGAATTGCAGGAAGGACAAATTTGGGAAGCAGCTATGTATGCATCTGCAAAAAAAGTAGATAATATTATTGCAACAGTTGATTTGAACGGCCAACAAATTGATGGTTCTACCGATGCAGTTTTAAACATGGGAAGCTTAAAAGCAAAATTCGAAGCGTTCGGCTGGGATGTTATCGATTTGGAAAAAGGGAATGATATTTCTTCTGTAGTTGCTACTTTGCAAAAAGCTAAAACTCACACAGGAAAAGGAAAACCTGTAATTATTTTAATGAAAACAGAAATGGGTAATGGAGTTGATTTTATGATGGGAAGCCACAAATGGCATGGCGTTGCTCCAAATGATGAACAATTGGCACAGGCTTTGAATCAAAATGCTGAAACACTTGGAGATTATTAAACTAAGTTGAAAGTGAATAAATTCAAAAGTCAAAAAAAAGTTATGTATAAAATTCAAAATTTAAGCCCCATTATTAAAAAGGTTGCGTTATGCTTCTTTTTTCTTTTGACTTTTTCCTCTTTTAAATTAAATGCCCAAAAATCATTAACACGAATTGAATTTGTTTTTGATGCTTCGTTCAGCATGTTCGGTCAATGGCAAAGTGGAATGAAAATGGACATTGCTAAAAAAATGTTAAACGATTTTTTAGATAGCATCCAAAAAGTTGACAACCCTAATTTAGAAATCGCATTGCGTTGCTATGGACATCAAGTTCCATTAAGACCAGAAAGAAGCTGTACCGATACTAAATTAGAAGTACCATTCGGGAAAAATAATATTACCGCAATAAAAAATAAATTAAAACAAATTGTACCAAAAGGAACAACACCAATAGCATATACACTAGAACAATGTGCAGGAGATTTTCCTGTTCCATCGTCAACTAGTGTTCGAAATATCATCATACTAATTACTGATGGAATTGAAGAATGCGATGGCGACCCTTGCGCTGTATCAGCTGCATTACAAAAAAAAGGAATAATTTTAAAACCCTTTGTTATTGGGATTGGCTTAGACCAAAGTTATTTAAACACATTTGGTTGTATTGGTAAATTTTATGATGCATCCAACGAATCGAGTTTTAAAAATATTTTAAACATTGTTATTTCACAAGCTTTAAACAATACAACTGCTCAAGTAAATCTGAACGACCAAATAGGAAAGCCAACCGAAACAGATGTGAATATGACATTTTATGATGAACAAACTGGAATTATTCGTTATAATTATATTCATACAATAAACAACAAAGGTGTTCCCGACACTATTGTTATTGATCCAATTGGAACATACAAAATGGTGGTACACACCATTCCTCCTATTGAAAAAAAGAATATTGAATTAATACCAGGCAAACATAACATTATTGCTGTGGATGCAGCACAAGGCTACATGAGTATTAAAACCAGCGGAAACTCGAATGTAAACTGTATTGTAAGAAAAAATGGAGAAATGCAAACCTTAAATATTCAACAACTCAACAGTACCGAAAAATATTTAATTGGAAAATATGATGTTGAAATTTTAACACTACCAAGAATCAAATTAGATAAAATAGATGTATCTCAAAGCAAAACTACAACAGTTGAAATACCTCAATCAGGAAGTGTAACAGTTCAAAAACCAAGTGAAGGCTATGGAAGTGTTTACTTGGAAGAAAACAATAAATTAGTTTGGATTTGTAACTTAAACAGTTATTTAACGCAAGAAACAATTATACTTCAACCAGGAAGATACCGTGTTGAATACAGACCAAAGAATGCAAAAGAATCAATATACACCATAGAAAAACGATTTAAAATTGATTCAGGAATTTCAACTCCTGTAAAATTATTTTAACTATTATGAAAAAATATACTTATACAGAAAAAAAAGATACGCGTTCTGGCTTCGGAGCAGGGTTATCTGAACTTGGAAAATCAAATCCAGATGTGGTTGCCTTGTGTGCCGATTTAACTGGCTCCTTAAAAATGGATGCATTTGCAAAAGACCATCCAGAACGATTTTTTCAAGTAGGAATTGCAGAAGCAAATATGATTGGCATTGCTGCTGGTTTAACCATTGGTGGTAAAATCCCATTTACTGGTACGTTTGCAAATTTTTCTACGGGTCGTGTATATGATCAAATTCGTCAGTCGGTTGCATATTCTGGAAAAAATGTAAAAATATGTGCATCGCACGCAGGTCTTACATTAGGCGAAGATGGTGCAACGCATCAAATACTTGAAGATTTAGGCTTAATGAAAATGTTGCCTGGTATGGTTGTTATTAATCCATGCGATTACAATCAAACAAAAGCAGCAACAATTGCAATTGCAATACATGAAGGACCTGTTTATTTACGTTTTGGAAGACCCACTGTACCAAACTTTACACCAGCCGACCAAAAATTTGAAATCGGAAAAGCTGTTGTGTTAAATGAAGGAACAGATGTTACCATTTTTGCAACAGGACATTTAGTTTGGAAAGCAATTGAAGCAGGAGAACAATTAGCTACTCTCGGAATTAGTGCTGAAATAATAAATATCCACACAATTAAACCTCTTGACAACAATGCTGTTTTAACTTCTGCTAAAAAAACAAAATGTGTTGTTACTGCTGAGGAACACCAAATGAATGGAGGCTTAGGAGATAGCATTGCACAATTATTATCACGTGAACTAGCTACACCATTAGAAATGGTTGCAGTAAATGATAGCTTTGGAGAAAGCGGAACACCAGACCAATTAATGACTAAGTATGGATTGGATGCAATAAATATTGTTGAAGCGGTTCAAAAAGTTATAAAAAGAAAATAATATTTTTATTATTGCAAAAAAGTCTTCTATTAAAATAGAAGGCTTTTTTATTTATGTATATTTAATTAAACATTAACCAAAGTAAAATGAAAACATCAACAAAACACCCAAAAGGATTATACTTTTTATTTTTTGCAGAAATGTGGGAGCGTTTCGGATATTATTTAATGATTGGTATTTTTCTTCTTTATATGACGGACGATAAAACGGCAGGTGGTCTTGGCTTAGAACTTGCAAATGCATCCGACATTTTTGGAACTTTCATTGCCCTTGTTTTTTTAACCCCTTTTTTAGGTGGATTATTAGCTGACAGAAAACTAGGCTATAGAACTTCTATTACGATAGGTGGAATAATGATGGGTGTTGGATATTGTTTATTGGCAGTAAAAGGAGAATTTGTGTTTTACATCGCATTACTTTTAATCATACTTGGCAATGGTTTTTTTAAACCAAACATTTCAACACTACTTGGTAATTTATACTCAGAAGAGCAATACAGAGATAAAAAAGATGCTGGATACAACATTTTTTATATGGGAATAAATATTGGTGCATTTGTATGCAATTTTTTTGCTGCTTATTTACGTCATAATTTTGGATGGGGCTATGCCTTTATGGGTGCAGGAATTGGAATGTTTGTGGGTGTACTAATTTTTTGGGTAGGAATGAAACATTATATCCATGCAGATATTATTAAGCCTACTAAACCTGAAGATGATTCATTAACCAAAATATTTGGAGTAACCATTTTTCCTGCATTAGCAGCAGGCGTGTTAGGCTGGTTAATTCCAGGAAATATTTTTGGAACCGACTCTACTGATGCGTTTATTTTTGGAGCAATGCCTGTTGCCTATTTTTATTTTTCATTATATAAAAAAGCTTCAACAGAAGACAAACAACCCATAGCTGCAATGCTAGCAATATTTGCAGTAGTAATAGTTTTTTGGGCTGTATTTAAACAAAATGGTACTGCTTTAACAACATGGGCAGATAAATATACCGACCGTGCTTTGCCGACAGCAATTGTTTCTTCGGCAGAAAAAATAAAAATGGCACAATACGTTGAAGGAAAAACTGACAGTGTTTTGGTTACAGACAAACAATTCAGAAAAATAAAAGATGAAAAAGGAAATCCAATAAAAGAGTTAGGAAAAAATAGTTATTTCAAAAATGAAGCCCCCGACAAAATTCCTTCCGAAACAGAAAAAGTAAGTTTAATAAGTACTGAATTATTTCAATCTGTAAATCCTGGATGGGTAATTCTATTAACACCATTAGTAGTTTTATTTTTTGGTTTACTCAGAAGATATAATAAAGAACCAAGCACACCTGCAAAAATTGGTTGGGGTTTATTTATAAGCGCCCTATCAACTTTAGTAATGGTTGGTGCAGTGTATGCTTGTGACAATGGAGAAATAAAAGCTTCGCCTTGGTGGTTGATTTCATCTTATGGTGTAATTACTGTTGGTGAATTATTTTTGAGTCCAATGGGACTTTCTTTAGTTTCAAAATTAAGTCCGCCTAGACTAACCGCATTGATGATGGGAGGTTGGTTTTTATCAACATCCATCGGAAATAAATTGTCTGGAATTTTAGCAACATTATGGGATAATTACGACAACAAAGCTCTTTACTTTTTAGTAAATTTTATTTTATTAATACTTGCATCCTTTGCAATTTTTATGATGCTGAAATGGCTAAGAAAAGTTATTTCTGAGCATACAAATAAATAAATATTATGATCGAGGATGGAATCTTATTATAGCTTCACGCAGATAGTCTCTATCTAAATGAGTATATATTTCAGTAGTTGTAATGGATTCGTGACCCAACATTTCTTGTACTGCACGTAAATCTGCTCCACCTTCAATTAAATGCGTTGCAAAAGAATGACGAAATGTATGTGGACTGATAGTTTTATTTAAACCAATCTTTGATGCTAATTGTTTTATAATTGTAAACACCATAACTCGAGTAAGCCCAGCCCCTCTCCTATTTAAAAACAAAAAATCTTCAAATTCTTTTTTTACAGAAATATGGCATCGAATTTCGTTTTTGTAAATTGAAATTTGTTTCATCGCAATTTTACCAATTGGCACCAGTCTTTCTTTATCACCTTTTCCAACAACCTTTATATAGTCATCATTAAAGTAGAGATTTGATATTTTCAAATTTATTAATTCACTTACACGCAAACCGCAACTATAAAGCGTTTCCAACATTGCTTTATTTCTTTGACCTTCCGCTTTGCTTAAATCAATAGCATCTATTAAATTATTTATTTCTTGAATGCTCAATGTATCAGGCAATTTTCTTCCCAATTTTGGGGCTTCAATCAATTCCGTAGGGTTTGAGTGCAAAATATTTTCTTGCAGTAGATATTTATAAAAACTTTTTATTCCGCTAATTATTCTAGCTTGCGAATGCGCTCCTAATCCTATTTCATTAATCCACTTTAAAAAAATTTGAAAATCTTTAAGTTCAACATTTTGAGGCGCTATTGATAACTTGTGAAAATCAAGAAAACGTACAAACAACTTCACATCGTGCAAATAAGCATCAATGGTATTAGCAGAAAGTGATTTTTCTAATTGCAAATACGATTTAAAGCCTTGTATATATATATTCCAATTCATTTCAATTATTTAATGCCATCAAACTTATGCATAAAGGTCAATTCTAAAAATAGTATTTCCCAATTACACACCCATTGCCCCTGTTAATAGAGGTGAGTTAAAATGTTAATTTTTAGAACTGCCCTAAATTTACAAAAGGAATTTTTCATTTATCTTTACAAGACAATTTTTTAACTAACAATATAATCTAACAACTATATGAAGATTATTATTATAAACGGTCCAAATTTAAATTTATTAGGAACTCGCGAGCAAGATGTTTATGGAAGCTTAAGTTTTGATGAATTCTTACAACAACTTCAAAACAAATATAAACAAGCAACTATTGATTATTTTCAAAGCAATGTAGAAGGTGAATTAATTAACAAATTGCATGAAGTAGGATTTAGTTATGATGGAATTATTTTAAATGCTGGTGGATACACGCATACCTCTGTGGCTTTAAGAGATGCTATAGCTGGAATCAAAACATCAACAATAGAAGTGCATATATCAAACATTTTTGCAAGAGAAGAATTTCGACACAATTCATTGATAGCAGGTAAATGCAAAGGTTCTATATCCGGCTTTGGATTAAAATCATACGAACTTGCAATTGACAGTTTTATAAAATAATGATTATTCTCATAAATTATTTTGTAAATTAGATTTAACTTTAAAAAAATAAAAAAATGGAATTTATTACTTCTGAAAACATATTATCTTTTACTTTAAGAATAATCCTTGGTATTTTGTTTTTTATGCAAGGGTATGATAAAGTTGTAAAAGTAAAAATGGATGGTGTTGTAAAATCTTTTCGTTATGAATTTGGTAATGTAAAAATGCCTGATTTTATTTTAGTTATAAGCGCTTACTTTTCTTCTTTTATTGAATTGGTTGGAGGCTTTGCTCTAATTATAGGTTTATTTACAAAATACGTTCTCTTTTTATTCGGATTAGACTTAATACTTGTGGTAGTTGCATTCAGTTTAATAAATCCTGTATGGGACATGAAAATCGTTTTTCCTAGAATTGTGATTTGGTCAATATTAATGGTATTACCCGAAAGCTGGAATAAACTGTCAGTTGATTTTATGCTACTAAAATAACCTTACATAAACCTATCTTTAAAATCAATTTCTGTAAATATTTTTTTTCCTCTGATATAAAAATCAGCTACTATTGAATGTAAATAAACAGCCGAAGTAGTATAAGTAGTTACTTCTGATTTTATTTTTTTTCGTTTTTCTATTGTTTTTCCTAAAGTGGAATAAAAACTATAATGAGCTTTTATTACAGCTATAAAATGAGAAAACTGTCCGGAGAATAAAAATTTAATTCCTGCTAAACCATCTAATTTCATTCTAATAAATAGTTTCAGCAAAAAATATTTCGGAGGATGGTTTTTGCAAATTAAAATTAAATTATTCCTAAAATTCAAATATGTTTTTTTGGGGCTTGTTTTATTTAGTGTTCCTCCTCCAACATGATATACAGTAGAAGTTGGACAATACATAATTTTATACCCTCTATTTTTTAAACGCCAACACAAATCAATTTCTTCCATGTGTGCAAAAAAATCTTCATCAAACCCTCCTACTTCGTAAAAATAATTTGAACGAACAAATAAACATGCTCCCGTTGCCCAAAATATTTCTTTCACATCATTGTATTGATTTTTATCTTCTTCTATGTTTTCTAAAATTCGTCCTCTGCAAAATGGGTAACCATACTTATCAATGAAACCACCAGCAGCTCCTGCATATTCAAACATTTTTTTATCCGAAAAAGATTTTATTTTTGGTTGGCAAGCAGCAATCATTTTATCAGAATCCATCAAACAAATTACTTCATCAATCCAATTAGCTGTTACTTCTACATCTGAATTAAGTAAAACAAAATATTCCGCTTCAATTTTTTTTAGCGCATCATTATAGCCTTTAGCAAATCCTCCATTTTCATTATTTACGATTACTCTAATTTGAGGATAATATGTTTTGAGAAAGGCTAGTGAATCATCTGTAGATTGGTTATCTGCAACAATAATTTCGGAGCAACTGTTATTATAGGCAATAACACTTGGCAAAAATTTTTCAAGAAAATTTTTGCCATTCCAATTAAGAATTACAACGGCTACTTTCATAAATTCAAATAACTACCGAGGATTTCTAAAATTATCATCCGTGTTTCCTCCAAAATGATCTTGACTTTTTTCTACATCAAAATTTCCGGATTGTGTATCACGCTTGTGCAAATCAATTTGCCAACGTGTATTATTAAATTCACCCCTTGCATTTGAATGCAATAATTTATACCTATTACTTACTAAATCTGGATTGTAAAACACAAAAGATTTATTGCTTTGTTTGTTGTTAGCATTCGTATGTGCTTGAGTCCTATCTGACAAAGTATTATATTGCCACATTTCATAAGGATAAGCGCTAGGTTCATTATCAAATTTTTGACGGCTGTCTGGTGGTCCGTATTGCAAATAAACTCTTCCTCTATCCGTATCATAACCTTTCAAACCATAAGTTGCAAATTCCTTATTTACTTTATCAACCTCTTTTTTATATAAAAACCATTCTCCTTCGGCATTATTTGGATTACGTGATTGCCAAAAATTATAAAAATATTGTTGCATCAACAGCAACTCTTTACCATTAATCTGGTTAGTAGAATATTGTATTTCTGATGTACTTGAAATTGGGCGCAAAGAACGTAAGTATTCTTTTAAAGTATCAGCATTAGTAAATTTACTTGCAAAAGTATTGCTCACATCTATTGATTTTAAATCATTAAAACTAACTTCTTGTGCTTTACTTAATCTATCAATATTACAAGATTGTTCTGCTTGAATTTTATTTTCTTTATCTCTTAATTCTACAATCAAAGTATAATTTCCAGTAGGTAGTTTTTCAATATTAAATTCGGCAAGCAAAATATTTACTTCATTTGCTTGTTGCTTTAAAAACCCACTATATTCATTCAACTTAATTTTTGTGCTTGCAGATTGCAAATAATAACTCACAACTACTTTTTCCCCTTCTCCTAATATTTTTTGGGAATTATATATTTCAGCATAATATTTAAGTTTGGTAATATTTTCTGGATATAAATTAGCAACATAAGGCAATAAATCATATCCGCTTTTTGTAATAATACTTGGACTTGTAGATTTGGTGTACGATTCAATTAACTGAATATCAGAAACAGAAATTCTATCATCAGGAAAATTCACAGAAATTGGCATTTTTGAAGTAAATGACTTTCCGTTTTTATCGTTTTTATCACTAATAGTTATCTCCATAATGTAATCGCCATTGGTTAAGGAATAGCGTTGTTGGTCGATAAAATTAGGGAATGCTTCAGTAGTATCTTTTATTTCAGGGCTATTTAAACTGTATTTTTTAGCATTTTTTATTTCTCCGTTTAAGGTAAAAACAACAGCAATATCAATTGCACCTTGAAATTTTCCGGTGCTGTTTTTTACAAAATTAGTGGTACTGCCTATCACCGAAAGGTATGTTTCTACATAAGGCATCTTACCTGGAACATTAAAAGCAGCAGTTGTTAAATATGCTTTTACATTATTCGATATAGCCGAAGTAGCTACAACAAACATAAACAATAGTGATAAAAAGCTCTTTCTCATTTGAATATATATTGAAATATTATGAATATCTACACATAGGGAAGTTTACCAAAGGTACAAAAAAAATATTTTTTTTTACTTTTTTATTTATGGAATAAAAAAAATAGTACTTTCGCAGCGGAGAAATGGCAGAGTGGTCGATTGCGGCAGTCTTGAAAACTGTTGAGGGTTACACCTCCGGGGGTTCGAATCCCTCTTTCTCCGCCAGTTCAAACTCAAATTGAACCAAAAGCCTTTAAAACGTATGTTTTAAAGGCTTTTTTGTGTTCTCACATACCAAAGAAAACCACCAATTCGCATTAAAATGGCGAGTGATTCGGTGAGTAAGTTAAACGAAAAAAAAGACTCACCAAAAATAGCTTAGCTTCTTCGGCTGGCGCAAGTTTTCAACTCGTACCTTATATTATTGGGCATTTTGCCCATTTGCATAGTGGCGAGACACCACCTAATATTGGGAACAAGCGAAATACGCTCGCTCTAACAGGGCAATGTTAGATGCCTTGCTAAAACAGGATATAATAGCTTTAACCTAACAAAGATACAAAACCAACTTAACAACAATCAGCTTTTCCTCCCTCTTGTATTGGTGGGCAAGGAACTGAGCCATAAGAACAGTAAACACAACAATCTCCTTGTTTAGGCTTCAATTGTTTTTTACAATTTTCACATTCATAAAAGTATTGGCAAGCGTCTGTTGGCATTGTTTCTTCTTTTTTGTGTCCACAATAAGGGCAAGTAATTGTGGACTGAAGTATAACGGATTTATTTTTCATAAGATTAAATATTTTGGTTTCATAATAGTTGATGATTCCTGCTATCATTAATCCAATCATACCTAAGTTGGTAAAATCACTTCCTTGGTATGAACTAAAATAATTATAAAAAACAAAAACAACAGAAATTAATGCAATAAGAAGTGCAAGTACTTTTTTATGATATAAATAAGAAAAAATGTTTCCGATTAAGGCAATAACTGAAAAACCAAGAAAAATATACATCGTTGAATTGCCAAATAATTCAACCGACCCAAACCCAAAAGCAGAAAGAATTACTCCAAATAATGGAAAGCAGCAAGGCGAAGTGATGGCAGTAATCAACAAACCAATCAAACCTATTTTTTCAACTATTGATCGACTTTTCATTTTTTATTATTCTTTTTAGATATGTTGAATCGTAATTAATCAGTAGCTCGACTGTATTAAATGAACATTTATTTTTTCGAACTAAATAATTCAGGATGAAAAGTTATCATTAGATAACTTGAAATTGGCACTCTACTGCTGTTTCCACCCTTTAGTATTTCCATACTTTTTTCCGCAAACATATAAGAAAAACCGAAATCAAGTGTAGCAATATCACTTAATTTATATTTTACGGATAAATCATTTTCTGCTCCTAGATAATGATTGATAATATTATTATTTGCATCTGTTACTTTATTCTGGAAGTAAAATAAATGTGCGTCAGATCGTAGATATAATTTTTTGTTTATTTCATAAATTAAAAATAAGTAAGGATTTATCAATCCTCCATTTTTAAGATCTTTAGGAAACGAAGTAAAATAATCCATATTTCCCATAAATCTCCAAGCAACACCATAAAGTGGGACAAATGATTTAGAAAATTCAGATGATTTTGTTGCATCATCTCCGCTCATATACTCTACGCCCAAACGAGTCGTGAGTTTTTTTATTTTAATTTGTATTTCTGGCTGTAAATAATAAGCAGCAATTTTTTTTCCAGATTGTAATTTTCCGTATTGATAATATCCACACACTGTTCCATAAACAGTTCCTTTTTCAAATTCAAGTCGTCCACCTGAAGTTCCTCTTTCATAAAGGGTTCGGGGGGATACTTTACTTTCATAACCATCGGCAGCATTAATAGCTGTAAGTGAAAAATATTTATGAAGTTTTACTTTCAAAAAATGTACATTTAATAACTTATAATTAGTAAATGTGTTGGGCGAAAAATCTGTTTCAAAAATTCGTTCTGATGTTTGATTAAAGCAAACAACAAATTCTGAAAGTATTTTTTCACTGTTATAAATAAAATTAATCCCATCATGTGCTTTGCTTGCTTGGTTCCAGTTTGCAGCTGAAAACAAACGCCCATTATCTAATTCCAATTTCTGTCTTCCTGCTCTTACAAACCATTTATTTGAAAAATATGATTCAACGTATGCTTCAAATACACCTAGAGTGCCACTTGTTGATGCTTGCCCATATTGTCCCCAAACTCTTATATCTTGAATAGAAGTATGAAATTTAAATTTGGGTTGTGAATACGTAAAATACAAACGACTACGTTGACTTACAAAATAAGCAGCTTGTGTAGTATCATTTGGCAACTGTTTATATCCATCATGATATTCAAATCGAGGTCGGTAATCAAGTCCGATAATAAATGTCTTGCTAGGTAAATTTTTATTTTCGTTCAATGCAGTAACAAGTATTATTGAATCTGCTCCTTGTTGCGTAAGTAGTTGTTTTTTGATTACTGTATCAATTAAATTACTTTTTGTTTGTGCTTGAATACTCATTACCCATAAACATTGTAACAAAATTGCTGGCAGAAAAAAAATCTTACTTATTATATTTTTCATTTTTTTGTTTGTATGTAAATGTTTTATGATTATTTCAAAGATTATTATCAATTTGTTTGATTGTATTTTTATTCGATATGTTTATTTAGGAATAGCGATAAGTAAAAAAATTATAGCTTTATTTTTTTTGATTCTTCGTTAATAAATACTTTTACTTTATTTTTCATCTTATTAAATTCATCAATTACTTTTAAACCAGCTTGAGTAACTATTGTTCCTCCTCCACTTTTACCTCCAAGCTGTTTTTCAACCAAAGGTTTGTTTGAGCGTTCATTCATTTCAGTAACCATTTGCCATGCTTGACGATAAGACATTTTCATCAATTTAGCAGCATTCGCAATAGAGCCAGTTTCCTTTATTTTTTCGAGTAGTTCCACCCTACCAATTCCGAGCAGTTTCTCATTACCTGCAAAAAACCAAATGCGAAATTGAATATTATATTTATTTTTCTTTGTCATCAATATGTTTTATAAAACACATCGCAAAATAAACTGTTGAACAATTATAAAAAAATGACTTTTATCATGGATAAGAAGTATATGCAACTGAAATTACTCGTAAAACAAAATTCTATATCTCATTATAAACCGCAATTAGACAGTAGAAAGCTTTGGAAAAACTGCGCTATCTGTCTTAATGCGGTTAATCCCGATTTAGTGTTTGTTAGAATTTCTTATCTCCATAAAATACAAGAAAGTATTACAAACATTTAATCGTAGGTAGTTCAAATAATGAACTGCCTATTTAGGGTTAAATAGTAAAACAGGAGCAGATAGTTAAAGAAACAGCTTATTCATTACTCCTCTCAAATAATTTCTTAACTAAATTTTTCTAAAAAAATAAATATAAAGAATTAAAGACCTTTTTATCTTTTATTTAAAAAAAGTGTTTATCTTTGTACAATAAATCTTTAAAAATATAACAATGGAAACATTAGATGTAACTAAAATTGAACCAAGACTCAAACATCCATCAATCTTTGAAAAGTTTGATGCATTAGCTGATGGGCAATCATTTGTAATACATAACGACCACGACCCTGTTCCTCTTTACTATCAAATGATAGCAGAACGCGGACAAATATTTGAATGGGAATACCTGAAAAAAGGTCCCGAAATATTTGAAGTAAAAATTACAAAACTGAAAGCTGGCGAAAAATCAAAAACAATTGGAGAATTAGTAGCTAGTGATTATAGAAAAGCAGAAGTGTTTCGCAAATTCGGACTGGATTTTTGCTGTGGAGGACATAAAACGCTAAAAGAAGCTTGTGATAAAAAAGGGATAAATGTCTTAGAAGTAGAATCGGCTATTGCTGAAATAGAAAAAACTTCAAAAAATAATCAACAAGATTTTAATAACTGGGAGCTGGATTTTCTTGCTGATTATATTGTTATTACACACCATAAATACGTTACAGAAGCAATTCCTATGTTAAATGAATTTAGTGCAAAAGTTGCACGTGTTCATGGCAGCAGCCATCCAGAAGTAATTGAAATTGCCAAACATTATAATGCAGTTGCAGAAGAGCTATCTATGCACATGCCTAAAGAGGAAAATATACTTTTTCCTTATATAAAATCGATGGTAGAAGCGAAACGAAAAGAGCTTCCAATATCAAGTCCAGGTTTTGGAACAATTGCGAATCCTATTCGCATGATGGAAGCAGAACATGTTTCTGCCGGAGGAAATATGGAAAAAGTAAACGAACTGAGCAATGGATATGCTCCTCCAGTTGATGCATGCGCATCGTACCGTGTTTTATTTGCCAAATTAAAAGAATTTGAAGAGGATCTTCACCAACACATTCATCTTGAAAACAATATTCTTTTTCCGAAAGCAATTGAATTAGAAAAAGAACTTCTGAACTAAAATGAGTATTGGGTATTATATATCCGTTTTTGTGCACATTGTTTGTGGAGCATTTTGGATAGGAGGAATGTTATTTCTTCCTCTGATAATTTTACCTGGAATAAAAGGGCATCCCGACCGTATAAATATCCTATATAAAACAGGAATAAAATTTCGCTTTTACGGCTGGGTTGCTCTATCTATTCTATTAATTACGGGTTTATTAAATATCTATTTAAGAGGTTTGCCTTTTACATGGATTTTTTTTGAAAAAACCAATTACGGAAATTTAGTGATTTACAAATTTTTTATTTTTATTAGCATTATTATTATTAGTGCTATTCACGATTTTTTTATCGGAGATAAAGCAATCGAAGCAATGCAAAAAAATTTAAACCCAAAACTCAAATACATTGCAAGGTGGTCGGGTAGAATTAATCTGCTACTAGCTTTAATAATGGCATTTTTAGGAGTAATAATATCAAGGGGAGGAAATTTATAAAATCAAAATTGTAATCTAAAAAATGAAAATAAATAGCCAAACAAAAATATCGATAATTCTTAAGCATAACAAAGATGCAATAGAAGCAATTGCTTCTATTAATCCACATTTCAACAAGCTCAGAAACCCTATACTTCGCAGTATCCTTGCCCCTAGAGTTACTGTTGAAGATGCAGCTAAAATTGGCAAATGTAGCATAGCCGATATCCTAAACAAATTATCGGCAATTGGATTTGAAACAGAATATGAAATTCAAAAAAAAGAAACAAAGCAAACAACTCATCCTAATTCAGCTATAATAAAAATCATCCAATCAGGAAAAGTAAAAACATTGGATGTACAACCAATATTAAAAGAAGGAACCGATCCCTTTAATAAAATTATGGAAAAATTAAAAGAAGTTCCAGAAGGGTTTGTACTGCAGATAATAAATTCATTTGAGCCCACTCCATTGATAAAAATTTTGAATAAAAAAGGCTACGAGAGTTATGTAAAAACAGAAGAAAAAATCGTTTACACCTACTTTTTAAAAGGTATAGAAAGGGAAACAAGTATGGATGCTTTTATTTTAAAAATATCGATAGCTGAAATGGAAAAAGAAAAGGAAAAATTTAAGAATACACTACACGAAATAGATGTACGTGATCTTGAAATGCCTTTACCAATGATTACCGTTTTAAATGAGTTGGAAAATTTACCGAAAGGATATGCTTTGTTTGTTCATCATAAAAAAGTACCACAATATCTTTTACCTGAACTTGAAGATCGGCATTTTAAAATATTAATATCGGAACTAGAGGAAGGAAATGTAAAATTATTAATTCATAAATAAGATGCAGTTAATAGCAAGTAAAAATTCACCATCTTCTCAAATTATTATTCCTCATTTTGTATTTGGTGGATTTTGTTGGCTTGTCGCAACAATACTCATTATTTTTTATCCTGAAGCATTTGTTCAACATTACTTCAATCCAAAATTACTGTCCATAACTCACTTATTAGCTTTAGGCTGGATGACCATAATAATATTTGGTGCCCTATATCAACTTATTCCTGTTATATTCGAAGTAAAGCTATACAGCGAACAACTTTCTTTTGTTTCATTTATTTTATTAGCAACATGCTCTATTTCACTTGCTATTTCTTTTTGGAATTTTTGGATAGGAATGCCAATGTATATTTCAGCAGCAGGAATAATAGTTGCTGTTATTCTATTTACAGTAAATATTTATTTTACTGCATTAAAAACAAAAAAAGAAAGCATTGAAAAAGATTTTATTCTTACTTCGGTTATTTGGTTATTGTTTACAGTAGGAGTTGGATTAACACTATCAATTAATTTAAGAAATCCTTTTCTATCTCTTCCAACTACAGAATTGTTAAAACTTCATGCTCATGCCGGAATTGCGGGCTGGTTTATCCAGCTGATAATCGGAGTTAGTAGTCGTTTACTTCCTATGTTTATGGTTTCTCATAACCTAAATATGAAAAAATTAAAATGTGCATACTATCTCATAAACGCAGGTTTGATTTCTGGCATTATCTTTTTATTTATTCAATGGCAAGTAGCGGTAATAATAAGTGTTTTTTCTGTTGCTATTGGCGTTATTTTTTTTCTTTCATTTCAGCTTGAAGCATACAAAAAAAGAGTACGAAAACAACTTGATACAGGAATGAAACAATCAGCTCTTTCATTTATTTTTTTACTCATTGCTTTAATTCTTGCACTTATTCTTGTTATTGATTTCAAAAAAGCTTTTTCCATCACACTACAAATGGCAGTAGTTTATGGTAGCACATTAATGCTAGGCTTTATAAGTTCTCTTATTATGGGGCAAACGTATAAAACACTTCCTTTTATCGTTTGGCTGAATACCTATCGTAACCGAGTAGGTAAAGCAAAAATACCTTTGCCAAAAGAGCTTTATTCTGAAAATTTTGCGAATATCCAATTATGGTTTTTTGCAACTGGATTTATAATAATGATGGCAGGAATATTTTTAAAAATAACTTCCATAGTAAGTTCAGGAGGAATCGTACTTTTTTGTTCTGTTTTGCTTTACAACTTTAATATACTTAAAATTGTTTTTCATAAACCTACAACTCTAAATAAATAATAATATGGCTACTGAAAAAGAAAAAATTTTTTCTCTGCTCAAAGGAGTGATTGACCCTGAATTGATGGTCAACATCATTGACCTAGGACTTGTGTATAATGTGCTATATGATGATGAGCAAAAAAAAATAATAGTTGAAATGACTTTAACCTCCCCAAGCTGCCCTCTTGGAGAAGTTATAATAAATGATGCAGAAGGAATATTAAAAATTCATTACCAAAATTTTACTGTAAATATAATTCTTGTATGGGAACCCGCTTGGACTCCAGATTGTTTAACACAGCAAGGGAAAATAGCACTCGGTAAAAATTAAACTCGTACACTATGTTATCTCAAAAATGCAAATACGCTATAAGAACTATTCTTTACTTAGCTTCAAAAAATGAAGAAGGAGAAAAGAAAGATTTAAAAAAAATATCTGAAGCATTAAAAATACCGACTCCCTATCTCGGAAAAATATTGCAAGAACTTGTTCCAAAAAAAATCATTTCATCCATTAAAGGTCCAAATGGAGGTTTTTTTCTAACAGAACAAAATCTTCAACTTCCTGTGATAAAAATAATTGAAGCAATTGATGGTTTAACCTTATTTGAAGCTTGTGGTCTTGGACTACATGTTTGTTCAGATAAACATCCTTGTCCTATTCATAACGATTTTAAAGTTGCCCGCGATCATCTAAAAAACATGTTTGCAAACAAAAGCATAGAGGAACTTGCTAAGGAAATTAATTCAAAGCATTTTATGCTTATTTAAGATTCACTCAAAAAGCAACACCGACAAGGCATTTATAGTAATATTCTATAGGCTTTCTATGTTACTAAATGCTTAATTATTCAGCATTAAAACGCAACAAAAATTAAAGTCCACTAAAAGCACAATCGGTATAAAACAAATATTTTCATTTATTTTTTGTTAGATTCAAAAATAAACCTACTTTTGCAATCCAATTAAGTAAAAAGAACTTGAGGATCGGTAGTTCAGCTGGTTAGAATGCTGCCCTGTCACGGCAGAGGTCGCGGGTTCGAGTCCCGTCCGGTCCGCAAACAAAAAAGCCCTTGTAAAATGTTTTACAAGGGCTTTTTACATAAAACAACCTTTTGACTGTTATGCTTCCAAACCCACAACTGTTACTTGAACTTGTAAAGATGGAAATGCCTTTTGGTAAATATAAAGGTACAATACTCTGTAATTTGCCCATTTCGTACTTAGAATGGTTTAATAGAAAAGGGTTTCCGACTGGAAAACTTGGTGTTTTACTCCAAACAATGTATGAAATAAAACTAAATGGCTTGGAAAAATTGCTTGAGCCATTAAAGAAAAAATAAAAGTAAATTTGTAATATGAATCTTAAATCTCGCATATTAATTTTTAGTTTGCTATTTATTACGCTTTTTCATTTTCAGTCTTTTTCACAAGACGAAAATAGTGATGACGAAACAATTGTATATAACAAAAAAGGGTTTCAAATTGGTTTGTATGTTGGCGCTTACTTTGCCAACCAATACACCGCTTCTCTTTATGACGGTTATGGTTTTGATATTGATGGGCACAGAAATAGTTTCGAAAACAGTTTTATGTACAACAAAATTGTATTGGAATATGGCGGTGGTTACGGACAAATAGATTACATAGCAAATGAACTAAATGTAGCACCAGGTGATTGGAGTTTTAATGAAAGTGACATGCCTGTAAATATCCGTTACAACCCAGCTTTTGCAACGGCACTTCAAGCACGTTATTCTGTTGATGAAAGAAATGCTATCCTTTTAAATGTAAATGGAAGCAAAATAAATGTGTCGGGTAATTTTACTATCACAACCAATACTGCATCGCAACCTAATCAAGTAGTAGGTAATATTCGAACATTTTCAATTAGAGGGACTGAGCAACGTTTAATTTTTCAAATGGGATATCAAAGGTTATTAGGAGAGAGCGATAAAATAAATTTTTTGGTTGAAGGAGGATTAAATATTACACTTACAAAATTTGATAAAAATGAAATTCTAATAAATAATTTATTGATTGATTTAACACAATCGTTTCAGCTAGCCGGATATCCAAATTATATTATTCGAAAACCAATTGGAACTGGTTATGGCTTTTTTGCTGGCTTAGGTGTAAATTTTAGTTTAAACGAACAGTTTAGAGTTCAATTGGTTTACAATCCAACTTACGAAAGAATAAATATTGGGGAAAACAGAAAACTAAAGCTTCAAAATTCCGTTGGATTAAGAATGTATTATAATTTTTAATGGATTACATCTCTCAACTTGGTAAAGAACATTCTCGCTTAAATTCCGATAAAATTGCAAAAGCAATTGGAAACAATCCTAGTGAGTTTAAAAAATTAGTAACGATTATTTATAACGAAGAAGCTCCTATTCCACAACGTGCTTCTTGGCTATTAGCAATTATTGATAAAAAGCATCCCACATTATTAGAGCCTTATATTTCAAAATTTATAAATAGCATAGAAAAATTTAAAATTGATGGAATTAAACGAAATATGATGTTTGTCTTGTCAAATCATAAAATACCAGCAAAACTACAAGCAAAACTACTTGACGTATGTTACAATTTTATTTTATCAAATGATGAAACCGTAGCCGTTAAAGTTCATGCAATGCAAGTAATAGCAGACCTAACAAAAGAACACCCTGAATTAAAATCAGAATTTAAATCTGTTATTGATAATCAAATAGACAAAAACAGCCAAGCATTTGCTGCCAGAGCAAGATTAATCTTTAAAAAAATTAAAGATTAGACAAAATAAAATCAGTCATCTTTGTGTAAAGATGAATTCGAGTGTTGCCACCATAAATACTATGATTTTTATCTGGATAAATGAATAAATCAAACTGCTTATTTGCTTTTACCAATGCATTTATCATTTCCATTGTATTTTGATAATGCACATTATCATCAGCACTTCCATGAATTAATAAATACTTTCCTTTTAATTTATTTACATGATTAATAGGCGAATTATCATCATAACCGCTTGCATTTTCTTGTGGCAAACTCATAAAACGTTCTGTATAAATATTATCGTAATATCTCCAGTTTGTAACAGGAGCAACAGCTATTGCAGTTTTAAAATAGTCTGCACCTTTGGTGATACACAATGAGCTCAAATAACCACCATAACTCCAACCAAATGTTCCAATACGATTTTTATCCACATAAGGCAATGTTGCCAAATATTTTGCTGTTTCAATTTGGTCAGCAACTTCTAATTTACCTAATTGTTTATACGTACTGTGTTTAAAAGCTTTCCCACGATACATTGTTCCTCTGTTATCAACACACATAACAATGTATCCTTTTTGTGCTAACATTTGATGCCAAAAATAATCTCTGCCATCAAACGAATTATTTACCATATTTCTTCCCGGTCCACCATAAAAAATTAGAAATACGGGATATTTTTTTGAAGCATCAAAATTTTGAGGTTTAATCATCCATGCATTTAATTCAATATTTTCAGTTGTTTTAAACATAAACAATTCTTTGCTACTCAAATTAAATTCATCCATTTTAGCTTTTAAGCTTTGATTGTTTTCTAGTACACGAATTAATTTTCCTTTTGAATCATAAATTGCTGTTGTACTAGGAGAATTCGCAGCTGAAAAAACATCAATATAATATTTCATTCCAGTTGAGAATTCTGGTGTATGCGTTCCTTTTTCTGTTGAAACTTTTTGCTTTGATGTGCCATCAAATTTTACAGAATAAATATCTTTTTCTGTTGGCGTTGTTTCAGACGATAAATAATAAATTAATTTGTTTTTTTCATCAATTCCTTTTAATTCTACTACATCCCAATCACCTTTTGTAACAACATTTATAAGCTTACCACTCATATCATATAAATAAAAATGATTGAAGCCTGATGTTTCATTTTGAATGATAAATCTTTTATTATCGGCAGTAAAATAAACGTAATCGCCTTCTCCTTCATGAATATCAATATATGTTTCGCTTGATTCAGAGTAAACAATTTTAGATTCGCCATTAGTTGCATTAGCAAAAAGTAAATCCAATTTATTCTGGTATCTATTCATTCTTAAAATAGATAGAACATTTGAATCCATCGTCCATTTAATTCTAGGAATATATTGATTAGTTTCTTTTCCAATATCCATTTTAATATTTTTTGCTGTACTCAAATCATAAACATTAATTGTTACAATTGAATTGTCTTCTCCAGCTTTAGGATATTTAAAGCGATATTGTGTTGGGTATAATTGGTTATTAAATTCATCAAATGAAAATTCTTTCACATTGCTTTCGTCAAAACGGTAGTAGGCAATTTTTTTACTGTCAGGGCTCCAGAAATAAGCTACCGAAAAGGCAAATTCTTCTTCGTGAACCCAATCTGTTGCGCCATTAATTACATTGTTTTGTTTACCATCAAAAGTAATTTGAGTTTGTTTGCCAGTATTCAGGTCAGATATATAAATATTATTTCCACTAACGTATCCAACCATTTTTCCATCAGGAGAAAATGTTGCGTACATTATTTTTTCATCGCTCACTTTTTTTAATGCTTTAGTGAGTCTATCATACACAAAATAATATTCTCTGGTAGAATGGCGATAAATCTGTTCTGTTCCAGAAGCAATCAATATCTTATTTTCATCCGAGCTAAAAGCATAATTTTCAATTGAAATATTTTTGCCATCCACAATTAATTTTGACTCATCAAGAATAACAACTGCTTCTGTTTTTTTTGCGTATTCATATTGCACTATTTTTCCTTTTTCTATAGTAGAATAATGAACCCCATCGTTCATCGATGCTAAACCATAAACGCCAGCGCTTCTGAAAGCTCCAGACTTCCATATATCTTCAAGTGTAATGTCTTTTTTTTGAGCAAAAGTAAAATGTGCAATGCTTAATAAAATGATCAATGTTTTTTTCATAATAAAAGTTTATTAAAATTTAATAGGGAAACTAAAAATAGTGTTTTTGATTACACACTCTTTGTCTCCGCTAGTGGTCGGAGAAAATCGAAATGTTAATTTTTAGAACTGTTTTTAACCTCCAGCTTTTTTAGCTTTATAATTATTATCAATTAATAGTTTTAAAATTTTATCACGATGATCGCCTTGTATTAAAATTTCTTCATTTTTAACACTTCCTCCTACTCCACATTTTTGTTTCAACATTTTTCCAAGCATTTCTAAATCATTATCATTTCCCACAAATCCCGAAACCCTCGAAACAAACTTTCCTCCTCCTAATCTATCAAGATAGATTTTAAGATTTTGCATCTGTGGTGCAAGCGATTCTATTGGTTCATCATCATTATTCTCAAACTCAAAATTTTTATTTGTAGAATATACAAAGCCGTCTTTATTATTTTTTTTGCTCATGGTATTAATACATTCAAAGATAAAGGATTTACTTTTAGCTGAATTTGATTGCCAACTTCAATTGGTTCTCCATCAATATGTGCAATTGTTGATTTTTGAATCACAGTTACTTCTTTTACTTTCAATAGTTCCAGATAAGAAGATTGATGCAATGTTTTTTTAAACAATCTATATCCAATGGAAATTCCATTTACAAAATTTATATCTTTTATTATTGCTACATCCATCATCCCATCCGTAATATCGGCTGTTGGGGCAATATGTGCATTGTTTCCCCATTGAGACCCGTTTGCAAAACTTATTAAAAATGCTTTTTTGATTATTGGCTTTCCATCAATTATCAATTCAAAATCTTGTGGTTTATATTTAGGAAATTCTCGCATGATTACTTTTAAGTAGGACGAAAAACCTCTTTTTCCAAACTTTGCAAACTCCCAACCGATATGTGCATCAAAACCAACACCTGCAACATTAACAAATGTTTCATCATTTAACTGGATAGAATCAATTTTAGTTGTTTTACCATTATTAATTATTCCCATTGCTTTTTTAAGATTCAAAGGGATATTTAAATATCTTGCTAAACCATTTCCAGAACCTGTTGGAATTATTGCCATTGCTACATTGGAATCTATCAACGCTTTTGCCGTTTCATTAACAGAACCATCTCCTCCAACAGCAACTACCACATCAAACTTTTTTTCGACTGCATTTTTTGCCAACTCGGTTGCATGTTTAGGTGCTTTAGTATAAGCTATTTCATATGTAAATTTTGTCCTATCTAAATAGCCATCAATAAGCTTTTCAATAACTTTTTGTCTGCCAACACCAGAAATAGGATTTATTATAAAACAAATTTTTTTCATTGGTTAAATTTATTCGGCAACCATTTTATTGTTTATTAAACTTTGTTGATATGTTTGAATGATGGCTTTCACTTTGGTTTCCATTTTAGTTAAAGCAGCTTTATTTGTTTCAATTAAATTTTGTTTTAATAAACTATCCGTTTTGTAATTATATAATTCAGTAGTTTTTTGTCCATCAAATTGCATAGCATAATCGCCTTCTATATATTGGTATAGCCCGCTATTGTATGATAACGAAAAATAATTGGTAGTATCAAAAGCACTTTTACCGAAAGCAAAATATGATTTATTGTAATGTATGTAATCCAATATACTTGGCATAATATCTATTTGCTGAATGATATTATTATTTCTTCCTTTTAAAAAACTATCGGGTTGAAAAAATATAATTGGAATTGCATTATTACCAATTTTATTTTCAAAATAAATGTCGTTTGATGGACCGGTATGGTCGGCACAAAAAACAAAAAGCGTATTGTTATACCAAGGCATTTTTTTAGCCGATTCAAAAAATTGTTTTAGAGCATAATCTGTATATTCAATAGTTTTAAATATTGGTTCTTTGCCACCCTTAAATTTGTTTTCATGCTTTTTAGGAATAGCAAATGGATGGTGAGAGGACAGTGTGAATAAAGTAGCTAAAAAAGGGCTTTTTTTCTCGTTAATGATTCTAATTGAGTATTGTAAAAATGCCTCATCCCAAATTCCCCAATTGCCGTCATAATCTTTATCACTGTTATATTCGTTTTTTCCAAAATAATCTTTATAGCCAGCTACATGAGAAAATGCTTCAAAACCCATTGTTCCATTAACTCCACCATGAAAAAACGCAGTATAGTAGCCTTCATCTTTTAATAACTGTGCCAAGCCCTTTATTTGATTCCCACCATAAGCAGAAGTAATATAAGCCTCATTCATCCATGTTGGAATACTTGCAATTATAGAGGGAATGCCTTCAATTGATTTTTTTCCGTTAGAATAAGCATCTGTAAATACATAGCTGTAATTCATCAAAGAGTCTAAAAATGGAGTGTAACCTTTGTTTTTGCCATTTAAAGAACCAATATATTCCTTAGAAAAGCTTTCAAGAACGATAATGAAAACATTTTGCTTATTCATTTCCTTACCGGATGGACTGTGAATTGGATTATAGTTTTCAAGGATATGGGCTTCATCACTAAAATAGATTACTGGTTCTATACTTTCAATATCAAGAGTTTTAATAATAGTAAAAGGCGTGTTTAGCAATAAGGGGATGTTTCTAGAATTTGTGTATTCTCCGGCATCAACAATGGTTATGGGTTTAAGTTGTAATCCTCCCCTATAAATTGCCACCGACAATAATATGGAAACAACATACATAAGCCAAGCCGTAATGGATTTTAGCTCTTTATCATTCTTTTTGATATCCATAACTCTTTTATAAGCTTTAATCAGCAAAAAGACAAAGAATATCCATATCAGAAAAACATACCAATAATCTTTTAAAAAAACAGGCAATAAATGCCCTAAATCTCCCCCGATTTCACCACTAAAAAAATGAAAAACATCGGCTGTTGTACGTTTTAGAGTAAACCCAAAATAAGCAAAATCAACACAATTAGCAAGCAAACCAAGGCTGTTTGTTACAACAAAAACCCATTTTAAAGAACGAAAAAAATAAGGCTTATCTAATATTTTGATTGGCAGCAGATAAAAAACAATAAATAAGCTATTTAGTAGCACTATAGCCGATAAATCAAAGCGAATTCCAACAATAAAAATTCCTATTAATTCTAAAAAACCTACATCAACAAAGTGATGATAATAAAAAGCATAAAAAATCAACCTACATAAGGCATACAAGAGGATTAAAAAACCAATTAATTTTATTACAGAAAGGTATTTTATTGCTTTTTTTTGCATTGGCACAAAGCTAATGATTTACCTTAAAATTTAGGGATAATTTATTTGCCTATAGATTTCGTAAAAAAATATTTTTTTGAATGTGTTGTAGAATGTAAAAAATAATATACATTTGTGCCTTAATTTAAAAATCACAAACAAAAATGAAAAAATTATTTACATTAGTTGCCGTAGCTTCTATCTCTTTAGTAGCTTGCGGACCATCTGCTGCTGAAAAAGAAGCAATGGAAAAAGCAAAACAAGATTCAATCAAAGCTTACGAAGAAGCTGAAGCTGCAAAAGCTGCTGCTGAGCAACAACGTTTAGCTGATTCTACTGCTCAATTCGAAGCTGCTAAAGCTGAAGAAGCAAAAAGAATCGAAGATTCAATTGCTAACGCAAAACCAGGTAAAAAGAAATAATTTTCTTTCAAAAACCTAAAAAGAGAGTTCCAGAAATGGGACTCTTTTTTTTTGCCATTTATATACTATATCATCCTTTTTAACATTTTTAATGTATCTTTTTATACCTTTTTGTGTTATAATGCAGATATTTGACCTTCGCTAGAATCGGGAACATATGCTAAAACGTCTTTTAATTCTTATTTTACTTTCAGCGAATGTTTTTGTTATGGCACAAGAAATGAAAATTTCAGGGACTGTAATAGATACTACATCCAAAGTGCCTTTGCGCTATTCCACTGCAATGGCTATTAGAATAAAAGATTCCGTTTTGCTAAAATATGCCAGAACAGATGAAAATGGCAGATTTGATTTAATTACCTTTATTGATACTGTTCAAGTTATTATTTCAAATCCAAGGTTTGGCGACCAATATTATTATGTATTTGGTAGCGCCTCCAACAATATTTTTGATTTTGGAAAAATTGTTTTGCCTCCAAAAATGCAACAGCTAAATGAAGTTGTTATTTATGCTTACAAAGACCCTGTTTATTACAAAGGCGATACCTTGATTTATACTGCTGATTCATTCAAAGTTAAACCCAATGCCACAGTTGAAGATTTATTAAAAAAACTACCCGGCATTAAAGTAGATGCAAAAGGAAAAATAACATCGCAAGGGAAAGAAATAAGTCAAGTATTGGTAGATGGTGATGAATTTTTTGGAACAGATCCAACTGTTGCCACAAAAAATTTGGCTGCAAAAGGCGTAGAATCTGTTCAGGTTTATGAGAAAAAAGATGAAAATGCTACCGAAGGAAATGAAACAGTTCAGGTTATGAACTTAAAATTAAAAGATGAAGCAAAAAAAGGATATTTCGGAAAGGCATCTGCAGCAAGCGATTTTCAAAATTTTCATGAAGGAGAATTGCTAGCAAATAAGTTTAACAAACAGCAAAAAATTTCAGTTTTTGCTTTAGGAAGTAATACCCCTAGATCTTCTTTGGGCTGGCAGGATATGTATAAATATGGTTTGGATAATGAAATGAATTCATTTTCTAATGATGATGGAAATACATATTGGTATAGTAATAACAATGGCAATAATGGTATTCCTCGTACTTTAAAATCAGGAATCTACTATACCGATAAATTAAATAAAAACACAAAAATTAATTTTAATTATACCTACGGAGAAAACACATTAAAAACAAAATCAACAACTCGCTCTCAGTATTTTTTATCTGATACCAGCTATGTAACCGATAATTTAGCTGAAAACAAACAATCATCATCATCACATGCATTCAATTTTGGAATTGTTCAAACAATTGATTCATTAACAGAATTAGAAATACGTCCAAAATTAGTTTTGAATACCAATAAAACTGAAAATTTTACGGTAAACGATTTTTTAACTTCTAATGATACGCTCACTAGAAAAACAGAAATCTTAAATCAAAATAAAGCAAATGGCTATGATGCCAATGTGTTTTCAAAATTAACACATCGATTTAAAAAGAAAGATAGGCTTTTGCAAATAAATTATTCTTATAACAATAAAAATGATATTGCTGATGGATTTTTAAAGTCCAACAATATATATTATTCTTCTAGTTTAATTCCAAACGATACTATCAACCAAAAAAAGGAAAATACAAGTAAAAAAGAGGTGCATAATACCAGAATTACATATACTGAACCATTAACAAAAAAAATAAAAATAGAGTTTGAATATATATTAAACTATAATCTAAATAGTCAAAACAAAAAAACATCAAATTATTTTAACGGAGAGTATTCGGTTAATGACTCTCTATTCAGCAATAATTTCGGCAACTTACAATTTTTCAACCGTGCTGGATTTAAGTTTTTATATGAATCTAAAAAAACAAGGTTTGCTATTGGAGCCCGTGCCCAACAAAACGAATTAAACAATCACAACCTTATTAATAATACTAAAGTTAAATTCACAGGAACAGCTATTCTTCCTTATTTAACATATCAATATAGATTTTCAGATAATACCAGATACAATTTTGCTTATTACACTTCCACCAACCAACCAAGTGTAAACCAATTACAGCCGGTACCAGACAATACCAACCCAAATAGAATTGTAGTTGGCAATCCAAATTTAAAACCTACGTACAACAACCGTTTCGAAATGTGGTTCAACTCTTGGAAACCAATTACAGGCAGAAGTATTTGGGCAAGCGCTAATTTTAATATCAATAATAATTCATTCGCAAATTCAACAACATTTGATAGTATTGGACGAACTGTTTCAAAAACAGTAAATGTAAACGATAATTATAGCGGCAACGCTTATATTGGAATAGATCTTCCATTCTTCTCAAAATTATTACAACTAGAACCCAATATTAATGGAAGTTACAATAGATATAGCAATATTGTAAATAGCAAGACAAATATTACTGAAACAAAATCTTTGACTTCTGAATTATCAATTGTTGTAGAAGCTGATACTATAGAATTCGAAATAAGAGGAAATTATAGTTTAAATTATACGCAATCGAGTTTGAGCCAAGCAAGCAATAAACCATACAGCTCCCAACAATATTATGCAGGTATTCGATTCAAATTGCCATTCAAATTTTTATTAGAAAGTGAAGTAGAATACAATCTTAATAGTCAAAGAACGAACGGTTATAATATAAACTATGTTTTATGGAATGGCGCATTAAGAAAAACATTTTTTAAAAATGAAAATTTTGTTGTGGCTTTTGAAGCAAACGATATATTAAACCAAAACATCAGCACCAATAGAGATATACAAGACAATGTTATAACAGATACTAAAACAAATATTATAAGTCGCTATTTATTATTACGATTAATTTATAAATTTAATAGTAACAGAACAAAAGAAAATGATGAATTCGATTGGTAAAATTATTTTATTCTTTATTTTTTTAACTGCATTTACAATTCATTCAAATGCGCAAATTTTATATGGAAAAATTGTGTATGAACGTAAAACAAATTTGTACAAAAAAATAAAAGGTGATAATGTTAAAGAATGGCTAAAAGAAGAAGACAAAAATAAAATTGATGTTTTTGAATTGTATTTTACTGATAGCACCTCCGTATTTAAGCCGCAAGAAAGCGATTTAAGAGAAAAAATGAGTTGGGCAACAAGCAAAAATACTACTTACCAACAATACAAACAAAACAAGAAATTAAGTGTAAAAAGTGTTTGGGGTGAAGAACTTTTTGTTGAAGATACCTTATATAATCGTCAATGGAAAATAACGGAAAGTAAAAGAATAATTAGCGGATACAACTGTAGAAAAGCCATTTGGCAAGCCAATGATACTACTCGAATTTATGCTTGGTATTGCGAAGAAATTATTCCTAGTGTTGGTCCAGAAAGTTATTTTGGTTTGCCAGGAGCTATTTTAGGTTTAGCCTCTGAAGATGGTGGTGTTATTTACTTTGCAAAATCTGTTGAGTTATCAAAACCAAATATGGAAACGGTAATTCCGAAAAAAGGAAAAAATAAAATCTATACTACTACCGAATTAAAGACCAAATTAGAAAAAGAATTTGGAAAAAACCCTTGGGGCAAAGCTATGATTCAAGAATTATTCGGAATCTGGTAAAATTAAAATGTCCTCGTTCTCGGCACCCCTCTCCTACGAAACGTTAAAGGTGGCATTAAAACTTAGCAACAACCTTTTTAATAATTGCTACACATTCCATCAATTGTTCTTCGGTAATAACAAGCGGTGGTGCAAATCGAATAGTATCACCATGAGTTGGTTTAGCTAATAAACCATTTTTCATTAATTCAATACAAACATCCCAAGCAGATTTTCCATCCTTTTCATTAATTACCATTGCTGCCCACAAACCTTTGCAACGAACAGCTTTTACAACTTGTGAGTTTTCTTCTTGAATCTGTTTTAATTCTTTCAATAAAATTTTTCCTAGGCGTTCCGCATTTTCAGAAAGTTGTTCTTCTTTTAGGACTTTTAGAGCAGCAATAGCAACTTTACATGCCAATGGATTTCCACCGTACGTTGAACCATGTTGCCCAGGTTTAATGCACAACATTATTTCATTATTTGTCAAAACTCCCGATACAGGATAGGTTCCACCAGATAATGCTTTCCCTAAAATTAAAATATCAGGATGAACATTTTCATGGTCGCAAGCTAAAAGTTTGCCTGTTCTCCCTAATCCTGATTGAATTTCATCAGCAATAAAAAGTACATTATTTTCTTTGCATAAATCGTAACACGTTTTCAAATAACCTTCATCAGGTATAATAACACCTGCTTCTCCTTGTATTGGCTCAATCAAAAAGGCAGCTACTGTTTTGTCTTTTAATAACTCTTTTAATGCTTCTGCATTATTGTATTCAACTGCAATAATGCCCGGTGTGTATGGTCCAAAATTTTTGCGTGCATCAGGATCATTGCTTGCAGAAACAATTGTAATGGTTCTTCCGTGAAAATTATTTTTACAAACAATAATTTTTGCTTCGTTTTCTGCAATTCCCTTTTTTTCGTAAGCCCATTTACGAGCCAATTTCAAAGCAGTCTCCACTCCTTCTGCTCCAGTATTCATAGGCAAGATTTTATCGTAGCCAAAATAGTTTGTTACAAATTTCTCATACTCCCCTAAACAATCGTTATAAAATGCACGTGATGTAAGTGTTAATTTTTGAGCTTGTTCAAGCAAGGCTCCTACTATTTTCGGATGACAATGTCCTTGATTAACCGCACTATAAGCCGCTAAAAAATCGTAATACTGATTTCCTTCAACATCCCATACTAAAGCCCCTTCTCCACGTTCAAGAACTACTGGAAGCGGATGATAATTATGTGCTCCGTATTTATCTTCTAATTCAATTGCTTTACTACTTGTTGTCTTATTCGTCATGATTGTTTCCATAATGTACTATATTATCCTACAAATTTAATAAATTTAATTCAAATGCCCTAAAATTGGCTTTTGCAGAACATTTTTTCAGATATTTGCAGCATGAATTTAAACGACTGGATTGGCTTTACTGGCGTAAGTATATTGTTGCTTGCCTTTTTTCTAAATATCATCAACAAAATAAAAAAAGATGATTTAAACTATATTTTGCTAAATATTATTGGAGCAGGAATAGCTTGTTATGCCTCTATTTTAATAAACTATATTCCTTTTATTATTTTAGAAGGTTGTTGGACATTCGTTTCCATTTATAGTCTAATATTACTTATTAAAAACAGAAAAGAAAAATTTTAGATTTCTCCAAGAACAAAAGTTTTTACCCAACCTGTTTTATCCGATGAAATAGATATTTCAGAATAATCACCAATTTTATCCGTTATAGCAACTTTTGCTCCCTCATGTAAAATAAAAAGTTTAGTCCCTAAATCACTGGGAGCACCTAATACTGTAACGCTTGATGTAAGTATAATTGCCTCTCCACTTGCTAATGTCTTAGAATATTTGGTTTTGGCAATAAAGAATACAATAAATGAACATATTAGTAATAACATAAAAACATAAAACCCAATTTGTTTCCAGCGTGAATAATTTGATATGAAATATATGAGTAAAAACAAAAGTGAAAAAGCAAATAAAGTAATGCATAAAATCGACCAAGCTTTTTCTGACATTAAATCAACCAATCTAGTTAAAAACTGAGAAAGCAACATGGGATTTTTTATTGCTAATTTATCCGAAGTGTCTTCATTTGCTAAAGCTAAATTAAACGCTATATCTTCATTCGAAGGATTTAATTTTTTAGCTTTTTCGTAATACAGAATAGATTTACCTATTTCCTTTATTTTATAATATGCATTACCCATATTATAATACAACTCTTCAGACTGAAATCCACTTTTGTTTATAGAATCGTATAACATAATAGCCTTTTCAAACTCGCCTTTTGTGTAATGTTGATTGGCTTGATCAAAAAGAGACAAACTATTATCGGATACAATATCACTTACAAATGAAATTTGCATTAAAACAAAAAATAAATATTTCAACCTATTTAAGTTCATTTTCAATTTTAGTAATTAAACTTACAGTATTTTCATACAACGTATTCAAATCAGAATCACTTGAACTTGGCGCATATTTGGCAAATTCACACTTATCAAGCGTATCCATAAATTGTTTAACAGTTTGTTCTTGTATATTGTTTTCAATAAACAATCTATTGATATTATCTCTGTTTAATTCTGAGAGATTCAAATTAAATTTATTTGAAATATAATCGAATAGCGCTTTTGATATTTCTATATAAAATTTTTCCTTTTCATTTAGCTTCAAATGTTTTTCAGCAATAGCTAGTTGCTTTTTAGCAAGCTTAGTTGCTCTTCTGCTTTTAACAGCTACAACATCTTTATTATCATTAATGTTTTTTCTTCTTATAAATAAAAATAAAAGAAACCCAAGCAATGGTGATAGTAAAGCAGAATAAAAAGCAACGCTACCAAAAAACAAATCATCCGATCTTTCTAAATTTGTTTTAGTTTTAATAAAACGAATATCTTCAGAAAGCACTTTTACATCATCCTTTGATTTTGGAGTATATACACTTGCATTTGATGATGGATCAGCTTTAGCAACCTCAATTAAAAACTCTGGAGATGGCAATGTAATATATTCTTTTTTTTGAGGGTCGAAATATGTAAAGTTTATCTTATCAATTTTATAATTCCCTTCATGTCTTGGAATGATTAAATAGTCAAATGTTTTGCTTCCCATCACACCTGCACCTGTTGTGGCAATTTTTTCGGAATTTTTAGGATCGTAAACTTCAAACTCTTCTGGAAAATTAACTTTGGGTGCTTCCACCAACTTTATATTTCCTTTACCATTTAAAGTGATAGTTAGATTGATAGCTTCATTTGCTTTTACCTTCTCTTTGCTAATTTGTGCTGTAAAAGAATAATCACCAACAGCTCCAGTATAATCAGTCGGTTTTTTTTCTATTGGCAATGGAGCAACATCAATTACAATAGGCGAACTCTTAACCGAATAAACAGCATCTTCATATCCTCCGCCAAACATTTGTTCAAAAATATCTCTTGGTTGTTTGTTTGATTTTTTACGAACAACAGCCTCTACTTCAATCGGTTCAATTTGAATTTTTCCTGAACGTTGTGGAAAAATATAAGTACGTTTTAATTCTGCTACATAATAATTTACACCATCTACATTTTCTGTTGTTATTTGAACTTGTTGATTGTTTGTTGGCACATCTTGCGACCAAAAACCTGTATAATCAGGAAATTTAACATCCTGAAAACCTCTTAATTGATAGCGTGTATATATTTTGTGTGTTACACTTATCTGTTCTCCTTGATACACTTTTGATTTATTTACAACAGTTCTTGCAAATAAATTATCGCCAATGTTTTCGGTAGTTGATGGCGAAGTAATATTCGGATTATTATTTTGATTTCCTGAATTAGCAGCACCTTTTACTACTTCAATGGCAATAGAATTAGATTCTATTTTATCTCCTCCCACATTTATAGTTGCTGGAGCAATAGTAAATTTCCCTTCTTTTTTAGGGGCAAGTATAAACGACCATGAAATGGTTTGACTCATGTTTCCATTCACAATAGAAACACTTTGACTTTGATTCGGACCACCATAAACATCAAAATCAAAAAGAGGAGGAGCTTTAAAACCACTGCCATTAGTATTTAACGAATAAGTAATTTGAAACGTTTCTCCAACAGCAAGCTTGCTTTTACTTACTTGAGCAGTAAACTTCTGAGCAACAATCACAGATGTTGCTAAAACAATAAATACTATTATGAAAACTATTCTTTTCATTATTTTTTTTAGCCTACCAATCTTTTTCTATTGTAGTATTTTGACCTTTAATTTTGTTTACTTTTTTAGATTCTTGCAATTTTTTTTCATCATTCAACAAAGCGTCCAATAAGCGCTGTGCATCTTCTTTTGAAAGTTGATTTTGTTGAGGCTGATCTTCTTTATCATCTTTGTTTTTATCTTTATTTTTGTCTTTATTCTTATCCTTATTTTCTTTATCATCCTTCTTGTCGTCCTTTTTATCTTTATTCTGCTTATCGTCTTTATTATCTTTATTATCTTCATTCTTATCGTCTTTGTTTTTATCTTTATTTTGTTGCTCTTCTTTTTTTAGCATTTGTTGTGCGTATGCTAAATTATATCTTGAGTCTTGGTCAATTGGATTATTTTTCAAGGCTTGTTTATAAGCATCAACAGCATCGCTATATTTTTTATTTTTCAACAAAGCATTACCTAAATTATGATATGCTTTTGCTAAAGTATCTTTACTCAATGGCTTATGAGTAAGCATCTGAAATTGTTCAGCAGCTTCAGAATATTTATTTTGTTTGTAATACGCATCCCCTAAATTGAACATTGCAGCAGCAGAATTATTATTTTTTTCGAGAGCATGCAAGTATTTTTTTTCGGCTATGTTATAATTTTTGTTGTTGTATAATTTGTTTCCTTGATAAATATCTTTTTTCTCCACTTGTGCAAAAGAAAACATAGCTGATAACAATGTTGTTAGAACAATTGATATTCTTACTAAATCTATTTTAATATGTAATAAGTTTAGTATCATTTTTTAGCTCCAAATAAATTTAGTCGTTCGTATAATTTACTTTTTCGTTCTGTTAAAAATGTCTCTATTAATAGCAAAACAAGTGCTCCAGCAATAAACCACTGAAACTGATCTTCGTAATCGCTATACATTTTACCCTCAAATTCTTTTTTCTCTAAACTATCAATTGCATCTAAAATATTTCTTAATCCTACATCAGCATTTGTAGCCCTAACATAAACACCATTTCCTGCAGCAGCAATTTCCTGTAGCATGGATTCATTTAATTTTGTAATAATGGTATTTCCTTCTTTATCTTTTCTATAACCTTCTCGTATTTTATTTTTATATACAGGAATTGGAGAGCCTTGCTCAGAACCCATTCCAATAGTGTGTACTGTTATTCCTTTTTCTAAAGCTTGTTCTGCGGCACTTTTGGCATCATCTTCATGATTTTCGCCATCCGTAATCACAACAATGGCTTTATTCTTTCCTTCATCTTTTCCGAATGATTCAATTGCTAAATCAATAGCATTTCCAATAGCTGTCCCCTGCGATTGAATCATTCCGGTATTAATACTTCCTAAAAATAATTTTGCAGCTGCATAATCTGTTGTAATAGGCAATTGAACATACGCCTGACCGCCAAAAACAATCACACCTATCCTGTCTCCCTTTAACTTTTCTATTAATTTTGATAACGCTTGTTTCGCTTTTTCTAAACGAGTTGGAGAAATATCTTCTGCATTCATACTGTTGGAAACATCCAAGCAAATCATAATATCAGCACCTTTTCTTTTTACTTCTTCCAATTTGGTTCCTATCTGAGGATTTAACAAACCTATTAACATCAATGTAAAAGCGGTTGTGTATAAAATGTTTTTCCAAATTCTTTTTGTTTTTGAAATAGCAGGAAATAATTTTTCTACAACTAAAATATCACCATACAATTCCATTGTTTTTTTTCTCCATCTTTTAGTCAGATAAAGAATAAAAGCAATAATTAGTATTAATGCAAAAAAGTAAAAAATATATTTATGTTCAAATTGCATTCTTATATTAAACTTTTAAGTAATGTATTTCTAATAATAAATTCTACCAATAATAATATAGTCGCTATTAAAGCGAAAGGATAATATTTTTCAGCTTTGTTTGTATAATTTTTTTCTTCGAATATTGTTTTTTCTAGTCTGTCAATTTCTTTGTACACATCTTTTAATTTATCCTTATCTGTTGCTCTAAAGTATTTCCCTCCTGTAAGTGCAGCAATGTGAGTTAATGTTTTTTCATCAATATTCACATCAACATAACCGTATTGATAACTTCCATCTGGATACAGCGCAATTGGAGATAAGGCTTTTCCCATTGTACCAACACCTATAGTATAAACTCTTACATCAAACTTTTTAGCTATTTCGGCAGCAGTCAATGGTGCAACCTGACCTTGATTATTTACCCCATCCGTGAGCAATATTACTACTTTACTTTTTGCTTTACTGTCTTTAACACGAGCTACAGAAGTTGCTAATCCATTTCCAATTGCCGTACCATCGGCAACCATCCCAGTTTTAATACTTGAAAAAAGATTTTTTATAACTGCATGATCTGTTGTTAAAGGACATTGAGTAAAACTTTCACCACTAAAAATCACCAAGCCAATTCTATCGTTTGGTCTATCATCAATAAATTCTTGAGCTACTTCTTTTGCTGCTTCTAATCTATCAGGCTTAAAATCTTTAGCCAACATACTTCCAGAAATATCCAAAGCCATTACTATATCAATTCCTTCTGTTTTTACATTTTTAAAACTTGATCTGGATTGTGGTCGCATCAACACAATAATAATAAGTGCAATAGAAAATACTCTTAATGCAATTACTACATGTCTAAAATATTGTTTAAACGACACTGGCACATTCTTTAAATTAGATAAAGAAGAAACATTTAATTCTGCATTATATGTTTTTCTTTTATATATATGCCAAGCAATAATGAATGGAATGATTAGAAACAACCAACGTAATTCCAAATTTGCAAATGTTATGTCGTTAAAAAAATTAAACACTGTTTTGTTTTTTAATTTGTTCTTCTCGTTTTGTTCCGTTCACAAAATCATAAGCATAAATCAAACTCATTTCATTTTCATTCGACAAGGGATTCTCCTTAGCGAATTTTACCAAATCAGAAAGAATTAGCAACTGCTTTAATTTTGATTTACTATCTTCATCAATAGCAACATTTCTAAAGCCATACAAAATTTCTTCAGTAGTTTGTTCCATGGCTTGAATATTGAATCTATTTTCAATATACTCTCTAACAATGTCTGTAAGTGAACTATAATAAAGTTTTAATTTACCTTGTTGCCATAAACCTTTTGTTTTTAGCTCATCTAATTTTTCGAGAGCAATAATGTGTACAGGAATTTTAGGTTTTTCAATAGCCACAATTGGTTTTGGCTTATTGAATTTTTTAACTAAAAATAAAATCAACAGCACAAGAGCAACAGTTCCTAAAACTACATAAACTAAATATATATTATCCTTTATCCAATCTATAATTCCATAATCAACTTCAAATGGAGGTTTGATATCTTTAATTGCTTGTGTTGTATCTACTGCAACTGAATTAACTTGTAATAATAATGGTTCTGTAAACAATCCATTTGTGTCATTGTTTACAATAAATTTAATTGGAGGAATTGCCCAATAGCCAGAATCAAAAGAAGTAATTGTGTATGATTGACTTAGTGTTATCGCATAAATATCATCTTTATCTATAACTGAATCGATTTTTGATTGGCTAACAATTTCAATTTCTTTTCGAATAGTATCAGTTAATTCAGGAAATTTAATTTTGGCTATTATACCTTTGTCTAATCTATAGCTTACAGATAAATGCAAGTTAGTCTGTTCTCCGATTAAAATCTTACTACTATCTATCTTAGCTGATACCCTTACTTCTTGTGAATGCAAAGCAAATGAAAAAACCACAACAGTTAGTATTGTAAAAATTAAGTTTATATTTTTAAAGAATGATTTCATCTGAGCATTATCGCCTTTTAAATAAATTTGTAAGTGGCTGAATGTATGATTCTGCGGTATTAATGTTCGCAATATCTACACCTGATTTATTAAATGTGTTTTTTATATAATCTTCTCGTTTTTTAGCATTCGCTACAAAAGTATTTCTCACTTTTTTATCAGAAGTGTCTATCCATTTGAATTCATTCGATTCTACATCTAACATCTTAACTAATCCAATGTTTGGCAATTCATTTTCACGTTTATCGAACACCCGTAATGCAACCACATCATGCTTTTTATTTGCAATTTTTAGTGCATCAGAAAAATCAGGCGAAACAAAATCAGAAATAACAAAAGCAATGCTTCTCTTTTTTATTGCTCCTGTTAAATATTTTAAAGCAGTTGTAATATTTGTTTTTTTGTTTTCTGGTTTAAACTCAATTAAATCTCTGATAATTCTCAACACATGGCTTTTCCCTTTTTTAGGTGGAATAAATTTTTCGATTTTGTCAGTAAAAAAGATAACACCAATTTTATCATTATTTTGAATAGATGAAAAAGCGAGAACAGCACACAGCTCAGTAATTAATTCTTGTTTAAATTGTTTTTGTGTTCCAAATGCTCCTGATGCACTCACATCAACTAATAGCATAACAGTCATTTCTCTCTCTTCTTCAAACACTTTTACATAGGGATGATTAAAACGAGCAGTAACATTCCAATCAATCGTTCTGATATCATCTCCTGCTTGGTATTCGCGCACCTCAGAAAATGTCATACCTCTTCCTTTAAAAGCACTATGATACTCTCCAGAAAATATTTGATTGGAAAGTCCACGTGTTTTAATTTCTATTTTACGTACCTTCTTTAAAAGTTCTGAGGTTTCCATAATTTATGGTACTTCAACAGTATTTAAAATTTCATTGATAATCATTTCAGAAGTAATATTTTCTGCTTCTGCTTCATAAGTTAAACCAATTCGGTGGCGTAACACATCTACACATATTGCTCTGATATCTTCAGGAATAACATACCCTCTACGTTTGATAAAAGCATAAGCTTTTGCAGCTAAAGCCAAGTTGATACTTGCACGAGGAGAAGCTCCAAAACTAATTAAGCCTTTATATTTATCAAGCTTATACTCTTCAGGAAAACGAGTTGCAAAAACAATATCAACAATATATTTTTCAATTTTTTCATCCATGTAAACTTCTTTTACAACCTTTCGAGCATTGATAATTGCATCAGTACTTATTACTTGGTTTACTGTTGGATATTCACTTGCTAAATTTTGGCGAATAATTTTTTTCTCTTCTTCTTTGGTTGGATAACCAATTACTAGTTTTAGCATAAACCTATCTACTTGAGCTTCCGGTAAAGGATAAGTTCCTTCTTGTTCCACAGGGTTTTGAGTTGCTAAAACTAAAAATGGATTTGGTAGTTCAAAAGTTTTTTCCCCAATTGTAATTTGTCTTTCTTGCATTGCTTCCAACAAAGCACTTTGAACTTTTGCAGGAGCACGATTTATCTCATCTGCTAAAATAAAATTTGCAAAAATAGGACCTTGCTTAACGGTAAACTCTTCTTTCTTTTGATTGTAAATCATGGTTCCAATTAAATCGGCTGGAAGCAAATCGGGAGTAAACTGAATTCTACTAAAATTAGCATGAATGGTATTGGATAGCGATTTAATAGCTAAGGTTTTTGCCAAACCAGGAACACCTTCCAAAAGAATGTGTCCGTTTGATAGCAAACCTATCAATAAACGCTCAACCATGTATTTTTGTCCTACAATTACTTTATCCATTTCCATGGTAAGTAAATCCACAAAAGCGCTTTCGCGCTGAATACGCTCGTTTAATTGTTGAATATCGGTCATAATGAGTTTAGTTTTAAAAGAATTTTTATAGCATTTTTAATTCTGCCACAAAATTATAACAAAGCAGTGTTTATAGTAATATCAGGCTGTTAAAAGTTGTTAAAGAAAATGGTATTTTTGTAGTTCAGATTTCAATAAAAATGGACAAATCGATAATTATTTTGAGAGGGCTACCTGGAAGTGGCAAATCTACACTCGCAAAAATATTGAGTGAAAGTGGAAAATATCCAATTCATTCCATTGATGATTTTTTCACAAACAAAGAAACTGGAGAATATACTTTTGATTTTAAACAAAATCATTTAGCATATAAACAATGTGAAAACAATACAGAAAACAGCTTAAAAAATGGTGTTGAAAAAATTTTTATCGATAATACTTTTACTTTAGAATGGGAAGTAGAGCCTTATTTTGCTCTTGCAAAAAAATATGATTATTCTATTTTTGTAGTTACAGTAGAAAATTACCACCAAGGGAAAAATATCCACAATATTACTGACGAACAATTAAAAAAAATGGCAGAAAAGTATAAAGTAAAACTACTTTCCGAAATCTAAATTTATTTAATTTTTGTCATACTTTATTAAGCAATATTTTACTACATTTGAAACTATTAAAAATAAAAAAATGGAAAAATTATTCATCCCCAGCAGCCCTGATACACCAGAAATTAATTTCGATAACAGCACAGGAAAATTTTCTATTACAGGTAGATCATATCCTTCGGATACGCCTTCCTTTTTTCAACCAATTAACACTTGGCTCAACGAGTATATTTTAAATCCCAACAAAATAATAGTGTTAGAAATAAACATTGAATATTTTCATTCTGTTTCGATTAAATTTTTGACCAATATTATTACCAAACTTATAAATCTAAATTCTCCTGAAATTTCAGTAACTGTTGTTTGGTACACCGAAGACGATGATGATGACAATATTGATTTAGGAAAAAGTATCGAGCGTGATACGAATTTCAATTTTACATACATTGTATTAGAAGAAGAATAATTTTTTATTGCCATTTATAACACAGCGCTACATTTTTATAGGCTTTGGATTTAAATTTATGTTTGTTCATAAACCTAAATTTTGTTTTTCTTATCCATACATTTTTTCTTTTTCTAGGCTCCCCTGAATAAGTTATTTCTATAGGAGTTCTGTTTTTTATTTTCTGACTACTATCCTTTTCATCACTATTTTTGTTGTCTTGATTTTGAAAACCAATATTGCTATCATTATTTTTATTATTATTCAAATTAGCAAATTCATCGTCTGCTAATTTTTGCATTTTATGACAAGGACAATTCGGGTTTCTTGGGTCGTTGATATCGTATTCTTGTGCAAAAACTATGTTTGCAAGAAGCAGGAAAAAAATGCTCATTCTTTTTGTTTTCATGGTGATTTAATAACGAGTTTATTAATATACTTTGCTGCCTGTTCATCCCGATAGCTATCTAAATAACTACTCAAAACTTTCCCGCCATCTCAACAGGCTCGATGTAACATCGTACAAACCATTTTCAATATTTAAAACTTTATTCTCTAAGGCTGTCAGTTCGAGCCTGCCTGTTAGATAGACAAAGCAGGCTCGATGTGACAACAACGTACAAACCATTTTCAACAATTCAACAATTCAACAATTTATCCATTCAACAATTAAACAGTTTATACTTTTTTAATAGTTACTTTTTCTACTGCACTCCATGTTTTATATTCATTTGTATAATATAAGTATGCTGATGAAGCAGGCGCATCATACACCCCAGGCATTTCTGCTTTTAAATCAAGATTGATTTCTTTAACAGCATTCGGAGCCATACCACGGTAATAGATAGCAATGTTATTTCCTTTCATCTCATAATAATCGAACACATGTTTTTCTTGCATTTCTTTTAATTGCCATGGCTGAACAGTAAATCCAGCTGGTATTCCTATGATAGCCATTGTGCTTGGAACATCAGTAGATTTTTTATTTTTTATTGTTGCTGTTAATCGAACTGTTTCACCAACGTTTGCAGTTTTGCTCGCTAATTTTGTTGTTAAATCAATAGAACAATCTTTATCGCTATTAGGTAATGATGTATTCCAATTTACAGCCATTGAATAAGGCAGTGGCGTTTTTACTCCAACATATTTTATTTTTACATCATGTTTGCCTTCTGCTTTCAAATATTCTTCTAATCCAGCAATTTCAATAGCACCTTTGTCTCCTGCTTTGTATGTTTTTTCAGCTACTTTTTTTCCATCAACAAAAATTTGAATTGTTCCATCTTCTGTAGTTTTTTTACTAAATTTTGCATACTCTGTTAGTGCTTTCAATGCTAATATTGTTCCTTGTGTGGAGCTGAATACACCAGAGCCACTACGAGAACCAACTAAATACTGAACAGCATTAGTTATTGCAATAGGATTTTTACCATTTGATTTTAACATTGCTAAAATCGCAATTGATGTAGTTTCAATTGTTAATGAATTTCCTTGCGAATAAGTAATAGAATGTGTTGTTCCAGTGAAGCTTCCATTTTTATCTTGTTTAGATAATAATGTTTTCATTGCTTCTTCTGCTTTTGTAGTTTCTTTTAAACTGTACGCAGCATTTGCCATCATTGCTAACATGTATGGATCTTTTTTATCCATAGCTTTGTTATACGATGCTTCAAATTCTTTTTTAATATCAGTATAACCAGCATCAGCTAAAGCATAAACAATGTAAGCATTTAATATCTCTTCGCTTATTCTTCCGAAATCATGATACGCATGTGTTTCTCTTAAAAACCCTCCTTTACCATCTTTGCGTTTCATTAGCCATTCAGCCGTTCTGTCTAACATTTTCTGGTCAATATCAGCACCTGCATTTTTCATGTCAGCAAATTCCATAATTCCATAAGCTGTTAAACCTTCGTGTGCAGGGTCGGCACCAAACCATTCATAACCTTTGTTTTTAGTTTCAAAAGTTACTAATCGTTTGTAGCCTCTATTTAATAAATCAATTGCACGAGCCATTGTTTTATTGTCTTTACTGTCGGTTGATTTCATATAATCCAACACCATAGCATTTGGATACGCAGTACAAGATGTTTGTTCGAAACAACCATAAGGTTCTTGTAAAATACCTTCCACACCTTTCATTAAATCCGATACCACATTTGGAAAGGCAGTAAATGTTGCTTTTACAGAACCATTAACAACATGATTCAAATCAAATGTGTAATCTTTTTCTACTTCTTGTGCCGAAAAAGAAATTTGTGCTGGAAAACCTTTTGGTGCAATTCTAATTTTTTGAGTGAATGCATCTCCCAAGCCACATGCTTTAAAACTAATGGTAAAATCTCCATACCCAATTTTATCTAAGACTTTATAATCCAAATAAATTGTTTTTGCTTTACCAGGCATTATAGTTTGAATAGATGGGACATCAACAATAGATTTTAATCCATCGGGAGCAATAATGGTTAGAGCTCCACCCAAAGGTTTGTCGGTATTATTTTTCAATGTTAAAGGAATAGATACATTGTCTTCTGTTGCTACTTCAACTGGAATCTTAGTTGTCATTGCAAAAGGCAATTGTGTAAACATATTTTTTTCTGCTCTACCAATTGTTCCATCACTAGCAATACCTTCAAGTGTTGTGCGAAATGAAGTAATGTCATCAGAAGTATAAAATTCAACTGTTTTTGTTCCTGATTTATCTACTTCAACTGTTGGATTCCAATAAATCGTATTTCTGAAATCGGTACGCATTTCTACGGTTTCTTCTTTATCATACACTGGTGCAGAAAACTGACGAGCACGATAATATGCTACAACCTGTTGTTGTTGCTGTTGAAATTCCATATCAAAAAGCCCATCATCTGCTTTGCCTCTGTCTTTTCTGGCTGCGCCAAAAGCATTCATCCTTTCATCTGCTACCATTGATTTTGCTAACTCCCCTTTTTTATCTGCTTTTTCTTTTTGGTTAGAAACACTGTTTGGTTTTACCGCAATGTTCTTTACATTGTTTTCATTTTGAGCTACTGCTGGTAATTTTTCTTTTTTATTGTTTTCTTTAACAACTAACTCTCGTCTTGGCTTTTGCTCTGCTTTTAATTCTTCTATATTCCCAACAGCCGAAGCTTCTTGTATCATTGGAATTGCCATATCTCCCTCCGAAGCAGATTTTGTAGCAGAAGGCATACTGTTTTTATAATAATTGTTGTAGTAATTATTATTATACAAATACATGGTTAAATTTTGATTATAATTATAAACATATTGTGCTTGAGATAAATAATTATCAGCAGTATAAGTAAGTGTAACAGGAGAATACAAATCCAATTTATTAAAAATAAATTTTCCGTTTTCATCGGTTTGATATTCGGCACCACCATTAATTTTAATTTTTGTATTTGGAATAACCTTTCCTGTTGTGGCATCTAAAACTGTTCCTGCTACAATAGCTCTTTCACTTGCATAAGCTACAGAAGGAATTGTTTCTGTGACTATTTTTTCCCAAGTAAAATGTCTCCAACCTGATGTCATTAATAAATAATCTAATGCTTCGTCTGCTTTTGCTTCTTTTTTAGAAAAATAAAATGCAGGCTCTTCCACTTTATCTTTAATATCTTCTTGCAATAAAAGTTGAGAAATAATATTTCCTGTTTTATCATCGGCAAAAGATAAAAACTGATCGTTAACAACAGCCATTGAAAGAACTGCTGGCATTGGCATTCCTCGTTCATCTTTTACAGTAATTGTCATTTTTACTTTTTCACGAGGCAAGTATTTTTCTTTTTCTGTTTCTACAGCAATTGAAAGTTGTTTGTTTTTATTTACAAATGCCAAACGTTCAGCACGTTCAACTCCTTTGCTATCAAACAATGTAATTTGAGCAACCCCCATCGGAAAATTACCTGTAGGAAAAGTAATTTTATTTACTCCTTTTTTTGCATCTACTATTGTTGAATAATACATTTTTCCGCGAACTTGTGCTACAACAGATAATTCTTCATTTTCAGTTGTACCAATATTAACGGTTACGGCATTTTTCGCAGCATCTACATTCATAACATACCCTCTATTCAATGCTTCAGGAATAGAGTAGTTTTCGGTAATGTTTTCTGGTTTTGTAATTTTAACTGAATATTTTTCATTTGCTTTAGGAGTAAAATCAAATGCTCCCATTCCTTGATGAAAACTGCTAAATGAAGCCACTTTCATTCCTTTATCGTTGATTACTTCCCCTTCCACATCAGCAGGTTTTCCAAATTCATTTAATGCTCTAAAAGCAATTTTACTTTGTAAACCTGTTACTAAATCGCCACCCTCAGGAAATAATTCCAATTTTATTTTATTTAATACAATTGGAATAGAACGTGAAATACTTTCAGTGCTTCCATTATAATCAATCATTACATTTAATAAACCATCATTTGTTTTTAAATCTTTAGGCAAATTAAATTTAATGTATTGTATTCCATCAACATCTGTTGTAGAAGCTTTTGCAACTATTTGTTTACCATCCAAGTTGGCAACAAATTTTATGGAATGATTACTCAATGGTTTATTTTCATTGGTATTTAATTCAATTTTTGCAATTACTTCATCTCCTGCACCAAAAGCTTTACGTTCAAAATCTAATTTCATTTTTAAATTAGGTAAAACCACCTCTTGAACTTGTAACTCTTTTTCGAAAGCTTTGTTGGCATCTTCATTTTTCATCCAATTGGTATAAGCACGAACTTTGTAAATTCCACCCAATGCTTCATCTTCTAACTTAAAATCACCTGCAGCCACACCATTTTTAGCAACAATGTTAATCGTTTTTTCAACTGTTCCTTTGGGATTTAAAAATTCCACATGAACAATATCACTTTTACTTGAAGCTTTCATGGTAGCAGCATCTCGAATAAATGCGCTGAACCAAATATCATCACCTGGCTCATACATAGGTTTATCAAATTGAAGATAAACTCTGTCTTGTGGCAATTGCTCATTATAAGCACTCAATTTCTTTTTAAGTGAGCGAATAAAATCATTATCCATTGCCATCTGATAATAATTATTAGGCGTAATAAACGCCAATAACGAAAGTGTAGCAGCACCTATGGCTACAACACTTAACTTTTTGATTGAACTTTTTTTACTTTCCATGATTGTATGATTTTTATAGATTTTTAAAACTGTTTGCTAATGAGATGCAGTAGTTTTTGGAATTCCATAAAAGGGGGAGGATTTTTTTGAAACAAAATGAATTTCAATGCTTTCAAAATGTTTTATATTTCATACATTTGATAGGTTGGAATGATATAAACTATCATTAGCTACCTATATGGCTTTATAAAAATGGTTTTGTCTAGCCTATAAGCAATTTAGACAATTCTAATATCAGAGTTTATGGCAAGACAAATTCCAAACGACTTTAATCATTTTACCATTACTTTAGACCCTTTAGAAAGGACTGTACGAGATAAACTCTGTGTTAATATTGAAAATTGGGCAAAATTCAGACAGACAATTTCAGCATCAGCAAGCTCTGACAGCCTAGTAAGCAATGAAATTCTTTCAAAAGAGGTTAAAAGTTCATTTGTAGAATTAAGCAAAAGTCATTACGAAGTCGTAACAATTTTAGGAGCCACCAAAATGAGCTTGAACATTCTGATTTTTGCTAACAAAAAAGACCCATTATTATTCAAAAAATCTTTCAAAGAATTTTATATGCATGCTGGTTCTGTTCTTGATAATCTAGCAAGATTAATTTATATCGTAAATGTTTCAGATAGTATCACTAAGGGTGAAACTAAATATGGTCGGTTCATTCTAAAACGTCATGACATGGGGTACGGCTCATTACTTGGAATTTATAAAAATAAAAAGAGCGAGTTAAAAGGTTACTTTAACATTATAAAAGACAAACAAATTAATGAAATAAAAACAGTGAGGAATAATTTTACACATAGCTGGTCACCGATAATATATAGTGGAACAAACTTAGAGGCATATTGGCCTAATGCTATGAGAAAAAAAGAACAATACTACTTATGGCCACACGACAAAGACGAAAGGAAAAGAGTAAATCAGGAATATAGAAAAAAAACACTCATTATTGAAATGGTTTCTTCCGACTGGAATAAAATTGAAGCTTTTCAAAACATTGTTTTCAAAAAGCTCATATTTGACATTAAAAAATTCGAAAAGAACCACCACTTAAAAATTACATAACAGCCCCCTTGCAACTATTTGCTGGAATACAAGCATCTCCCAACCGAGCCGATCCTTTGCACGAACGACCTAATAAAATTTTTCCTAAAAATTCTTTGTCGGAAAAAGCGAGGGAAAGTGTGAAGAGTCTTTAGTGTTTGAGTTTCGATTTTTTTTAAATCGAAACGAGTTTAAAGACTCGGATTGAAGACAAAATGAATTTTTGAAAAAATTTTATTCAGTCTTGAAGTTTTGTTTCTTTTGTTTCAAGACAAAAGAAAATAAAATGAATAAAATCCTACACACGTTCTCGATACATCCCGATTGCATCGGGATACTCGAACTGACAAGGCACACAAGACAGAAAAGGAAAATACAATAAATTTAAAATTTACACAAATTCTCAATACATCTCGATTTCATCGGGACACTCAAACTGACAGCACACGCAAAACAGAAAAGGAAAACACAATAAATTTAAGAATCACAACAAATTCTCAATACAGCTCGTTCCTCGCTACTGGAACTGACATCGAACACAGAAAAGAAAAAATCAGCAATGAAAAACTATTCTATTTGTCTTTTCTAGAAATTTTAAATTCTGTTCTACGATTTTGTGCATGTTCCTCTTCAGTACATTCAACACCATCAGCACATTTGTTTATGAGTTTTGTTTCACCATAACCTTTACCTGAAATTCGTGATTTATCTACACCACGAGAAAGCATATAGTCCACCGCTGATTTTGCACGACTTTGAGATAGTTTTAAATTATATTCATTTGATGAACGAGAATCGGTGTGTGAAGAAAGCTCGATTACCAATTGATTATCATTTTTCATGATATTGATTACTTTATCCAACGTTTTTTCGGCATCTGGTAAAAGTTTGTATTCACCATAGTTATAATAAATATTTTCAATAATGGTTAAGCTATCTTTTTTACTATCTGTTTTCAATTTCAACACTTTTAACCATGGGTCATCCACATAGATTACTCCAAGTTTCTTTTGGTCAGAAGGTAAGATTGTGAAAACAAATTTTCCATTGTTTTTTCCAAACTCTTTAATAACATTACCATTTGCATCAGTAATGTATAATTTACTATAATTTTTTAGGTTGGGGTCCTTTTCGTCCAATGTAAACAATATTATTTGGTCGCCAGGTAAGTTGGTAAATTGAAAATCTCCTTTTTCATTTGTTTTTGCTGATTGTATAATTTGTCCTTTTTCATTTACCAAATTAATAACAGAATTAGATAAAGGTGTTTTGTTTTCAGTAATTAAATTTCCTTTAAAGTCGAAACGCAACTCACTATCTTCAACTTTCATCAACTTAAGCATTGATTTATCCGAAGCTAAAAAAGCGAATTTAAAATCACTATTTGTTCCCGATTTGGTAGTTTGCACTTCTTTTCCGCTTTTATTTGTGATTATAATTTTTGTGTTAGGAGCAAGTTTCGTGTCCGACTCATCTACACGTACAATAAAGTTTTCATCAGAAGGTAAGTTTGTAAATACAAATGCACCAAAAGCATTGGTAGTAATAGATTGAACAATTTCTCCTTTACTATTAATCAAATTAACTTTTGTGCCGGCTAATGGTTGAGATGGGTTTTCACCGTATAATAAATTACCAGCGATACTTACATCATCATCGTCACCTAATTGAGGCAAGGCATTTGGGTCGGCAGGTAAATTTTTAAACATAAATTTATCGCCTTTATTATTAATAACAATTACACGAATAATTTTATTGTTTTCATCAGACATATAAATTTTTTTCTTGTCTTTGAATTGAGGATCCGTTTCATCAACTTTAACCATGTATTTTCCATCGGGGTCAAGGTTATCGAATTTAAAGAACCCATTATTGTCTGTAGTGCTTACTTTAAGGACTTTGCCATCTTCTGTTAATAGTAACACATCAGAATTTTTAGCGGGATCGTTTACATTTTTGGTTAATAATATTTTTCCGGCAACGGTTAAAAATTTATTTAAGGCAATAAAACTATATATATCATCACTTCCTATTCCACCTTCTCTATCACTTGAAAAATATCCGTTTTTAAAATCATCAGAAAATACAATACCAAAATCATCGGTATAAGCATTAACGGGTGCTCCTAAATTTTTTACATCGGTATATTTATTTTCTATTTTACTTGCAGAAAAAATATCCAATCCTCCAAAACCAGAATGTCCATCAGAAGAAAAATAAAATTGTCCATCTTTTCTAACATAAGGAAAAACCTCATTTCCTGATGTATTCACCTCATCACCTAGATTTTTTGGTTGCCCCCAGCCATCGCCTTCTTTTTTACAAACATAAATATCCATCCCTCCTCTTCCTCCAGGCATATCACTTGCAAAATATAAATATTGCCCATCATTTGAAATTGTAGGGTGTGCCACAGAGTATTTATTATTGTTATATTGAAAAGGAGTTGCTTTACTCCAACTGTTACCTTTTGCAGTTGAAACATAAATGCCAGGGCGATTTACAAATTCAGGATCTTTTTTATTCACTTCGTAATAAACACGAGTTAAATACATTGTTTTTTGGTCGGCACTTAAACAAACCGGTCCATCGTGAAAATTAGTGTTTACGGTAGCCGAAAGAGGCTTTACAGATTTAGAATATACTTCTTTTCCATCTTTTGATTTCCCTTTTTTAGCAACATACGTATTTAAAAATGGTTGTTTTGTTGTAGGGCTAAAATTAAAATTCACTAAATCTTTTGTACGTTCAGAAACAAACATCAATCTATCATTGAAATAAATAGGGGAAAAATCTGCGTGTTTAGAATTTAGTCCTTCTACTAAAGTTATTTCAAATTGTTGTGTTTTTTTAATCCATAATTTAATGTCTTCACATGACTTAACAGAAATTTCTGCTTTTTTATCTGCTGGTGCTGAAATAGAATATAAACGAAATTGTTCTTTTGCTTCATCAATTTTATTATTGTTTTTTAATACAGTACCATAATAAAAATGATTGATTGGAGTAACACCATTTAATTTTATTAAACGGGCATAAATTTTTTCTGCTTCCTTATAATTTTTAGTTATGCGGTATGAATTAGCTAATTTTTCTAATGCTTCAGCATTATCTCCTTTTTTAGCTTCTTTTTTATACAGCTGTATTGCTTTTGCATATTCGTAATTATCGTAATATTTATTTGCACGTTTTAATTGTGCATAGCAAACATTCGCAAATACTATTATTAAAATAAAACCAATTGAAAATATCTTCTTCATAAACGTTATTGTCATCAAATATTAATTATAAGTATCGTGGCGAAATAATTTTAGATTTGTAAATATTAAAATCGTATCCTAGCATAACCTCATGACTTCCTCCTCCTACTTTTCCTATTTTAGAGCCGCTAACGTCAAGTGCATAACCAAATTTCAATCTATCAGTAATTAATATTTGTGCATATACTACCATTGCTCTGCTTGAACGAAAAGATAATCCAGCCCATATTTTTTGTTTCATTAAAAAACTAAAATTAACATCACCATTAATTGGAGCTCCTTTAGTTGATTTAATTACGAAAGATGGATTAAATATTAAATTATCATTAAGCGACCATGCTTTACCCAACGTGATAAAATAATGTGGAGATAACATAGCATCGTCACCATTTGCATTTGAAACACTTGTTAATCTGCCATTATACAGGTGTGTTGCACTTGCTCCAATATAAAAAGTATTTGTATAATAATATATTCCGGCATCAGCAGTAGGGACAATTTGAGATGTTGTATTTTGAGTATTGTAAACATCTGCTTGGTCTTTGTAATCTATTTTTGCCCAATTGTAAGTAAAATTGTAAACACCTGCACGTAAACCCATTGCCAACCAACCATTTTTAATTGGTAAACGATAACTGTATGAAAATAAACCTCCAATACTTTTTTTAGGACCTATTTGATCTGCAACTACAGCAAAACCTAATCCTACTTTTTTCTTTTTCATAGGACCGTGAACAGACAAGGTTTGTGTGGTTGGTGCTCCGTCAATTCCTGTCCATTGAGTACGATATAAAGCAACTGCATTTATAGCTTCTTTACTTCCAGCATAAGCAGGATTCAACACCATTTGATTAAACATATATTGGCTGTATTGTGGGTCTTGCTGAGCAAAAACTTTTCCTGAATTATTTGTCCATAAGAATGGAAAACAAAACAAAATGAGAATAATTATTTTTTTCATTTTATATTTTTTAATGTGTTAATTCAATCCAACCTTTGTATGTTTTTCCTCCGGCTTCTATTACATAAAAATAGGTAGCATCTACTAATGCTCCGCCTGAGCTGTTCGTTCCTTTCCATACTACATTTACATTATCATAATTTTCGCCTTGCCATACTACATCGCCCCAACGGTTATAAATCCATACTTTGTTTTCTTTTATATTCGTTATGTTATCTATCTGCCAAGTATCATTATTACCATCACCATTGGGTGTGATTCCATGATAGAATGTTAATTGTGCTCCGCAATCTACGGCATCTTCTGTTATGGTTACAGAATCGGTTATGCTAAAATTACCATCGCTTACGGTATAAACATATACACCTGGCGATAGATTAGACTGGTTACTTGTGTTGGTGCCTGTGCCCCAATTGTAGGTTATTGTTGGGGTGGTGGCGGTTACTATTTGAATACTAATGCTTCCATTATTAGCTCCTATACACGTTGAATTTACGCTAGATACATTTATATTTAATGCATTGCTTGCTGAATTAGGTTGTTGAAATCCTTGTGTTAAATGTTTTACGGTAAATGGTGCTACTGCGGGAGAATACGTTTCTACCATTACTTCTCCTACAGTATAATCAAAGGTATT
>JAJNQB010000011.1 GCA_021155045.1 Arcticibacter sp.
AAGTTTTTTAAATAATTCCTTCACACGTTCTCGATACGTTCACCTAACCGGTGAACACTCGAACTGACAGCGCACATTTGTTTTGCTATTATAAATAAAATATCATTTCGAAGTAGCGGGAAGGAATGACAGCAAACGATGGCGAATAGTTGATTGTGGGCGGTTGTCAGTCTGAGCTCAGCCGAAGACTTGTTTCTTTTTTATCAAGAAAAAAGAAAGCAAAAAGGTTTTAAATAATTCCTTAACACTTTCCTGCGCTTTTGATAACAAATGAATTTTTAAGAAAAATTTTATTAGGTCGGTGATAGGAAAGTACAAAATTTTCAAATCAATTCCTTCACACGTTTTCGATACATTCAGCTATCGGTGAACACTCTCCATAGGAGTAAAACGACCAGACAGCGTACGGTTTGCATTTTGTTTCTTCGTCATTGCGAGGGCTTTTCGCCCGAAGCAATCTCTCGGTATTATTATTTTTTTTCTTTTTAGTACTTGATTTATATTTCAAACTTAAAATTAACTTAAAGTCAATGGGAATAAATGTTTTCATTTTAATTTATTTTAAAAATAGTTTGTTGATTTGCGAAAAGAATTAAATTTGCTAAAAACTATTTATTAATTAAAAATTAAATTACATGAAACACTTTTACATTTTAACTACTGCAATTACAAGTGTTTTTATAACGCAAAGTATTGCACAAACAATAACTGCTACAGGTTCTAATCCTGTTATTGGTGAAACATTTAATTATAAAACTACTAGCTATTTTGGACCAGGTACTTCTGGAACTGGGCAAACATGGAATTTTTCTACTATTTCTGGAGCAAGTACAACCTCAAATGTTGTATCCGTTAGCTCAACACCAAACGGTTCAAGCTTTCCGAATGCAAACGTTGCACTTACTGGAGCAGGTTCAACGTATAGCTACCAAAAAACTTCGGCAACTGTTTTGCAAAATTATGGTTTTGTAGGTAGTGGAGTTGTTATTGCGTATTCAAATCCAGAAGATTTATTGCGCTATCCTTTTTCTTTCAGCAATACTTTTTCTGATACTTGGGCTGCAATTTTTACAAACGGTGGTTACACTTTTTACCGTAATGGTTCATCTACAATAACTGCTGACGGAACAGGAACATTAATTACCCCCACAGCAACATTTACAGGCGTTTTACGTGTACACTTAGTAGAAAATTATAGCGATTCTGTAAATATTTTTGGAACACCAACCGTTACTACTTATAACAACGACCAGTATTTGTGGTATAAAGATGGAATTCATTATCCATTAGCATCTTGCTATTCATTAACTACAGGAGCCGGAACAACAACAGGAGGTTCTTACTATGTTAGTACAAGTGTTGGAATAGAAGAAAATTTGGCATTAGCAAACAGTATCAATTTATTTCCAAATCCAACATCTGAAAATATTCGTTTGAAATACAATATAGAAAGCACCACATCGGTTAAAATTTCTATTATCAACATACTTGGACAAGAAGTTTATGCTGAAGAAATTTCAAAATTATCTGCTGGCGAACAAACAATTGATTTGAATGTAAGTTCATTCGAAAAAGGAACATATTTTGTGAAAATTCAAACAAACGATTCTTTCGCTACAAAAAAGATAATTGTTCAATAATTGCGTTTTTTATACCAAAAGGGTTTACAGTTATCAACTGTAAACCCTTTTTTATTAACCAAATTCAAAATAATTACCTAAAAACTTGACTTTTAACATATTAATTACTTAACTTTACTTCTGAATTCATCTGGCTAATAATGCAAACTATCAAAAAATATTGTGCATTCATCTTATTATCAGTTGTTACAGTTGTTGTAACAGCCCAGCCAAGTAATTATTCTAATCAAGCTGTTGTTACCATTGTAGGTAATCCTGCTGGAGAAAACAATGGGAATGATTTTGATTTGAATAATACCAATGCAAACCCTTATCAGCAAAATGTTGCCCCTCCTCAGCAAGCCTACCAAAATCAAACAGTAATGCTGATAGAGCCGACCCTTGAAAATGGCTTTCATACACGTATGCAAATTGCAAGTTCTCAACAATCATACGAAAGATCAAGTACTCCATCTTATTCAGGCGAAGTAAGAAAGCATAAAGCCTCTGTTTCAGAGCGTTCTTTTAACATAAAAAAACGTTTGAAATCATGGTTGCCAAAACGCAAAAAAAGATATCGTCCACATCTTTGCGGTAGATTTTAATTTTACTTTTTAATTTCTCTGTTTTTTATATCTTTGTTATCCCTTAAAAAAGTATAACAATGAAGAAAATTATTACAGTTTCGATAGCTTTATTTTTTATAACGTTTTTTGCAAACACCACTTTTTCGCAAGACGAAAGAAAAACAACACCTTTTTCTGCTGAACAAAAATTTAATAATGGCAATTATGAAGGTGCTTTAGAAGATTACTTAACACTATTAGAGAGCGATTCTAAAAATGATAAATACAATTATAATATTGCTATTTGTTATTTGAATACAAATATTAATAAATCAAAAGCAATACCTTATCTCGAAATAATAACCCGTAAACCTAAGTTTGACCCTAATGCAGTGTATTTGCTTGGTCGTGCGTATCATTATGCTTACCGTTTTGATGATGCAATCAAAGCATATACTACTTTTAAACAAACAGGAAGAGGCAATGCAGATAATTTATTTGATGTTGATCGCCAAATACAGTTTTGTATCAATGCAAAAGAATTAATTAAATTTCCATTAAATGTTACATTCGAAAACTTAGGAGCAAATATTAATTCGCCTTACGCTGATTATTATCCATTTGTTCCAAGTGATGAAGCATTTATTATTTATAACTCTCGCAGACCAGAGGAAGGAGCAACCCAACCTAAAGAAGATGGTTCTTATCCTGCAGCAATTTTTATTGCAAAAGTAACGGATGGTAATTTTATTAAGTCAAAAAATATAGGACCTCCAATTTCAAAAAAAGATGGGGAACAAGAAGTAATCGGATTGTCTTCTAACGGAGAATCAATGCTTTTATATTATACAAATTTAAAAGGTGTTGGTGATATTTATATAACTGGTATAGATAAAAACAAAGCATTTAAAACGGCTGAAAAATTACCAGAAAATATCAATTCGTCCAAAGCCGAAGAAATAGCTGCCTGTATAAGTTCAGACGCTTCATTGCTTTATTTTGCAAGCACAAGAATTGGAGGAATAGGAGGAACCGATTTATATGTAAGTAAAAAATTACCTAATGGAACATGGGGACCACCTCAAAATTTAGGACCCGAAATCAATACTCCTTTTGATGAAGATTTTCCGAATCTTTCAGCAGATGGAAAAGTTATATATTTTAGTTCTAACGGGCATACAACCATGGGCGGTTACGATATTTTTAAAGCTGAATATAATGTCGAAACAAAAAAATACGATAATCCTAAAAATTTAGGTTATCCTATTAATACGCCTGAAGATAATTACAATTTCAGAGTTTCAGCAAACAATAGATATGGATATATTTCTGCCTTGAGAGAAGGAGGAATGGGTGATTTAGATATTTATCGTGTTACGTTTAATGAAGTAGAGCCACAATATTCTGTTGTAAAAGGAAATATAATTTCTGCTGATAGCACTCAAAAATTAAATTTTGCTGATGTATTTATTTCGGTAAGCGATTCAAAAACACAAGAACTTATTGGTAATTACTTGCCAAATCCTAATTCTGGAAAGTATGTGATTGTGCTTTCTCCGGGTACTTATGATATCAATATAGAAGCTACAGGATTTCAATCTGTAATGGAAAGCATGACCATATTGGATAAAAGTTCGTTTAGGTTTGAGATAACAAAAGATGTAAAATTACTTCCGGAAGGTTATCAGAAAAAATAAAAAATGATTTTTAAAATGCTCGATTCTGTCGGGCATTTTTACAGACTCTAATAGAATACCCTGTAGATTAATATTAAACCCGATACCACAAGTATAATTCCTAAAAGAAAATTAAACAATCTTAATATTTTTTCATTCAGGTATTTTGCTATTTTGTTTGCAGAATATGCTTTTAAAACATCAGTAATGAAAACTGTAGAGAGCGCAGCAGCAAAAAAAAGCAAAATATGAATATGAGTATATTCCGAGTTAGAACTCACAAGACCAACCCATCCTGCCCAAAAAAGTAAAACAAAAGGATTTAAAAGATTTAGAAAAAAACCTTTAGTAATCATCAAAGGAAAGTTAATTGCTTTTATTTCTATTGGATTACTATTTTCTGGAGTAGGTTGTTTTTTCTGAAATATACTTACAAAACCAAAGGTCATCAGAATTGTTCCTCCAATTAAACCAACATACGTTTTGTTTTGAGGATTATTAAAAAGTTGCGCCATTCCTAAATAAGCTAAAAACACACAAAATAAATCACTTAAAATAATTCCAATTGCCAGCGCAAAACCCGATTTAAAACCATTTTTAGAGCTTGTTTGTAGCAAAGCAAAAAAAGCAGGTCCAAATGAAAAAGCTAAAGCTAATCCCAACATAAATCCTTGTATTATAGCTTTAAATATCAACTAACGTCTATTTTTTGTTGGTTAAGAAAGTTTTTCCAGTCATCTATTTTTTCGCCTTTTAAAACTCTTGGAAACTTATTTTGCGCTCCAGCTTTTCCTTTCAATTTCATAAAGTTATAAAATATTTCAGAAGGTAAAACATCTACAATTATTTCTTTTAAGGCTGAAATTCGCTCTACTTTATAATCATCATTTAATTGCTTTAATTTTTCGTCTAATAATAATTTTAATGCAGTAGTATCAACTATACTATCTGTTCCAATATACCAGTGATGAGCAAACATACTTTCATATCTTTCTCCAAATACGGTAAATTCTTTTATATCAATTTTTAGATCTTTTGAAACAAGTTCTACGGCTTTGTTCATGTTGTCTTGTGAAAGATGTTCGCCACATAAACTTAAAAAATGTTTTGTTCTTCCTGTGATAACTATTTCGCTATTTTTTGTGGATGTAAATTTTATGGTATCTCCTAACAAATAACGCCATGCTCCAGAGCAGGTTGATAGTAAAAGAGCATATTCTTCATTTTCTTTTACTTCTCCAATATGAAGTGTTTCGGGTTTGTTAATCATATTGCTTTCCGAATCGAAATTTTTTTCATTGAAAGGAATAAATTCGAAAAATATTCCAATGTCCAAAACTAATTTAATTGACTCGGTATCACCTCTGTTTTGGAATCCAATAAATCCTTCGGAAGCAAGATAGGTATCGAAATAAAGTATTGGCTTTCCTAAGAGTTTTTCAAATCCTGTTTTGTAGGGGGTAAAAGAAACGCCTCCGTGAATATAAACCAAAAGGTTGGGCCAAATTTCATGAATATTTTTTACGTTATACTCTTTTATGATTCGTTCAAACAAAATCTGTATCCAAGCAGGTACTCCACAAATTATCCCAATATCCCAATCTTTGGCTTTTTTAGTCATCTCATCTAACTTTTTTTCCCAATCTTTTTGCTTTTTTATTTCGTTTTTTGGCAAACCAAAATTTTGAGCATAAAAAGGAATGTTGCTAGTTGTTATTCCGCTTAAATCACCTTCGTAATAAGTTCCATTATAAGTTAAATCAGTACTGCCACCAATCATCAAAACCGCTCTTTCAAAGTGTTCTTTTGGTAAATCTATTTTTGCTTGACTAACTAGTTGGCGAGTTGTAGTTTTTGTAATGGCTTTTAACATATCTGAGGAAACGGGTATGTGTTTGCTTGTTGCTTCAGATGTTCCAGAGCTTAATGCAAAATAATTGATTTTTCTGGGCCAACAAACATTTTTTTCGCCTTCTAAAGAACGCCACCACCATTGCTTAAAAATAGAATTATAATCATGAGTTGGAACACTATTTCTATATTCTTCAATAATATTTTTACTGTTTAATATTTTTGAAAAATTATAATGTTCTCCAAAAGCTGTAAATTCAGCCTTTGTAAGCAGTTTTTTTAAAACCTTTTCTTGTTGTTTTAAAACGTTTACTTTCCTAATTTTAGGTATGCGTCCGCGCAACTCAAATGTTCTTTTAATAAGTGCTCCTAAAATTGCCATTTTGCTATTGTTGTTTTACTTTTGACATCACTAAAATACAAAAGAAATCACTTAGTCCTTACTCAATGTAAATGAAATATATTTTATTTTTTTTAAGTTTTATTTTATTCTTTGGTATAACTGCTTTTGCTCAGGATAAAATACTACTTAATGCTCATTCTCATAACGATTATAAACAAAAAAAGCCGTTAGTAACGGCTTTGAAATATAATTATAAAAGTGTGGAGGCAGATGTTTTTCTGATTAAAGGTAAATTAATTGTGGCTCATACTTATCCTTTATTAAAAAAAAGGAAAACCTTACAGAGTCTATATCTCCAGCCTTTATTTGATAGTATTTCAAAAAATGGTTCTGTTTATGAAAAATCCAAACAAACAATTATTCTTTTAATAGATATTAAATCGAATGCAGAAAATGTATATACCGTTTTGTGCAAAGAGTTTGAAAAATATAAGCCTTTTTTGACATCTGTAGAAAATGGTAAAGTCATTGAACGGCAGCTAACCATTGTATTGTCAGGAAAGAAACCTTATGCTAAAATTGTTGCGGATACCAATCGCTTTATGTTTATTGATCAAAGTCTTTTATCTATTGATAATTCTAATTACGATTCTTCTGTTTGTTATATGGCAAGTGCAAAATATTCTAACCTAATTAAAAAGAGACAGGTTTCTGCTATTGAAGAAGAGAACTTAAAAAAAATCATTATAAAAGCTCACCAGCAAGGTAAATTAGTTCGGTTATGGGCTATTCCTGAAGATGAAGCTGTTTGGAAAACACTATTGGATTATAAATTAGATTTAATAGGAGCAGATGATTTAGAAAAATTAAAACTTTTTTTAGAAAAAAAATAATCTTTAAACCGCAATTATACAGTAGAAAAATATGAAAAAGCTACACTAGCTATCTATTTGTGGCTTAAGAAAATGTTTTTTTGCGCTGTGAATACTTGCATTTAAGTCAAACCCTACCAAAAGAATTAAAGAATTAATAAAAAACCAAAGCATAATTACAATTAAAGTTCCTATAGAGCCATAAAGTTTATTGTACTTACCGAAATTATTTACATAATACGCAAATGCTATCGAAGCTACAATTATTAATACAGTAGAAAACATAGAGCCTGCTGAAAAAAATCTCCAGCCTTTTTTCTTTTTCGGACCTAAAAAATAATTGAATGAAATTACTGCATAACACAAGCCAAAAAAGATAAGCCATTTAGCAAAAAATAAAATGTAATAGATAATTTTATTGCTATTTATAAAATGTTTTGAACCTATTTCTCCGCCAATTAAAAGAGCTATGGCAATTGATAGTAAAATAAAATTTACCAGTAGCATCAATAATGAAATTAAGCGTTGTTGAAACGCTTTTCGTGTTTCAATTTCGTGATACGTTTCATTAAAAGAATTTATCATAGCGTTAAATCCATTGCTTGCAAAGTATAAAGCAGAAATAAAACCGAATGATAATAAACCACTTCTAGGCTTTTTTATAATATCAACTATTGTATCTTCAACAGTTTCAAATGCAGAAGTAGGCAATACTTCTTGCAGTAAATTGAAAAGATAAGTTTGAAAATTTTCAATTGGGATGTATGGTATTAGTGTAAATAAAAATATGATTGAAGGAAAAATCGCTAAAAAAAAGTTGAAAGCTAAAGAAGAAGCCCGCATATTTAAAGAGCCATTTTTTAACCCTTGAAAAAAGAATTTTGATACAATATAAAAAGAAAGACCTTCGAATCCTGGCAACACCACTTTCTTACTCGCTTTTATTGCTTTGTAAGCTGGTTTTATTTTAATAAGCTGTCTTATATATTTAAACTGCATTTATTTTTTTGTTGCTTTTAGGCTTAAATCTAAACTTTTGATACTGTGTGTTAATGCGCCAACAGAAATATAATCAACACCTGTTTTTGCATACTCAACAATATTATCTTCTGTAATTCCACCCGAAGCTTCCGTTTCAAATTTTTTGTTTATAAGCTTTAGAGCTTTTTTTATTTCATTTGGAGGAAAATTGTCAAGCATTATTCTGTTTATTTTGCCAACTTTTAGTACTTCTTTAACTTCAGAAATATTTCGTGTTTCAATTTCGATTGCTAATTTCTTTTTTTGTTTTTTTAAATAGTTGTTGGCTGCTTTTATTGCAGCAGAAATACCTCCAGCGTAATCTATATGATTGTCTTTTATTAAAATCATATCATACAAGCCAATGCGATGATTGGCTCCCCCACCAATTAATACCGCCCATTTTTCTAATCCACGAATAGTTGGTGTTGTTTTTCGTGTGTCAATTATTTTTGTTTTTGAAGGCTTACAAATTTCATTCAATTGATTGGTATAAGTTGCAATACCACTCATTCGTTGCATACAATTTAAAACAAGTCGTTCTGCTAATAAAATGGATTGAGATTTTCCTTCAACTGTTAAAACAATATCACCTTTTTTAATTTTGCTACCATCTTTAATTTTTATAGAAACGTTTAGTGATTTGTCGACAGTTTTAAAAATATGATAAGCCAACTCTACGCCAGCAATTATTCCATTTTCTTTAACAAGCAATTGTGCTTTGCCTTTGGCATTGTTTGGAATACAAGCAAGAGAAGTATGGTCGCCATCACCCAAATCTTCGGTTAGAGCGTTTTTAATAAATTTTTTGATGTTAAATTGATAGTGTTTTTCGGGCAATAATTTTTTACTCATTCTCTGTCTCAATTTTAAATTGATGAATCAAGGTTTGTGTGCCCGCTGTTTTTATTAAAAAGTAAGTTCTGTATTTGCCGTCAGTTGTTTCAAGTGTACCAATTACATACTGAGAACCATTTTTAGGTGTACTTTTATGCGCAACAGTATAAGCTTTTACTGGATGTTTGGTGAAAAAATCTTTAAGAATCATTTCAGCTTGTTGTTTACTATAAATATCCTCTTGGTCTAAAACCTTAAAATCAATATTATCAATAAAAAATTTCGAAATGTTTTTAGGATTTCCAGAGCGAATGGAAGCTGCTATATCATCAATAACATCTGCTGTAAAAGAAAAGCCAACCAATGCTATTATTGCTAAAAATATTAAAGATTTTGTTTTCATTTGATTGTAATTATTTTGTTACTTTGTTTGAGCAATAATTAAGCCAAACAAGGCTTTGCACTACAAAAATAAACTTTTAATCTTAAAGCCTAACGAGATACTATTAAAAATGAAGATTATTCTAATTTTAAACGGAAAAACGGAAGATGATTACATTATTAAAGGTTTTTCTAATTATGAAAAACGCTTAAAGCACTATATTTCTTTTGAAACGATTGTAATTCCTGCTTTAAAGAACACAAAAGCTCTTTCTATAGCGCAGCAAAAGCAAAAAGAAGGTGAATTAACACTTAAATACCTTCAGAATTCAGATGTATTGATTCTTTTGGATGAAAATGGTAAGGAATTTAATTCGGTGGCATTTTCTGAATTTATTCAAAAACAAATGAATAGTGGTATTAAAAATCTTGTTTTTGTGGTTGGTGGACCTTATGGTTTTAGTGATGAAATGTATAAACGAGCAAACGGAAAAATTTCTTTATCTAAAATGACTTTTTCTCATCAAATGGTTAGATTGTTTTTTGTTGAACAACTTTATAGGGCATTTACTATTTTGAAAAATGAACCGTATCATCATTTATAATTTCTTTCACCAAAAATAGAACTACCGACTCTTATCATATTTGAGCCTTGTTCAATGGCAATTGAATAATCGGAACTCATCCCCATACTTAATATAGTTAGTTGAAAATTATTAGAAGTCTGCTTTTTTAGTTTATCAAAAAATACTTTTAAAGAATTAAACTCATTTTTTATTTGGTTGCTATTTTCTGTATTACTTGCCATACTCATTAAGCCAACTATTTTAATATTATTTAAGCTTTTAAATGCTTGACTGTTTATTAACTCTTCAGCTTCGTTATACGATAAGCCGAACTTTGTTTCTTCGTTTGCAATATATAGTTGAAGCAAACAATTTATTATTCTATTATTTTTAATAGCCTGTTTGTTTATTTCTTGAAGCAATTTTAAACTATCTACGGAATGAATCAATGAAACAAATCCTGCAATGTATTTTACTTTATTGGTTTGTAAATGTCCAATTAAATGCCATTCAATATCTTTAGGCAGTTGTTCATGCTTCTCGCAAAGCTCTTGTACTTTATTTTCTCCAAAAATTTTATGATTTGCATGATACACTTCCATTAATTTTTCAATTGGATGTGTTTTTGTAACAGCAATTAAAGTAACATTGCTTGGTAATGAAGATTTAATTTGTTTTAGATTATCAGCTATACTCATTATTCGCTTAAACTGTATATGACCAAACCACTACGCATTTTTGGTTCTACCCAAGTGGTTTTAGGAGGCATAATATTATTTGTATCAGCAATTTGTTTTAACTGTTCCATTTCAACTGGGTATAAACCAAAAGCAACTTTATAATTCCATCTATCAACTTGATTTTTTAATTCTTTCATTCCTTTAATACCTGAAACAAAGCCAATTCGTTTGTCGGTTTTTAAGTCATGAATATTTAAGATAGGGGATAAGATATGGTCGGTAAGTATTGTTGCATCAAGGCTTCCAACAGGTTGTTCGTTGTGTATGATTTCCTTTTTCGCATCTAATGAGTACCAATTACCATCTAAATACATGCTAAAGTTGTGTTTTTTAGTGGGCTTGTATTCTTCTTGGTCAATTAGTTTTATATTGAATTTTTCTTTTACTTTTTTTAAGAACGCATCTGAATTTAATCCATTCAAATCTTTTACAACACGGTTAAAATCATAAATTTTTAATTGTGTTTCAGGAAAAAATACGCCTAAATAATAATTATAAGGCTCGTTACCAGTATATTTTGGATTTTTTTCTCTTCTTGATTTTCCAAGAAGGGCAGAGGAAGCAGAGCGATGGTGTCCATCTGCAATATAAATTGTTGAGATATTTTCGAATCGCTGTTTTATATTATTTACAGTTTCTTTTTTATTTACAACCCATAATTTATGACGAACTCTATCCGTAGTTGTAAAATCAAAATTAGGTTCAGTCTGAATAGTGTCTGAAGTAATTTTATCAATTACCTCATCATTTGGATAGCTAAAAAGTACTGGCTCTGCATTAAAATCACATACTTCTAAATATTCTTTTAGTTTTTGTTCTCTTTCGGTAAGTGTTTGTTCGTGTATTTTTATAACACCGTTAAAATAATCATCAATACTACTGCAACCAATTATTCCAGTATAAATATTGTTTTCTTTATGTTGTTGATAGATATAATATGATGGTTTTTCATCATTTATCAAAACTTCTTCGGAGATAAAATTTAGATATTGTTTTTTTACTTTTTCCAGTCGGGCAGGGGAGCCTGGTTTTGTTTTTTTTCCGTCTTTAAAGTCTGGATTAATAACGTGCAAAAATGTGAAAGGGTTTGCATGTAATTTATCATGCAATTCATCTTTGTTGTATCCATCAACAGAACGTGAAGCAACAAGATGTACTTTATCTTTTGCTGGTCTAATACCTTTAAATGGAACAATATTCGCCATGTTTAGCTTAATTTACTAATGATTAATTCAGCTAATTCTATTCCTATTCTTTCTTGAGCTTCTTCTGTAGCTGCACCAATGTGTGGTGTTAAAGATATTTTTGGATGAACAAGAATTTCTTTTTTTGGTGTTGGCTCGTTTTCAAATACATCTAAGCAAGCATGAGCAACTTTACCAGAATCAAGCGCTTCAATCAAATCATTTTCATCAATTACTCCACCGCGAGCAGCATTTGCTAGAATTACACCATTTTTCATTTGAGCAATTTCTTTTTTGCTTATTATTTTTCCTCCCGGAACATGAAGTGTTATAAAATCACTTTCAGCTAGTAATTTTTCTATCGCAACAATTTTTAACATAACGGATATATTTTCTTTGATACCATCAATTTCAATATTTATAGCTGCTTCTTTTAAAAAGGGATCATACGCTAAAACTTTCATTCCGCAACCTAAAGCAATTTTGGCTACTGCTTGTCCTATTCTACCAAAACCGATGATTCCAATAGTTTTTCCGTTTAATTCTATTCCTTTTGCATATTTCTTTTTTAAAGCATCAAATTGAGTTTCGCCATTTACAGGCATTTGTCTGTTGCTATCGTATAAAAACCGAACAGCATTAAAAAAGTGAGCAAAAACCAATTCGGCAACAGAGTGTGAAGATGCTGCTGGAGTGTTTACAACTTCAACACCTTTGCTTCTAGCATAATCAACATCAATATTATCCATTCCAACACCACCACGTCCGATAAGCTTTAAATTTGGACAAGAATCTATAACATCTTTTCTAACCTTAGTTGCACTTCTTACTGTTAAACCTATATAGTTGTGGTCGTTTATAGCTTGTGCTAAATTTTCTTGTGCTACTTTTTCTGTAACAACTGTAAACCCTGCCTTTTCAAGTATTAATTTTCCTTGTGCATCAATGCCATCGTTTGCTAATATTTTTTTGCTCATAAAATTATTTGATTTAGGGTGCAAAATTAAGTTTTTACTTTGTTTTACCAATATTTTATTTCTTTTCTATGGCAACATTAAAGTTGAGATTATAACCCATCTTTAATTCCCTATTTGTAAAATGTGTGGTGTCAGAAGATATTTCGGCTGAATAAAGCATTCCACTGGGTGGTAATGGCTTAAGGATGATAAGAGTGTCTGATATGTTTTTAGCTTTTAATTTCTTTAAAAATAGTACTCTTTCGTCTATAGCTTTTGCATATTTTGTTGAAATAGTGGATTGTTCGAAAAGGTTATAGGATGTAATACCCAATATTAATAAGATGGATGCTATCGATAGTAATTTAAAGTATTTCTGAAAAGTTCCATTTAATCCAAATTGGAAAAAGCATATAGCAAAATAAATTGTTAGCATAAATGATAAAAAGAATAGTACTCTTGCAGGACCTGTTTCAACCATAACGAATGCTACTAGAAAAAGAAACAGAAAAGAGATAGCTAAAAAAAGGGATGTTATTTTTTTAAAATTCGAAAAAATATTTTGTTGTACCTTACCTTTTGCATAAGCTTGATTCCCTATGAATGCAAACGGAACTCCAAAAGCAATTATATATGGGATTTTTGATGGAAAATAAATAATAAAAAATTTAATTATGGATTTTGCTGTTATGAATAAGGCTTTAATGAAATTGTGTTCAGGAAACAAACCATCTCTTAGATAATTACCAGGAGCTACTAAAAAAATGATAAAGGATATTCCAAAAAATAAGTAAACAACAATTAATTTTCTGTTTTCGTTTACAAATGATTTTCTGTCTATTTTTTTTTGATATTTTTTATAAAGGAATATTGTATAAATTAATCCAATAATTGAGGAATAAATTTCGGATGCACCACCAATGTATATGAAACAGATTGTTGCTAAAATAGTATGTATTGGATTGTTCTTATTTGTTGTTAATAAAAACAAGCCCCAAATTAATGCAGTAATACTCCATAAGTAAGAGCTATAGCCACAATACCAAAACCAAGATTCGCCAATATTATAGCTTAAAAAAAAGAGAAGAGATACAAAGCTGCTTCCTAAAATAAACACATTAAATTTTGAAAAAGAAAGATGGTTGCGTTTGTTTATTTCGTTGATTAATAGAATTAATCCAACTAACAATAAAAAAAAAGAAATTAATGGGAGTGAATAATAATATTCTTGATTGGTTTGAAATAAATTATAAATGATATTAATTGGTAAAGTAGCAGTATATCTACCACTCCAGTTCATGTATTGAAACCAAACTTGTTCAAGCATACCATGATTTAAAGTATCACCAATAAAATAATAATCATCGGTAGCAAGTCGGCTATTAAAAGATAAAACAACAAATAAAATAGCAAACAGCACAAAACCAATGGACAGAACTATTTTATAAAAGCGTTCAAAGTTCATAATTAGCAGTTTCTTCAATAAAAAATAGCTTCGATATTTTCGAAGCTATTTTTTTATTGTTTGTTTGTGATTATTTGATAATCGAAATTTTTTCTACGTGTGATTGTTGTTTTGTTTTAATATTTACAAAATACATTCCTGCAGATAAATTCGATACATCTAATTTATTTTTATGAATACCAGATGATTGATTTTTTAAAGATTCAAACATTACAATTTGTCCAACATTATTTAAAATTTCAATTGAAACATCTTCGGAAGAGTTTAAATTATAAACTATTGATAAACTGTTGATAGCAGGGTTTGGAAAAATATTTACTGCTGAAATATTTTCATTTTCATTTATATCAACGGTATATTCTTCGTATAGGAACATATCATCAATAGCTGCTTCAACTAAACTTCCTCCATTCAGATTTGCACCAACAATAATGCTGTCTTCTGCAACAAATCGAATTTTAACAGTAGTAGAAAGTGGAACATAATCAGTAACTCTAAACGCATATTTTCTCCAGCTTTTATCAGAAACATTTGTTCTTTCTATTTTTGTCCAGTTAGTATTATCATTAGAAATTTGTACTTCCCAATAATCATTTGCTGGATTAGCACTAGAAGGGGGATTGTTGATATACCAACGATAATAACTGAAAATGGGATTTGTATATCCTGATAAATCATAGGAAGGAGATTCTAAAGTTGTTTCGCCACCATCCACATCATTTGTTCCAAGCCCTGAAGTTGTTGAAGGAGCGTTTCCTGTAACAGCACAAAACATTCCGCCAGGAGTATGTTGATATCCCGGTTGAACTACTGAACTTAAGTCGCCAGGTGTAAAATAAGAGCCCATGGGCACATCCACTATCCATTGCCCTGTTGTTGCATCATCACTTGGAATTCCAGTTTGCCAAACACCTGTATTATCATCAAAATCTTCCATATTCATAAGCGTAACACCATTTAAAATATAGTAAGGAATATTAGGATTTGCAAGGTTTGCAGCAATAGGCTGAACAGCACTTAAATTTCCATTGTTGCCTTCTAATCCAATATAATAACCAATAACCGTTCCTTGAGGTTGCGCAGGAATTGTTGTTGAATAAGCACTTCCAGAAGTATTCGTCATGTTAATTCCTGTCCAAGCACCCAAACGATTAAGTTTATAAAACAATTTTACATTTGCCAAAGCCCAAGGATAGGTTACAGTAACATTTGCATTAACGGCTATCCCTGTATTTGCTACTGAAGCTTCAATTGGCGTATGTGTTACTACTGCATTTGAAAGTAAGGTAATTCCATGCAAGTCAAATCCATCAACAATAGCAATATCGTTTGGAGTACCGTTTGTAATATCATTATCGCCCCCGTTCGAAGGAACATCATCTGATGTAAGCGCTTCAATTAAAACATCAACAAAAAGTTGTCCTTCCGTTCCGTTTGGTCCCGAAACTAATGCACTGTATGTTTCTTTAAATAAATCCATCATCTGTTGTAAATTTCCAAAGTTTAATCCTGTATCCCACCATGCTCCAGCAATGATTTCACCATCGGCATGAACTTCTCCAATTAAATCTTGAGGATACACTTTTTTGTTTACGTCATATCTTCTCACAAAAACATTTGGGTCGGCAGAATCAAAGCCAAAGCCTAAAACAGGAGTCCCAGTAATTCCTAATGCCCAAATATCAGCATAGCCTTCGCCCAATGCTCCATTATTAAACGTGCCTCCCATCGACTGATAAAATTTATCGTTTATTCCATGTCCGTATTCGTGATACACAACATCTCCAACTTGAGCTAATGAATTACAACCACCACCAACAGCATAAAAATTTATAGAGATACCATTATAAAATGCATTGCAAGTTCCAGTAACATCAACATTTGTGGTAAGAGGGTTATCCATTGCAGTAAAAGCAGGAAACTTGGTTTTCATATAATCGTGAACAATGTTTACATGGTAATATGCTGAGAGTTCACGGATGTTGGCGTTAGCGTTAAAAGATAAATTATTTGTTCCCGGATTTACTGTTGCTGTGTAAGATGGTATTGTACTTCCCGTATATACTCTTGACCATCTACCATCTAATGTAAAATTAACAGTAGTTGGAGCGGTGTTCGTTAAACCATAATAGCCCAAACTATCAGAATAATAAGTAACACTACTTTCAACCATTTTTAAATTTTTTAATGGTTTTACAACACTTGGATTGTAAGGTTGAGTAGGATATACCGTCCCTGTAATTATAATGTCAGTATTTGCAGGAGGAGCAGGCGGTGTAGGAGGATGAGAAAAATGTTGAACTTGATTGATTCTGTATAATACTTCACCATTTTCAGCATTTACCAATGTATAAAATTTTGATGGTACATTATTATTATCAATGGTCTCTATTGTTACTTCATAAACTAATTTGTAACTATTTTCTTTGAACCCAGGAATGGGTAAAATAAAAAGATTGCTGTTAATGCTAGCATTTGTTATTGTTTCATTTAATCCAGTTTGCGCAGCATTCATAGCAGCAGATGAAGAAATTGAAGGGGCAATAGAAATATTTATATCATTAAATACATCGCATCCAAAGGTAATAACTTTTCCTGCTGTAGTGAGTTTCACGTACAAATCACTATTTAAAACTTTTATGCCTTGATAATTTTGATGAAAATGCACGTAATTAAAACTTTCTGATGGCACCGTAGTATTATAAACTAAATCGGCAATAGGAATGTTAAATCCATTTAATTTGGTGGTAATAAAATTAAGTGCTTGATTTTGTGCATTAATACCAAAAGCAGAAATAGGTTTACCAAAAGCACGATGAGGCTTTCTGTTTTCTTCATTAAAAATTACATACCATGTTCCGTTTGCAGCAACAAAATTTTTCCATGAAGCGCTTTCTCTTAGTTCTTGCTGGTATGCAATATCTGGTAAGCGCTTGTTGTTTTTAATATATCGAACTTCATTTTTACCTGAGTTTGAAAATATACTACCCTCTGTAGCAAATGAATTGAAACTTGCAAATAATATTACAAGTAGTAGTATTTTTTTTACATCCATTTTTATGATTTTTTAAATTAATGATATTATAAAGAAAGTTAAAAAATATGGAAATAGCAAAAAAATTAGAGATATTATTTTGATCTTCTTAACCAAAAAACAAAACCATTTTTCTGATACAATTCAATTAATTGAGGGTAGTTCGATTTTATTTCTTGATAAGTGTTTATTTTGCTCACAATATAAACATCCTTATCAACTGCTCCATTCAAAAGCCATTCAGAAGAATAGCTATTGGTGTTATCCTGATATTTTTTTTCAGAATAAAATAAATGAGCATAACTTTTGTATCCGAATGTTTCTACATAACAATCTTTGTTTTGTAGTGTTTGGTAAAATTCAATTGCTGCACCTTGCGAATATTGTTCGATTTTAGGGACAACTATTACCGAAGCCAAATTGATTGTAATTAAGCTGGAAGTAAAAATAAATAGAATGCCTTGTTTGATTTTCTGCTTTTTGAAATAAAATAATCCAACTATTGTACCTGATATGAGTATTATTCCAAAAATCCATTCGATTCCGGTCCAGTTTACATCAGCTTTTAAATTTTCAATGGCGAAATCATCTTTAATAATGTTCGCTTCAATAATTTTTTGTTTGTACTTATCAACAATAGGTAAAACCGAAATAGCCAATCCAACTATCAATGAAATAAAAACAAAAAGTAAATTTATCCCCTTTTTCCATTTTACTTCGCCTATAATTAATTTATAGATATAATAAGTACCAATAAAACTGAGAGGAAAATAGCAAAGGGACGAATAATGTACAATTTTAGTTTTTACGATACTAAATAAAATAAGTACTACCCAAAATAAAATCAACATCCATGTTTTAAAATATTTTTGAAATGGAGTGTTAAAACCTATTGATTTGAATCCTTTAAGTGCAAATAAAGAAAGAGGAAAACATCCAACCAATAAAACAATCCAATGATAGATAAATGGTCCTCCGTGTCCTGCATCTTGTGTGTTGAATAATCGAACTTGGTAAACAAAAAATTCTTTTATTATTTCGACATTTCCACTTGCAAGCAATATTATAAACCAAATACAGCCAACTATAATTATTATTCCAAAATAAAGGAGAATATTTTTAATAGATATATACAATTTAAATCGGTTGAGGATAAAATAAACCAAACCACAGAGTCCAACAATTAGCAACGCTACTGGTCCTTTTGTAAGAATAGCAATGCCGATAAGTGTAGCAGAGTAAAGCAAATATTTATTACTTTTTGATTCATTGTTTGTAAAAAGAACAAAATAATATACACCACAAAAAATAAATAAATTAAACCAAGGGTCGATTATTCCTGATTTAAAATAAAAATGAGGAAGAAAAGACGCAGCATAAACAAAAGCCCATAAAATTCCAAAGCTTTCATCGTATAATTTTTTGCCTATGTTGTAAAGAATGATTAATGAAAAAACTCCACAAATAGCATTAGGAAGGCGAGCTGCAAATTCATTTATTCCAAATATATTCATACTCAATGCTTGCATCCATATAAATACAGGTGGTTTTTCCCAAAAAGGCTGGTAATTTATTTTCACTGAAAAATAGTCGCCAGTAGTAATCATTTCACGAGCACATTCTGCAAAATTAATTTCGTCCCAATCAAATAAATGTACATTTCCTAAAAAAGGGATGAATAGGAGAGCACCTATTAAAATAATAAAAAGTATATGTTTTAATGAGTTTGAATTCATTCGTTTTTGAATAGTGTAACAATAGATTTTTCCATTATCCTATTTTGGTTGTTATAAAACAATAGGTAAAAACAAAATGCACAAAACAGTCCAATAAAAGAACCTGCTATAACATCTTGTAAAAAATGCTGTGATAAATAAATTCGAGAGTAGCCTGCTAATACAGCGAGGATAAAAAATAAAAATTTTAGTTTATTACTTTTTACGATAAGAGCAAATGAAAAATACATTGCAAATGCACAGGTAGAATGACCTGATGGAAAGCTATAAAATAAATAATTATCAACACCAGGTACAAAATACAAATTGTAAATTCCTTCAAAAAACTTTTTTGGTCTGTAAACCTCTGCAAAAACCGTATGTTTTAAGATTTGTGTAATGCCGGCAGCTACAATATTTGATAAGCCTACAATTAAAAAAAATCTAAACTTAATAGCAATAAACATAATTATTACTAATGTTGCAGTAAGTCCATCGCCTAAAAATGTTGCATAATAAAAAAAAGAATCAAAAAAAAGATTGTGATGTTGATTTAAAAAAATATGTATATCCGACTTGTTACTTATAACTAAAGCAGCAAAACTTAAGAGGAATAAGATAAAGTAAGGGAGTAAAAAAAAGCGATTTTCTTTAAATATGTTTTTCACATCAAATAATTAACAGCACAAAAATAAAATTATTAATTAGTAATGGAGGCAAATATTTAAAAAGAACCTAATACATGCAGTAAGGTATTTACTTGAGAATCCCATAATTTTTTAGAGCTATCTGTATCCGGACCAGCTTCTGCAAAATCTGTTATCATAAGTGAAACATCTCCTGTTAGTTCATCTTTTTCTATACGAAATTCAACATACGTTCCAATAGGTTTATCAACCCATTGAAAACGAATAAATTTATCTTCTTTGAAGGCTAATAGTTTTGCTTTTTGTTCGCTTCCATCCCAAAAAAATGTGAAAACGCCATCTTTAATATTTACGTCATCTGCAAACCATTCAGACAATCCACTTGGTGTTGAAATAAATTCGTACAGTAAAGGAGCAGATGTTCTAATAACAAACTCCAACTCAAATTTTCCTTTTGGTTCTTTTTTTGGCAATTGTTGTTTCGAAGAACCTTCAGGTGCTGCAATTTGCAAAGCAGCCATTGGGTTAACAAACGTTTTTATTATTTTAGGAAGTTTAGGCTTTTTAGGTTGTTTCGTACTTTTTATAATTTCTTCTAAAAGAGGATCATCAATAACTTCCGGCTCATCATCATCATTCTTGTTCTTCGGTTTTCTTCCTGATTTTGCCCTTGATGGTTTTTTTAGAGGAATAGCAGTACTAGTAGGAATACTATTTTTTGTAGTTACTACCTCTTTTTTTTCTTTTGCTACTTTTTGTATTTTTTCTTTTACTACAGGTTTAGCTTTTGTTTTTATAGGTTTTACCGCTTTTACTTTTTTAGCTACTGCTTTTTTTACTGCTTTAGGCTTAATAGCTTTAGTTGCTTTTTTTATAGGTTTACTAGCAACTTTCTTTTTTGCTACAACTTTTGCCTTTACTATTTTTTTTATAGCCTTTGGTTTAGCAACAACTTTTTTTGATGCAGGTTTAACAACATTTTTAGATACAGTAGTTTTCTTAGCCACTTTTTTTACTTTTTTAGGAGCAGGTTTAATAGCTTTTTTTACTACTTTATTCTTCCCAACTGATTTAGCAGGTTTCGAAGGCTTAGCCTTTTTTTTAGATATTGCCTTCACTTTACTAATCTTCTTATTTTTAGATTTTTTACTTTGTTTTTTGCTCATTTTAAATTGAAATTTAAAATCAAAACTTTTGCAATATAGAAAAATAATCAATCAGTCAATAGCGTATTTTCTTTAAAAATATTTAGTCAGATTATTACGTTTTCTGATATAAATGCTATATTTGCGCCCTCAAAACAATGATATTTTAGTCTTATTTAATTGATTATCAGTATGTTGTTTAATATTTTGGCGAGGTAGCTCAGATGGTTAGAGCGCAGGATTCATAACCCTGAGGTCTCGGGTTCAACTCCCGATCTCGCTACTGAACGGGATTTTTCGATAAAAAAATCGAAAATCCCGTTTTCTTTTTCCTCAAAACTGCTTGATATTCTGGCAATTGTAGAGAACACCCAATTTATTCTTTTGGTTAGATGTTGCCCTTTTTCTTTGTCGAACAGAATACCCTCTGGAAATACCATTTTTTGGAAATTAAGTCTTTGTGTGTGATTAGCATTTGCCCATATAGCCTTGAGGTTCGAAGATATTTTAACTGCAAATTCTATCAATTTTTGTGGGTTAGATGTTTTTGTATGGGTCTTCCCAATTTCTACATTTATTTCGGCTATCTGGGCATAGTATTTCTCCGAAAATTTCTCAAAAATGGCCTTGTTAATTTCTCCTACAGCATGTTTTTCTTCCATCTCTTCAACTTTTAATTTAAGCTCGTTTAATTTGGTTTTTAAAATCCTTTCGCTCTCTCGCTGGTCTTGTGTCAAATTTTCAAAAGTATAACCTACCTGTATCTTTATTGGCTCAATTAACACCTCTTTAAAGCACAAGTTGGATAACAAGTCCTCAAATTTTTGATGCATAAATTTTGCGCTTTTATTGCAATGGCAGCCCGCTTTGTGGCATTTATAGTAGTGTAAGCCTTTTCTCTTCACTAGATAACCCGTCATGGTATTTCCGCAAACACTGCATTTGACAAACTGTTTGAGGGGGAGCATTTCGTTATACCTGTTGGATTTGTAGCCATTAGGAGCGAGTTTTTGATTGATTTTTAAAAACATCTCTTCCGTTATGAGCGCAGGATGATTTCCTTTCACAATTGCCCCTTTAAGCATTTTATTCGCTATTAAACCACAATAGAAGGGATTCCTGAATGTATCTGTGAGTAGTTGTATAGGAATATTCAGACCAGCCTTTGCTAATTTTTTTATGATTAAAGGATGAGGCATGTTTTGTTCTGCCTTCCAGTGAAATGCCTTCTTTAATAGTTTGCCTTCTTCGTTAATTACAATTTTTTGATCTTCGCCTCTGTGATGGGTGTAGGTATAACCTTTGGGTACTTGTCCTATCCAACCACCATTTTTAAGCTTCTCTTTCATCCCAACCATACATTTGCCTCTCCTTGTATCATTTTCAAGCTTATTAAACAGGAACATCAAATCCTGCTGAAATACTCCTGAATAAGTAGAAACATCTATATTTTGAGTAGCCGACTGCAACGTGATACCAAGCTTTGCTAGTTCTTCTGTTATGATAATGGAGTTGGCACCCGACCTGCTGAATCTGTCGTAGCTGAAAATAATGATTTTAGAAATTTTTGCCGTTTTTGCAGCTTTCATCATTCGCTGAAATTCTGTTCTTTCATCCGATTTAGCACTCTCGTAAGTACCACCAAAGTAACCAACAATGTCGAGGTTGTTTTTTATTGCGTATTCTTCACAAATCCTTTTTTGAGTATCTAAACTTTGGTTGTTCTCCGCTTGTTCTTTAGTAGAAACACGTGTATAGATGAATGCTCTGTTATTGGATGCATTGCTTTTGTTTGTTTTGCCTTTAGCAAATTGCTCAAACTTCGTCAAATGATTTTTCATTTTTTAATATTTTAGAGTTGTAAATTGAAAAGATTGCAATGGCCATTATCTCAAGAGAATCAATTATTTCCTGAGCTTCTTCATCGCTTAAATTTTCTAGTCCTTTAAATTTTCTTAGTTCATCTATTGTTATTTTTTTTTGAATATAAGTTGGCATCTTAGTATAGCACTAAGTTCTTCCTTCCAATTCATTGGTAAGGTTGACAAACCACAATATGTCCGACACTAGCGGTACAAAGTATTACTGTTATTTTAAGTGCTGCAACAGTCGTTCATTATAATATAATTTTTGTTGTGATAGGCGAATAAGCAATCTTTCCATCCTGAGTTTTTATTTCCAATGTTTCATAGCCTCTTCCAAGCAGGAGTTCTGATAGCCGAGCTTCTAAATTAATTTTCTTTCTCTCTTTTGCTTCTACAATTTCAGGCTTTTTATTTTTAAAGTGAATTGTAATTGTTTCGTACTTCCCTTCTTTAATAAGGCAAAATATTCTAAATTCATTCGTATTCAAAATAGAACCTCTGGATAAAAAACTGTAGTTTTTTTCATCACCCATAAAATTATAAATGAGTTTAAAAAGCGGAACAGAAATGAACGTTTCTTTTTCCAATAATTCCAGCAGTTGCAAATTGCCTGAATGTATTTCCGAAATATATCCCATTGATTCTCCTTCATTAAATACAAGCACCTTAATGTTATAGCGGTTTTCTATGAACATGGTAATTAAATAGTGAAGTTGCGAGTTTTTCATTTTATCAATCGCTTGAATTACCGTTGAAGAAGAAAATGCCTTATAAAATGCCGCCTTATCTTTAACCTGTGAAGAGTACATTCGATACATTCTGTCAGGTATTGTTTCATCTTCTCTTTTACCTAATAATTCCATTAGAGGACGCTTTTCATATAATGCTGTTTTAATTTTTTTAATTTTTTCTAATGATAAACCAAGACTTCTTAGCTCCGATACTAGTTTCAACCAAATAAGATCAATAAAATTGAACTTATGATTTTCATCTTCCTTTCTTTTTTTATCTGGCAACAAGCCCTTTTCAGACCAGTTCTGAAGCACACGAGCCGAAACGCCAAGATCCTTTAAAGTGAATTCCTCACTAAAAAAATCCTTTTCTAATTCTTTAAAAAGGTCATCTCCAATAAAATCTTCTATTTTAAATGCTGATGATTTCGCCATTTATATTATATTTTAATGCAATTATATAACATAAATGTTACATAATCAAAAAACTAATAATTAAATTATTAACTAAAAATGGAAAAAATGGAAAACGAAAAAGAAATCCTTGGCAAATTAGATGAAATCTTTGCCGTTCTAAAAAATCAAAAAGATGTTATGAATTTAGACCAATTCTGCGAGTATTCAGGATTAAGTTACAGCTCTGTTTACGAACTCACTTCAAGTAATTCTATTGCATTTTATAGACCGACAGGCAAGCTCATATTTTTTGAAAAAGGGGAGGTAGATAAATGGCTGTTAAGCAACAGAGTTAGAACTTATGCAGAAATTGTTAGAGAAAAGAACAATTAAAATGAGAAGTAAAAAGGATGGGGCTTTCTGTTTTATTATAGCCCCAGCCTTTTGAAAAGTATTTATATCTGCAAGAACTTAAAGAAAACAGAAAAAAATGGTACAAAGTAAAATAAACAATATTCTTAAAGAGCTAACCAAAGCAATAATTTCTGAAGTGAGAATTGAAGTAAAAAAAGAAATACGCACTTACTACTTTGAAGAGATTAGCAAAACAATAAAAGATATTCTGGAACAAGACAGACTTATTCGCAATAACGACAGATCTTTTCTTTCTATGGAGGAGATTCGCTTAAAATACAAGTTAAGCAAAGCAACTATATGCAAAAAATGCAAGAAGCATAAAGTGGAAAGGCTTAACTCTGGCAAATATAAATTGATAAACGAATTACAATTTATCGAAGCTTTAAAACAAAAAGAGGAAATACCCACATTCATTAATAAAAATAGGGTATGCAACTAAATAGAATTCGCTTAATACGAATGCGTTTTCTTATTTATTTCTGTTGTTATCCTTAGTTTTCCTTCTAATCGATTTGAACTTCTATATCTACATCGAACTCTTTGCCTAGATTATTACTGGCAGATAGATTAATAATTGTGCAATCTTTAGGAATGGATAAAAATTTGTTCACCACAATTGTTGGGCTGTTGGGTATATCCATAATATCTTCGAAAATTCCGATATTTACAGGATTTGACTGAATATTATATAATGGTTTTCCATCAGCATCATTATAACCCGTTGGAGATTTGAATTCAGCTATTAAACTCAATCCTGATTTATTCTCAACACCTTTCTTAAAAAAACATTTTCCAAAGGCAATTTTAGAGACACTCTCAACGTCAATTTTTTCATATTTTGTATCAGTAAAGTTTATTGTTTTCATGTTTAGTTTGAATTAAGTTTAATTAAATGAAAGGATTTTCATGTTCAACTCATCGACTACTTTTTCCGTCTATTATAAGGACTTTGATTTGTTGGACTCAATGAGATGTTGTTAGTTTGAGCTGCGGAGTAAATCGAACTTTCCGTTCTTCCCATTTTAAGGCCAATCACTCTTGTTGGAGTATTGTGATTAGCTAGATTTTTAAGAGTGCTGATATCCTGTTTGGACCAGCTCTTTCCATGGTTGCTTGGTGTTTTCATTATATAGAGATTTTAGTGGTTACTATTAAAAAATGGAAGGAGACTCATGAGCCCCCTTCCAAGTCGAGTGCTACTTAAGACAACTTTGAACAGTGACTACATTTAGGTTTTCCACCAGTACCAGAGCGAAGATTCTCCTTCTCGATGTTGTTACCTTCTGTACACTTCTTGTTGTCGTGGTACACAGCTTGTTTCACAGAGTGAAACGGTGATACTTTTGACATTTGTTTGTGTAATTTAATTGATTAATAATTAAGCAAATATATAAATATAAACGGACAAAAACTAGAACATTATTAAAAATAAACGAATTGTTAATAAAAAATATCTAACTTTACATCGTGAAAAAGCTTCATCCAACACAAAGCAAGCTCTTAAAGTTGCTAAAGTCTAATATTGATAACCCTTTAACTATTAGAGAATTGGCAGATGCAGCAGATGTAGAGTCTCCTGGAGTAGTACACCACCATTTGACCCAGCTGGAGCGGAAAGGACATTTGAAGAGAAATCCAAACAACCCCAAAGACTATGTTTTATTAGATACACCAGAAAGAGCTATTGTTTATATCAATAAATATGGTTTAGCTCAATGTGGACCAAATGGCTTGTTTCTAGATGGAAATATTATTGATAGAATTCCAATTTCTTCTACACTTTTACAAGTTCCAGCTTCAGACGCTTTTATAGTAGAAGCAAAAGGTAATTCAATGGAGCCTAAGATATATTCAGGAGATATTGTTATTGCAAAGAGACAACACGATGCTAACCATAACGATATTGTTGTCTGTGTTTTTGAAGCAAAAGCTTTAATCAAAAAGATACTGAAGTCCGACAATCATGTTGTTCTCCTCTCCTTAAATCAGGAGCACCAACCGATTATGGTAACTAATCCAGAAGACTTACAAATTGAAGGTGTGGTAAAACAAGTTCTTCATAACGGGCTGTTATAAGCTTCTCACTTGAAGACAGGTTTATTTAAGCCTTGCTGTTCTACTTCTTATTCAAGCTTTCTATAATTGCTCTAAAGCTTTCTAGCCCTGCTTCTAAATTCTCAACAATATCCAGCGCTAATACATCTGGATCTGGCAAATTATCCAAATCAGCTAATGATTTATCTTTTAGCCAAGTAATATCCAAGGATGTTTTATCTCTTGCAATAATTTCAGCATAAGAGAATTTGCGCCAACGTCCTTCGGGGTTTGTCTTCTCGTTATATGTTTCTTTGCGTTTGTTTCTGTTTTTTGGATTGTAGAGCGTTATAAAATCTCTTAAGTCTTCCAACTTCAAAGGATTCTTTTTTAAAGTATGGTGAACGTTGGTTCTATAATCATACACCCAAACTTCTTTTGTCCACGGGTTTTTACTTGATGGTTTTCCATCAAAAAATAACACATTTGCTTTTACTCCATTGGCATAAAAAATACCTGTTGGTAAGCGAAGTATAGTATGCAAGTCTGTTGTTTCTAATAACTTTTTACGCACGGTTTCTCCAACCCCTCCTTCAAATAAAACATTGTCTGGTAAAACAACGGCTGCCATGCCCGTTGTTTTTAACATTGTGCGAATGTGTTGCACAAAGTTTAATTGCTTGTTGCTTGTGGTAACCCAGAAATCCTGTCTGTTATATGTTAAGTCTTCTTTCTCTTGTTCACCTTCCTCATTTGTAAAGGTCATGCTACTTTTTTTACCGAAAGGTGGATTAGCTAAAATGTAATCATAACGAACCCCTGCATCTGTAATAAGTGAATCATTTGGAGAAATAAAATTAGCTGAATCTATATCTCCAATGTTGTGAAGAAATAAATTCATTAATGCCAAACGTCTTGTACTGGCAACAATTTCATTGCCAAAGAATGTATCAAATTTTAAAAATTTCTTCTCAGCTTTGTCCAAAGTGTAATTTTTTTCATCTGAAATAAAATCATACGCTGCTAAAAAGAAGCCTCCTGTACCACATGCAGGGTCTGCAATTGTTTTCTTTGGTTCTGGACGAATACATTCTACCATTGTTTTGATTAAAGCACGTGGTGTAAAATACTGTCCTGCACCGCTTTTTGTATCTTCTGCATTTTTTTCTAACAGCCCTTCATAAATGTCTCCTTTATCTTTTACGCCCATTAAAATCCAATTCTCTGCATTTATGAGTGCAATAAGTTTATACAACTTAGCAGGATCTTGAATTTCATTTCTGCTTTTTAAAAATATTTGACCAAGAATACCTTTTTCTTTTGCTAACTCCCGCAATAGCTTATTGTAATGTGTTTCTAGTTCCGACCCACTTTTATTAAGTAATGTATCCCAACTATATTGCTTTGGTATAGGCATTTTACGGTTATGCGGTGGTTTAGTATATTCATCAGCCATCTTTAAAAACAGCAAATAGGTTAATTGCTGAAGATATTCTCCATAACCAACTCCATCATCTCTTAAGGTTTGACAAAATGCCCATACTTTACTTACTATGGACGATGTATTTGATGTCGTTTCTTTACTCATTTATTCTAAATTAAGTTATATTTTCATCCCAAATTCTGTATGAATATCCTTCGACAACTTTGAAAAAGGCCTCAAATGAAGTTCATTAGAAAGCACTAAGTTACCAGTAGCAAACCTTTTAACATCATCTCTAGAAGAAAATAGTCTTCCCTGGTATTTATTAAAAAGTTCATCAATCCTTGAATTATTGTTTATTATTGAATTATGAATGTATTCAACTACTATGTCCTTATGATATGAATACAGTTCATCTAATTTGAATTTTTTAATATGCCTTTTCGCTCTAGAAATATCAGCTAAACTTGCCTTCCTGTTCGATATAAAGGCTAAAGTAAAAGAGTCTGTATCACCATAAAAAAGACGAATAGAAGATTTTCTGTTTCTATCTATTTTTTTCTTTTTATTAAACTTAACTGAAAAATTGATTATATCGTCAAAATTTTGCAAATATGGATGGTAATTATTTTTTATAGAAAACCTATCATCACCTTTTATATTAGAATTACATATATGACAAGAAGGTATCAAGTTATAAAATGAAATTGATAAATATGGGAAATATTTCTGACAAAAAAAGTGATCAAACTCTGGTCTAACTATTTTATCTCTATTTTTAATGACAGTAATTGTATAAGATCGATTACAATAAGGACAAGCATTAATTCCAAGTTCATTTGCTAAGAAATAACCATCATACTCGGTAATAGCGTCCGCCTTCTTCATTAAAGAATCGTAATTAAAAACACTTTCTATATGCTCTTTAAATGTCTTCTTACCAATTTTTGAATTTAATCCGGGCAAACTTCGAGCTTTAATTTGTGTATTAATTTTATTTGCAATTTTTTGCAATTCTTTTGGACTACCTGATAATATGCTATTCAATATCAAATTGTCATTTTCAAGCAAATTTTTAAAAAAACTAACACCTTTTTGACCTTTAAGGGTTTTAATTTTACGCTTAATGCGGAGAACTATGGAGCCATTTTCATAACTAATAATTTTCCCTTTGCTATCATAAAGAGGTTTAACTATTTGCTGATAATGATTATCAACCAAAGAAGTTAAAGTTTTATTTCTTCCTTGAATTATTTGGTACATTTCCTCTTTCTAATTTTGCTATTCTTTTTTCTAATCCAATTATTCCAAATGGAATTTTTTCTGCCCACATTGAATTTAGTTTGTTTCTAATTATTGGTTCTCCAATCATAGATATTCTTTTTTCAATATCGGGACAACTATTTAAAATAAATTCGTAATCTTTATAAGCTAATAAATCGATTAATTCCTCTATTTTTCCTTGTGCAAACTCACCTATAGTACCATCTTTCATAAAAAAACTATCCGTTAAAAGTAAATGAATATTTGAACCAAAAGTTTGTTCCATATCATCCAAGGAGCTCACAACAGATTTCCCTTCATTGCTCTTTAAAAATATCACATTCTCTTTTAACAAATCCGAAATTATGAAAGAAGAGTGAGAAGTTAAGATAATTTGAATATCAAATTTACCGAACCGTCTTTTAATAAAATCAATTAAAATATTTAAATACTTTAATTGCCAGCTCGGATGCATATATAATTCGCCCTCATCAATCAACAAAATCACATTCTTAAAATTTGTTTTTTCAATTAGCTTGTAAAACTGATATATTCTTGCATACTGGTAAAGCAATGCCTGTTCACCGCTACTTAAACTGTTTCCCCATGAAAAATTTATTGCGGTTGAAAAAAAATTATTCTGTCTTGATGCAAAAACTAATTCTTTAAATATTTTTTTATTACGTCTATTTAACTCAACGCTAATCCTTCTATAATCTGACTTATCCGATTTATCTATATCAATAATTTTAACAAAAGCTTGCAAATACTTATCAAAGTCATTAAAATATTTTGGCCAATTAGGTTCAATAATGTTTTTATTTGGTGATATCTTCACAAAATATTTACGATTCAACAAAATACGTTCTTTTAAAACTCCATAAAATCCATCATAGGAATCATTAGGAAGAAGTCTAAATAGCTCATCAATCATCTCAGGATTAATATAATCAGACAAATCAATAAGTAAGTTATGAAGCAATAAACTAGTAATGTAAGTACCTTTATTGGTAATTCCATCAATATCCCTTTGCCTTAATGATTGGATTAGATTTGCAATAAATATTTTATTTATATTTTGTTCAATTGGGGCACGTTTGTTAGACCTATTGTGAACAATTACATTACGTTCATCAATAAAATTTAAAACATTAAAATCATTAATATTTAAATTTATATTGTCGGGAAGTTTAATTTTGGGAAAATATTCATCTTCCCCGTCTACAATAAAATTAATTGCTCTTAATACATCATCAGTATTTAAGTAGGTTATTGGGTGCTCTCTATCAGGAAATCTAATAAGATAATTTGTAGACAAATTTATTAATTGAGGGTTTCTCTTGGGTCCATATTCTGAATTAAAAGAATAATCGAATGTACTGGATATTTTCGCTAAAATAGTATTGTTGAAAAACTTAGTAGCCTCCAAAATGCAAACCCCTCTTTCCCAGCTTTCTTTATCTTCAACTGTTTTCTTAAATTCATCAATATTAAATTGTTCAAC